>JANQOW010000052.1 GCA_028285595.1 Hyphomicrobiales bacterium
GCTTGTCACCGGATCCCAACGACGCCTACATCGCTGACGGGATCGCCAGTGAAGTCATCAACATGCTCTCGCGCGTGCCCGATCTGCGGGTGGCGTCGCGTTCGGCGATATTCAGTTCGCGCGCGCAAGGGGAAGATGCATGGGATCTGGTGCGTGAGCACCAGTTTCGCTACGTGCTGACAGGTAATGTACGCCACGCGGGCTCAAAGCTCAGGGTGATTGCCGAGTTAACGGAGGTGGCCACCCGCAGTCAGCTTTGGTCCAACACCTATAACGGCGATTTGTCCGACGTGTTCGCCGTTCAAGAGGAAATTGCCACGGCAATCGTGATTGCCTTTGGCGGGGAACTGCTGCGGGCGGAATGGCAACGCGTCAGTGCGCATCCAACCCAGAACCTGGATGCTTGGGGATTGGTGCAAAAGGCGCGCGCGCTCAATTTACCAGTAAACCGTGATGCCATCGATGAGGCCCTGGACCTGGCGCGACAGGCCGTGGAATTGGACGCGACTTACGCGGGTGCTCATGCCTGCTTGGCGTCGGTTCTGATGCAACGGGTGGTGAGCGGGTTCAGCGAAGATTTTGAGAGTGACCGGATTGGTGCCCAGACGGCGGTGGAGCGGGCCGCTGAACTCTCCCCGGATGACCCCGCGGTGCAGCGCACGTTGGGCAAGATCTGGAGCAATTGCGGACAGCACGAAAAAGCGGTGGCCGCGCTCCGGCGGGCCGTGGACATTGCCCCTTTTGACTTCCACAGTTGGGGGCGGTTGGGGCGAACCTTGTGTTATGGCGGAACGCCTGAAGAGATCGAGGAAGGTCAAGCCATCCTGGACCGCATTTTGGTCTCTGCGCCCAATCACCCCATGGTGAACTATTGGCTCTATTTCAAAGCGAATGCCTGTCTGCGCCAAGAACGAGCAGAAGATGCTGTGCGCGCAGCCCGCAAGAGTGTGGAGATCCAGCCTGGATACGCAGGCGCTTGGGTCACTCTGGCCAATGCGCTTGGGACGCTGGGCAAGATCGACGAGGCTCATGCCGCCATGGACAGAGCGCGGAAAGCCAATCCCGCCTTAACACCGGAGCATCTGTTCGAGCAGATCCAGATTGCAGGTGGCGGCGATGCTGCTCATGCGGAGAAGGCGCTGGCCGGCCTCAAAGCGGCCGGTTTGCTCTAGGGATCGTAGAGCCCGTCCAGTCGTCCGGCGATGCGTCCAAAGTGATGCTGATAGTTTTTCCAACGGCCAATGGAGCTGGTTGTGACCGGTTGGCGGGCCTGCCAACGGCTGGCTGTGGCGATGGCCGCGGCTGACGCCTCTGGCTTGAGGCATGCATCATGCCAATCCAGCCCGACAAAGCTGATCAGCTTGCGCGCTTCAGCTTCCGGGGATTGCACGAGATCTTCGTAATCGACGGTGTGAAGGGCCACCGGAGGATTGGACTGCCAAAAACTCATCAGCCAGTGGTAGAGACGCAGAAAATCGCCCAAGGTTTCCTGTGAATACGTGAACCCATTGCCCTTCTGGAAATGCTGGAAGAAGCAGGAGGTTGCGGTATCCATCAGGTGTCGGCGTACATGGATGACCTTGGCATTGGGGAACAAAAGCGCGATGAGCCCCAAATGGAAGAAGTTGAACGGCATCTTGTCCGTAAAGCGCAGATAGCCTGCCGGAGCCCTTTGATTGATCATTTCCAGACAGGCGTCCGCGGCACGCAAAAACTCCACGGCGGGCACGTGCCGCAAGTAGGCCGCGATGGTTCCTCGATTGCGCTCCGATACGCGCTGGCGCATTTGGGCGTTGATGTTGCCGATCATCGTTAACTCGCCTGCACCGTAGATCTGTGGGTGGGCGGCCAGGATGCGCTCGCATAACGTGCTTCCGGAGCGGGGCGTGCCGACAATGAAGACCGGAGCCGGCGAGCGGCTGCCGAAACTCCGCCGCTTGGTGAAAACGGTTTTTCGCGCAACCTTGATGATCTCGGCCACATGGACCTCGTGCGCCTCCAGATTGAACGGCCGTTTGACCAAGGCGTTTGCCTCTGAGGCATATGCGAAGGCGTTGTCGTAGTCGCCGATATCGTCCAGGGCCTTTGCCAGGGCAAAGCCCAGGTGGATGCGCTCGGCCTGGGACTGGCCCTCTTTGGCATGAAGGGCCTTCATCTGCCCGATCAAAGGATCATGGGCCTCAAACTTCAGGAAGCCGGAAAGATTGAAGTACGCCTCTGCATAGTCCGGCTTCAATGCAATTGCGCGTCTGTAACTTCGGATCGCTTCGTCAAAGTGTCCGGTGGCCGTCAGCATGGACGCGTAATTGTGGCGGATGACCGGTGCATCCGGACGCAATTGCAGGGCTTGCAGCACCAGCCCCAGAGCCTCCACGGACGATTTGTCCCGGCTCCACAAGAGCGTTCCTAACAGATGAAGAGCATCGATGTTGTCGGGCTCAGTTCTTAGTATAGTGCGATAGCGTTCTTCAGCCTTGGAGAAGTTTCCAGACTGCTGATCGTGGACTGCTTGGTTTAAGGACACCCGGCTCATGGAAAATCCATAGCGCGGCCCTTAGATTCGCACAAAAGAGTGCGCTGAACACAATCATCTGGCGTACACTTAAATGACAGATCAGGCCAAAGCCCAACTGGAATTGAACTTGTGACCCGTATCTTTCTCATCTTAGGCGTATTGCTGATCGTGATCCCGATCTTGGGCATGCTGTTTCTAAAGGCATCGCCGGCCAGGTTGGCAGCCGTTTTACGCGTGCTGGCTGGGAGCGTCCTGCTGGCGGCCGGAACCCTGTTGGCCACGCGTGGGCTCGCTCTGGTTGGCGGTCCTTTGGCGTTCTTTGGTTTTATGATGCTGTCGCGCGCGTTGGGTGTTGGACCGTTCGGGCGCTGGCCCATGGGCCGGCGCAAGGCGCAAGGGCAGACGTCGGCCGTTCGCACCAAGGTGCTCGCCATGGAGCTGGATCATGACAGCGGAAAGATGGATGGCGAAATTCTGGCTGGGGAATATGCCGGACGCCGACTGTCAGACCTAAGTCTTGAGGAGCTTGTGGTCCTAATGGCCGAATGCACGGCCGCCAAGGACCAGTCATTGGCCCTCTTGGAAGCCTATCTGGACAGGGCCCATCCTGATTGGCGTGACGGCGCGGAAGGGGAGGGTGCATCGGGCTCGGGCAATGCATCGGCCAAGATGACCGTTCGGGAGGCTTATGAAATCCTGGGGCTGGAACCAGGGGCCGGTGAAGAGGAAATCGTCGCCGCCCACCGGCGCATGATGAAGCAGTATCACCCCGACCAGGGTGGTTCGGATTATCTGGCTGCCCGGATCAACCAGGCTAAGGATCTGTTGCTTGGCGTCTAATGGACACGAGACGATGTCGTTCAGGCGAGCTGTTTAGACCGCACCCGTTTTCTGAACAGGTGATGGGGGATCAGCTTCTGGGCGCAATGGTCAAGCAGCCGAATGAACGGCGTGACAGCGACTTGCAAGCACGCTTGGCCTGGTTGCGGTTGAACCCTGCGAACCGGGCGCGGTAAAGCTTTGCGCCTTTTGTTTTCACAACCATCGTGAGGGCCTTCTTGCCTCTTAGGGCTTTCAGGCCGATGTTCTTGGCTTTGGTGAGACCGGAGAGGGCCTCGCCGGCGCTGTTGTAAGCGCCGATTTGGATTTGCCAAGTGCGGCCGCGGGCCATTCCGATGCGGGGCTCTGCGCGCTTGGTTTTGCGCTTGGCGACTTTGACTTGCTGCGTTTGGGGGACGTCGTCCTGCAATCTCTCAATGTCCGCCCGGTCCGACTTGTTGCTTATGTCCGCTGGAAGCGCTTCGGTCTCAGTGACCTTTGCCGCAATCAGGCTCTTCATTTGCGCGCGCACTGGCGCCGCTCCTGCGCCATTGGCGCTGAGGACCCGGACCCGGCTGTCAGATTGTCCGTTTGGCGAAATAATATTTGGCTTACGCGGCTTTGCAGCGGCAACCTTATGCGGCTTGCGCCGTTTGTAGCCGGGAGGTGTGCCGGCCACAGATGCTAAGCGCAGGCGCTTGCGATAGGGCACCTTTTTCAGGGCTGTTTTCAGGATGCCCGTCATGTAACGGTTGCGAGAGCGGCCAGACTTGCCGCCCATGACCACGCCCACCACGTGGCGCCCCTTTCGGCGCACGGAGGATGTCAGGTTGAAGCCTGATGCGCGCGTGTAACCGGTTTTGATGCCGTCGACACCTTTCACGCGGCCGAGCAACCGGTTGTGATTGCCGTACCTGCGGCCCTTATACGTGAAGGTGCGTGTGCGGAAATAGCTGTAATACTGCGGAAAATCGCGCTGAATGCGCAAGCCCAGCGTGGCCATGTCGCGCGCAGTTGTGCGCTGGCGTCGATTGGGAAGGCCCGAGGCATTGGCGAATGTGGTGCGGCTCATGCCCAGAGCGCGCGCAGTGCGGGTCATGCGACGTGCGAAATTGGCTTCGCTTCCGCCCAGGTTTTCAGCCACGGTTGTGGCCACGTCATTGGCAGACTTGGTGACCAAGGCCTTGATCGCGTGCCGGACCCTAATGGTGGAACCGGGCTTGAGACCCAGTTTGGATGGCTGCATGGAGGCTGCACGGCGCGAGACACGTAAGGGCGTATCGATACTGATGCGCCCAGCTTCCAGATCCTGAAACACCAGATAAAGGGTCATGATCTTGGTCAACGAAGCCGGGTAGCGCAATGCGTCTGCATTGCGCGCAAAGATCACTCGGCCGCTGTGGGCGTCCACGGTAATGGCCGCGAACTTCGCTGCAGCTTGTGCAGAAGGACCTGATGCCAGGAAGAAGGTGGCAGCCAGGAGCGCTCCAAATAATGAGATCAAAAGGTTGGAAACCCTGGAACGAGCCTGGCCGCCATACTCGCCAACTCTTACAAACATACTCTCTTCGCCTCACGCCTTCGAAACGGAAGAGAAGACCCGATATCCGCTCATTTTGTGGCGTTATCCAGTCTGTACTTGGGCAAACGTGTTTGCGAACATCCCTGGGGCAATTACTGGTACTGTGCCAAGGGGCCGTTGCGTTTGTCCTGCCCAACTCCCAATCCGATACACTACTCACCACCCCGGTCCCTGCGGGGGTTGCCTGTCTCTGTTACTGAGCTGCAACAGCTACGGATATTCTCTGATCTGGCTTACCAAACGATTAAACGTTCAGCTTCGCTCAAGCTTGGATGGCTCGCATTTTCTTTTTTTGTGCACTGCAATAAATCGGCTTGACATTAATGATGCAGTGCACATATAACGATTGTGCAAGCGCGAAGAGCGAGGCCGCTCGACGCCAAGTTTGAATTTTCAAGTCCGATGGGGACAGGAGCCAAGTGTGATGATCAAGTCGTTTGAAGAAGCCCAAAACTGGGGCAAAGAAGGTTTTGAAGCTTATGTGGCGAGCGCAACTGCTTTGACCAAAGGCTTCCAGTCAATCGCAACTGAAGTTGCTGATTACTCTCGCAAGTCCTTCGAAGAAGGTTCTGCGGTAATCGAAAAAGCCATGGCCGCCAAAAGCTTCGACAAAGCTGTTGAAGTTCAGCAGGGCTATGCAAAGGCAGCTTCTGAAGCATACCTGAACGAGCTGAACAAGCTCGGCGAACTCTACAAAGAGACTGCAAAAGAGGCTTACAAGCCTTTTGAAGCCAGCGTTGCCAAATTCTCCGGCAAAGCACCCGCAGCAAAGTAAGTTAGATCGCGCTTCGCCGCGATCCCGGTTTATCCGGTTTCAAACCCGGTGCAGTGAACTGCACCGGGTTTTTTCGCGTTCAATTCTACGGTTTTTTGCACCTTGTCCCTTGCGGAGCAGCGTCAAAGCTCGCATCTTTAGGATGACACACTATATAGGTCGCGTTGGTCGGAGAATGGGCCTCCTCTAGGACGTACATGGCTTTTGTTGAGAACATTACCGCGATGGCGGAGGATAAGGACGACGATGGCGGTTCGGGCAACCAAACCGGCGTTATCACGCGTGCAAAGCCGAAAACAAAGAAGCCCAGCCTTTATAAGGTTCTCCTTCTGAACGATGATTACACACCCATGGAATTCGTGGTGTATGTGCTGGAGAAGTTCTTCGGAATGGGACTTGACCAAGCAACCCGCGTAATGCTCCATGTTCACCAAAAGGGTGTTGGCGTCTGTGGCGTCTATACCTTTGAAATCGCTGAAACCAAAGTGACGCAGGTGATGGATTTCGCCCGAGAGCATCAGCATCCCCTGCAGTGCACAATGGAAAAGGAGTAACAGGTCCAGTGCCATCATTCTCACGCAGCCTCGAAGAAGCATTGCACCGCGCGCTCGCGCTTGCGAATGACCGAAGCCAGGAATATGCCACGCTTGAACACTTGTTACTGGCGCTCATTGATGACACCGATGCGGCTGCCGTAATGCGCGCCTGCAACGTTGATCTCGATGCTCTGCGTCGCAATCTTGAGAACTATGTGGACACGGAACTGGCGACATTGGTGTCCGCGACGGGCGATGATTCCAAACCAACTGCTGGCTTTCAGCGGGTCATTCAGCGCGCTGTCATTCACGTTCAGTCGTCTGGTCGCGAAGAAGTGACTGGCGCCAACGTTCTGGTGGCGATCTTCGCTGAGCGCGAGAGCCATGCCGCTTACTTCCTGCAAGAGCAGGATATGACGCGGTATGATGCGGTCAACTATATCTCCCACGGCATAGCCAAACGCGCCGGCTCGTCCGAGCCGCGCAGCGTCCGCGGTGTTGAGGAAGAACGCGACGCTGAATCGGGTGAGGGCGGCGAGAGCAAAGACGGCACCGATGCATTGGAAGCCTATTGCGTCAATTTGAACCGCAAGGCGGAAGAAGGCCGCATTGATCCACTTATTGGCCGTGAAGCCGAGGTGCGGCGCACGGTTCAAGTCCTATGCCGCCGCCAGAAGAACAATCCATTGTTCGTCGGCGAGTCGGGCGTGGGCAAGACTGCCATTGCTGAAGGTCTGGCGCGCAAGATCGTCAACAATGATGTGCCGGAGGTTCTGAAAGAGTGCACCATTTTCGCCCTCGACATGGGCGCCCTTTTGGCCGGAACGCGCTATCGCGGCGATTTTGAAGAGCGTCTGAAAGCGGTCGTGAAAGAGATCGAGGATTACGAAGGCGCGATTATGTTCATCGATGAGATCCATACGGTCATCGGTGCAGGCGCGACCTCAGGCGGAGCTATGGATGCCTCTAACCTCCTGAAACCGGCTCTGGCCGGCGGAACCCTCAGGTGCATCGGTTCGACCACCTATAAGGAATACCGCCAGCACTTCGAGAAAGATCGCGCTCTGGTGCGCCGCTTCCAGAAGATCGACATTAACGAGCCTTCTGTTGAAGATGCGGTGAAGATCCTGAAGGGGCTGAAGCCTTACTTCGAGGATTTCCACAATATCCGCTACACCAACGATGCGATCCGCCAGGCGGTTGAGCTGTCAGCCAAATACATGTCTGACCGTAAGCTGCCGGACAAGGCGATCGATGTGATCGATGAGACCGGTGCGTCACAGATGCTGCTGCCGGAATCCCGGCGCCGCAAGACCATTGGCATCAAAGAGGTCGAAGAGACCATTGCCAGCATGGCCCGCATTCCACCGAAGACCGTCTCCAAGTCCGACGCGGAGGTGTTGCAGGATCTGTCTTCAACACTGCGCCGGGTTGTGTTTGGTCAGGACAAGGCCATTGATGCGTTGGCCTCGGCCATTAAGCTGTCACGCGCCGGATTGCGCGAGCCGGAAAAACCCATCGGCAACTACCTCTTCTCCGGGCCCACGGGCGTGGGTAAAACCGAAGTGGCTCGTCAGTTGGCAGATGCCATGGGCGTTGAGCTTCTGCGGTTCGATATGTCGGAATACATGGAGCGCCATACCGTCTCCAGACTGATCGGTGCGCCTCCCGGTTATGTGGGCTTTGATCAAGGCGGTCTCCTCACTGACGGGGTCGATCAAAACCCGCATTGCGTGCTGTTGCTCGATGAGATTGAGAAAGCTCACCCTGATCTCTTCAACATTCTCTTGCAGGTGATGGATCACGGCAAGCTCACCGATCACAACGGCAAATCCATCGACTTCCGCAATGTGATCCTCATCATGACTACCAATGCGGGTGCGGCTGATCTGGCCAAGCCGGCTATGGGTTTCACGCAGTCCAAGAGGGAAGGGGACGATGAAGAGGCCATCAACAAGATGTTCTCTCCTGAATTCCGGAACCGTCTGGATGCGGTCATTCCGTTCGCTCCGCTCAGCCAAGACGTGATCCAACGGGTCGTTGAGAAGTTCGTCCTGCAACTGGAAGCGCAATTGGCCGACCGTCAGGTGAACATCGAACTGACAGACGAGGCAGCGGATTGGCTGGCCAAGGAAGGCTATGACGAACTCTACGGCGCCAGACCGTTGGCGCGGGTGATCCAGGAGAACATCAAGAAGCCGCTGGCTGACGAAGTGTTGTTCGGGAAGCTGTCCGGGGGTGGTACTGTCAAGGTGGTGGTCGAGCGTAAGGACGGAAAGTCGGCCCTCGGCTTTGAGTTCCTTACCGGGGATGCCGAGAAGGCCAAGCCCACCAAGCCTGCAAAAGCGAAGGCGACTCGCAAAAAAACCGCTACAAAGAAAAAAGCTGCGCCGCGGAAAAAGTCTCCGCCGCGTAAGAAAAGTGGTGGCGGTGGATCAGTCCCGAGCGTTCCACTGCTGACGGATTAACCGGGCGCGCATTTTCGCAATGGTTATGCGCGTCCCCAGACGGGACGCGCGAGCCTCCGGGGCGGCAGCCGTTCCTGGGTATGCCGATGATGAGATTTGCATCTCGAGCCGTGCTTCTTGCGCTACTGCCAATCCTAATGCCTTGGCAATCTGTGGATGCCCTGGCCGCACCCAGCGCTTCTGATCAGAAAAAGCTGAAAAAATATCTCAACTCACGCGCTTACGTAAACAAGTTGAGATTTGTGGTGGCGCGCTATGAAGCCAATGTGAATGGCTGCAAGAGCCCAAAGATTGCCGGGCGGACCGACGTGAAAATGCTTAAGGCCCCTGTGGCAATGCCCGATATCGGCGTGCCTAAGTCGAGCCAATGGATCGATACCGTCCGGGTTGAAGGTTGCGGAAAGCCGTTTCGTAGGAAGGTCATCGCGGCCCGGCACGGCGGAGAAGCGGTGATGTTTCCGTATCTTTCGGGAACCACGCGAACGACACCAAAGCTGCAGTTTGACACCATGAAACTCGTGCTTGCGGCAGAACGCAAGCGGTCCACAAGGGCAGGCTGCAAAAAGAAGAGCCTCCTTAAGGTCAGCAATTCGCAGTTTGTCGCTCAAGCGAAGATGAAGCACGGGACCATGTGGCGGGAAACCTGGACCGTGAAAAACTGCAAGGGCCACCGCAAAGTCGGCATTTTGTTCACACCCGACAAGCGCGGAAAGATCCAGGTTTCCCTCGAATAAGTTCGCGAGCGAAGCCTTTTTGTCCTTTGCCTGTTCAGGCAGTTCTTATGGGCGTATAGATAGGGTCCCACTCGATTAAGCCCCACCAAGTTTATCCGCGTTCCCTGCATGTCAACTGAGGACACACATTACGACTGGTCTGCCTTCTGGCAGGGCACGACAGGTGTGTTCTCCTTGGCCGGTCTTGTCATGTGCGCCTCGTTTCTGGGGTTTGGGGCGCTGGTGCGCGGTATGGGATTTGAGGTTTGGCCGGCCGTGGTGACCACCGCAGTTATCTGGGCTTTGCCTGGGCAGGTGGTGTTGTTGACCCTGGTGACGGAAGGCGCCGGACTGTTGGCCACGGCATTGGCTGTCAGCTTTACGGCCGTGCGCTTGTTGCCGATGGTGACCCTGGTGCTGGCCAAGTCTGCATTGCCGGGCACCGGAAGGACGCCGCTTTACTTTCTGGCGCATTTCATTGCCGTGACCTTATGGGTGCTGACGGAACAAAAAGTGGTGCAGATGGAGCGAGCCCGCAGGCTGCCCTGGCTGACCGGGCTTGGGTGTTGCTTGATGTTGGTGATGCTGGGCATGAATGTGGCCGGATACTATCTCACCGGGGTACTTCCGCTTGTGGTTGCTGCGGCCTTGGCGTTCATGTCGCCTTGCTTCTTCTTCATTTCGCTCTTCATGAACGCGCGGGCGCGGGCTGACTATTTCGCCATTGCCGCGGGCACAGCTCTGATCCCTCTGTGCATGCGGTTGGTGCCGGACTATGACCTGGCCGTTGCCGGGTTCGTGGGCGGCACGGTGGCCTACTTTGCCGGGCGTGCTGCGAGGCGGCCGATATGAGCGATGATGACCTCCATCTGTTGATGGCCATATTTGTTGCCGGAGGTTTGGCCACTTACATCTGGCGGGCAATGGGTGTTTATGCTGCGCAGAAGCTCAGCCCTGATGGTGAACTGCTGCGCTGGTTGAGTTGCGTGGCCACGGCCATTGTGGCGGCCTTGTGTATTAAATTGGCGATCGCCCCGCCCGATATCCTCAAGGAAACCCTGCTTGCGACGCGGCTTGGCGCCTATGGGGCAGGCATTGCGGTCTATTATGCGCTCTCAAACGCACCTGCCGGTGTGGGGGCGGCCTTCGCCACCATTCTCATCATGGAAGAACTCGTTCGACCACTGCTTTAGGCAAGCCCCGGTCACAGGGCAGCCCTGATCTTCTCGGCATTGGCAGCCAGAATGTCGTTATCTGCCATTTCGCCCGTGTGTGGACCCAGCTTCACACCATCGTGGCGGGGCAGCACATGCAGGTGGGTGTGAAACACCACTTGGCCGCTCGCCGGCTCGTTGAACTGTTGGATGGTCACCCCTTGCGCATCAAAGGCCTTCATGACCGCATGCGCCATCTTTTGGGCGGTGACCATCACCGCGCCGATGTCACTGGCTCCAATGTCCAGCAAATTGCGCGAGGGTGCCTTGGGGATCACCAGGCAATGGCCGTCGCAGCGCGGCATGATATCCATGATTGCCAGGGTCTTGTCGTCTTCATAGAGAGAGTGACACGGTAACTCGCCGCGCAAAATCTTGGCGAACACGTTCTCATTGTCATAGGTGGGCATCTATCTTTATTCCTGCTCGTTGGCGTCAAGATTGTGAGTGTTTCTTAAACGGCACGTGGCGGGCAAGGTGTTGCTGCTCTTCTTCCACATATTGCCGCTCGCGGGTGAGGTATTCTCGGACCGCTTGATCCAGGCCGGGATCAGCGATGTAGTGCGCCGAGTAGGTGGTTACCGGCACATAGCCCCTGGCCAGTTTGTGGGGACCTTGGGCTCCTGCCTCAACGCGTTTCAGGCCGCGCTCAATCGCAAACTCAATGGCTTGGTAATAGCACAGCTCAAAATGCAGGAACCGGTGGTCTTCCACACACCCCCAATTGCGGCCGTAGAGCGTGTCACCGCCGATGAAGTTCAACGCACCGGCTATGATGCGGCCGTTTCGCCGGGCGATCACCAGAAGAATGTCATCGGGCATGGCGTTTGACACATGGGAGAAGAACGACCGGGTGAGGTATGGCCGGCCCCATTTGCGCGAACCTGTATCCATGTAGAAGGTGTAGAAGGCATCCCAATGGCCTTCGGTCAAATCGTTGCCCGTTACCCATTCCACCTCGATGCCATTGCACAGGGCGCCCGCGCGCTCCTTCTTTACATTCTTGCGCTTGCGAGAGGAGAGGGCGTCCAGAAAATCATCGAAGCTTTCATACCCGTCATTGAGCCAGTGAAACTGCTGATCCATGCGCTGCAGCAAGCCCAGCGTGCCGAGGCGCTCATACTCCCCCTGGGTCAAAAACGTCCAATGTACCGATGACGCGCCTGCCTTCCGGCAGAGCTCAACGGCGCCGGACATGAGTGCTGTTTCGCGGGCGTCCTGCTCAGGGCCATCTTCCACCAACAGGCGGCGCCCTGTGGCCGGTGTAAAGGGAACGCTCACCTGGAGTTTGGGATAGTAGCGGCCGCCTGCGCGCTCGTAAGCATCGGCCCAGCCGTAGTCGAAAACATACTCGCCCTGGCTATGAGACTTCACGTAGCAGGCCATGCATCCCGTCACCTTGCCGTCCTCTTCAAGCACCAAATGCCGTGGCAGCCATCCGGCCCGGCCGGAGACCGATTCAGAGGTTTCCAGCGCGTTCAAGAACGCATGCGACAAGAATGGGTTGTATGGACGGCTGGAGGGGTTGGCGCAGGCATCCCAGGCCTCTGGCGCAATATCGGCCATCGCCCCTTCAACGCGGATTAAAAGCTTTTCTTCTGTATCGTCCTGTGGTGTTGCCATGGGGTCCGCTTGGGTCGGTTGCCTTATCTTAGCATTACGGGCGGAAACCTTCGAAGATCATCTGATCGGCATATTTTGCGGCAATTTCACGCTCTTTGGACGTCCGCACCGTCCAGGTGAGCACGGGGCGGCCCAGTTTGCGAAAGAGGCGGGTAGGGCCATAGGGCAGACCTTTGACGTGGTAGTGCAGGAAATGGGGATCGCATTGCTGCAGATGCGTCCCGTGACGCAAGGCGAGGCGCTGGCCAACGGACAAAAAGCGCCACTCGTCCAGAGGTTCAAAGCGCTCCGAGACCAGGCCGCGGACCACATGCGGAGCTATGGCTCTGAAGGCGGTCACGGACTGGGGGTCAAACGACATAACCGACGCGGGGCCCTTATAGGTGGCAAGCACATCAGCCACACGCTGTTCAAGCGGGCCGACATTTTGCCAGAGGCTCTTCAGCTCCAGCATCAGCGTGGCTTTGCCCTCGACCTGCTCTAACAGTTCCGGCAAGCTCTGGATCTTGTCGGAGCAGGCGCGAAACGCCACTTGCTTTAGCTCCTTGACGGTCTGGGAGAGAACCCGTCCTTTTGCGGTTGTAAGCCGGTCCAGAGTGTAGTCATGGAAGATCACTGCCTCGCCATCTGCCGTCAACTGCAGATCCACCTCGATGGCGTATCCACCCTCGAGCGCCGCCTGAACGGCGCTCTCGGTGTTTTCGATAATGCCATTGGCCGGATCATGCAGACCGCGGTGGGCAACAGGTCGCTCGGTGAGCCAGCTCAGCGCTCGCCGCGCACCTGGGGTCATAGGTAGCAATGCGGCTTACTCGATCTCAAACACAGCATCTACTTCGACCGCCACGTTCAGCGGCAAAGATCCTGCGCCCATGGCAAAGCGGGCATGACGGCCCTTGTCGCCGAACACTTCCACCATGAGATCTGAACACCCATTGATCACCTTGGGGTGGTCAGTGAATGTAACCGGGGCATTGACGAACCCGCCCAACTTGACCACGCGGACCACACGGTCCAGATCGCCGCCGCAAGCTGCTTTCACCTGGGCTATGATGTTGATGCCGCAGAGGCGGGCGGCTTCTGCGCCTTCCTCAACGCTGAAATCCTCGCCAACCTTGCCGATATATTTGAACTCGCCGTTCTCGATGGTGACCTGACCGGACACAAACACCATGTTTCCGCTCTGCACATAGCCCACATAGTTGGCCACGGGCGCGGCTGCCTCAGGGATCTCCACGCCAATTTCAGCCAGCCGATCGTCAATTTTGCCCATCTTCAAAATCCTTCATCTTGGGGTTTTCGTTCAGCCCGCAGTGACCAGATCACCGGGGGTTTTTCCAGCAAAAAATGCATCCAGATTGTCAACGGCGCGCATGCCCATGGCGCTCCGTGTGCCTAAGGTTGCCGAGCCGATGTGGGGCAACAGGAATGTGTTCTTCAAGGTGCGGTAGCGCTCGTCAATAGCGGGTTCGCCGGCAAAAACGTCCAAGCCAGCAGCAGCCAACTTGCCGCATTCGATGGCTGCTATGAGGGCGTCGTCATCCACAATGTCGCCGCGCGCGGTGTTCACCAACACAGCGCCATCTGGAAGCACGGCGATGGTTTCCGCGTTGATCAAACCGCGGGTCTGGGGCGTTGAGGCGCAATTGATGGAGAGAAATTCTCCATTGGCGAGCACGCCTGCAAGCGTGTCGTGATAGATCGCGCCTTGTTCCAGGTCCGCGGGCAGGCGGGAGCGCTTATGATAATGGATCTCCATGTCGAAGCCGCGGGCACGCTTGGCCACTGCTTGGCCGATCCGGCCCATGCCCAAGATAGCAAGCTTGCGGCCTGTCACATCGTGACCCAGCGGGTGAGTGGGAGACCAGGAAGTCCAAGTGGCCTCGCGAACCATGCGCTCACCCCATACCGCACCGCGCGCGGCGCCAAGCATGAGGAGCCAGGCTGTATCAGCCGTGGCGTCGGTGAGAACGTCAGGGGTGTTGGTCACTGCGATGCCGCGGGCTTTGGCTGCCGCTATGTCAATATGGTCATAGCCGACCGAAAAGGTGGCCACAATCTTCAGCGAATCTGGCAAAGCTTCAATAAAGCCTGCATCAATGCGCTCTGTGGTGGTGACCAGTGCGCCGTCACAGCCTTGGGCTTTTTCGGCCAGTTCGGCGGGGCTCATAATGTGGTCATCATCGTTGAATACTGGCTCGTACGTGCCGGCGATCCGATCTTCAACGTCTTGAGTGAGTTTGCGGGTCACGAAAAGTTTGGGTTTGCCGGGGATGGTCATATGGATAATTGCTGGCGAATAGACTAGATCAGGGCGGTAGGCGCCTATCAAGGAAGATCCCAAAAATGCATCACGCACGCCTGATTGCAACGAAAAAACGTGCTGTTCTCACCAAATCACTGATCTTGGGCGGACTTTTTCTGTTTGCCGTGCCAACCGCAGCGAGCGCAGCAGCCGGGCTTTCTCCTCACCGTGCGGTCTATGACCTCAAGCTGGCCGATGCCCGGGAGCGTTCAGGCATCCGGGCGGCACGTGGGCGCTTGGCCGTGGAAATCTCTGCTGCCGGTTGCGAAGGCTGGACTGTGAACGTCAGATTCCTCAATCAGTTCACCCTGCGCCGCGGCAAGACGTCCATGTTGGACATCCACAACTCGTCGTTTGAGACGGCAGATGGGCGCACCATGGATTTCTCCAGCCGCGAGTATGTCAACGGCAAGCTCCAGACGGAAGTAAAAGGACGGGCGCGTATCGGCAGTGGGTCTGGCGCCGTGGCCATGTCAAAGCCCAAAGAAGAGACGTTCAATCTGCCGAAAGATACAGCTTTTCCGCTGGCCCACACCCGGCGCCTCTTGGAATTGGCGCGCGATGGCAAGACGATCGATGAAATCAGCCTCTACGAAGGTTCGGCGGACAAGAAGGTGTACACCGCAACATCGGTCATTGGGGTCAAACGCGAGCCGGGCAAGGCGAAGCATTCCAATAAGGGCAAGCACAATGATGCGCTGAAGCCGCTGGCGTCCTGGCCCATGACCGTGAGTTATTATGACCCGACCGAAAAGATTGAGGGCGAGCAGGTGCCGTCTCACCAGATGAGCTTTCAGCTCTTCGATAACGGGGTCACAGGCGATTTGACGATCGACTATGGCGATTTCAAAATGCAAGGCGCACTCACGCACCTGGAGATGCTGGAGCTCCCGGACTGCGAATAGCTCTATGCTTCTGGTGTCTGGTCATCTGGCAGAGGCCAGATTTGCTGCACTTCAGGCCTTGGGTTTTTAGCCCAAGGCGGCAGGGCCGGCCCGCCGCCTCGGTGGTCTTTGTGACCGCTAGACCCTCAGGGCCTCGCGCGGGTCCATAAACGCATAGCCCAAATCATCGGCCACAGCTTTGTAGGTCACGTTACCCTTGTGCACGTTCAGGCCGGCGAGAAGGTGCTCATCTTCCGCTAAGGCGTTGCGCCAGCCTTTGTCGGCCAACGCCAAGGTAAACGGCAGGGTGACGTTGTTGAGGGCATACGTGCTGGTTTTCGGAACACCGCCCGGCATGTTGGCCACACAGTAGTGGATCACATCGTCCACCACATAGACGGGATCATCATGGGTGGTGGCTTTTGAGGTTTCCGCGCAACCGCCCTGGTCAATGGCCACATCGACGATCACCGAGCCTGGCTTCATGGTTTTCACCAAATCGGCAGTGATCAGTTTGGGGGCCGCTGCGCCTGGAATGAGAACGCCGCCAATCACCAAGTCCGCATCGGCAAGATGGCGCTCAATGGCATCGATTGTGGAGTAGACCGTGTTCAAAGGACGGTCAAACTGCTGCCAGCATTGGCGCAGAACGTCTACGTTTTTGTCGATCACCCATGTGTCTGCGCCCATGCCAAGCGCGATGTGGATCGCATGGCGCCCCACCATGCCGCCGCCCAGGACCACGACCTTTGACGGGTCAACCCCGGGAACGCCCCCGAGGAGAACGCCGTGACCGCCATGGGCTTTCTCAAGATAGTAAGCACCGGCTTGGATCGACAGCCGTCCGGCCACTTCAGACATTGGGGCCAACAAGGGAAGGCCGCCGGTGCGTCCGGTGACGGTTTCATAGGCAATGCACGTGGCGCCGCTTTCCACCAGATCCTTTGTTTGTTCCGGATCGGGGGCCAAATGCAGATAGGTGAAGAGCACTTGGTCCTCAGACAGCATGGCCCGCTCGGACGCCTGCGGTTCCTTTACTTTCACGATCATCTCGGCATTGTCGAACACCTCCGCTGCGGTTTTCACCACTTCGGCGCCGGCTGCCTCATAGGCCGCATCGTCCATGCCGATACCGATGCCGCATCCCGTCTCCACAATCACCTTGTGGCCGCGTGCAACCACCTCGCGTACGGCGGTCGGGGTCATGCCGACGCGAAACTCTTTGACTTTAATCTCCTTGGGTACGCCAATAAGCATCGTGCCTACTCCTGAGTGCGTGTTGGGCCGCAATCGGCCTTGACGGGATATGTTTGAGGGGTGCCCGCTTGGCGCACTTTAACAGTGGACCAGTGGGGACGGATGAGTGTCCTTAGACCTGTTTTTGGCTCCATGACAGGACCAGATAATGTGAGACGATTGCGCCAGAGTTCCATAACGTCATGCCGCTTTGGCTTGGCTTTGGGCAATCTCAGCCAGAAGCTTGATGCCGGGCTCGATTTTGTTTTCCGCGATTGATGAAAACCCGAGGCGAAAGTGCCGGCAGGGATCTGTCGGGTTCGCAAAATGAATGCGCCCCGGCTCGATCAAGATACCATTCTCCGCGGCGCGGTTGGCCAACACGTCGCTGTCCAGGCCAGGTGGACCTTGCACCCAAAAGCTGGTGCCGCCGAAGCCCGGAACGCGGGCCGCGTCTGGAAAGTGGGTTTGCAGGGCCTCTCCCATAATATCCCAGCGGGCCCGATAAGCGCGGTGCAACCGACGGATCAGGCTGTCGTGGTGTCCGAGTGAAAGGAAGAGAGCCGCTGTTCGCTGATTGTTGTTGGGGGCGTGGCGCACCATGAGGCGCCGCAAGGCCCTCGCTTCTCGGATAAGCTCCGGCGGACCCACCAGGAAACCCAGGCGCAACCCGGGGAACAGGGTTTTGGAAAGTGAGCCGATGTAGAGAACCCGTTCTTCATCATCCAGGGATTTCAGAGCCGGGCAGGGCTCGTTCACATAGTTTGTCTCAAACTCATAGTCATCTTCAATAATCAGAAGGTCGTGGGCCCGCGCCTTCTCCAGCAGCGCCATCCGGCGCTCCAGGGGCATGGTCACCGTCGTGGGAAACTGATGGGAGGGCGTGACAAACGCCACATCGCAGTCTTCCAGCGGGCCATCGGCGGGCATACCATGCTCGTCGACCGGCACGGGCTTAATGTGGTTGGTGCGCAGTTGGAAGATGTTGCGCACATCCGTGTAGCCTGGATCTTCAATGGCCACCCGCGTGTCCCGCGTCACCAGGAGGCTCGCCAGAATGTACAGGGCGTTTTGGGCCCCTAGGGTGATGAGGATCTGGTCATCCGACACGCGGATCCCCCGGCGGGGCAGTAGCCTGCGGCGGATCTGTTCAACCAGCAAAGGGTCATCATATTCCCAAGTGTCATTGGTCCAGGCGCCGAGCCAGCGCTTGCCCAGCGCTTGGCGGGAACACTCGCGCCACTCTGTGATTGGGAACAGCGTGTGATCCACCTGCCCATAAATGAACGGGTAGGGGTACGACTGCCAATCAAGAGGCTTGGAGATGTTCTCCTGTTCGGCCGGCTGCACGCGGAACCGGCTCTTCCAATCTGGACCAGAATGCTCACTGCTTGACACATCGGGCTTGGGCAGATCAACCACGCCTGGCCGCGCGGCGTCGGCAATCGTGCCGTTCACGTAATATCCGGAGCGTTCACGGGACACCAAGTATCCGTCATCGATCAGACTCTGGTAGGCAAGCACGACCGTGTTGCGGGACACACCGAGGATCTTGGCCATTTTCCGGGTGGAGGGCAGGGGTTCCTCGTGACCCAACTGTCGGTCCAATATGGCCGATACAAGGGTTTCACGGATCTGGGCTTGGAGGCTGTTGACCTCATTCTTGCGAATATGAAACAGGGTGTCGCGCATAAAGTATTTCTCCTCTGGGCCAGATGATGGTCCAGATAGGGCGGAAAATATCTCTGATTGGCTCTAGCTTAGGTCCAATTTCGTGAGTAGTATAGAGATAATTCGCCAAATTGGGTCCAACTGCGACAAAATTGGTCGCATACTGGTCCCAAAAAGGGGTATCTCTCAGTTTAAAGCAGGACCATTCTCGACGTGAGATCCTGCACCAACAACTTGGGTGGCATTTTAGGAAAGGGCCCATGCCATGAACGCACCAGTCGCAAACGTTTCCGTCAATTCTCTCGAAGCTCATTGGATGCCGTTCACGGCGAATAAGGACTTTAAGGCCGAACCGCGCCTGCTGGTGAAGTCGGAAGGTGTGTATGCATGGGACCACAAAGGCGGGAAGGTGATTGATGGGTCTTCCGGTCTGTTTTGCGTTCCGGCCGGCCATGGCCGCAAAGAGATCGCCGATGCGGTGCATGAGGCGCTGCTGACCAACGACTATTGTTCGCCGTTCGGCACCGGCCAGCCGACCTCGTTCACTCTGGCCCAAATGGTGGCCAACATCACGCCGGAGCCCATCAACCACGTGTTCTTCGTGAACTCCGGTTCTGAGGCGGTGGACACTGCCCTAAAGATCGCTATGGCCTATCACCGCGCCAAAGGCGATGGTCAACGGACGCGCTTCGTGTCGCGCGAACGGGCCTATCATGGTGTGAATATTGGCGGGGTTTCCCTGTCGGGCATGGTGCGTAACCGGGAGACGTTCACCGGCGTCATGCCGAACGTTGTGTGCATGCGCCACACCTGGAACCCGGAGGAGCGCTTTGTGCGCGGGCAGCCGGAGAGCGGCGCCGAGTTGGCAAACGACCTGCAGCGCTTCTGCGAGACCTATGGCGGGTCGACCATTGCAGCGGTGTTCGTTGAGCCGGTGGCCGGTTCCACGGGGTGTCTGGTGCCGCCGAAAGGCTATCTGGAACGGTTGCGCGAGATTTGCGATGAGCACGGCATTCTGTTGGTGTTCGATGAGGTGATTACCGGCTTTGGCCGCATTGGCGCTCCGTTTGCCTCTCACTTGTTCGGCGTCACGCCGGATATTATGACCATGGCCAAGGCGCTGACCAACGGGGCTCAGCCCATGGGTGCGGTGGGTGTGAAGGATGACATCTACGACACCGTGATGGAGGCCTCTCCTCAATCGGCGATCGAGTTCTTCCACGGCTATACCTATTCAGGCCATCCAGCGTCCTGCGCTGCCGGCGTCGCTACTCAACAGATCTATCTCGATGAGAACCTGTTCGATCGGGCCGCAGAAATGTCGGAGTATTTCCTCGACGGTATCTTCAGTCTTCAGGATCTGGACATCGTGACCGACATCCGTGGTATTGGCATGATGGCTGGCGTTGACATTGCGGCCAAAGGGGCTCCGGGAGCCCGCGGCGGCGGCGTGCAGAAACGCCTGTTCTGGAACGGTATGCACGTGAAGTTCACCGGTGATTGCGGCATCGTTGCTCCTCCCTTCGTGTCTGAGAAGAGCCATATCGATGAAATGATCGAGAAGCTCCGTATGACGCTGGAGCAAGAACAGGCAGCCGGCTAACACACGTGGGCTGGAGACAAGGGCCTGAGTGTGAACACCCAGGCCTTACCTGCCTGCCATAAGCTCGATTGAGCTGTCGGAGATAGAGCACAGAGCGCGACCTTTCCGCTCTGTGCGCCGCTGTCGCGTATGCGTACGTCACCGCAACTGCCATTAAGGGGAACCGCTTGCGATTGTGCGGGCGTGGAAAGGACGGATATTTTGTCTAACCAACCGCAGGTAGACACCTCGCCCAAGACTTGGGATGAGGTCAAAAGCACTACCTGCTACATGTGCGCCTGCAGGTGCGGAATCAAAGTCTATCTGAAGGATGGGACGGTCACCTACATTGAAGGCAACCGGGATCATCCGGTGAATGGCGGTGTTCTCTGCGGTAAGGGTTCGGCCGGCATTATGCAGCACTATTCGCCGGCGCGGCTTCGAAAACCTTTGCTGCGTGTGGGCCCGCGCGGTTCTGGTGAGTTTCGAGAGCTGGAGTGGGAAGAGGCGCTCAGGCTGGCCACCACATGGTTGTCGCAGGTGCGCAACGAAGACCCGCGCAAGCTGGCATTTTTCACTGGCCGCGATCAGTCGCAATCACTCACCGGCTTCTGGGCCATCCAGTATGGTACGCCCAACTATGCGGCGCACGGTGGCTTTTGCTCGGTGAACATGGCTGCTGCCGGGCTCTACACTATCGGCGGTTCCTTTTGGGAATTCGGCGAGCCCGATTGGGAACACACCAAGTACTTCATGCTGTTTGGTGTTGCCGAGGAGCACAGCTCGAACCCGCTGAAGAAGCAGCTCGGCAAACTGAAAGAGCGCGGCGCAAAGATCGTCTCGATCAATCCTGTGCGGTCCGGGTATTCGGCGATTGCTGATGAATGGGTGGGGGTCCGGCCCGGCACGGATGGGTTGTTCGTCGCAGCCCTCATCCACGAACTCCTCAAGAGCGGCCGGGTGGATTTGGACTATCTGGCGCGATACGCCAACGCGGGTTGGTTGGTGATAGATGATCCGGGCGCTGAGGACCACGGGCTCTTTGCGCGCGATGAGGACGGCGAGCCCCTGTGCTTCGACAAAACGTCCGAGAAGCTCACAAATGCCTTGCTTCCTGATATCGCGCCCGCCCTGGTTGGGCAGTTTGAGCTGGCCGACGGGCGCAAGGCGGTGACGGCGTTCCAGCTCTTGTCGCAACGGTTCCTCGATGAAAGCTACTCTCCGGATGCGGTGGCCGAGCGCATTGGCGTTGCAGCGGAGACCACCCGTCGCATCGCGGCCGAATTGGCCCACACGGCGTTTGAGGAAGAGATCAGTCTGGACATTGCCTGGACCGATTGGGCCGGGCGCAAGCATGAAAAGACCACGGGCCGGCCGGTCTCCATGCACGCCATGCGGGGGATTTCAGCCCATTCCAACGGCTTTCACACCTGCCGGATGATCCACATTCTGCAGGTGCTTTTGGGCACCATCGATTGTCCGGGCGGTTTCCGCTACAAGCCTCCTTATCCCAAGCAGACACCGCCATGGCTGAAACCGTCTGGCAAGCGCGTAGGCAACCGGCTGGCCGAGCCATTGGGCGGGCCGCACTTGGGCTTTCCCACCGGGCCTGAAGATCTCTTGGTCAATCCATCGGGCAGCGCGCAGCGGATCGATAAGGCGTTCAGCTGGGAGGCGCCGTTGGCTGCGCATGGGTTGATGCATATGGTCATCAATAACGCTGCCAAGGCTGATCCCTATCCCATTGATGTTCTGTTCCTCTACATGGCGAACATGGGCTGGAACTCGTCCATGAATGTGGCGGCCACTCTGAAGAACCTCACCGACACCAATCCGGAAACAGGCGAGTATGTTATTCCCAAGGTGATCTATTCAGATGCCTACTATTCCGAAACGGTGCCTTATGCAGATCTGATCTTGCCGGACACGACATATCTTGAGCGCTGGGACTGCATATCCATGCTGGACCGGCCGATCTCAGAACCCGACAGTGCGTCCGATGCCATTCGCCACCCGGTGGTGGAGCCGGACCGGGACGTGCGCCCCTTTCAGGATGTGCTGATCGAACTTGGTGCGCGGCTTGGGTTGCCGAAGTTCTGTAATGAAGATGGCTCGCCTTGCTATCCCGGTGGCTATCCCGATTACCTGGTCAATCATGAACGAAAACCCGGCGTTGGCCCCCTTACGGGGTTCCGCGGCGAGGATGGTCAGTCCTATGGCGTCGGGGCGCCCAACCCAGAGCAACTCGAGCGCTACATCGAAAACGGCAGTTTCTATCAGCATCACCTCCGAGATGATCAGCGCTACTATAAACACGCCAATCAGGCGTACAGCGATTGGGCCGTGGAGATGGGGCACCGGATGCTCGGCGACCAAATCGTCTTCCAGCTCTATCTGGAACCCATGCAGAAGTTCCGTCTCGCCGCCCAGGGCAAACGCAGCGAGATCGTTCCGCAGCAGCACAAGAAGCGTGTGGAGACGTATTTCGACCCGCTGCCTCTGTGGTACATGCCGTTTGAAGAGGAAATGGCAGGCGGTGAGGAATATCCGCTGCACGCCGTAACCCAGCGGCCCATGGCCATGTATCACTCCTGGGGATCCCAAAACGCATGGCTCAGGCAAATTCATGGCCGCAACTGGATCTATCTGAACCGCGAGCGCGGCCAGGAACAGGGCATCGCAGATGGAGATTGGATTTGGATCACCAGTGCGCATGGGAAGGTGAAGGCACAAGCCAAGCTCATGGATGGGGTCAACCGGGACACGATCTGGACCTGGAACGCGATCGGTAAGAGATCTGGGGCTTGGAACCTGGACCCGAAAGCTCCGGAAGCCACAAAAGGCTTCCTGTTGAACCACGTGATTTCGGAACTGCTGCCTGAACAGGGCGGGTACCGGTATTCCAACTCCGATCCGGTGACGGGCCAGGCCGCGTGGTATGACCTGCGCGTGCGTATTGAAAAAGCCGAGCCGGAGGAGCAGGGCAGGACGTCGCCTGAGTTTGAGACGCAGAACCGGGCGCAAGGCATGAGGCGGGCTCCTGAGGATGTGGCATTTACCGGACGGAACGGGAAGGGGCGCAGATGACTTCGCTTCCTGCCCCAGAAGAGCGTTCGGGAAAGAAGCTCGGTCTGGTGATCGACCTCGACACATGCGTGGGCTGCCACGCGTGTGCGGTCAGCTGCAAAGAATGGAACACCCAAGGCTACTCAGCGCCGCTTACGGACGTCGATGCTTACGGCTCCGATCCGGTAGGGGCCTGGCTGAACCGCATTCACTCATATGAAGTGGAGACGGCGGATGGGCAGCCCAATAGAACCGTACATTTTCCGCGCTCCTGCCTGCATTGCGAGGAGCCCGCTTGCGTGACGGTGTGTCCTACAGGCGCAAGCTACAAGCGGGCCGAAGACGGCATAGTGCTGGTGAACCCGGACACCTGCATCGGCTGCAAGCTGTGCTCATGGGCCTGTCCTTATGGTGCGCGGGAGTATGATCCAAGCCACGGTGTGATGAAGAAGTGCACCTTGTGCGTGGATCGGATCTACAATGAGCATCTTGAGCCGGAAGACCGCCAGCCGGCATGTGTGAGAGCATGCCCCGCCGGTGCTCGGCATTATGGGGACTTGGGTGATCCGGAGAGTGCCGTTTCCAAGCTGGTGGCTGAACGTGAAGGCTATGATTTGTTGCCGCAGTCAGGTTACAAGCCCGTCAACAAGTATCTCCCGCCGCGCCCGCGCCGCACGGGAGCTGAGAGCGATGGGCCAAAAGCGCCTAAAGCTTTGGAGCCTCTGGGACCCGCAGACGGCAGCCTCACCGAGCAGTTCTTCATGTGGGCCGACAAGGTGCTCAGCCGGTAACTTGTCATGCATCCCGCTTACTCCGTCATATTTTTCACAACGGCCTCAGGTGCTGGCTACGGGCTGCTTGCGCTGCTTGGTCTGGGAGCTGTATTTGGCGTTGCGTTCCCACAAGGCCCGTTGTTCTGCATTGTTGCATTCGGCCTATCGCTGGGTTTGATCACGCTGGGTTTGCTCTCATCCACGTTCCATCTGGGCCATCCTGAACGCGCCTGGCGCGCCTTTTCCCAATGGCGCTCGTCCTGGTTGTCGCGCGAGGGCGTGGCAGCCTTTGCGACCTATGTTCCGGCTGGTCTGTTCGGGGTGTTGTGGCTCGCCGGCTTTGAGGGGGGCGTGGCCTGGAAGATTCTTGGTTTTTTGAGTGCCGCTTTGGCGGTGATCACCGTTTGGTGCACAGGCATGATTTACGGCTGCCTGACCACAATCCGCCAATGGAATCATGCACTGGTCGCCCCCATTTACGTTGTTTTGAGTGGCGCCACTGGCCTCGTCTTGTTCGCCTTGCTGATGCAGGGCTTTGGTTCCGGCCGGGCCTGGCACGTGGGCTTTGCCATGGCAGGCCTTGTAGCGGCGGCGCTGATAAAGAGTGTTTACTGGCGCAGCATTGATCAAGCGCCACGGGATCTGACGATCGGCGATGCCACCGGCCTTGGCCGCCTTGGAAAGGTCCGCCAATTGGAAGCCCCGCACACGCAGACCAATTTCGTTCAGCGCGAAATGGGATACAAGGTGGCCCGGAAACATGCACGCAAGCTTCGCCTTATGTGCCTGCTCCTCGGCTTCGGAGCCTGCTTTGTGGCGTGTGGACTGACGTTTCTCCTCCCGGCTTGGACGGCAACCGCATGGCTCATCGTTGCCGCATGTGCGGCCGCGTTTGCGGTCGTGGTTGAACGCTGGTTGTTCTTCGCTGAGGCTGAGCATGTGGTGAACCTGTTTTATGGGACACCTCAGGCTTGAGCCCTGGCGGACGAGGGTTGTATCCTTCGCGCCCATGAGTGAAAGCCTGGAACCCCTGCACCCTTGCGTGGGCGTTGAGATCACAGAGCTGCGGAACACAGCCCCTGATCTGCTCCGCCAAAGCGTGGCGAAACATGGGTGCGTGCTGATCAGGAACCAGACCCTCAAGCCCGACGACTTGCTTGATCTGGCCAGCACACTGGGCACGCCGTTGCCGCCATACCGCCCTCAATACAGTGTTCCGGGCCGTCCTCAGGTTGTTCAGGTGGGGAACCTGAAAGCGGATGGTGACGTACGGGTTTATCTGAACAAAGGCGGGGTGGAATGGCATTCCGATAGTCCTGGATCGTCGCACCCGGCCGGATGGAGTCTGCTCTATTGCCTTGAGAGCGAGATCCCCGACGGAGGCGGAGAAACGGGGTTCGCCTCAACCGTGACGGGTTATCGCGCGTTGCCTGAGGAGTTGAAGTCACAGATCGCACATATGGAGCTGGTGCACAGCTTCAATACGTTCAACGACAAAGTGGCGGCATACGCTGACAGCACGGTGCCTCTGCAGGACGGCGAGCTGCGCACCCGCAATGCTGACACGATCGATCCGCTCGTGCAGACCCACCCGCTCACCGGTGAACGTTTGATCTATGTTTCCCATGCCATGGTGAAAGAGTTTCTGGGGATGGAGGCGGCGCAGGGGAGGGCGATAGTCGCCGATCTTGTTGCCAGGCTGACGGCGCCGGAACGCATCTACAAGCATCTCTGGCGCCCAGGAGACCTCATGCTCTTCGATAACAGATCTTGTCTCCACACGCCGTTTCCTTACGCGTATGATGACTATCCGCGCACCCGCAGGCTGCTCCACCAGATTATTATTGGCGGAAATGCCTGACTTTCAGGATGGACCATGAGCACAGCCCCACAGTTCGACATTGATCTGGCCGCGTTCTGGCAGGACCCTTATCCGGTGCTTGCCGAGCTGAGAGCCAAGGCGCCTATCGCGTTCGTGCCGCAACTCGGCGGTGTAGTGATGACCCGGCGCGATGACATTGCCACCTCTGAAAAGCAGATCGATGTGTTCTCGTCCCACCAGCCTGAGGGGTTGATGAACAAGCTGATGGGCCACAATCTCATGCGCAAGGATGGAGAAGACCATCAGGCCGAACGCAAGGTGATTTTCCCCTCCGTCTCGCCAAAAACCGTTAAGGCCGTTTGGCGGCAAAAGTTTCAGGCCCATACGGACCGGATATTGGATGAACTCGTCCCTCTCGGGCGCGGCGACTTGTTCGACGTGTTTGCTCGCCCTGTCTCCGGGGAGGCCCTCAAAGAGATCACCGGCCTCACCAACATCACATACCGCCAAATGGACAGTTTCTCGCAAGGAATGATCGACGGCATTGCCAATTATGCCGGCGACCCGGAGATCGAAGCGCGCTGCCATTCCGCTACGGCGGGGATAGATGCGGCGATTGACGAGATGATCCCCGTGCTCAAAGCCAACCCCGACCACAGCCTCCTGAGCGTAATGTTGGAGGCCGGTTTGCCCATGGAGAGCACCAGGGCAAATGTGAAGCTTGCAATCAGTGGCGGCCAGAACGAACCTCGAGATGCCATTGCCGGGGCAATCTGGGCGTTGTTAAACCACCCGGAGCAACTGGATATGGTGCGCTCGGGCCAGGTGAGCTGGCTGCAGGCATTTGAGGAGTATGCCCGTTGGATCTCGCCGATCGGCATGTCTCCGCGGCGCGTGGCGAAGGCACATAAGCTCGGGGACATTGAATTTCACCCAGACGACAAGGTGTTCTTCATGTTCGGATCAGCAAATCGTGACGAGGCGTATTTTTCGGCGCCTGATGCGTTTGATGTGACCCGAGATGTTTCAAAGTCAATCGCGTTTGGAGCAGGGCCACACTTTTGCGCCGGGGCCGCGGCCTCAAGATCATTGATCGCTGATGTGGCGCTGCCCGCTGCTTTTGAGCGGCTAAAGGGGTTGCGTCTTGAAGACGGGGCGGAAGTGAAGCTCGGCGGCTGGGCGTTTCGCGGGGTGTTGAACCTGCCCTGCGAATGGTCAGCGTGAGGGCTCAAGGAGACGGCAAATGAAGCTTGAAGGATCTTGTCACTGTGGCGCAGTTAAGTTCAGCCTTGAGTCGGACAGTCCGTGCCCGTACCTGAAGTGCTATTGCTCCATTTGTCGCAAAGTGGCCGGAGGCGGTGGATTTGCCATCAATATCGGCGGCACCACGGCCTCGCTTCAGGTGGAAGGCGGCGAGCATATCTCGATCTATGAAACAGGACCTTCTCCGGAGGGGGCCGATGCGCCGCGAGGGCGCCGCTTTTGCAGCAAGTGTGGTACGGCCCTCTGGAACTATGATCCGCGCTGGCCTGAACTCCTGCACCCGTTCGCGTCCGCCATCGATACGCCCCTTCCAGAGGCACCGCAGACGGTCCACATTATGCTTGGATCAAAAGCCAACTGGGTGAACCCTTGCGCTGCGGAGGGCGATCTGGATCATCAGGAGTATCCAGAAGAGTCGCTCGCCGATTGGCATAAGCGCCATGGCATCGGGTAAGCCGCTATCGCAGCCACGAGGCGTACTCCGGATTGCTCTGGCGCATCTCTTCATAGAGCCAGACCATCCTGTCCAAGAACCAGAGCTTTCCAATGACCACCCAAACGACGCCGAGGGCAGCCGCAAAAGGCTCATAGGTGACCAAGCCATAGATCATGGGGGCTAAGCCGAGGCCACTCAAGATGCTGAGGCCATGTGCGAAGCGGGTGTGATGATCCGGGATCGGCACGTGCTTGCGGTTCAGCCAGACCCGCTCCCCGAACGTTGCTTTTGACGCCCAGGTGTTGGTGGAGGCGGGAGGCGGAAACGCTCTGGGGTTCAGATAGGTCCAAAGAGCCAGCATTGCGATCGGAACCAAACACCACCAACCGAGCCATTGGCGGCTCCACACGGCGAAAGCCAGCAAAGGCAGCACGGGCACCCGTGTCCACACGCTCCAGGGGCTTGCGTGGCGCGTCCAGGTGGCCTCGTCCATGGCCATAAGTTTTTCCAGCCAACGGCCGTAGTCCATGGGGCCTGATGTCCTGTTCTCAGTTTGGGCCGGGCCCGGGAGGGGTGTTTTAAGCTTTTGCGGGTAGGATTAGCTCAGCGCAAGCAATTTTGGGGACCAACCATGGCCAGTCACTACGATGTTTTGGGCAAGCGGAAGCCGCGCGGCTTCTCCCGCCGTGAGCGAAAAACGCGTAAACGTGAGCTGTCCTTAGGGCGGGCCGTGTGGGGCTTCTTCGTGCTCCTGTCCTTGCACGCCATTGTGGCTGGCGTGCTCTTCTACTTTTATCCGACGATTTTCGATGTGCCCACAGACCAGCTTGCGACGCCTGGTAGTCGCACGAATTTCTGTACGAAAGTCTTTCTGTTCATTCCTGAACACTGGGAAACCGTCACCGTGTGCCGTCTTTCAAATGCGGTCCCCTTTCTTCTGATGCCGGCCATTGTGCTTTTCTACATTCTTGGCCGTCTCGTGAAGGGGCGCTTCTAAGGGGTGGCTCATCCCAGAGGTGATGGTCCCAAAAGATCTGCGGTCAAATCCACTGTGTTCTCATCGCCGGGATGCCTGGGATAAAGCTCCATCACCTTGGGGTCATGTCCCGGCACCACATGAGATGGGCTGTCCGCCAGCGCGATCAGGCGTTCCTGGGTTTCGCACTGGGTCGGCACGTCGGCGATAATGGGGAACGGGTTGTCCAAGGCCAGATTGTCATAGAAATGCGCACAATCTGATGCCAGGACCACCAGTCCACGGCGGGTGGCCACGGTGACGCACATAAGGCCGCGGGAGTGACCGCCCATCAGATGGACCTTGAAGCCGTCAAACAGCTCCTTGTCACCGTCCACAAAGCGCACCCGACCATTGTAGTTTTGACGCACCAGCTCACACACATCATCGGCCTCAAACGGCAGACGTACGGCCGGATAGCGCACATAGCGTCCTGTGGCGAAACTCACCTCTTTGTCCTGGATATAAATATCTGCGTTGGGGAAAAGAGGGATGTTGCCCGCATGATCATAGTGCAGGTGCGTGAGGATCACCGTGTCTATATCTTCAGGGCCAAGGCCGAACGTTTTGAGACCTTCTGAAGGGCATCTCTCGATACTCCGACCTCTCTTGGCGGCCCGCTCCTTGGTGAAGCCGGTATCGATCAGAATGTTGCGACCGCCCCCTTGCACCAGCCACACATAGTAAAAGATGGGCCAGGGGCTATCGTGAGGATCCTCCATCAAAAAGGCTTGGGAGGACTTGAGCACGTGAGAGCCGTATTTTATGGCATGCACCTCATAGTGCGTCATTGTCTTCATCCTCCTCATCATCCTCAGGCGTGGCGCCAATCAGATCTTCCAGGTACTTGAAAATCTCCGTGTGATCGGCATCCCGATCCGTGGCCGCACTTGCATCCGACCAAAGTTCTGCCTCTCGCGTCAGACCGGGGGCGCTCAAGCCCAGTTCTTCGGCCATGGCGGCAGCGGCCTTTACGTCTTTGGTCATCAGGTCCAGATGGAAACCGGACCCGAACGCCTTGTTAAAGATCTGCTGGTGAAATTTGATCTGGGTTGCATTGTTGCGACCGGTCGAGGCGTTGATGATGTCAATCATGGTGGCTGGCGAGAGACCAAACTCGCGGCCGATCAGAACGGCTTCAGACGCGGCGCTCAGGCCAACCGCAGAGAGGTAGTTGTTGAGTGCCTTCATGGCATGGCCCGTGCCGAGACCTCCTGTGGGCGTGACCTTGCCCATGGTGCTGATCAGC
The DNA here is from genome assembly GCA_028285595.1 of Hyphomicrobiales bacterium. Taxonomy (GTDB): domain Bacteria; phylum Pseudomonadota; class Alphaproteobacteria; order Rhizobiales; family CAJQND01; genus JAAEUE01. Next base: position 29,548 of record JANQOW010000052.1, read on the forward strand.
TTGGTCACGCGGTTGAGCACCTCGTCAAAGTTGCCGCCCAGCATGATGGAGAGAGAGGCGTTCTTGGCACGCTTCACTCCTCCAGAGACAGGGGCATCGCAGAGCACGATCTCGTGCTCCAAGAGAGCTGCTCCGGTTCTTATTGTGGTCGGCGGGTAGGATGAGCTCATATCAACCACGATCATGCCCGGCTTCAGGCCCCGGGAGGGGATGTCCGGTTGTGCGGGGTCATTGAACAGAACGTTGCGCACAATATTCCCGTTGGGCAACATGAGGATCAGGCATTCCGCGCTGGTGACGGCCTCTTCAAAGCTTGTGGCCACATGGCATCCGGCGGCATCGGCTGCCGAGACAGCGCTCTCAATGCGCGTGTCGTAGAGGCACAGGTGATCGAGTTCAGCCGAGGCCAGATGTAACGCCATGGGGGCGCCCATGTTGCCGGTGCCCACGAAGGCAACGGTGGTTATGGGCTCAACCCCGTCGTCTGGCTCTGGTGCTTTGGCTTTGGATTTCTTAGGTGTTTTTCTGGAGGCCATTCAGAGGAACTCCTTCGCCCAGCGCTCATAATCGTGCGCCCGGGTTGCCATGCTTTTCAGCTCGGCTGAGGGTTGGCCCTCCAAGTTTGCCGGCGCGCCACCGGCACCAAGGTGCTTCAACGTTTCATAAACAGCGTGCATAGCCGCCGGCAAGGTGTGGTGGCCTTGAAGACAAAGCCGCACGCCTTGGGCCGCCAGGTAGTCCTTATCCAACAACTCTGGGCCCACGCCGCCCACGATGAGGGGGAGGGTCAACGGCCCGGCAATCTGTTCCAGATCCGCTTTTGTTTTGACCCCCACCAGAAAAATCGCGTCCACCCCGGTGTCTTGATAGGCCAAGGCCCGTTTTGCAGCTTCCTGCGCGCCCAAGGGTCCGGCCGCGTCCGTGCGCCCGGCGATCACCAGATCAGGGTCGCGCCTTGCCTCAACGGCCGCGCGCAGCTTTGCGGTGGCCTCGTCGACCGAGATGAACTGTGGGTTGCCCGCGCCACCGTGGGCGGCGGGAAGGCTGGTATCTTCGATGGAGAGCCCCGCCGCGCCCGCGACCTCCAGCTCTTCCACCGTGCGCATGACGCTGAGCGCATTGCCATAGCCATGGTCTGCATCCACCATAATGGGAAGGTCACTGGCCCGGGCCAAGCGGCTGACCAGACCTGCCAGCTCGCTCAAGGTCAGGACGATCAGGTCTGGCGCACCCAATACGGCCAAGGACGCCGTGGAGCCGCCGAGCATGCCCACTTGAAAGCCAAGATCCTTGGCGATCCGCATGGAGATGGGATCAAACACGGACGCCGGATGCACACAGGCGCTGCCGTCAAGTACATTGCGAAAAGCCTTTCGGCGTTCATACCAACGATGCACGGGACCCCTCCCAGGTTATTGTGTTTTCATAATGCTATATATTGGCCCCGGTCAAACATGGCGACAGTTTGATCGCGATGCTCTTTATCTTTCAAGTTTCGGTGCAGGCCAGGCCGGGTCCTTGAATGTCTGGATTTCCAAGGTGTAGCCGTCCGGGTCTTTGAGGAAAAGGTGGTAGATATTATAGCGCGGGTTGAGCTTAGGCGGACCGTCTGTCTCAACGCCATTGGCCTGAAGCCGCGCGTACCACCCGTCCACATCCTGGCTGACGAACGTGACGATCACGCCCCCCGGCGCAGCGGGGCGGGCCTGGCTGCACTGGCATATACCGAGAAAAGCTTCCCCGGCGACGCGAAAGATCTGGCAGGTCCCCTGGTCCAAGACCAGCTCCAAGCCCAGTTTCTCGGAATAAAACTCTGCACTTACGTCCAAATCGGAGGCGTAGAGAAAGGTGACGTGTTGATCGAACATGAGGGAAAGGAGCCTGTGCGCTTTCTTCTGTTTCCTGGGGTGATGCTACACGCTAGATTGCCGCCGACAAGATGAAAAGAAGCAGGGCAAGGATCCAATCATGTTTCCACTGAGTGCGCGGGCCGAAGAGCTCAAAGGACAATTGCTGGCGTTCATGGATGAGCATATCTATCCGAACGAAGCGGCGACGGCGGAGCAGCATGCCGGCTTGGAAAACAGGTGGACGCATCCCCCCTTGTTGGATGAGCTGAAGGCAAAGGCCCGCAGCAAAGGGCTGTGGAACCTGTTTCTTCCCGATGGCGAGTATGGAGCGGGGTTGAGCAACCTCGACTATGCTCAATTGTGCGAGGTTATGGGGCGTTCGCCGATTGGCCCGGAAGTGTTTAACTGCAGCGCTCCGGACACCGGCAACATGGAGACATTGGTGCTCTATGGCTCCGCTGAGCAAAAGAAACAATGGCTGGAGCCTCTCCTCGCCGGCGAGATCCGCTCCTGTTTCTCCATGACGGAGCCGGCCGTGGCCTCGTCAGACGCCACAAACATCCAAACAGAAATCAAGTTGGACGGAAACGAGTATCGGATCCACGGCACCAAATGGTGGTCATCCGGGGCCATGGACGAGCGCTGTAAGATTGCCATCGTGATGGGACGGACCGATCCCGACGCAGACCGCCACAAGCAGCAGTCCATGATCCTTGTGCCCCTGGACACGGAGGGGGTGACGGTTAAGCGCCATCTTACGGTGTTTGGTTATGATCACGCACCTCACGGCCATTCGGAGGTGGTGTTCGACAATGTCCGGGTGCCCGCCTCTAACATCTTGCTGGGCGAGGGGCGCGGCTTTGAGATTGCTCAAGGACGGCTGGGTCCCGGGCGTATCCATCATTGCATGCGCCAGATTGGTGTGGCGGAGCGGGCTCTGGAAATGATGTGCAAGCGCGCCACGGAACGCGTTGCCTTTGGCAAACCCTTGAGTGATCAGGGCGGGCTGCGGCAGGAGATCGCCAGATCACGGATCGAGATCGATCAGGCCCGGCTGCTCACCATGCGCGCGGCGCAGATGATGGATACGGTCGGCAATAAACAAGCGCGCAAAGAGATCGCCATGATCAAGGTTGTGGCGCCGGCCATGGCCTGCCGTGTGGTGGACCGGGCCATTCAGGTGCACGGCGCGATGGGCGTTTCGCAAGATACGTTCCTCGCCAGTGCCTATGCCCATTCACGCAGCCTGAGGCTGGCAGACGGCCCGGACGAGGTGCACATGAACGCCATCGCCCGCATGGAGCTGAAGGCTGTGGCTGGCGTATGAGCGAGCGGGACATCTGATGCAGGACCGGCATTTCAAAGTTTGGCCGAAAGGCAGGCCGTTGGAGTTGCCTGCGCTTAAGACGAGTGTATTTGAGAACTTCGTCATGAGCGCCGGACGCACTCCGGAGCATCCGGCCATCATCTACTACGATGCGGTGCTCACCTATCAGGAGCTGCTGCAGCAGGTGCTCGATCTGGCGGGGTATCTGTCGGAATATCTGGGCCTGCAGAAAGGCGAACGGGTTCTGCTCTATATGCAGAACTGCCCTCAGTTCATCATTGCCTATTACGGCATCCTTGGCGCGGGCGGCGTGGTGGTTCCGGTCAACCCCATGTGCCGGAGCGGGGAGATTGAGCATATCGCGGGAGATACCGGCGCGGTCGCGGCGGTTGTCGGTCAGGAGCTGGCCGAACATGTTTTGCCGCTACTGGACGGATCGGATTTGCGCACGGTGATCCCTGTGAACTACGGCGATTACCGCTCGCCGGAAACCGATCTGGAGCTGCCTGATGAAGTTCTGGAGGTTCGCAAAAGCTTTCAGATGCCTCATGTGGTGGGCTGGTGGGATGCACTCAACGCCGCTGCTGAGCGCCCGAATGTGGCGTCTGGACCAGATGATTGGTGCGTGATCCCCTATAGCTCAGGCACGACAGGTCAGCCGAAAGGCTGTCTGCACACCAATGCCACGGTGAACGCCGTGATCAACGGGTATGCCAATTGGAACCCGATCCCGCCGAATGCGCCGATCCTGGCAACCCTGCCGTTTTTCCACGTCACCGGCATGCAGAACTCCATGAACACGCCGCTCTTCACCGGGGCGACGATCGTGATGATGACCAGGTGGAACCGGGAGGTGGCGGCGACTTTGATCAGCCGTTATCGCGTTGCGCAATGGCGGGCCATCACAACCATGATCATCGACTTCATATCCAGCCCAAATGTCGAGGCCTACGATCTCAGCAGTCTGATTTCCGTGGGCGGTGGTGGGGCGCAGTTACCGTTTGCGGTTGCTGAGAAATTGGGTGAACTGACGGGCTTAAAGGTGACCGAAGGCTATGGTTTGACCGAAACCATAGCGCCGTCGCACATGAACCCGCCGGATGCGCCGAAGCTTCAATGTCTGGGCATTCCGATCTTCGGCGTGGATTCGCGGGTGATTGATCCGGAGACCCTGGAAGAGCTTGATGTCAACCAGACAGGCGAAATCATCACCCATGGGCCTCAGGTCTTCGTGGGCTATTGGCAGAACGAAGAGGCGACGCGAGAAGCCTTCATTGAGATTGACGGCAAGCCGTTCTTCCGCACCGGCGATTTGGGCTATTATGACGAGGACGGTTACTTCTTCTACGCCGACCGGTTGAAACGCATGATCAATGTCTCCGGATTTAAGGTTTGGCCGGCGGAAGTGGAAGCCATGATGCACAAGCATCCGGGCATTCGGGAGGCTTGCGTCATTGCTTCACGTGATGCTCGCAAGGGTGAGACTGTGAAGGCACTGGTGGTGGCAAGCGGCTCGGTTCCCCCTACAGCATCGGAGCTGGAAACATGGTGCCGGGAACAAATGGCCGCCTATAAGGTGCCGCGGATCTATGAGTTCAGAGATCACCTGCCGCGGTCTGGTTCCGGCAAGGTGCAATGGCGCGAGCTTCAGGAGCGCGAACTTCACGGGGAGGGGGACTGAGCATGTTTGATCTTTCCGGCAAGGTTGCAATCGTCACAGGGTCCACCAAGGGCATCGGCAAGGCGATTGCCAAAGCGTTTGCACGCGCCGGTGCCAAGGTGGTCATCTCCAGTCGCAAGGCCGACATGTGCGATGATGTTGCCGCCGAGATTAGGGCGGAGGGACATGAGGCCATGGCGATCCCGTGCCACGTGGGCCGGCGCCACGATTTGGAAACTCTGGTCTCCAAAACCGTAAAGGCCTGGGGCGGGGTTGATATTCTGGTTTGCAACGCCGCGACCAACCCGGTGTATGGCCCCATGGTTGACGCGGGCGATGACGCGTTCAGCAAGATCATGGAGACCAACGTGCTGAGTGTCTATCAGCTCTGCAACATGGTTTGCCCGCTGATGGCCGAGCGTGGCGGCGGGTCCGTGATCGTCATCTCTTCGATCGCGGGACTGCGCGGCAATACGGTGATCGGGATCTATGGTGTGTCCAAGGCAGCCGAGGCAGGTCTGGTCCGCAACCTTGCGGTGGAGTGGGGCCCGAAGGGCATCCGCGCTAACGCCATCTCGCCCGGGCTGATCAAGACCGATTTTGCCCGTGCTCTGTGGGAAGACCCGGTGCGTCTGGAGCGGGCGGAGAACCAGACCCCCTTGCGGCGCATTGGGGAGCCGGAGGATATTGCCGGGGTCGCTCTCTTCCTGGCATGCGATGCCAGTGCCTATGTGACCGGCCACAATCTGGTGGCCGATGGAGGCGAAACCATCTCTTAGGAGCCTCTGATGACGGTGCCCGAAACAGTTGCCGTGCTGCCCCAACACCGCTTCGATGTGTCCAAACTCGCTGCCTACCTGGAAGAACACCTGCCGGACTGCGGAGGTGATTTCGAGCTCGGGCAGTTTCAGGGCGGTCAATCCAATCCGACCTTCTTGCTCACATTCGAAGGGCGCCGTTTGGTGTTGCGCAAGAAGCCGCCCGGCGACCTACTGCGGGGTGCACACCAGGTGGAGCGAGAGTTCACGGTCATGCGGGCCCTTTATTCCAGCCCGGTTCCGGTGCCGAAGATGCATATCCTATGCGACGATGAAGAGGTGATCGGCACCGCCTTCTTCCTTATGGATTACGTGCCGGGGTGGCTCAGTGCCGAGCCAAACCTCCCGGATTTCCGCCAATCTGCGCGGACACCCCTGTGGCTTGCCATGGCGCGTGTTCTGGGCAGCCTGCACGAGGTGGACTGGCGCGCGGCGGGACTTGAGAGCTTTGGAAAACCGGAAGGCTATGTGGCGCGTCAGCTCAAAACCTGGACGCGCCAGTACGAGGCATCAAAGACCCAAGAGATGCCGGCGATGGACAAGTTGATCGCCAAGCTCCAGGCCCACTTGCCCGAGGATGAAGCGGCCACGATCGTCCATGGCGATTTTCGTCCAGGCAACATGATCTTCGGCGCGGGGCAGGACGAAGTTGCCGCGGTTCTGGATTGGGAGCTTTCCACGATTGGACACCCGCTGGCTGATCTGGGTTATTTTTGCATGCCCTACCGGGTGCCGGCCGAGGTGCCTGGCGTAAAGGGCCTGGACGGGCTCGATCTTGCAGCAGAGGGCCTGCCCAGCCGTGAAGAGGTTGTGGAAGCCTATTGCGCGGCGCGGGGGATCGCGGAGCCGGATAATCTGGATTACTTCACGGCCTTTGCTCTGTTCCGTCTGACGGCGATCGTGCAAGGCGTTTACGCGCGGGCGCTGCAGGGCAATGCCAGTCATGCCGATGCGTTGAAGGTCGGAGAGCGGGCGAGCTTCCTGGCTGAGTGCGGTTGGGCGCTTGCGTCGCGCTTATGAGGGGGTGGATGCCTCTTGGCGCTGCAGCCAATCTCTGACGGTTTCAAACTTATTGGCGAGGTGGGTGCGCAGGATGGTGGCGAGACTGGCCGCATTGCGCTCCTGCAAGGCCTGAAGTATCTGCTCGTGTTCATCGACCGCTTGGGCCCAACGTTCCGGTGTCATGTTTGCGATGTAGCGCGCGCGTCTGATGCGGGTCGACAGTGAGCGGTACTGAGCAGACAGCGTATCATTGCCGGCTGCTTCCAGAATGGCTTCGTGGATCTGCTCATTGACGGCGAAATACCTTTCAAGCTCGCAGGCACGGTAATGCTCGCTCATGCGGCTATGCAGTGAGCGGATATGTGACATCTGCTCATCTGTTATTCGGGCGCAGGCGAGTTCTCCAGAGAGCGCCTCCAGGGCCCCCATCACCGGGAACACTTCTTCCAGTTCAGCCAAGGTCAGCTTGCTGACCTGAGCGCCCCGGTTGGGCATGAGCGTCACCAGACCGTCTGCCGCGAGCACCTTGAGCGCTTCGCGCAACGGTGTGCGCGAGACGCCAAACTGTTCGCAGAGCTCGCGTTCCGGCACCTTGGTGCCTGGCTCCAGGACACCTTCAACAATCAGGTTGCGCAACTGCTCGGCCAATTCGTCGTGCAGAGAGCGCCTGGGGATTGAGGTTATGCTTTGGGCGATGTTCATTGGCGGTTTCCTAGTTCGGAGTGAGGGCCATCTCCAAAAGGCGGGCGACATGAAGGGCTGAGCGGCCTGAAAAATCGGAAATCTGATGGCGGCACGAGGTTCCATCGGCGATAATAAACGTGTCCGAATCAGCGCCGCGGACCGCCGGGAGGACATCCAGTTCGGCCATTTTCTGGGAGACTGAAAACGTCTCTTTGCCGTAGCCGAATGCACCCGCCATGCCGCAACACGAGCCTGAAATGTGTTCAACCTCCATCTCAGGTATCAGCCGCAACGTGTGCTCCACACTGCTCATGACATCGAACGCTTTTTGGTGGCAATGGCCGTGCAAAAGTACCCGTTTTGTGGGTGCTGTGAGCGGGAGGATGAGCTCGCCTTCTTGCTCCTGGGCGCTGATAAACTCTTCAAACAGGTGCGATGAGGCGGCAAGCTGCTGTGTTTCCTCACCTGGCATCATGGCCAAAAACTCATCTCTGAGGGTCAGAAGGCAGCTTGGCTCCAAGCCCACCACAGGAACGCCTCGTTTGACGTAAGGCATCAGGGCTTTCACCGTTCTTTGCGCCTCCGCGCGTGCCTCATCAACCAGACCGGCGGCGAGAAATGTGCGTCCGCAGCACAAGGGCCGGCTTCCGTCAGCGGCGGATGGTGTGTGGACACGGTAACCCCCGGCGTTGAGGACGTTCTCTGCGGCTTGCAGGTTTTCCGGTTCAAAGTAACGGTTGAACGTGTCCGCCAGGAGCACGACACTGCGGGCATTGGTCTCGGCCTCTTGCGTTCCGCCATAGGGACGCCGCGCCCAGCGGGGCAGGGGGCGGCCGGCGGCAAAGCCGGTGAGCGCTTCGCTCAACTTGGGTATCCCCGGAACCTGATCCCGCAGGTTGGCCAGCCACGGCAGGCGGGAGAGCATTGGGGCGTATCTCGGCAGGTACGCCACAAGCCGTTCGTGCACGGATAATCCATGAGCCTTGGCACGCGCCGCCAACACCTCGATTTTCATCCGGGCCATGTCGACACCGGTCGGGCACTCGCGCTTGCAGCCTTTGCAGGAGACACAGAGCTTGAAGCTCTCCATCATGTGGTCAGATGCAAAAGCATCCGGTCCGAGTTGGCCGGAGATTGCAAGCCGCAAACTGTTGGCGCGTCCGCGGGTGGTGTCGCGCTCGTTGCGTGTGGCGCGGTAGGACGGGCACATGGTGCCGCCGACCAGCTTACGGCAGGCGCCGTTGTTGTTGCACATCTCAACGGCGCCTTGGAAGCCGCCGCCGGCGCCCGGCCATGCGGACCAATCCAGGGCGGTCTCAAACTCGGGCACGCTATAGTCCGCTGCAAACCGAAAAAGTGAGCGGTCGTCCATTTTGGGCGCGTCCACAATCTTTCCGGGATTGAAGAGACCATGCGGATCGAACTGTTGCTTGACGTCGCGAAAGCTCTGGATCATCCGCGTGCCGAACATTTTTTCGTGGAACTCGGAGCGCACGATGCCATCGCCATGCTCGCCGGAGTGTGAGCCTTTATAGGAGGCCACCAGGTCGAAGGCTTCTTCGGCAATGGCGCGCAAGGTGCGCACGTCCTGATCAAGCTTGAGGTTGAGCACTGGCCGAACGTGGAGGCACCCCACCGATGCGTGGGCGTACCATGTGCCGGTGGTGCCATGCTTATGGAAGATCTCTGTGAGGCCTGCCGTGTAGTCTGCAAGATCAGGCAGCTCGACAGCGCAATCCTCCACGAAGCTCACCGGTTTTCCCTGTGATTTCATAGACATCATTATGTTGAGGCCTGACTTTCTCACCTCCGCAACAGCGCTTTGGAGAGAAGGCTCAACCGCTTCCACGACGCCGCCCCACTGCTTTCCCGTGCCCTGCCAGGTGAAGCCGAGTTCGGCCATGCGCTCATCCAGCAGTCTGAGCCGGCGCAGGTTTTCAGCCTGGTCCTCTTCGGCGAACTCCACCAGCAGAAGAGCGGCAGGCTCGCCGCGGACAAACTGTTCCACCGTGGGCCGGAAAAGCTCAATGTCCCGTGCCAGGGCGATCATAGTGGCGTCCACCAACTCCACTGCATGAGGACCGAGAGGCACCAAATGCTGAGTGGCGTCCATGGCCTGGTAGAACGTTGGAAAGTGGCAAACGCCCATTACCTTGTTGTTCGGCAAAGGGGAGAGTTTAAGTTCGATGGCGGTGGAGTAGGCCAGGGTGCCCTCTGAGCCCACCAGCAGATGGGCAAAGTTCACCTCCGGCCCGTTGGGCACCAGTGCGTCCAGATTGTATCCCCCGACCCGGCGCAGGACGTTTGGAAACCGCGCAGCAACCTCTGCGGCCTCCCGCTCTCCGAGCGCCAGCAATGCCTCAAGCCGCTCGCGCACGGGATCATTCAGACCATCGAGGGAGCGCTGCTGGGGGCCAAAATGGGCTTCCGTGCCGTCGGCCAGGATCGCGTCGATGGCAACAACATTGTCCCGCATGGTGCCGTAATGGATCGACCGGCCGCCACAGGAGTTATTTGCCGCCATCCCGCCGATGGTGGCCCGGGACGCTGTGGACACGTCAACGGGGAACCATAGGCCGTGGGGTTTCAAATGCCGGTTCAGCTCATCAAGCACGATGCCCGGCTCAACCACACATCGCTTTGCCTCCACATCCAGGCTCAAGATCCGGTTGAGGTGTTTTGAGTTGTCGAGCACAAGCGCTTCATTGACCGTCTGGCCAGCCTGCGATGTGCCGCCGCCTCTGGGAAGGAGAGGGACCTTCTCATCATGGGCCAGAGCGATGGCGGCGCGCACATCATCCAGCGTGCGCGGCACAGCCACACCCAACGGCATCATCTGATAGATCGAGGCATCGGTGGCGTAGCGGCCGCGGCTGAAGGCATCGAACATGACCTCGCCTTGAAGCGAAGACGTCAGACGCCGTTCCAAACCTGGACGCACTGTTGCGGGCATGAGGCAAATCCTATAAGACACACTTGACGTAATTATGAATTCATAATTCAATATTGGCAATGAAAACCTGAACCCAACCGGGTTCGCACCAGTGATGGGGAGCTAAGGCGGTGAGACAGGCCGGGCGACATTTTCTTCAGATACCAGGTCCAAGCGCTGTGCCGGACCGCATTCTCCGGGCCATGGACATGCCCGTTCAGGATCATCGCGGGCCGGGCTTTGGGGAGCTCGGCATGAGCGCCGTAGAGGGGATGAAATCCATCTTCAAGACGGCCGGCCCCGTGGTCATCTACCCCTCATCGGGCACCGGTGCCTGGGAAGCCGCACTGGTGAATGTGCTCTCACCCGGCGATAAATGCGTGATGGTCGAAACTGGTCACTTCGCCAGTCTTTGGGCCCACTTAGCGCGGAAATTTGAGTTGCAGCCTGAGGTGATCGAGACCGATTGGCGCCGGGGTGCGGACCCAAATCTCCTGGAGGATCGGCTGAGGGCGGACAGCGCTCATGAGATCAAGGCGGTCTGTGTGGTCCACAATGAAACCTCCACCGGCTGTACCTCCAGAATTGCCGACATTCGCAAGGCCATAGATGCCGCCGATCATCCGGCTTTGCTGATGGTCGACACCATTTCCGGCCTTGCGTCGGCAGACTTCAGATTTGACGAATGGGGGGTGGATGTCGCCGTTTCAGGCTCCCAGAAAGGCCTCATGCTCCCGCCCGGATTGAGCTTCAATGCGGTGAGCGAGAAGGCGTTGGAGGCGGCGAAAACCTCCACGCTGGCGAAATCCTATTGGAGCTGGAGTGAAATGATCGCCGCCAATGCGACCGGTTACTTCCCCTATACCCCGGCGACCAACATGCTTTACGGGCTGATTGAGGCGGTGGCCATGTTGCACGAGGAGGGGCTGGAGAATGTGTTCGCCCGCCACAAGCGCCACGGTGAAGCAACCCGGCGCGCCGTGCAGGCCTGGGGCCTTGAGGTGCAGTGTCAGGTGGAGGATGAATACTCCCCGGTGCTCACCGCCGTGCGTGTTCCCGATGGCCATGACGCGGATGAGCTGCGCTCGGTGATCCTGAAGAATTTTGACATGTCGCTCGGTAACGGGCTGTCGAAGGTTCAAGGCAAGCTGTTCCGGATTGGTCATCTGGGCGACTTCAACGACCTGATGCTGGCCGCCACCTTGTCGGGTGTGGAGATGGGGCTCGATCTTGCGGACGTGCCCCATCAGACAGGCGGTGTTGCCCGCGCGCTGGACTATCTGAAATCCACCGCCGGGGAGAACCCTTGGATGAAGGTCTGAGTGTGCTAGGGTGAGCGTGAGGGGAATAACCGGTAATCCAGGAGGACCTCATGTTTGACGTGGACCGGTTCGTTGAAGAATGCAAGAGCGCCTACGCCGAAGACAGCTCCCATAAGGCGGCACGGGAGGTGATTGCGCGCGCGGTGGCTGATCCCGCTGCGGTCATCCAAGGTCTGGGTGAGCCGACAAAGGGCGGCGTTCACAAACTCTACCACAGCCCCACGCTGACCATCTTGAATGTGGTCTGGGCGCCGCGCATGACCTTGCTTCCGCACAATCACAATATGTGGGCGGTGATCGGCGTTTACTCCGGACGGGAAGACAACATCTTCTGGCGCCGCATCGAAGACGAAGGCGGGGCCCAGATCGAAGCGGCCGGTGCCAAGACCATGGCCCCCGGCATGGCGACCCCGCTCGGGCACGACATCATTCATTCCGTGACCAATCCCACAGATCTCTTCACCGGCGCAATCCATGTCTATGGGGGCGATTTCTACGATGCTCACAGGAGCGAGTGGGAGCCGGAAAATCTCACCGAACGTCCGTTCGACTATGAGCAGAATACGCGGCGGTTCCAGATCGCCAACGAGGCAGCTCATCTGTCCTAGGCGGTTGTTAGACGGCTGAGGTAGGCGCTGATGAACGGGCAGGGCGCGGCTTCGTCAAGCATGTAGTCCGCTAGTTCATCAGCAACCACCGGCGCACGCAGGAAGCCGGAGCCGCCATGACTGAGACTGTAGTAGACGCCTGGAACCGCGCGGCTTTGGCCGAGCTTCAAGGCCCCATCTCCCGTAAGCGCGCGGATGCCGACCAGAGTGTCTGTGCACTCCAGGGTGCGCACAGCGGGCACAAACCGGGCGGCCATCTCCAGCAGGTCTGTTGTTACGGTCTCCTGCACGGCAAGGGAGGTCTCGCCCTTTTCCGATGTGGGCCCCACAAGAAGGCGGCCTCCCGCACGGGGGCAGATGACTCCTTTGGAATGCTTGACCATCCGTCTGACCAGCGGCCTGGCGGCATCGCCAGCCAAGTCCAGCATGACGCCGCGCACCGGCCGGCTCAGCGGAATGTCGTCCGGCAAACCCGCGATGTGATTGCGGCCCATGGCGCAGCACAGGACCACCTTGGCGGCGCGCTCATCGCCGCGGCTGGTGTGCACGACGAGCCCGGGGCCGTCCGCTGCAATGGAGAGGACCTCCGTATCCTCTAAAACCTCGCCACCCCTCTGGCGCAGGAGGGCTGCGATGGCGCTGCAGAACTTCCGCGCATCAAGTGTGTGGACCTGATCGAGGGTATATCCGGCGACGATGGCTTCAGAGAGGGCGGGCTCTTCTGCGCGGGCTTCATCGCCGGTCAGCCAGGTGACGTGAGTGCCGGCCTCCTGCCTTTGCTTAAACTCCCGCTGCAAGCGGGGAAGGCCGTCCTCTTGGGCGACGTGGATTAGGCCGCTGCGGCGGTAATCTAGATCCGTGGCCGTGGCCTCGGCCACCTTCTGGGCATAGGTGGGCCACCGTGCCAGGCTCTCCCACTCAATGGCTCTGAGGCCGCCTGAGCCGGTTCTGGGTTCCAAATAGGCCGCCGCGGCCCCCGAAGCACCGGCGCCCACACGGCCGCCGTCCAGCACCAGCACCGATTGACCTTTGTCCATGAGCGCCTTGGCCAGGGACAGGCCGGAGATCCCGGCGCCGATGATTATGATTGGCGGTTGACCCAAGCTGGTGTTTCCTGCTGCAACGATGTTCAAGCTCAAGAGGAGCTTATGCCCAATTGCGGCGCCCGCCGCCAGTGAGGAGCGTTTAGCCGGCGATGTCCGATCATCCTTTGAGCTGGAGTGAGGGAGACGTGCCCTTCTCGGAGCGGTTTGCCGATCACTTCTACTCCGAAGCCGATGGGCGGGCGGAAACCGCTTATGTGTTTCTGCAAGGCAATGATCTGCCGGCGCGCTGGGGCGCCGCGCGCGCGTTCACCATCGGCGAGCTCGGCTTTGGCACCGGGCTGAACTTCTTGGAAACCTGGCGCCAATGGATAGCCGCGCGCCGGCCGGAGGGCGAGCTCATCTTTGTCTCGTTTGAAGGTTATCCGCTGGCCCGCACGGAAATGGCGACAGCCCTGGCGCGCTGGCCCGATCTTCAGCCACTTGCGGTGCGCCTCTTGGAGCACTGGGACACACTCAAACGCGGCCTCAACATCTGGCAAATGGATGCTGAGACCCAACTGATTGTGGTTCATGCGGAAGTCCTGGACGGGATGGCCGCTTGGGATGGGCAAGCTGATGCTTGGTATCTGGACGGCTTTGCCCCGGCGCGGAACCCGGACATGTGGTCAGAGGAGCTGATGCAAGCGGTCGGGGAGCATGCGCGGCCTGGCGCAAGCTTTGCCAGCTATACCTCGGCAGGCTGGGTGCGGCGCAACCTGGAAGCGGCAGGCTTCGCGGTTGAGCGTGTGCCCGGTTTTGGCCGCAAGCGCCATATGATCAAAGGAACCAAAATCTAGGGCCCGCCTGATCTTGACGAAACGGCCAAAGAGGCGCAAAAGGGCGCCCGTCTTATGACCTTAACCCCCAAGGGGCACTCCGCCCCACCACCCGCATCCGTTTGCGGGATTGGATAGGAGCCATATTATGCCGAACCTAACCTTCCCGGATGGGAACTCCCGACATATTGAATCTGGATTGAGCGGCGCGGACGTCGCAGCCTCGATCTCCAAGTCATTGGCCAAGAAGGCCGTGGCTGTGAAGCTTGACGGCGAGTTGTGCGATCTGTCCGACCCGATTACGCAAGATGCCGCCATTGAAATCGTCACCCGCGATGATGACGCGGCCTTGGAACTGATCCGCCATGATGCAGCTCATGTGATGGCTGAGGCCGTGCAGGAGCTCTATCCCGGCACGCAAGTGACCATTGGCCCGGTGATCGAGAACGGTTTTTACTACGACTTTGCGCGCAACGAGCCCTTCAGCCCGGAAGATTTTGACGCCATCGAAAAAAAGATGCGCGAGATCATCCAGCGCAACGCACCCTTTACCAAGGAATATTGGTCGCGGGAGAAAGCCAAGGAAGTGTTCTCCGAGAAGGGCGAAGCTTACAAGGTTGAGTTGGTGGACGCGATCCCCGCAGGCGAAGACCTGAAGATCTACCATCAGGGCGACTGGTTTGACTTGTGCCGCGGGCCGCACCTGCCGTCTACCGGCAAGATCGGCACCGCATTCAAGCTGATGAAAGTGGCCGGCGCCTATTGGCGCGGCGACAGCAACAACCAGATGCTGACGCGCATCTACGGCACAGCCTGGGCCGATGACAAGCAGCTCAAGGCTTATTTGCATGCCCTGGAAGAAGCTGAAAAGCGCGACCACAGGCGCCTTGGGCGCGAGATGGATCTGTTCCATTTCCAGGAGGAGGCGCCAGGATCCGTGTTCTGGCACCCGAAAGGCTGGACCTTCTTCCAGACGCTCATTTCGTACATGCGCCGGCGCCAGGAGAAGGCGGGCTACATGGAGGTCAACTCCCCCGACATGATGGACCGTGCCCTTTGGGAAGAGTCCGGCCACTGGGAGAAGTTCCGCGAGAACATGTTCACCACCGAGACGGAGGATGAGCGCACGTTCGCGTTCAAGCCGATGAACTGTCCGGGCCATGTGCAGATCTTCAAGCATGGATTGAAGAGCTACCGCGATTTACCTTTGCTGATGGCGGAGTTCGGGAAAGTGCACCGCTATGAACCTTCCGGCGCGCTGCACGGGTTGATGCGCGTACGCTCGTTCACGCAGGATGATGCGCACATTTTCTGCACCCAGGAACAAATCACCGAAGAGTGCGTTGAGGTGCATCAGTTGATGCTCTCAATCTACGAGGATTTCGGTTTCGAGAATGTGGTGATCAAATTCTCTGACCGGCCCGAGAAACGGGTGGGCTCAGATGAAGTCTGGGATGCAGCGGAAAAGGCGCTCAAGCATGCGGTCGACGTCGCCGGCGGCGATGTGGAGTTCAATCCGGGCGAGGGCGCGTTTTACGGGCCCAAGCTGGAATATGTGCTGCGCGATGCAATCGGCCGTGACTGGCAATGCGGCACCCTGCAGGTGGATTTCAATCTGCCGGACCGGTTCGGTGCGTTCTACATGGACTCAAACGGTGAGAAGGTGACGCCCGTCATGCTGCACCGCGCCATGTTCGGCTCACTTGAACGCTTTAGCGGCATCTTGATCGAGCACCATGCGGGGCACTTCCCGCTGTGGTTGGCGCCGCTGCAGGTGATGGTGTGTCCAATCACCAGCGAAGCAAACGAGTATGCGCTGGACGTATTGGATGAGCTGCGCGTGGCCGGGCTTCATGCGGAAGCAGATTTGCGCAACGAGAAGATCAACTACAAGGTACGCGAGCATTCTGTGACAAAGGTTCCCGTAATTGTGGTGGTTGGGATGCGCGAAGTTGAGGAGCGTTCGGTGAATATTCGCCGCCTTGGATCCAAGCAACAAACCGCAATGAGCCTTAGCGATGCGCTGGTTTCTCTGCAAATCGAAGCAACGCCTCCGGACATGCGCTGAGAAAACTGAAACATTTCTGTCAAGGTTATATTAAGCCAAGCTAAATGCCTTTGCGCTAGCTCTACCTCTCGATCAACACCGTGATTGCGTAAAGATTACGGGTCTTGTGAGTAGAGTGAGTAAGCGTGGGCCTCCAAGCTGTCCTTAATGTGCTGCCGGCAGAGCTGCGCGGCCGTGTGTCTGAGTTGGCCAAGGGCGAGGGTGAGGCCGCACGGTCCGGGCGCAATGCGCTTGAAGTCTATGCGATCCGCGTCTTTTCCGCCGGCATTGCCTTTCTCTCGCACATCGTGCTCGCCCGCTGGCTGGGCGCGCACGAGTTCGGCATCTTCACTTATGTGTGGATCTGGGTCCTGGTCATCGGCAGTCTGTGTGCCATCGGCTTCGACACCACGGTTTTGCGCTTTGCGCAGGAATATCAGACCAAGAAGGCGTTTGATTACCTGCGCGGCTTCCTGTTCTGCGGGCGCATGGTGGCGTTTGGCATCGGTACGGTGAGCGCGGGACTGGGGATCGGATTGATCACCCTGTGGCCTGATGTGGTCGATCCAACTTACCGGAATGCCCTGGTTCTGGCCCTGTGCTGTGTGCCGGCCTTTGCTCTGATGGATTATCTGGACGGCGTCGGGCGTTCTCAGTCCTGGATGCGGCTGGCGCTGATCCCACCCTATATCCTCAGGCCGGTTCTGATCTTTGCCTTTTTTGCCCTGGCCGTGATGGCAGGGTTTGATGTTCGCGGTGAAACGGCGGTGATGGCCGCCATCGCCGCCACGTGGGGCGCCTGCCTGGTGCAATATCTGCTGCAGCGCCGGGCGCTCGCGAAAATCGTTCCGGCTGGCCCGAGACGGTTCAAGGTCGGTTTCTGGGTGTCTGTGTCCGTGCCTCTGGTCATGATTGACGCGTTTGAGCTGTTGATGACCAATCTCGACACACTTCTGCTCCAGCTCTTTGTCTCACCTGATCAAATCGCCATCTACTTTGCTGCCGCACGCACCACGGCATTGATCGCGTTCGTTCAATTCGCCGTGACAGCTGCGTTCCTGCCGCGCATTGCCGCCGCCTTTGCGGAGAACGACTATTCCGCTCTGTCGCACTATCTGCGCACGGGGTGCAAGTGGACCTTCTGGCCGTCCCTGGTCGGAACCTTGGGGCTGGTTGCCCTTGGAAAACCGTTGCTTTGGCTGTTTGGACCGGAGTTCACCGCCGGCTATGGGGCGCTTCTCATTTTGCTGGTGGGAGTCATGGCGCGGGCCGCCGCCGGACCCTCGCAAGGGGTGCTCGTGCTCACGGGCCGCCAGAAGATGGCAGCAGGCATTTCGTTTGCGACTTTAATTCTTAATGCTGGCCTGAATCTTGCGTTGATCCCCTCATACGGATTGCTGGGCGCGGCGGTTGCCACGTCGGCAGCATTTGCGTTGGAGGCCCTTGCCGCCATGTACGTGGCGCACAAGGTCATCCGCCAAAGCGTGGAAAGAGAACAAAAAAGAGGCGCAGATGAGCAGCTCGCTCTCTCATAGCCAACAAGGCTGGCTTGTTCCGGATCTGGCAGACGCCCTCAACGGCGGAGCAGGGGCTCTGCAAACGGGGACGACCACCGATGCGGAGGCCGCCTGGTGTGCTGAGCTTGATCAGACCATGCTGGTCCCGGCGCTGTCCGGCCGAGCCGATTGGCTGCGCCCGGTTATCCGGCATATGGGTTCAGCGCGTACGCCGCTTGTGATTGCCACCACCGCTGTGGATGCGGCCGGGGGCGGCAAGCTCACCGGCCGCTTTGCCTTTGAGAAAGTGAATTTCCGCTGGGCGGCGCCCATGCCCGTTCTGTTGGATTGGCAGAACCCGCTTTTCCTGTCCGGTGCGCCTATGGTTGTGGCGCGCGATGGGGCAGCCTCCGCCTTCACCTCCATGTTGAAAGCTGCCGGCGAGCAGGGCGCGCGGGCGGTGATCTTGAAAGAGGTCACCTTGAGCGAGGAGATGATCGCAGCGCTTCAGAGCTCCGGTGCCACATGGTGCACCACTGACACAGCCGAGCGGGCGGCACTGGTGTGCGGCCAATCCTATGACGAGTGGTTCTCCGGCAATTTCAGCCGAAAGCGCCGAAAGGAATATCGGCGCCTGCACAACCGCTTATCAGAGACCGGCCGTTTGGTGACCCATCGCTTTGAGCAGAGCGAAGACCCTCAGCCGTGGATTTCCGAATTCCTCGACCTGGAGAGCAGCGGCTGGAAAGGCGAGCGCGGCACGGCTATGGCGTGCGATCAGAAACAGCGCAGCGCCGTCTCCGAAGCGCTGTTGGCCTTGGCGCATAGCGGCGATCTCTTGTTCTGGAAGCTGAGCCTGGATGACCGTCCGATCGCGATGTTGTTTGCCATCAAATGTGGTGACAGCGCGGGGCTTGGGAAGATCGCCTTCGATGAAGGCCTCAGCGCTTATTCTCCCGGTGTCTTGCTGATCTTGGAAGCGACCCGCGATCTGCTGTCGACACCAGGCATCAAGCTGGTGGATTCTCACGCCATTCCCGATCATCCCATGATCAACAATATCTGGCGCGACCGGGTTCCCATTGCAGATCTCATGCTGGCAACCCCCGGCACGCCGAAAGGGCTTTTCACCTTGATGCGGCACGCCGAGGAAAAGCGTCACGACCTGCGTCAACTGGCCAAGACCATGTATCACCGACATCTTAAGCGAGGAACCAAATGAGCCTTCTCACCCTGGATACCGCGAACGCTAAAACCAACCTTCATCAGCACCCGTTTCAGCTCGATCACGCTTTGTCGGACCATCAGCTTTTTACCTTGGAGCGCCTTGTGGACCTTGCCTCCAAGATGCCGCGCGACAAGATCGAGTACAATTCAGGCAAGGTCGACATCAATCAGGATCCCGACACCACGCCCCAGGTGAACCTGGAACCCGCTCAGGTGATCCGGGAAATCGAAACCTGCGGCGCCTGGCTTGTGATCAAGAACGTGGAGAGCGAACCGGCCTATCGGGCGCTCCTGGCGGAGTTTATCGGCGAGTTATCGGACGCGTCCGGGCTGGAAGCTGAGATGTTTGAGGATCTGCAAGGGTTCATCTTCATCTCCTCTGCGGGGTCAACCACCCCGTTTCACATCGATGCCGAAGAGAACATTCTTGTGCAGATCTCCGGTGACAAGAAAGTGCATGTGTTTGAGAACGAAGACCGCAGCCTGGTGAGCGAGGGGGAAATGGAGATTTCGCCGGATGGTCACCGCAATATGCACTATCAGCCCTCCCACGAAGAGCGTGCGGCCGTGTTCAATCTCAAAGAGGGCGATGCGGTCCACATTCCCTACATGCAGCCCCATTGGGTGGGCACGGGCGAGCGCTATTGCATTTCGATGGCCATGACCTGGAAGACGCCCGAGGTCAGGCGCCTCAACAAGATCCGCTTCATGAACGGCACCCTGCGCCGCTATGGCTGGGTGCAGAACCCGCCTGGCCATTCGGCCCTTGCAGATGGGGCGAAGGTGCTGATGCACGATATGGTCCGCGCGGTGCTGGACCCAATCCGGCGGTCAGAAAAAGCGCGGCGCTGGTTGCGCGGGCTGATTTATGGGCGCAAGGCCAACTACTACTACGAGGCCGGCCACAAGGCTTAAGGACTGCCGGGTTTCAACGCACGTCCCTTGCCCACAGCCTCGCGCCCGAAGCGGGAGCGTACCTTGTCCATCGCCCTTTCCACATCGGCGCGCTTTGCTGCGCCCGGATCCAAAAGGCTGACCGGGTCGGCCAGAGCTTCAGAGCACAAGCCCGATATACCTATGCCTAAGAGCCGGAAGGGCGTGCCGTTCGCTTCGCGTTCCAACAGGGGGCGGGCGGCCTTGAACATCACGTCGGCCAGTTGAGTGGGTTCGGCCAGCTTCCGGTTGCGGGTGAGGATCTGGAACTTCGCTGTCTTGAGCTTCAAGACCACTGTGTGGCCGGCGAGCCCGGATTTCTTGGCGCGTTGTGAGACCCGTTCCGCCTGGCCCCAGAGTTTGCGTTCCAGCTCTTTGAAGTCTGCAATGTCCACGTTGAACGTTGTTTCCGAGGAGATGCTCTTGGCCCCGCCGCGGCTGTCCACGGTGCGGCTGTCTTCGCCGCGCGAGAGATGGTAGAGCCGCGATCCCATGGAGCCATAGCGCTTCATCAGGTCGGGCTTTTCCATGATCTGGAGCTGGTTCACGCTGCGAATGCCGTCCTTGGCCAGTTTCTTCTGCATGGCCTTACCCACGCCCCAGATCTTGGAGACCGGCAGAGCGGCCAGGATCGACTTGGTGTCCTCAACCCCGATGATGGAAAAACCCCGGGGCTTGTCGAAGTCAGATGCCAGCTTGGCCAGAAACTTGTTGTGCGAGAGCCCAATGGAAACGGTGATGCCGATTTCATCTTCGATGGTCTTGGCGAGCTTCGCCAGCGTTACAGCCGCCGGCGCATGGTGCAGGCGCTCCGTGCCGGTGAGATCCATGAAGGCTTCATCAATGGAGAGCGGTTCGACCAGCGGGGTGAGTTCGCGCATCAGATCGCGCACCTCGCGGCCCACCTTGGTGTATTTCTCCATATTGGGCCGAATGACCGTGGCCTCCGGGCAGGCTTTCAAGGCTTTGAACATGGGCTGGGCCGAGCCGACACCGCGGATGCGGGCAATGTAGCAGGCCGTGGAGACGACGCCCCTGCGCCCGCCGCCGATGATCAGGGGCTTGTCTCTCAGTTCCGGATTGTCGCGCTTTTCCACCGCCGCATAGAAGGCGTCGCAGTCGAGATGGGCGATCGTCAGAGCGTTGAGCTCCCGGTGGCGCAGGATGCGCGGCATGTGGCAGGCGCGGCAGCGCTTGTCGGACGGCGCAGCCGGCGTGAAACAGTCGCGGCAAAATCCGGGGAGCTGATCCGTCTCGGTCATGATGGCTTTGACTTTATGCCGCTTGAAGGGTGGCTTGCAATCAGATGCCGACGTTGAGCGGCCAAGTGTTACCAGAGCCAAGCCGCGCCGCGCACGCCGGAGGCATCGCCGTGCACGGGCGGAAGGATCTTTGTGGTCACGTGATCGGAGAAGATGAAGGGCTCCATCAAGCGCGGCAGGTCGTTGTAAAGATGCGGCATGTTCGACAGGCCGCCGCCCAAAACGATCACCTCAGGGTCCAGCAGGTTGCACACGGCCGCCAAGCCGCGCCCCAGCCGGCCCGCGTGGCGCTGCAGAGTGGCGCGGCTGGCTTCATCACCTGCTTCGGCGCGCTCAACAATCTCTTCAGCCTTCAGGGTTTGGCCGCTGACCGCCAGGTGGTCGCGGGCAAGACCGGGCCCGGACAGCCAGGTCTCCTGACAGCCGCGCAAGCCGCACCAGCATTTGGGACCCGGCACTTCCGTCACATCCGGCCAGGGCAGGGGATTGTGGCCCCATTCTCCACCAATGCCGTTCGCCCCGTCCACCAGCTCGCCCGCGATGACGACCCCGCCACCGCAGCCTGTGCCGATGATGACGCCGAACACCGAGTGTGCTCCTTGGCCCGCGCCGTCCGTGGCTTCAGACAGGGCAAAGCAGTTGGCGTCATTGGCGAGGCGCACGGGGCGGTCCATGATGGCTTCAACATCTTTGGCAAGCGGCTTGCCGTTCATCCAGACCGAGTTTGAGTTCCGCAAGAGCCCTGTGGTGGGAGAGATCGAGCCTGGCGTGCCCATTCCGACGCTTGCGCGCGCGCCGGCTGCCCGATCAGCCTCTTCCACCAGGTCACGCAAGGCCTCCAGTGTGGCGCGATAATCCGGGGCCGGTGTGGGGATGCGCTTTTCAAAGAGGATCTGGCCACCGTCGCCCAGCATGACGATTTCGATTTTCGTGCCGCCGAGATCAATGCCGGTCCGTGGGCCGCGTGCCACCTGCTTTAGCCTTTTTGCGAGATGGCCTGGCGGATATGGTCGTGGCCCTCTTCCCAATTGTCCACACTGGCAATAATACCATTAAGGTCAGGCAGATGCTGGCGAAACCGGTGATCTTGCATGAAATGCAGAATGTGGACCTCAGGGGCATGCGTGGCCACGGAGTTCACATTGCTGGGCGTGTCGTCGATGAAGACGATTTCCGCGCTCATCTGGTTGCTCAAATGCTTCACCGTCGGGCCCTTGGGACCGGAGTTGGAGACCACCGGAAAGTGGATCCCATGGCCCGACAGGTTACTGATCCGGTCGAGCCGGTAGGCGTCAGGCATGTTTGTGAGCATGATGACCTGAGCGTCCTCGGCCAACGCGTCCAACGCCTCATCGGCCCCGTCAATCAGCTCAAGATGGCCCGTTTTTTCGCTGAAGAACCGCTCCAGCATGCCGCCCACTTCAGAGCCGGGCAGAGGGGCATGGCCGCCCGCATATTTGATATTGCCGTTCAGGGCGAAGCTGGCGGGGTCGAGCCACAGGCCGTTTTCCTCTAAAAACCCCTCTAATCCGCGCAAAAAATGCACCACCACTTCGTCCACATCACAGATGATGAGGGGCTGATCTGCGTTCAGCTTCAACTCTTTGAGCTGCTCTATGGTGACCGGATTGATCATTGGGGCTCCTGGGCGCCAGGCAGGGCGCGGCGGGCTTTCTGTGCGTCTTCAACACCAATGCCCTGTGATTCGGCGAACAGGAACAACAGGCTCTCATCTGAGAGCAGGTAGTCCACCACGCCGGCCAGAAACTGGGGATCAGACGCGTTCTGGCGCAAGCTTTCAGGGCCGACGCCGGAAATGGCCAAAAACCGCCCCAATCGCTCAGGGTCGGAGGCCAGGAAGCCGAGTGCGTTGATGGCCAGGATTTCTGCGGATTTCTGCTCCACTGCGCGTCCTATGTGGTTTGTGACCTTGATGAAGTGGCAAGATTAATCAGTTCGTTACCAAATACGGCTCTAATCGTCGATGACCAAGAAACGGAATCGACGTAAAGAATGTCGGGACGCCGTGTAGAGCGCCGCTCGGGGGGACGCCGCAAGCTACAAGAAACGCGTCCCCTGTAACAAAAACGCGTCAGATATACGCGGGAGTGGGCCCTTGTCGAAAACGGTCCTCATTGTTGAAGACAACGAGCTGAACATGAAACTCTTTCATGATCTGCTGGAAGCTCACGGCTACTCCACATTGCAAACCTATGATGGCCTGGCCGCGCTCGACATGGCACGCGAGCACCGGCCCGATCTTATCTTGATGGACATACAGCTACCGGAAGTCTCCGGTTTGGAAGTGACCAAGTGGCTGAAGGAAGATGAAGGTTTGCGCGAGATACCGGTGATTGCCGTCACCGCATTCGCCATGAAGGGCGATGAAGAGAAGATCAGGGAAGGCGGCTGTGAGGCCTATATTTCAAAACCGATTTCGGTGACCCACTTCCTTGAGACCGTTGATGGATTCTTGGTAGAGGCTTGAGCCCATGACCGCCCGCGTATTGGTCGTCGATGATATTGTGGCGAACGTGAAGCTGCTTGAAGCCAAGCTGCGCGCCGAGTATTTCGAGGTGGTTACGGCCATGAACGGCCCGGCCGCCCTGGAAATCATCCAATCGGAAAAGCCCGACATCGTGCTGCTGGACGTGATGATGCCCGGCATGGACGGCATTGAAGTGTGCCGCCGCATTAAGGGCAACCCTCAACACAACCATATTCCGGTGGTGATGGTGACCGCGCTGGATTCGCCTGAAGACCGGGTGCGCGGCATTGAGGCGGGCGCCGATGACTTCCTCACCAAGCCGGTCAACGATGTGGCCTTGTTCTGCCGCGTGCGCAGCCTGTTGCGCTTGAAGATGCTCACCGATGAGCTGCGCGCTCGCGCTGACACCAGCGAGGCCGCGGGCCTGGCTGAGCAGATTGAGGCGGAATACATCCAGAACCCCGGCCGCATTCTGCTGGTGGATGATCTGGATATGTCCGTGGAGCGCATTCGCGGGTCGCTTCAGGGGATCTATGACGTGACCCCGGTGGAAGACCCGCAAAGCGCTCTGTTTGAGGCCGCTGAGAACCCATACGATCTGATCGTGGTGAGCCTGGATCTTGAGAATTTTGACGGGCTTCGGCTTTGCTCGCAAATCCGCTCACTGGAGCGCACGCGGCAAATCCCGGTTCTGGTGTTAGTGGAACCCGATCAGGACGACAAGCTGATGCGCGGCCTGGATATGGGCGTGAACGACTACCTTGTGCGCCCGGTGGACCGCAACGAACTTCATGCCCGCGTGAAAAGTCAGATCCGCCGCTGGCGGTATACCCAGAAGCTGCGCCAGAGCGTTCAGGAATCCATCGAACTGGCCGTAACCGATCCGCTGACCGGCCTTCACAACCGGCGCTATCTGGAAACCCATTTGAGCGGTCTGGTGGACAAGGTGGGCAATCGCGGCAAGGCGCTGACGATCCTCGCCCTCGACATTGATCACTTCAAAAGCATCAACGACACGTTCGGCCACGATGTGGGCGATCGGGTGCTGCAGGAATTTGCCCAGCGGGTGCAGACGGAAGTGCGCGGGTTGGATCTCGTCTCGCGGACCGGCGGGGAGGAGTTCATCGTCGTCCTGCCTTACACAAACACCGATCAGGCACGTCTGATTGCAGAGCGTATCCGCGAATCTGTGAGCAAGCAGCAGTTTGAGGCTGGCGGCGATTGTGAGCCGCTGGATGTGACCGTTTCAATCGGGGTCTCTGCCCTGGACGATCCTTTGGATCAGCCCGATGACCTCTTAAAGCGCGCTGACCTTGCCCTTTATGACGCCAAGCGGGGCGGGCGCAACCGCGTTATCTACAACGCGGCGTGAGGCAAAATTAACCTTCGTTAACCGATTTTGGTCCGGTTCCGCCACGAATTGGGCGGCTATAGGGGCCTGCGGCGCCCAGTAAGGTTAACATTTTACTAATTTACCCGCCGTATTGGCGTTAACCATTTGTTTTTGTTGTGATTCTTCGGTCTCGCCGTATATTCACCCTCAGCTACGGCTGAGAAGGGCGGGGGAACTCTTTGAGGGATGCGACGACAAGAGAAGACCTTAATCCTGGCCTCCGGTTGGGCGAGTCTTCCGAAAGTTTGAACATTCCTTAGCCTCTTCGGTCAGCGCGTGGTGTCGGTTTGCCCCTTGGCGTTCAGGTCCGCCGCATCTCCTGGCACCTTGGGGTTGGCCGGTCCGTCCGGTTGGAGTGGCCTCCTCGTATTAACCGTCTCGGACCGGCCCCTTATCAGAAGGGAGCGCCCCACCGGCGCTCCCTTTTTTTGTCCCGCAGCAGTCGTCATCCCGGAATTCTGCGTGAGCAAAATATCCGGGACCCAGAACCGCTTGCTCTGAGAGTTGCAGCCCTGGGTCCCCGCGTTCGCGGGGATGACGTTGAGTGGTGCGGGGAGGCCCAACAAAAAAGCACCGCCGGAGCGGTGCTTTGAAACTTCAGATGAGGTCAGATCAGCTTACTTGATCTTGCCCTCTTTGAACTCCACGTGCTTACGGGCGATGGGATCGTACTTTTTGATCGTCATCTTCTCCGTCATGGTGCGGGTGTTCTTTTTGGTCACGTAGAAATAGCCGGTATCTGCCGTGCTGTTGAGGCGGATTTTGGCGGTTGTGGGTTTTGCCATTTTCAAAGCTCCTGTCGCCAAGCGGGCAATGAGACCTGCGGCGGGGTGAATTATGCTGCGGGATATGCGTCAGATAGCCTGTTCTGTCAAGAAGCAGACGGTCAACGTTTACAGGATTTCATTATACCAACTGTTACCGCGCTGATGCTGGAAGCTGACCGGACCGCCAGGCGCGAGCCCCTTCGTTTGCCCCAGTTGCTCATCCAGCGATTTCAACACCTGACGGGTGATCCACGGCAGTTGCAGGTCCTCGGTGTCAGCGATGGTGAGCCAATGGACGTCCAGCAACTCGTCGGTGGAGCCGGCGGGGGCATCCAGATTGACCACATTCTCCGCATCAACCACGAAAAACCGGGTGTCGAACCGGCGAATGCGCCCGGGCGGGGTGATCGCGCGGGCAATGTAGCGCACAGGCGCCAGGGCAGGGCGCAGGCCCGTTGCCAGAAACTGAGCCCAGTCCGGATGCCGTGACGCCACGCGGCCCTCAGCCTCGGTGCCGACGATGAGACCGGTTTCTTCAAAGGTCTCGCGCAAGGCCGCCATGGCCAGGGCTCTGGCGCGCCCGCTTGACGGGGTGCCGCGCATGCGGGTGAGGAGTTTGCGTTCCACCTCAGGATCGAGCGGGCTTGCCGGTTTTACCCTGCTGTCGGCCGCATCCACACGTCCGCCTGGGAACACGAAGACGCCGGGCATGAACGCGTGGTTCTCGCTGCGCTTGCCCATGAGCACGCGCGGCGTGGTCCCATCTCGGCGCACCATGATCAACGTGGCCGCATCACGGGGTTTAAGCGCCGGGCCGTCAACCTTGGCGGCGACGCCCTTGCCGGAGTGGGGCCGTTCGACAATCTTCATGGGTTCTCTTTCAAGCGCATCAGGCTTGCGCTTTAACTGGCAGGCTCAGGTGCTTGTGTCCAGCGCCTTTTGCGCGGTGGGGGCGCCCTCAAAGCCGTGCATCTTGAGCGCCCACTGCAAACCGACCACCGCCCCCTTCACCCTGGGCAGCAGGGCCACGGTCAACAGAGCCAGCACCGGAGCCCAAACGGCGAATTGCAGCCAGAGGTCGGGCTCGTAAAACCGTTCGATCAGCATGATGGGGGGGAACAGAATATGGCCCACCAGAAAGATGGTCAGATAGGCCGGAGCATCGTCGGCCCTGTGGTGGTGCAGTTCCTCACCGCAATGGGGGCACGCATCAGCCACTTTAAGAAAGCGGTTGAAGAGTTTGCCCTTGCCGCATTGCGGGCAGCGCAGCATGAAGCCGCGCCACATTGCGCGCCACGGGCTGCGCTTGTCTATCGGTTGTTCTTGTTCGTACACCTTCATAGGACCAATGTGGTCAGAAGTGCTCTGATTGGAAGTTGCCAAAGCCGCGCAGTGTCATTTTGACGCCGATAACGCGGCTCTTAGCGGCGTCCGCGGCGCTTGGGTGGCCGGCGCTTGGGTGGAGCGCGGCGGCGGCGCTCTGCCGGCTTACCTTTGCGGCCTTCGCTGAGCATCTCAAACCGCAAACCGCCGGCCAGAGGCGTAACCTCCATCAAGCGCACATCGACCGTGTCGCCCATGCGGAAGGTCTCGCCGGTTTTCTCCCCCACCAGCGCCTGAGCGGCTTCATCATGCACAAAGTAGTCGCCCAAAAGAGTGCTGGCAGGAACAAAGCCGTCCGCACCGGTCTCGTTGAGGCGCACGAAGAGGCCGGCGCGGGTGATGCCGGAGATGCGCCCGCGGAAGCTGCCACCCACATGCTCCGACAGCCAGGCCGCCATCAGCCGGTCGACCGTCTGGCGTTCAGCGGCCATGGAACGGCGCTCCGCGTTGGAGATCACTTCCGCGGTTTGTTCCAGCCCGGCAATGTCGTCATCCGACAAGCCGCCTTCGCCGAGGTTCAGGGCTGAGACCAACGCGCGGTGGATCAACAGGTCCGCATAGCGCCGGATGGGCGAGGTGAAATGGGCATAGCGGCGCAGGTTCAGGCCGAAGTGACCTGCGTCCAGCGCCGAATACACCGCCTGGGCCTGGCTGCGCAGCACCATCTCGTTGACCATGTGCTCGGTCTCTTTGCCCTTCACCTGCTCCAGGATGCGGTTGAAATCCTTCGGCTTCATCACCTGACCCTTGGCAAGGTTGATGCCGATGGTCTGGAGAAACTCGCGCAGACCCGTCACCTTCTCCTGCGACGGCGCCTCATGGAGGCGGTAGACCAGAGGCGAGCGCTTTTGCTCCAGGGTCTCTGCCGCGCACACATTGGCCTGGATCATGAACTCTTCAATGAGCTTATGGGCATCGAAGCGGGCCGGGGTGACGATGCGGTCGATGGAGCCGTCCTCCTTCAGGAGAACCTTGCGCTCGGGCAACTCCAAGTCCAGCGGCTGACGCCGGGTCCGTGCCTTGTCCAGGGCCCGGTACGCCGCCCAGAGCGGTTTGAGGACCGGCTCAACCAGAGGCGCGCTGTCTTCATCCGCATTGCCGTCGATCGCGGCTTGCGCCTGTTCGTAAGAGAGCTTGGCATGAGAGCGCATGAGGACACGCTCGAAGCTGTGAGATTTCTTGCTGCCGGATTTGTCGAAGATCATGGTGACGGCAAGGGCCGGGCGGTCTTCGTTTTCGCGCAGCGAGCACAGATCGTTGGAGATCCGTTCCGGCAGCATGGGCACCACGCGGTCGGGGAAATAGGTGGAGTTGCCGCGTTCGCGGGCTTCCCGGTCGAGCTCGGAGGCCGGCCTCACATACCAAGAGACATCGGCAATGGCGACCATGACGCGAAAGCCGCCTTTATTGCTCTCATCGCTGTCGGCTTCCGCCCACACCGCATCGTCATGGTCACGGGCGTCCGGCGGGTCGATGGTGATGAGCGGCACCTGCCGCACGTCCGTGCGCCCCTTTGCGGTGACCGGTTTCAGGGCGGCGACTTCCGCCTCGATCTTTTCAGAGAAGCTGTCGCGGATGCCCTGCTCGTGCAGGGCAATCAGGGAGATGTTGCGCTGGTCGTCGATCTGGCCCAGGCGCTCGCGCACCCTGGCCCCGCGCAAACCCCTGCCGCGGTCACGGGTGAGCTCTGCCGCCACAAGCTCGCCATGCTCAGCGCCATGGTCGTCGCCTGGGGCCACGGCCAGGTTGGAGCGGGCCTTGCGGTCGACGGGTGCGATCTGCATCTCATCGCCATGCTTCTGGAACACCCCGATAATGCGCCGTGCGCCACCCTCCAGCCGGCGGATGACGGTGGCCTCGAAGGGGTAGTCCGGATCATTGGTCTTGGCCACGCGGATCAACACGCGGTCTCCCGGGCCCGGCGGCTGTTGGGCCGCATCGTGGCCTTTGGCCTTGCGCATCTTGATGAGAATGCGCGGCGGATCCGCCGGGCTGTCTGTTGACCAGTTGGCGGGCTGGCCGATCACTTCGCCATCGGCATCGATCTCGACAATCTCAGCCACGATCACCGGCGGCAACTGGGTGGGGTCCTGCAGGCGGCGGGAGCGTTTCTCCAACAGACCGCGTTCGGTCATGTCTTTCAGCAGGCGTTTCAGCGGAATGCGTTGCGCGCCCTTAATCCCAAAGTGCCGCGAGATCTCGCGTTTGCCCACCTTGCCCGTGCTGGACTGGATAAACTGCAGGATCTGCTCTTCGCTCGGAATAGCGGGGGCAGCTTCGGCGCGGCGTGCTTTCTTCGTGGACTTGGCCAAGCCTTAAGCGGTTTCTGCCGCTTCAGCTGCGTCTTTGGTTTTTTTCTTGGCGGCCGTTTTCTTCTTTGCCGGCGCCTTCTTGCCCTTGGCGGCCTTAGCGGCGATCAGCTCCACCGCCTGCTCCATCGTGACTTCTTCGGGCTCCGTCCCCTTGGGCAGAGTGGCATTGGTGCGCTTGTGCTTCACGTAAGGCCCATAGCGCCCGTTCATCACATTCACCGGCCCGCCTTCGGTGGGGTGCTCGCCCAGCTCTTTGATGGTGCCGGACTTGCCGCCGCTCTTGGCCGCCTTTTCCGCAATCAACGTGACGGCGCGGTTGAGGCCGATGGTGAAGAGGTCTTCAAAGCTCTCGATATTCGCATAGGTGCCATCGTGCAGCACAAAGGGCCCGTAGCGGCCGAGGCCTGCGGTGATGTCCTTGCCCGATTCTGGATGCTGACCCACCAGGCGCGGCAGGGAGAGCAGCTTCAACGCCAGCTCAAAGTCCACCTCATCGGTGGGGATGCGGCGTGGGATGCTGGCCCGCTTGGGCTTGGCGTCTTCCTCCAGCGTTCCGCCCAACTCAATGAAGGGGCCGAAGCGACCTTGCTTGAGCAGAACCGGAAAACCGGTGTCCGGATCAATGCCCAGCTCAATGCCTGTGGTGCTCATCGCCGCCTTCTTGGCAGCATCTTCGCCTTCTTCTTGTGTAAACTGGCGGGTGAAGCGGCATTCCGGATAGTTGGAGCAGCCCACAAAAGCGCCGAATTTGCCCACCTTCAAGGAGAGGCGGCCATCTTCGCAGTTGGGGCAGGCGCGCGGGTCAGAACCGTCTTCGGGCTGCGGGAACACATGCGGGCCGAGCAGCTCGTTCAAGGCGTCGAGCACTTGCGTGATGCGCAAGTCGGCGGTTTCGCCCACCGCATCTGAAAACTCGCGCCAGAACTCTTTCAGCACCTGTTTCCAGTCCAGCTCGCCTGCGGAAATCCGGTCGAGCTGTTCTTCCAGATTGGCGGTGAAGTCATATTCCACATAGCGCTGGAAGAAGCTTTCCAGAAACGCGGTGACCAGGCGCCCTTTGTCTTCGGGGATCAGGCGCTTTTTGTCCATGCGCACATATTCGCGGTTGCGCAAGGTGGTGAGGATCGCGGTGTAGGTGGACGGCCGGCCGATGCCCAGCTCTTCCATGCGCTTGATCAGCGTGGCCTCGGTGAAGCGGGGCGGGGGCTCGGTGAAGTGCTGCAAAGGCTCAAGCTTGACCAGGCCCACGGTCTCACCCTTGGTCATCTTCGGCAGGCGGCGGCTGTCTTCATCCTCGCCTTCATCGTCGCGGCCTTCCTGATAGAGCTTCAGGAAACCGTCAAACACGACCACCTGGCCGGTGGCGCGAAGCGTATAGCGTTTGCCGTCGGTCCCTTCGGTGATTACATCCGCGGTGGTGCGCTCAAAGTCGGCGCTTTCCATCTGGCTTGCCATGGTGCGCTTCCAGATGAGCTCGTAGAGCTTGAACTGCTCATCATCCAGCGCGCTGGAGACATCCTTGGGCCGGCGCCACAGGCGGGTGGGGCGGATGGCCTCGTGTGCCTCTTGGGCGTTCTTGGCCTTGGACTTGTAGATGCGCGGGGAGCTTGGCAGGTAGGGTTCGCCGAAATCGTCCTGGATGACGTTGCGGGCCTCGGCAATCGCCTCATTGGCAATTTGCACCCCGTCGGTCCGCATATAGGTGATGAGGCCCGTGGTCTCGCCGTCCAGGCTGATGCCCTCATAGAGCTTTTGGGCAATCTGCATGGTGCGCGCAGACGAGAAGCCGAGCTTGCGGGAGGCTTCTTGCTGCAGGGTTGATGTGGTGAAGGGGGCCGCCGGATTGCGCTTGGCGGGTTTGGCTTCAACCGAATCCACCGTGTAGCGCCCCTCTTTGATGGCGCTCTCAATCGCCTTGGCGTCGGCTTCGGCGGGCACATCGAATTTGCCGAGCTTGGTGCCGTTTACGGCGTTGAGGCGGGCGCGGAAGGGTTTGTCTTCAGCAGTTCTGAGATCTGCCTCGATGGTCCAGTATTCTTGCGACTTGAACGCCTCGATCTCCAGTTCCCGGTCGCAGACCAGGCGCAAGGCCACCGATTGGACCCGGCCAGCCGAGCGCGAACCGGGCAGCTTGCGCCACAGCACCGGGCTTAAGGTGAACCCCACCAGATAGTCCAGCGCGCGTCGGGCGAGATAGGCCTCAACCAGGTCTTCATCCAGATCGCGGGCGTTTTCCATAGCCGACGTCACGGCCGTTTTGGTGATGGCGTTGAAGACGACGCGGGCGACGTCTTTATCTTTCAGAGCCCCTTTTTCGCGCAGGATGTCGAGCACGTGCCAGGAGATCGCTTCGCCTTCCCGGTCGGGGTCAGTGGCCAGAATGAGCTTGTCGGCGTCCTTCAGGGCCTTGGCAATGTCGTTGACCCGCTGGCGCGACTTTGTGTCCATGTCCCAAACCATGGAAAAATCGTCGTCCGGTTTTACCGAACCATCTTTAGACGGCAAATCGCGCACATGCCCATAGGATGCGAGCACGGTGTAATCCGATCCCAGATACTTGTTTATTGTTTTGGCTTTGGCCGGGGACTCGACGACGACAACGTTCATTAGCGGACAACGTTCCTTTTATGGGGGCAATCCAAACCAGGGACACGACCGTGGGATTTAGTCGCTCGACGCCTGACGCGCAAGTGTAGGATGGTCACGGGTGGAAAAAAGGGCCGATGATGCCCCAGTTTCGTAGCCCTCGCGAAAGCGGTGACGCAGGGGGGAGAGCCGATGTGGGAGCGAATCTGGGTCCCGGACATTTTGCTGGCGCAAAATTCCGGGATGACGAGGGGGGGGGGCGGCACTGGCCGTCATCCCGCCTTCTCTCTCCGTCATCCCCCCTTCTCTCTGCGTCATCCCCGCGAACGCGGGGACCCAGGGCGCCCATCTCACTGTTTGCGGTTTTTCGATCCCTGCTACAGCGTACGGCACAGGCGGAAGGCATCCATAATGGCTGAGGAGATGTCCCGGCTGGTCACCGCATCGCCAATCCGGTGCAGCTCATAAGGCGCATCGGGGGCGGCCGTATTGGGCTGGGCGTCACCGTTCAGCAGCGCATCAATGTCCGTGGTGCCATTGTTCTTTGCGCTCCCCCGCAATGCGTCGGTGAACTCATCGGCCGGCACGGTGCCATACTCAACGACGATCTGATCAGCGCTTCTGCGGCTTTCCTCGTCTGTGACCTCATTGCGGAAGAGGGCCGATAGCCTGTTGCCGTCGCGTTCCACCGCAATCAACCGTTCATCGAAGGTGCGGGCTAGCTTCAGCTCGTAGGCCCTGCGCTTCCAGATGACCTTCTCCGCGTAGCCCATCTCCATGGACATGGAATCATCGATCGTGACCAGTTCCACCTCGCGGCCCGCCATGGCAAACCGTTCCGCGCAGGTGAGTGCGGAGTGGCGGCCGGTGCCGTCATAGACAATGGTGTGACCGCCGTCCGGCAGCGGTTCGCTCAACGCATCCCAGGACGATGTGCACAACTCTCCACCCGGCAGCCATTCCAGGTCCGGCACTCCGCCGGTGGCGATGATGATGATCTGAGGGTTTTCCTCAAGAACATCAGAGAGTTCTGCATATTTGTTCATCACCACCGTCACGCCCAAGCGCTCAAGCTCGGCGGCCCGCCAGTCGGCCAGCCCGATCACGTCGCCGCGCCAGCTTGCGCTTGCGGCAAGGCGCACCTGGCCGCCCAGAGCATTGGCGGCTTCGAACAGCTTGACCTCGTGACCGCGCAGCGCCAGGACCCGGGCCGCTTCAAGACCGGCCGGACCGCCGCCCACGACCACGGCCTTCTTGGGTGCCTCAGCCGGCGCCACGGCATGGGGCAGCTTACGCTCGCGCCCTGTGGAGGGGTTATGCAGGCAGCTCGGCCGGGTCTCGCCCATACAGTGGGTGGCGCCGACGCAGGGGCGGATGCGCTCCTCTTGCCCGGCGGCCAATTTGGAGACCAGATGCGGATCGGCAATATGGGCCCGGGTCATGCCGGCCATATCGATCAGGCCTTCAGAGATCGCGTGCCGGGCGGTTGCCACATCGGCGATGCGGGCAGCGTGGAAGACGGGCAACGAGATTTCCTGCTTGAACGCGGCGGCTTTGGTGAGCCAGGGGCCAAGGGGCGAGGCCATGCCGGGCATATTGTGGGCGGCAAGGCCGAAAGCTGTGTCCATGCGGCCATAGACGGCGTTGAAAAAATCAATGGTGCCGGACTTCTCGAAGATCGTGGCGATCTTCACGCAGTCTTCAAACGACAGACCGTCCGCCATGGCTTCATCCACCGTGTAGCGGAAGCCGACGATGAACTGATCACCCACAACACGGCGGATTTCATCATAAACCATCAAGCCGAAGCGGCAGCGGTTCTCGATAGAGCCGCCATAGCCATCGGTCCGCTGGTTGGTTGCCGGCGAAAGGAACTGGCCGATGAGATGGGCGCCGGAGAGGGTCTCCAGGCCATCCAGGCCACCTTCCTTACAGCGCCGGGCCGCTTGACCGAAGGCCTTCACCACCCGGGCGATGTCATCATCGTCCATCTGTTTGGGGATGGAACGGTGCAGGGTTTCGCGCACGGTCGACGGTGCGATGGTGGGCAGGTAGTTGCCCAGGTGAGGATCGCCGCGCCGGCCCAGATGGGTGATTTGGATCATCAGAGCGGCGCCCTGGGCGTGTACGCGCTCAGAAAAGCGCTGCAAATGCGGAATGACCCCATCATCGCCCACATAAAGCTGCCGGAACACAGACGGCGAATCAGGAGCCACATTAGAGGAGCCGCCGAACATGGTCAGCGCTATGCCGCCTTTGGCTTTTTCCTCGTGATAGGATTGGTAGCGGTCGGCCGGATATCCGTTCTCATCCTCCAGACCGCAGGCATGGCTGGTGCTCATAATGCGGTTGCGCAAGGCGAGGTGTTTCAGCCTAAGGGGTTGGAGAAGCGGATCTTTGTTGGGGGGAGACGCCATGGGGTTATGTCCGTGTGAGCCTTGGGGCAGGGCAAGGTTGCGAACGATACGGAATGGCCGGGGCGGCGGTCAAGACGGCAATGCAGGCGGTCCACTTATGCACGCGGCTTCAACTTCTGATTGCAATTTAAGATTGTGCTTCATTTTGGTTTACTACCATAAGGAAGCAGGCTAGGTTGGCGCCCAGGCCGATTTTGTCGGCACTCTGTTCGATCAACGGGACTGGGGCCAATGAAGAACAAGAATGCAGATGGACCCGATGTCGGCGCGGCTGAAGGTGAGCGCTTTGAAGGTAAGCTGGCGGATGATTTGCGCGAAGCCAGCCCTGCCGATATTGCTGCGTTCATCGCGGCGAGCCTGTTTGAAATGCGCAAACTGGCGGTGACGTTTCAGATGAAGTTTTTGGTGTATCTGCTTGAAATGGCATATCAAGAAGCGGAAATCCAGGCGAACAACGGGAACGCCAAGGAGCCTTAGCTGAAAGCGTTACGCCTGCGTTGGCTGCCACCAAAGGTGTTATTCTGCGAAACGAACCCAATTTCGCGTAAGCCTCTGATCAGGAAAGAGGATTCAGCCTATTTGGCCTTGATGGTTGAGTTTTTCCACGAATCGTCATCTCAGCACCGCTTGCTCCGAGCTCAAATGCCCTGGATCCGCTAGATTCACGAATCAAGTGCAACACCCGACATTGGGTGCTGCTATGGGAGACCACTATTCACAGCTTTCGCTCAGCGAGCGGATTGAGATTTATCGTCTGCACGCTGGCCAATCCTCATTACGGTCCATTGCCCGGGAACTGGGA
This sequence comes from Hyphomicrobiales bacterium, assembly GCA_028285595.1. Taxonomy (GTDB): domain Bacteria; phylum Pseudomonadota; class Alphaproteobacteria; order Rhizobiales; family CAJQND01; genus JAAEUE01. The sequence goes on from JANQOW010000052.1 coordinate 64,725, forward strand.
CGGTCTGTTTCCACCATTTCCAGAGAGCTCAGGCGCAACAGCAAACTGACCAAAAGCCATCCCGGGGGCTATCAGCCTGAACGCGCACATGGGCTCGCAGAGCGGCGCAGGCGCTGGGATGCCCGCTTCAAGATGCAGCGCCAGCCCGCCCTGCGAGCCTATGTGCGCGACCGTCTTGCTATGGGATGGTCGCCACACCAGATCGCCGGCAGGCTGGCTGAGAGCGAAGCTGTCATGAGGATCAGCCATGAGTCAATCTATCGCTTCATTTATCACCGCAGCGCACAGAAGGATTACTGGCACAAGCTCCTGGCTCAGCGGAAACACCGGCGTGGCCGCCTCAAACGCGGAGGGCTTGGCAGTGTGGAGTTTATCAAGCGCCGCCGTACACTTAGCGAACGCCCCCCAGAGGCCGAAAGGCGCTCAGAGCCAGGCCATTGGGAAGCCGACCTGATGGCCTTCTCCAAATATGGCCAATATGTTCTGGTCCTCCATGAGCGCCTCTCACGCCTGATCTATGTGAGGCGCCTGACCTCCAAACGCGCAGACCATGTGGCCGCCCAAATGACCGGCATCCTGGCCAGCCTGCCGAACCATCTGCGGCGCACCATCACCTTTGATAACGGCACCGAGTTCTCCCATCATTACAAACTCACCGATAGCATCGGAACGCAGACGTTCTTCTGCGACCCTCATGCGCCCTGGCAAAAGGGCGGGGTGGAAAACGCCATCGGACGGATGAGACGATGCTTGCCGAGAAAGTCCGATCTGGTCACAGTAAGCCACAAGCAAATGCACAAACTCACACAGGCCTATAACGACACACCCAGGAAATGCCTGGGCTTCAA
>JANQOW010000093.1 GCA_028285595.1 Hyphomicrobiales bacterium
GGTGTTCCCCACCCGCTCCCACACGGTGGCCGCCCAAGGGGGCGTGGCCGCACCTCTGGGCAATATGGGTCCCGACGACTGGCGCTGGCACATGTTCGACACCGTGAAGGGGTCCGACTGGCTGGGCGACCAGGATTCCATCGAATATCTCTGCCGCAACGCACCCGAAGCGGTCTACGAGCTGGAGCATTTCGGTGTACCCTTCTCGCGTACCGAAGACGGCAAGATCTACCAACGCCCCTTTGGCGGCATGACCACCGAATATGGCGAAGGCCCTCCCGCCCAGCGCACTTGCGCGGCGGCGGACCGCACGGGCCATGCCATGTTGCACACGCTCTATGGCCAGTCTCTGCGCCATTCGGCGGAGTTCTACATCGAATACTTCGCGCTTGATCTCATCATGGAAGAAGGCGCGTGCCGCGGGGTCATGGCCCTCAACCTGGAAGACGGCGCCATCCACCGCTTCAAGGCGCACCAGACCATTCTTGCCACCGGCGGTTATGGCCGGGCCTACTTCTCGTGCACCTCGGCCCACACCTGCACCGGCGATGGCAACGCCATGGTGCTGCGCGCCGGCCTGCCTTTGCAGGATATGGAGTTCGTGCAGTTCCACCCCACCGGGATCTATGGCGCCGGCTGCCTGATCACCGAAGGCTCGCGCGGTGAAGGCGGCTATCTCACCAACTCAGAGGGTGAGCGCTTCATGGAGCGCTACGCACCGTCGGCCAAGGATCTGGCGTCCCGCGACGTGGTCTCTCGCTCCATGACGGTCGAGATTCGCGAAGGCCGCGGGGTCGGCAAGGAAAAAGACCATATCTTCCTGCACCTGGACCATCTGGATCCCGATCTTCTGGCAGAACGTCTCCCGGGCATCTCGGAATCCGCACGGGTGTTTGCCGGGGTGGATGTCACCAAAGCTCCGATCCCGGTCTTGCCCACCGTGCACTACAATATGGGCGGCATTCCCACGAACTATCATGGCGAGGTCATCGCCGGGGACGAGAAGGATCCCCACAAGACCGTGCGCGGCCTCATGGCCATTGGCGAAGCGGCCTGCGTCTCTGTCCACGGCGCCAACCGGCTGGGCTCCAACTCCTTGATTGACCTTGTGGTTTTCGGCCGGGCGTCCGGCTTGCGCTGTGCTGAGGTGGTTGAGCCCAACCAGCCCCATGCGGACTGGACCAATGGCGCCGGTGATGCGGCTCTGGAGCGTCTCGATCATTTCCGCAACAGCGCCGGCGGCACGCCAACCGCGCAGCTCCGGCTGAAAATGCAGCGCACCATGCAGACCAACTGCGCGGTGTTCCGCACCGGCGAGATCCTGGACGAAGGCCACGAGCTGATCCATGACGTGTGGGGCGGCACGGATGATATTGCCGTCACCGACCGCTCGCTGATCTGGAACAGCGACCTGATCGAAACCCTTGAGTACGACAACCTGATCTCTCAAGCCGTGGTCACCATGGATTCAGCGCAAAACCGCCAGGAAAGCCGCGGCGCCCATGCCCGTGAAGACTTCCCCGACCGGGACGACAAGGAGTGGATGAAACACACTCTGGCCTGGGCGGATCTGGACGCGCGCAAGATCAATATCGGCTACCGGCCGGTGCATGATTTCACTTTGACGAACGACATCAGCTACATCAAACCCAAAGCCAGGGTGTATTAGACCGCTATGAAGCACATTAGCCAGATGCGTATGTTCGCGATTGCCGCCTTATGTCTGGGAGCCACCATAGCCCCCGCCACGGCGCAAACCGCTGAAGAGCAGTACAGTTACCTGCACTCCAAATGCGGCCCGACCCTGCAGATGAGCAAGAGCGAATGTGACTGCATTGTCGCCATGGCGAAATCCGACCTTAAGGGCAAAGAGCTCGATATGGCGGTGCTGATGGTCAAACAGGACCAGGCCGGCATTGCCAAATTGCAGGGCGAAATGACCGGTCAGCAAATGTCCAACACAGTGGCGTTTGTCACCGGCGCCCCCACCAAGTGCAGAAACAAATAGATCCTTTGAAAGACGCTGCGAAATGGTTCAACTGACGCTTCCCAAAAACAGCCAGATTCAAAACGGCAAGAGCTGGCCTGCCCAAAATGGCGGGACCACACGGCAGTTTCAGATTTATCGTTACAATCCGGACACACCGGACAATCCGCAGCTCGACACCTACACGGTGGACACGGAAAACTGCGGGCCCATGGTTCTGGACGCGCTGATCAAGATCAAGAACGAGATTGACCCGACGCTCACCTTCCGCCGCTCCTGCCGCGAGGGCATCTGCGGCTCGTGCGCCATGAACATTGACGGCACAAACACGCTGGCATGCCTGAAGGGCATGGATGAGATCAACGGCACCATCAAGATCTATCCGCTGCCTCACATGCCGGTGGTGAAGGATCTGGTGCCTGATATGACCCGGTTCTACACCCAGCACCGCTCCATCGAGCCCTGGTTGAAGACGGAAACCACCGAGCCCCGCAAAGAGTGGCTGCAATCCCATGAAGACCGCGAGAAGCTGGACGGGCTTTACGAGTGCATCCTGTGCGCCTGCTGCTCCACATCTTGCCCGAGCTATTGGTGGAACGGCGACCGATATTTGGGCCCGGCCATCCTGCTGCAAGCTTATCGCTGGCTGATCGACAGCCGCGATGAGGCCACGGGCGAGCGCCTGGACAATCTGGAAGATCCCTTCCGGCTCTACCGGTGCCACACCATCATGAATTGCGCCAAAGCCTGCCCGAAAGGCCTTAATCCGGCCAAGGCCATCGCGGAGGTCAAAAAGATGATGCTGGAGCGCCGGGTCTAGGCTCATGAAGCTGCGCGAAGGTGATAGCTGGGTCCCCGCAGATGAGTATGGCCGAAGCCTGAAACAGGGCTTGGGCGTCAATCTGCTGGTCAAGGACGTGGCCAAGGCGGTGGCGTTTCAAACCAAGGTGCTTGAGGCGGAAACGGTTTATGCCGATCCGGACTTCGCCGTGATGCGCGCCGGCGGCACCGAATGGATGCTGCACGCCGATCACACCTACCGCGATCACGAAATGGCCGGCGTCATTGAGGGTGTGGACATTCGTGGCCAAGGCGCCGAATTACGCCTCTATGGCCGCGACCCGGATGCCGCCGAAGCCGCGGCCCGCGAGGGCGGATGGACCGTCTTAGCCGGCTCTCTCGACAAGCCGCACGGCCAGCGCGAAACCCATATTGTGGACGATGACGGCTACGTCTGGGTGCCCGGCATACCGATCTAAGCGCGGTTATTAACTAGCCCGTGCAGGGAAACTTTGCACTGTCCATCAATTTTGCAATAATCAAAACATGGACAGCCAAGATGTATCCCGCGTACTTGGGGCAATCTCACAGCCGACCCGCTATGAGATCATGCAGCTTCTCAGTAAAGACGCGCAGAATGGCGGCCAAGGCCTGTGCGCCGGCGCCATTGCAGAAAAACTCGGCATCCAACCGGCCACCCTCTCCTTTCATTTGAAAGACATGACGTTGAAGGGTGTCCTGACCCAGCGCCGCGAAGGCAGAAACCTCATCTACAACGCGGAGATGACCACCCTGATCGGCGCCCTGGAGTTTGTGGTCGGCGACATCTGCGGCGGCTGATCTGAGCGCCCTCCCCACGCGCTAACAGAGCCGTGACTGGCTGTGATGGCCGATTGCGCCTAAACTGTGGCTGATGGGGTGAGTGAGAAAGGTTGCATGCACAATGTTGATCAAGACCATACACAATTGGGAGCTCCCTGAAGCCTCGGCCACGCCGGAGGATGTGTTTTGGAACCGCCGCCAGATCCTGCAAGGCATGGGGCTCGGCGCGGCCACGATTGGCGCCGGCGCGCTCGGCATCTCGGACGCCTTTGGCGCGGCAGACCCCACCCTTGATCTCTACCCGGCCAAGCGCAACGAGACCTACAAGCTGGACCGGCCCATTACGGCGGAAAAGCTCAACCTTGAGTACAACAATTTCTACGAGTTCGGCTCCACCAAACGCATCGCCGAGGCCGCTCAGGCCCTGCCGATCCGCCCTTGGGAGATCAAGATCGACGGCATGGTGGAAAAGGAATTCACCATCGGCATCGACGAGTTGATCCGCAAGATCGGCATTGAAGAGCGCCTCTACCGGCACCGCTGCGTGGAAGCCTGGTCCATGACCGTGCCTTGGTCGGGCTTTGCCATGAGCAAGCTGGTGGATCTGGCCCAGCCCACATCGGCGGCCAAGTTCATCCGAATGGAGACCTTCCACAATCCGGAAATCGCGCCGGGTCAAAAGCCCCCGCTGTTCTCCTGGAGCAACAAGCTGCCGTGGCCCTATGTTGAAGGTGTCTCCATGGCAGAAGCCCGCAACGAGCTCTCCTTTCTGGTGACCGGCGCCTACGGCAAGCCGGTGGCCAAGCAAATGGGCGCTCCGCTGCGCCTGGCCTTGCCGTGGAAATATGGCTTCAAATCCATCAAGTCGATCGTGCGCTTCAGCTTCACCGACAAGCAGCCGGTCAGTTTCTGGGAAACCATCCTGCCGAATGAGTACGGGTTCTATGCAAATGTGAACCCGGCCGTAAACCATCCGCGCTGGAGCCAGGCCTCAGAGCGTGTCTTGGGCACCAATGAGCGTGTCCCCACCCTGCTCTACAACGGATATCACGAGCAGGTGGCCAAGCTCTACGTCAACCTCGGGCTCCCGCCCCACGTCCTTTACCGCTGATCAAAAGAAAAGCCGGACCCTGGGAGGGGTCCGGCTTGGGTGGGGCGCCCAATTGGGCTATCCATTCGGCCAGGAGTGAGGGGGACTGACCGAACAACGCAAAGCACCATCAAATGGGGAGGGAGCTGGTGCCGCGTCAGCAGTCATATCGACTGCATTGATGAGATACTGATCCACCAAATGGATTTGAGCCAGAGCCCCGGCAGCATAGGAGCCATGCGCCTGACGCATAGCTGCTGCTGACACATTTTAACCAATTGAATTAGATGGTCTTTTGGCGACACTTTGTTCAAATATCTATTCTGAAAAACCTCAAAGATTGCCGAGCCCGCCAGGTTCTCTATAAACAACATGCAACGCGGCAACAGGACTTTAGCCCATGAGTTGGTCGGAAGACGTATTTTCGGTCTTGGACAATCACCAAGTCTCCACAATCGCAACGGTGCCTGATGCAGGGCTCAGCCACGTGCTTTCCCTGTGCGAAGAGGCGCCCTCCAAGAAAGTGGTGACCCTCACCACGGAAGAAGAAGGGGTGGGCATGATGCTGGGCTTATGGCTCGGCAAGCAGCGCGGCGCTCTGTTCATGCAGTCCAGCGGCGTGGGCAACTGCATCAATGCGCTCTCGGTCATGGCCTCCACCCGCTGCCCCTGCGCCATGCTGATCACCATGCGCGGCCAGTGGGGCGAGTTTAACCCCTGGCAGGTGCCCATGGGCCACGCCACCCAGCCGGTGATGGAAGCCATGGGGGTCTATTGCTACTCGGTGGAGCAGGCCGACCAGATCGCCGAAACCTTCGATGCCGCGTGCGGTCTTGCGTTCAATGGCGGCTATGCCGCCGCTGTGCTGATCCATCAGCGCGCTCTTGGCACAAAGGTGTTTTGATCCATGGACCAACACGTGACACTTCCCGTTGATGACGAGGGCCGGGTGCGCCGCCGGCCATTGGTGGCCGAACTCATGGCCCACCGCGGAGAGGCCTTGGTGATCACCGGTCTCGGCAGCGCCACCTATGACGTGGCCGCAGCAGGGGACCATGACAACAATTTCTACTTCTGGGGCGGAATGGGCCTCACCGCCATGACCGGCCTCGGCCTTGCCATCGCCCAGCCGCAGCGCCGCGCGGTGGTGATCACGGGCGACGGAGACATGATGATGGGCATCGGCTCGCTCGCCACCATTGCCTCAGCGGCGCCGGACAATCTGGCCATCCTGGTTCTGGACAATGAGCGCTTTGGCGAGACCGGCGAACAGATGGGCTTATCGGCCGGCGTCACCGACATGGTGCAGATGGCCAAGGGGGCCGGATTTCAAAAAGCCGCGACATTCGCCACGGAAGCTGAGATGCGGGAGCTGCCGGACCTGCTCTTCAGCACGCCGGGTCCGGTGTTCTGTGTGGCCAAGGTTGCACCGGGCAACGATGCGCGGGTGCTGCCGTCCACGGACGGAGCCTACCTGACCCGCCGCTTCCGCGACGCGCTTTAGCTGTCCGTCATCCCGGAATTTTGCGCTAGCAAAATATCCGGGACCCAAAGCAGCCAACTCCTACGCCAACCGCCCTGGGTCCCCGCTTTCGCGGGGATGACGGAGGGTGCGAGTCCGGCTCTAAAGCCCCTCATCCACCTTCCGAAACGCCTGAAGCGCGCCGATGATCTTTGCATCCCGCTCCCCGGCGATCGAGGCAAAATCCCGGCCGTGCTCGGCATCCGCAATCCCGGCTGCCAGGGCCTCGCCCACCTCGGGCGTAATCTTCGGCGAGCCCATGCTCTCCCACCAGGTGTGGAAACTGTCCCCATAACGCTCGCAGAACTTGCCGATCCCGTGCCCGCCGCTGGCCAGGCTGAACAGCATGTGCGGGCCCATCACCGACCACCTCAACCCAGGCCCGGCCCACACCGCCTTGTCCACATCCTCCACACTGGCAACCCCTTCCATCACCAAGTGGATGGCCTCACGCCAGAGCGCCGCCTGCAGCCGGTTGGAGACATGCCCCGGCACCTCTTTGTGCACGCGGATCGTCACCTTGCCGCAGCCCTCAAAGAAGCCCTGCGCAACGTCCAAAACCCCTTCCGCCGTGCGCTCGTTCCCGAGCAGCTCCACCAGAGGGATCAAGTGGGGCGGGTTGAACGGATGGGCCAGAATGAACCGGCTCGGGTCTTTCCACCCCTGCTGCATGTCACGCACGAGCAGGCCCGATGCGCTGGTGGCCACAATGGCCTCCGGCGCAAGCGCCGGCTCGATCTGGCCATAGATCTCATGCTTTATGGGAAGCCGCTCCGGCACGCTTTCCTGCACAAACTGCGCCCGTGCCACAGCTTCAGCCGGCGTTGCGAAGAAAGCCAGCTTGGGCGTGGAAGCCTTCACCAGCCCCAGTTTTTCGAGCGACGGCCAGGCGGTTTCTACATAATCGCGCACATAGGCCTCGCCCTCCGGCGCCGGGTCATAAACGTCCACCTGATAGCCTGAGGCGGCAAACAGAGACGCCCAACTGGCCCCAATCGTGCCCGCCCCCAAAACGCCGACGGTCTCAATCTTGGCAACGGCCGCTTCGCTGTCCGACATCGTAAACTCCTGCTCAGTGCGCGATTTGAATGTGACGGATGGAGGTGTAGGCATCCAGCGCATAGACCGACATATCGCATCCGGTGCCGGACCCCCGCATGGCCGCCCAAGGCATCTCAGGCGAGGCGATCCCGTGCGTGTTCACCCAAGTGAAGCCGAAGCGCAGGCGGCTGGCCACATTCATGGCCCGGCCCACATCCTTGGTCCAGATGGACGATGCCAGGCCATAGGGCGAATCGTTCGCCCACGCCACGGCCTCATCCACATCGGAGAACGGCGTGAGCGTCACCACGGGCCCGAAGATCTCCTGCTGCACGGCCTCATCGGATTGGGAGGTATTGGCAATCACAGTCGGTTCATAGAAGAAGCCGCTCCCGGCCCCGGCGTTTCCGCCCGTGGTCACCTCGGAGCTGCCGCGGGCCCGGTCCACGAACCCGGCCACGCGCTCACGCTGCGCTGCGGAAATGAGCGGGCCCATCTCCACCCCGTCCTCGCGCTGACTGCCCACCTTGATCTCAGACACGGAGCTGGAGATGTCGGCCACCAACTTGTCGTAGACGGGCTTTGCCGCATAGATCCGGCAGGGTTGGGCACAATCCTGGCCGGCATTGAAGTAGGAGCCACCGCGGATCGTTTCAGTCACAGCCTCCAGATCCGCATCATCAAAGACGATCACCGGCGCCTTGCCACCCAGCTCAAGGTGCGTATGCCGGATCTTCCGGGAGGCCGCTTCCATGGCCTTCTTACCGGTAGCGGGGCTGCCCGTAATGGAAATGGCTTCAACGTCGGGGTGGTTGATCAACTGATCGCCGATGGTGGGCCCGCGCCCATGGACCACGTTCACCACGCCCTTCGGAAAGATGCCCGCCATGATTTCCGCCACACGCAGGGTGGAGAGCGGGGTCAGCTCAGAGGGCTTGATCACCACCGGACAACCGGCCGCCAGAGCGGGCGCAAGCTTCCAGGACGCCATCATCAGGGGATAGTTCCAGGGCGCGATGGAGGCCACGACCCCAACCGGGTCGCGCCGGATCATGGACGTGAAACCTTCCACATATTCCCCGGCCGCCGATCCGGTCATGCATCGCGCGGCACCGGCCATGAAGCGGAACACATCCACACAGAGCGGCATCTCATCGGCCCGGGCGCTGTCCAGGGGCTTACCGCAGTCAATGCTCTCCAGCTCGCCCAATTCATCGGCGGCCTTTTCGATCTCATCGGCCAATTGCAGCAAAAGCGCAGAGCGTTCGCCCGGTGTGGTGCGCGACCAACTGTCGAAAGCTTCGTCCGCTGCGCGCGCGGCGGCATCCACCTGCGCCTCGGACGCTTCGGGAATGGTGACCACAGCCTCGCCGGTGGCCGGGTCCAGAATGTCGAGAGCTTCGCCTTCGCCGGCGACCAGCTCGCCATTGATCAGAAGTTTGGTTTGCATGATCAAAAACCCACCATATCGCCGCCCTTAAGGGCCAGGCGTTCACGTGCTTCATCGGGAGTGGCAATGGTGTAGGAAAGATCTTCCAGGATGCGTTTGATCTTGGTGACCTGTTCCGCATTGCTTTTGGCAAGCTCGCCCTTGCCGATGTAAAGGCTGTCTTCCAGCCCCACCCGCACATTGCCGCCCATCATGCCGGCCTGGGTGGCAAACGGCATTTGATTGCGGCCGGCGGCCAGAACTGACCATTCGTAACTGTCGCCGAACAGCTTCTGGGCAATCGTGTGCATGTGCATCAGATTGTCCATATCCGCGCCCACACCACCCAGGATGCCGTAGATCATCTGGATGAAGAAGGGAGGTTTCACCAGGCCTTTGTCCACGAACCAGGCCAGATTGTAGAGGTGGCCGAGATCGTAGCACTCGAACTCAAACTTGGTGCCGTGAGTCTCCCCCAGCTCGCGCAGCACATACTCAATGCTTTTGAACGTGTTGGGAAAGATGAAGTCCTTGGTCATTTCCAGGAACTCCGGCTCCCAGTCGTGCTTCCATTCTGAGTGCTTCTCCAAAAGCGGGAAGATGCCGAAATTCATGGAGCCCATGTTGAGAGACGCCATCTCCGGCTTGGCCGTGGTTGCCGCAGCCAGGCGCTCATCGATGGTCATGCCCAAGCCGCCGCCGGTGGAGATGTTCACCACCGCATTTGTGGACTGCTTGATGACGGGCAGAAACTGCATGAAGGTTTCCGGCCGCGGGTCCGGCTTGCCGGTCTCCGGGTCGCGGGCATGGAGATGGATGATGGAAGCACCCGCCTCCGCCGCTTCGATGGCCGCTGTGGCGATTTCCTGGGGCGTGATGGGCAGATAGGGCGACATGGTGGGCGTGTGGATACCCCCCGTGGCCGCACAGGTGATGATGACAGATTTTGCCATGGCTCAAAGCCTCATTTGCTGAACTTGGGCGGAGAGACCGCCATCGATCACCCAGAGCTGGCCAGACGCATAGCGCGCCTCGTCCGACGCCAGCCAGTTGACCAGGTTGGCGATATCCTCCGGCGTGCCATAGGTGCGCATGGGGTGAACATCGCGCACCGCTTGCTTGAGGGTTTCGATGTTGCCCGCATCCTGAAAGAAGCTCTGCAACATGGGGGTGTCCACATATCCCGGGCAGATGGCGTTGACCCGGATGCCCTCCGGCCCGTGGTCGCAGGCCATAGCTCGTGTCAGGGCATGGACTGCCCCTTTCGTGGCGCAATAGGCAGCGAGCTCAGGGTCGGCGATGTACCCGTCATAGGAGCCGAAATTGATGACGCTAGCCCCATCTGACTTGCGCAGGAGCGGCAGTGCATATTTGGAGGTGAGGAACATGCCGGTCACGTTGATGGCGAAGATCCGGTTCCAGTCCTCCAGAGAGGTGTCCTCAATGGTCTTCTCAATCTCGATCGCCGCCGCATTCACCAGAATATCCAGCTTGTCCCACCGGTCCGCCAGATCGGAGAAGGCGCCTTTGACCATCTCTTCGCTGGTGACGTCATAGGCCAGGTAGGACACACCCTCCGGCAGCGCACCATTACCGGCAATATCGGCCGCAATAACCTCCGCGCCTTCCTTGGCGAACCGGGCGCAGATGGCCGCGCCGATCCCGCCCATGCCGCCGGTGACAAAGGCTGTCTTTCCGTTGAGCTGTCCCATCAGTCGGAAGCCGCTTGCTCATAAGCATCCAGCACCAGCCCGTGGAAATGATGCACGGCGTGCTCCGACTTGCCCGACCCATGGGGGTCGTGCACGATCCGGCCCTGCTGGAATGCGGGCGTGGTCATGCCGCGCTGAACGCTCTCCACCAGCGCGATGTCTTCAGCCTGCAGAACGTCATCCACATAGCGGATAGCCTCAACCTCGGCCTCATTGGGCTCTGCGGTTTCCAGGAAGAAATCGTAGGTCTCATAGGTGAGATCCGGCCCGGCGGGGATGATGTTCATGATGATCATGTTGCCCCGGCCCGGATAGCGCATCAGGCACGTGTTGGGCCACAGCCACCACACTGCGTGATCTTTGACGCTCGCATCTTCCACCGAGTACGCCGAGTTCGCCGTCTTGCCCGCTTCGGCCATGTGGCTGGAATAGATCCCGTGGGTGGTCACCTTGTAGGTGTCCATATCCACCAAGGTGCAGAAGTCCTTATGAGCCGTGGGGCAGTGGTAGCACTCCAGGAAATTGTCCACCACGTTCTTCCAGTTCGATTTGATCTCATAGGTCAGCCGGTGGGCAAAGGTGAGATTCTCCACATCCGGCGCCCACTGCATGATCTCTTCGGCGAGCGCACCGGATTGTTCGGCGAGCGGTGCGGCCTCGGGGTCCAGATTGACAAAAATGAAGCCGCAAAACTCTTCAACCTGCACCGCATCCAGGCACACGTCCTGCACCTTGAAGTCCTTCAGATTGTCGGTCTCCGGGGCCCGGCGCAGCTGGCCGGTGAGATCATAGGTCCACGCATGGTAGGGGCACATGATCTTGGTGGTCCGCCCCTCGCCTTGCAGCAGCTCATGAGCCCGGTGTTTGCACACATTGTAAAAGGCCCTTAGGGCTCCTTCCCGGTCGCGTACAACACAAATCGGCTGGCCGGCCACATCAATGGTGACGTAGGCCCCCTCCTCGCGCAGCTTCTCCGCATGGCAGACCCACTGCCAGGTGCGCCGGAAGATGGCGCCGCGCTCAAACTCGCTCCATTGCTGCTCGGTATAGGCTTCTGCACGTAGGGAATAGGACTTGGCCGGATCAGCATCAAACCCTTTGCGGATTCTGGCAAAGTCATCAGGCGATGGTCTGGCATTCATCTGAAGATGCTCCTTATTCAGGCAATGGAGGGAAACGGGTTTTGGCCGCTGCTACGGTCCAGTCCATGTGGTTGCGCACATATTCCTGAGCCGCATCGCGGGGCGGGTTGTAGTCCCAGGAGGTGAGCGCGCCGGCCTCCATGGCCGCATGCACTGCTCGTCTTTGCTTCTGGGTGGCGATCACGTCCTGGCGAATGGCTTCACTGTCCCAGCGTTCGGCCACCTCTGCGGCGAACGCGGCTGCCGCATCCGCGTAGGCGGGATCGGATACCAAGTTGACCTTCTCGTCGGGATCCCTGGAAAGGTCGAAGAGCTGAGGCGGATCCGGATCGCAATGTATATACTTAAGCGACCCCCGGCGGATCATGAACACAGGGTGAGAAGTCATCTCCGCGCAATACTCGCCGATAGCCTCATCCGCCTCATCTTCACCGCCTGAGGCAAGCGGCAGAAGCGAGCGGCCATCGATCGGCTGACCCAAGGCCGGCTTGTCCGCACCGTCACTTGCGGCAATGTCGAGCATGGTGGGCAGAATGTCCACCAGCGAACAGGCGTTGGGTACCTGGCCGTTGGCGACGCCCGGCCCCGCCATAATCAATGGCACTCGGGCAGAATGCTCAAAGAAGCTCATCTTGTACCAAAGCCCGCGCTCGCCCAGCATGTCGCCATGGTCGGCAGTGACGATGACGATCGTGTTGTCCAGAAGTTCGGCCTCTTCCAGGGTGGTCACCAGCTCGCCCACCTTGCTGTCGAAGTAGGAGGTGTTGGCATAGTAGGCGTGGCGCGCGTTGCGCACCTCATCATCGCTGACCTCAACGGTGCTGGCCTCGATACCGTCCATCAGCCGCTGTGAGAACGGATCCTGCTGGGAGCGTTCCAGGGTGAATTTCGGCATGTCGATCTCGGAGGCCTGATAGAGGTTCCACCATTCAGGCCGCGCCACATAAGGGTCGTGCGGATGAATGAAACTCGCCACCATGCAGAAGGGGGTTGCCCGGTCGCGCGCATAGTCGAAGATCTGCCGCTTGGCGGCAAAGGCCACCTCTTCATCATAATCGATCTGGAACGTGGTGGCCGCCGTGCCGGCTTCGCGCACCGAATCCATGTTGTGGTACCACTTGTCGATGCGCTCGTCCGGCAGCTCCCAATCAGGCGTCCAGGCATAGTCCGACGGATAGATGTCGGTGGTCACCCGCGCCTCAAATCCATGCAACTGGTCCGGTCCCACAAAGTGCATCTTGCCGGAGAGGCACGTGCGATAGCCCATGGAGCGCAGATAGTGGGCGAAGGTGGGAATGGCAGCAGGGAATTCGCTGGCATTGTCATAGGCCGCAATGCGCGAAACCAGTTGCCCGGACATGAAGCTGAAGCGTGAAGGCGCACACAGCGGCGCGTTGCAATAGGCCGCATCAAACCGCGCGCCGCGGGCCGCCAGCCCATCCATGTGAGGCGTCTTCACCAAAGGGTGCCCGTAAGCGCCGGTGAATTGTGGAGCAAGCTGATCTGCCATGATCAGAACGATGTTGGGGGTGCTTTTTGCCATGACCTGCCCGAAAAAAAGGTTATGCCCGGTGACGAAGCGTTGCGCACGCTAGCAGTTTATGGCACTCAGAACGTGATATTATTCGCCACAAATACAACATTATTCGGCAAATGAACGATCACGCATCTGAGTCCCGCCCCTGCACCCTCGGCCTCTTCCTCCTGCCCGGGTTCAACAGCCTGGCGCTGCATGCCTTCGCTGATCCCTTTAGAGCCGCCAATTATCTGGTAGGCACCACGCTTTACGAATGGCACTACCTGACCGTGGACGATGAGCCGGTCGTTGCCAGCAACGGCCTGGAGATCACCGGCGCCAGGCCGTTTGACACCCTCGGCGTGGAGCTGGATTTTCTGGTGATCAACGCAAGCTGGGCGCCGGAGCAATCTCGTGTGCCGCGCCTGCAAAACTGGTTTCGGCGTCTTGCGCGGATGGGCACGGTCATGTGCGGCATCGACACCGGCGCGTTTGTCTTGGCCTATGCCGGCCTGATGACCGGCTACAAAGCCGCCGTTCACTACGAGCACATCGCCGCGTTCCGGGAGCTCTTTCCCGAATGCGGCATGGATGAGGACATGTTCGTGTTCGACCGCGACCGGCTGACCTGCTGCGGAGGTCTGGCCGCCGCTGACATGGCGCTGGAGATCATCCGGCTGCAGCAGGGGATTGATCTCGCCAATGCCGCCAGCCGCTACATCTTTCACGAACGTCTGCGGCCAGGCTCCGAAGGCCAACTGCCCTCCACCCGCGAGCCGGTGGGACACGCAGCCCCTGAGCGCTTACGCGATGCCATCATTTTGATGGAGCGCAATCTGGAACAACCCTTGCGCCTGCCGGAGATCGCCGAAACCCTCGGCGTCTCTCAACGCCAGCTTGAGCGGCTCTTCCAGAAATATACCGGCGTCTCTCCGGTGCGATACTACGTGGATGTGCGCCTCGACCGGGCCCGCGGTCTGATCACCCAGACCGAGTTACCGATTGTGGATGTGGCAACGGGCTGCGGCTTCGGCGGCGCAGTGCAGTTTGCCCGGGCCTATAAGCAGCGCTTTGGCATAGCGCCAAGCGTTGATCGCACCGAGGGCCGCGTGCCGTTCCAATTCCGCTCATTCCCGAGCCACGCAGGGGTCGGCGCCCCGGCGGCCCGCGCTCAAGATCAAAAGCCGTAAAGCTTGGCGGGATTGTCGACCAGAATGGCCTGCCTCAGCGCCTCCTCGGATGCGTAGTCCTGAAGGGCATCGAGAAGGTCACCGTCATTGGGCATCACCTCATAAAGCGCCGGATGGGGCCAATCGGTGCCCCAGACCATGTGCTCCGGCGCCGCCTCGATCAGAGCGCGTGCAAATGGGATCGCGTCCTGATACTTCGGAGAGCTCTTGGAAATACGGTAATTGCCGGAGAGCTTGATCCAACACAGCCCCTCGCGCACCAACTCCAGCAAGGCCTGAAACCCGGGATGATCAAGGCCCTTCTCAACGCTCATGTGGCCCATATGGTCGACCACAACGGGCACAGGGAGCGTGCGGATGCGCGGTGCCAGTTCCACCATGTCGCTGGCATCCAGCAATAGCTGGATATGCCAGCCCATGGCGGCAACCCTTTCTGCCAACGGTTCGAGCGCCTGCAACCCGACGCCACCGCCGAAGAGTACATTCAACCTGAGGCCCCTCATTCCGCCATCGTTGAGGCGCTCCAGCTCACCATCACTGACCGTCTCATCCACCACCGCAATACCGCGGCAGTTGTCCCCATAGGCGGCAATCGCGTCCAAGGTCACCTGATTGTCCGTCCCATGCACGGAGGGCTGAACGATCACGGCCCGCTCAATACCCAATACGGAATGAAGATGTTTATAGGCACCTAGCAACGCATCGGGCGGGGTATAAGAGCGCTCCGCCACATAAGGATATCGCTCGGGTGGTCCGATCACATGGGCATGGCAGTCGGTCGCGCCCTCCGGCACGGTGAACTTCGGCGCCCGTGGCTCAGGGTCTGGCCCGAGACAGTCTCTGATCTCCGTCATGGTCTTTGCTCCAGAAAGTCCTGCACCGTCTCAACAGCCAAAGCGTTGTGCTCCGGCAGAGACAGGGAAAAGCGCACGAACCCGCCCAACCCCTCTTCGCGGACCGGGCCGACAACGATCCCGGCTTCATCAAACAGATATCCCACAAGGCGATCCACCAGCGCCGGGTCTTCGCCGGGAACACCGCACATGATGAAGTTGGTCTGGCTTTGCACCACATCAAGAGCGGTGGCGCTGAGAGCATCAAACATCCTGTCCCGCTCGCTTAAGAGTTCGCGAAGCCGGTCGCGCATCGTGTCGTGTTCGGCTAGAGCGGCCAAAGCGGCGGCTTCGGCAAAGCCGTTGACCGACCCCATGCCGCGCGCCGCGGAAAGTCCGCCCATCATCCAGAGGGGCGCATGACACCAGCCAATCCTGACACCCGCCAAACCATAGACCTTGGAGAACGTTCTGGTGACCACAACATTCTCATGGGCGTCCACCAGGGCGTGCGTGCGTTGGCAATAATCCTCGCCAACGAATTCCCCATAAGCCAGATCAAGCACCAAAACCACGCTGGCGGGCAACGCATCGGCCAGACGCGCAACCTCCTCCGGCGGCATCAACGTGCCCGTGGGATTGTTCGGGTTCGCCAGATAAATCAGTTTCGTGGTCTCATCCACCGCGGCCAGAATGCTGTCTGCCTGCGCCGTGAACTGTGTTTCGGGCGCCTTGGTCAGCTTGGCGCCCAGCCGGTGGGCGATCATGGAGAATTGGATGTAGCCATACTGGGAGATCACAATCCCATCGCCCGGGCGCACAAAACAGCGCCCTATCACGTCGATCAGTTCTTCGGAGCCATTGCCGCAGATGAGCTGATCGGCTGGGAGCTCATGCAGGACGCCAAGAGCCTGGCGCAGATCATTGCAGGCGGCGCTGCCATAGCGATGGGCGAGCGATGCCCGGCCGGACAGCGCCTCCACAACCGATTGCGGCGGCGGATAGGGCATCTCGTTGAAGCCCATATTGATGACGGGAAGACCCTTGGGCTGCTTTCGCGAAATGCGCTGGCGCACCTGCAAACCGGAGATGTAGCTTTCTGGATGCTGCCCACCCATCGCGCAAATCAGTCCGCCTACCGGCCTTGTTTGCGCAGGCGCACCGACAAGCGCCCTTTCGCACCGCGCACGTTGAGCGACATGCGCTTTCCGTTCACGCTGACGGAGATGCTGCCGTCCCCGGTGTTCGACAGACCATTGGCCCTGCCGCGAAAAGATCGAGAGTTAACCTGTTTCAGATTGGCCGCTGCCGCAGACGTGCCCTTTGTGCTGGTGCATTTGCCGCTCATGTGAAAGTTCTTGGCGCCCGTGCGATGAACCCGCAGCTTGCACCGCACCTTGTAGCTCTTGCCGTCCTTGGCCACGGCCCGTCCATTACCGCGCCAACTGCCTTCCACAGGATTGGCCTTGGCAGCCGCATCCAGCGGTTCAAACGCCAGGAAGGCAACGAGGGCTGCAAAAAGGACAGCAAAGCGAAGCGCACTGGGCTGCATCTGCATGGGGGACGTCTCCAGAAATCAAAAGGGCTTATGTCGGGTCTGCCGGGCGTTTCCAGGCCAAGCGTGAGCGGATTTTCTGATACATCAATATAGCGCCCGGCAAAACGATTACATCCCCTATCAAAGCAAATACCAAAGTTGCCATACAAATCGCGCCAAAAGTCCGGGTTGGCGGCACATCACTGGTCAGTGTGGCGGCCAGACCGGCGACAATCACGATCGTTGTGAGCATCAACACCGGCCCCACACGCTCCACGGCCATGCGCACGGCATGCTCCTCGGTTTTCCCGCCTGAACGTTCTTGCCAATACCGGTTGAGGAAGTGCACCGTGTCGTCCACCGCAAGTCCAAACGCCACAGTGAGGCCAACCACGCTCACATATTGCAGCCCGATATCGAACACGAACAGGCAGAGCCCGGTGACCACCACAGCAAACAGATTGGCAACCAGGCTCAGCAAAGCCACCTGCAAGGACCGGAACAAAAGCCCCATGAGCACCAGCACGATGCCGATGGCGGTGAGCAGTCCGGCGTTTAAGCTGGAGATGGTGTCGATCGCGCGTTCAGCCGACAGCGCTGCAAGACCGGTTACGTGAAACGTAAACTCAGGGTGGCTCTCCTTGAGGGCGCGCGCCTTCTTGTCCATCTCCTTGCGGATGCGGTTCATCGGCCGTGCCTCAATATCCTGAACACTGGCCGCCACCAAGACCGCCTTCCGGTCCGCACTCACATAGCGCTGGGAGAGATTGTCCGGCAGCGTCTCCAGAAGCTCCCCCAGCGGCTTGGCCGCCTCCTCTTTCGGCAGGTTTTCGCGCACCTGGTGGATCGAACGCACGTTGCGAAGCTCAGGCTGGCTGCTCATCGCCGCATCGGCCGCCGCCACCGCGCGGTAGGTTTGGGCAGATATCTCAGTCAGATCTTTGTCAGACGTGATCAGCAGCAATACAGATTTCACACCGCCAAAGTGCTTATCGATATGCCCGGCGTACTGAGCGGCCTGACCGCCATCGGGGATGATGTCCTGGATTTTGTAGCGCGGATCAAGCTGCACATACGCAATGGCCCCCACCACAATCAGCAGCGCCGAGACGATGCACGTCACCAGATAATGCCGGGTCAGGCGCCTTGACAGAGCTCCACACACACCATCCAGCTTCTCTGAGAAGTGAGTGAGATTGCGCGCCGGTTCGCGCCCATGCTTGGGGCGCAACAACAAGGCGGCCAAGCAGGGGATCGCGCTGGTGACGAGTATAAGGCTGATGAACGTGGCCGCTGCCGCCGTGAAGCCGAAAACTTGAATGAGCTTGGAATCGGTCAACGCCAGCGAGGCAAAGGCGATCGCCGTGGTGACCGCCGACAACACACACGCCGGCCCCACCATCAACACAGCATGTTCAATCGCTTCGTTCACACTCTGACCGTTTGCCAACTGGCGCCTGATGGAAAACACCAGATGCAGACCATTGGCAAAGCTGATCACCAAAACCAGAGGAATGATGGTGTTCATCATGGGGTTGAGACGCACCCCCACCAGGCCCATCAATCCCAACGTACAGAGCACGGCAAGCGCATTGGGCGTGAGCACAATCAGGACATACTGCCAGCGTTGGAAGAAGGCAAAGCAGATAACGATGGCAAGCGCGAAGCCTGCCACATTGAACACCGCACTGTCGCGCCGGCTTGCGGCCAACAGCTCGGTCTTCATCACAGGGGCTCCGGTCATGGAGAGCTTAATGCCACTGCCGTCTTGAAGGGCGCGAAGCTCCTCATCGAGCCCCAGAACCACGTTCTCCACATCAGACCGTTCCACCACCTCAGGATCGAGCGCCGTGATCAGCAGTGCCGAGCCCCGCCCCTCAGACTTTTCGGCATAAAGCCGATTGGCGAACCGCTTGTCGGAGCCGATCATCTTCAACAGCCGTTCAAAGGCATCACCAGTGGGAAGGTCCTCTGGAATAGCAGGCACTGAGCTACCATCGGCCGGATCGCGTTGGTGGACCGAGAACATGGAGATCACATTGGAAACCCCATCTGCGAGCCCAAGATCGAAGTGAATGTCCCGGAGTTTTTCAAGACCATCGGCATCGAGCGGTGTTGGGAACTCAGCGATGACGTAGACATCGAGCTCGTCCGTCGGAAACAACCGCTGGACCCGCTCGTAGTCTCTGTATTCGTGTGTATCGGAGCGCAGAAGGTCCGTCAGGGCATCGTCGGTCTTCAGTTGAGAAATCCCAAACAGGGCCGTTGCTGCAAACAATCCGATGATGAAAAGCCAATGCAAAGGCGCGGCCATGGCCAAGAGGCCAATCCGCTCAGCGCCCAGGGCCAAGGAGCCGGAGCTTCTCACAGGCCGTCCCTGCGTGCAGCCGCGGTGCGGGCGCAAGTGTAAAGTGCCGATGTTGCCAAAAGAATCACAGCCAATCCGGATCTAGTGCCTTCCCCGGAATGGACTATACCATTCAATCGGGCACTTCCCATGCGAGAAATACTGTCTGCGCTGCCCGGGCCTAACGCGCCAGCAGTTCGTTGATGCATCCATCCAGGAACGCCTGAAACTCCGGCACGTTCCCCGGGCTCGCCACACAGTGCCCCCAAGGGGAAGAGAACGGTCGAAAATCAGCGTTTGGCATATGCCGCGCTTCGATCTCGTTATCTTCCGGCGGGAAATACAAATCGTCCGAACAGGGGACCAGAATAGCGCGCGCCTTTATGGCCCCCAGCGCGCGCGCGATATCGCCTTCGTAGAGTGGATTGTCGCTGACGTCCCCCAGTTGCCAGGTTTGCAACTTGGCCAGCAGATTATTGGCATCCCAGTTCTCCGCGTGATCATTTTCCCAGTCCACCAGCAGGTCTTCAAAAGTGTCAAAACCGATCTGCCGATACAGTTTCTCCCGGTACCAGGTTTGGGAAAACGCCCAGCCGGCATAAACCCGCCCGAACGCCTTCAAGCCGCGCACCGGAGGGCTTTGGTAGTCGCCGCTCTTCCAGTCCTGATCGGCACAGAGGGCCGCCTTGACCCCCTCCAGGAAGACAATGTTATGGGGTGAAGTTTTGGCCGAGGCACAAAACGGCAAGATCGCCTCTACCATGTCAGGGAACTGCGCGGCCCACTGGTAGGACTGGCAGCCCGCCATGGACCAGCCGGCGACAAGCGCGATCCGTTCAACGTCCAATTGTTCGGTGAGGAGCCGGTGCTGAAAGGCAATATTGTCCCACAGCGTGACCACCGGGAAACGCGGGCCATCGTAGGGCGGCGAGGTGTTGCTGGGAGACGAGGAGAGGCCATTACCCATCAGATTGATGGAAACAATAAAGTGCTTGTCAGGATCGATCGCCCGACCGGCGCCGAAGAAACCTTCGTTGCGCATATGCGAGCCCGTGTAGAACGTCGGCAGGACAATCACATTGTCTTTGGCCGCGTTGAGCGTGCCATACGTCTTATAGGCCAGGTGTGCCCGATCAAGCCGGCCTCCCTTCAGGAGGTCCACCGCCCCAAGATCGAACGTCTGATAGTCTAACGCCATAAAGCTGCTCCCGCCTCACAGATCAATTTCAACAACCCCGTCTTTCTCCATCGCGCGGGACTGGCACAGGATGATCGCCCCGCCGCGCTGAGACTTCGACAAAACATAATCGCGATGTTCCACCGCACCGCCCACCAAGCCGCAGCGACACACCCCGCACAATCCGTCGCTGCACTTTACGTCCACATGGAACCCGTTCTCGTTCAGCACATCAGCCGCGGTCTTGTCAGCGGGTACTGATAGCTCGCGGCCTGATTTGGCAAGTCTCAGAACGAAAGGGTGGTTCTCATAATCGGGCGCCTCAGGAACGGTGAAGTACTCCGTGTGCCGGGCGTCCTCCGGATAGCCCTGCCGTTCCGCCGCCGCCAGCACGGCCTGCATGTAGGCATCAGGCCCGCAAATATAGACCTGCGCGCCCGTCTCATATCCGGCAAGAACGCGGTCAAGATCCGCCCGGCTTCCTTCATCGCTCACATGGAGCACCGCCCGGTGAGCCCAAGGAGCGCCGGCAATCTCGTTCAGAAACCCGGCCGTGCGGCGCGACCTGGCCGAGTAGTGAAGGGCAAACGGAGCGCCCTTTGCATGAAGCTCGTGCGCCATCGCAACCATGGGCGTCACACCGATGCCCCCGCCCATCAACACCGTCTGCGCCGTCGATGCCTTCAGCGGGAAGTGGTTGATGGGCTTGGAGATGAAGATCTTCCGGCCCTCGGTAAAGATGCGGTGCAGAAGTTTGGAGCCGCCTTGTCCGTTATCTTCGCGCAGCACCCCGATTTCGTAACACGACCGGTCGGCCGGATCGCCGCAGAGCGAGTACTGCCGCAGATATTCCGGCGCCACCACCACGTCAATGTGAGCGCCGGCGGTCCACGCCGGCAAGGGCTCGCCGTCCAGAGGCTTCAAGATATACTTGGTGACCCCCTCCGCCATCCTCTCAGCTTTGGCCACCCGCACCTGGATGACCGGCGCATCCCCGGCAATGTGGTACTCATGAGCCAGGCCATCGACCTCGCCGCGCACCAGCTTGGCTTTGTACTGTTCAGCAGTGATCAGCGCTTGATAGGCCTCAATGCCCTTTTCACGGTCCATCGCGAAAGGAAACGGCCATGGGTGCGGGGCAAGACTGGCCGGATAGACCGCCAGGGTTTGATCTTCATAGCGAAGATCCAAATCCCTCTGCAGGTCACGCCGATTGACCGGCTCACGGGCGGCCCCGTAGGCTCCCGTTTCATCCAATTCGATGTCCCACCACCACTTTTTGGTATCATTCAGTCCACCATTGCCCACCGCATCATCCAGCTTGGCAAGCCAGGGCGCGGCCCAAGACAGGTTTGAGGCCGCCCATCGAAACGGGGCTTCGGCAAACAAGCCCTCCAGGTTCCAGGGACACGTCTTCATGCACCGCCCACACATGGCGCCGCCCAGAGTGGTGATGCGATAGGTGGCACACTTCTGGCTGTCGGACTTCCAGATCTCATAGCCGTTGAACATGAGTTTTGGCCCGGCCGTGATCGCGCCGGATGGGCATTCGCGGGCGCACTTGTTGCAATTCTCGCAAAAGGTCTGCAGGCCAAAATCGATAGGCTTGTCATGCGACAGCGGCATTGTGGTGGTGACCACGCCGGATTTCAGGCGCGGCCCCAGATAAGGGTTCAAGATCACCTCGCCAATCCGGCTCACCTCACCCAATCCGGACAACAGCAATAGCGGCGGCTGCAGCACCTCACCGTCGAGCACCGTATGAGCCTTTGCGGGAAAGCCCAGATTTCGGATTTGCTTGGCAATCACCCCGCCCAGCAACGAGAAACGCAAATAGGCCCTCATGGACTGCGCCACCGAGATCCAGTCGTCCCCGGAAGCCCCCTCCATCGTCTCATAGCCCTGGTCGATGATCATGCTGATCGCTTGGTCATGGGGCGGGTCAAGCACATCTCCGGCGGCATCGTGGGAGTACCAGGTCCATTCAGGGCACCTGGAAATCCCGACAGCGTCGACCCCAAGGAAGTACGACGCCGCCTTTACGAGCTCTGCGTTGCGCTGCGGATCGCTATTGTTTGGCCCTGCATTATCTGCCGGCGGCCCGTCCTGCAGCAGAACAAAAGCCCCCAGAGCCCGGCGCTGCGCCATGGACGGCGCGGACTTGCGGGCATAGTGGCCGTTTTTCGCCCCCTCCTGTACATGCTTGCCCATATCGCCAAACTGGGCGCGGGCGAACATATCCGTGCGCTTCGGCACGCGGGCCACGCGCGCCTCGTCAATGAAGGTGGTGGGTTCGGCCACCCGTCTCAGGGTCTCAAACGGATGGGGGCCATCCACATAGCGGCGCTTGGCGAACGGCTCACGGTCAAAGACGCTCTTGGCAGAGCCTTTCCCAAGCCACCATGCCGGGCCGTGGCTCTTCCATTTTACCTCCTCCCCAAGCGGTAGATCGGGCGCAAGCTCAAAGTCTGTGGTGACCGCTGCAACGCCAAACCGCTCGCCCACATACGGATTAACAAGGTGCCCATTGCGGGCCAGGGCCAGTCCCGACGCGACCGTGAGCTTGCCCAGGTCAACATCCGATGAGGTCCCCGTGTGCGCGCGGGCATCATAGCCGAGAAGACGCAAGTAATTGGCAATCACCACCGCTGTCTCAGCGGCGCGCAAACAGGCCCTTGCCTCTTGCGCGTCACCGATCCACGCCGACCCGGGCTCGTCAGGATCAGGATCGCGGGGGAACTCATAGAGAAACACAACCGCATGAGTGTGGGCATCGATCGACGTTGGAGGGGCCTCCACGCTGTCCTTAAGGTCCGCCATAATCAGGTCTATGCCCGAGGCCAGCGTCTTCGTCTGCCGCGTGCGCAGGTCTTCAGCCAGGCGGTCCAGATCAGGGTTCCGGAAGGGAGCCGCCAGAAGCGCTTCTGGCGGCAGCCGGCAGGTGCCCACCATGGACGCATCAGAGAAATATCCAAACGCCTTCAGATGTTCTGCGCGCTCGGAAGGGTCGTCCGGACACACCGCCTTTTGAGGATTGGCAAGACCGTCGCGAATGGCATCCAGCATGGCCTGATACTCCCCCATCGCATTGACGATGGAAGCCGGAGCGTCCGGGCGGCGAAAGGCGATGGCGCGCGGCGCGGGGACGTCTCCAAGATCGGGCAAGTCAGAGCGGCGCGTCAGGCGCTCCAGAGGATAGGGGCCCATATGGACCGGTCGCTTCCTCGTGGAGAATAGGCGCGCCATGGAGGGTTAAGTCTCCTGGTCTTTGCCGCCCGCGTAGCGCCGTGCTTTGCCTTCATAACTGGCCAGCAACTCCGGCTCCACCTCCGAACCATCATAGACCCCGATCAGAATGCCCACGCGGCGCGCCTTGCCCCGCATGTTCAAGATGTCCTGGTCCGACTTGGTGGCCCGTTGAGAAAGCCTCCGCGCCCACGCGCCCAACCTCTGATACATCAGGTCAATGACCGCAGCATGCTCAGCGCTGGCGCCCAGGTCGTTGAACTCCTCCGGGTCCGCCTCAAGGTCAAACAGCATGGGCCGAAGACCGCCTTCAGCATGCATGAACTTCCAGCGCTTGTCGGCAATCATGAAGAGGCGGGCCTCACGCGGGTCGAGCCCCAATCGGGCGGCCATCGGCGTGGCCGAGTAGTCATACTCACTCACCGCATAGTCACGCCACCGGCTCGGCTGCTCGCCTCTCAGAAACGGCATAAGCGAGCGGCCTTCCAGAATATGATCAGACACCTCGCCTCCAGCCGCCTCAACGAAGGTGGCCGTCAGATCAATGCCCTCCACCAATTCATCGCACACCGTGCCCCGGGCACAATCGGCCGACGCCGACGGATCGTAAATGATTAAGGGGACTTTGACCGATTGCTCATGAAACAGATCCTTTTCGCCCAGCCAATGATCCCCCAAATAGTCTCCATGGTCGGACGTGATCACAATCAGTGTGTCCTCCATCCGGCCCCTCGCCTCCAGGTGGGCAAACAGGCGGCCCATTTGGTCATCGCACTGCTTGATCAGGCCCATATAGGCAGGGATCGCTGCTTGGCGCACCTCATCACGCTGGAACGCCTGGCCGATCGGGTTGGCCATGAATTGCGCATAGACCGGATGAGGATCATCGCGCTCGCCGGGGTGGCGCACAGGCGCGAGCACCTGATTGGCGCCATACATGTTGTGATAAGGCGCCGGCACGATATAGGGCCAATGAGGCTTGATGTAGGACAGGTGGCACAGCCAGGGGTCCTTGCCCTCCATTTCATCAATGAACTTGATTGCCTGACTTGTGAGCCAAGGGGTTTCGGAGTCTTCCTCGCGTATATTAGCCGGGAGGCCGGCATTCTTCATCAGCCATCCGGACGCGATCTCACCGTCGCCCTCAACGCCGGCATTGGCGTAGTCGGCCCAGGGGTTTTCGCCCTCGTACCCCCTGGCCTTCAAGAATGCGTTGTAGGGCGAAGGCTTTGGATCATAGGCGCCGTCCGGCCCCTCGGCCCACAACCCGTCATCGCGCACATAGATGTCAAAGCCGCACTCAGAGACGCGGGCACCGATCACACTTTCAGCATCAATGCCCAGACGCGCCATGCCCTCCTCGTCGGCCTTCATGTGTGTCTTACCCACCAACCAGGCGCTCATCCCGGCACGGCGCAGGTGATCGCCCAACGTCATCTCCCCCACCTTCAAGGGACAATTGTTGAACGCCGCGCCGTGGCTGTGCACATAACGCCCGGTGTAGAAGCTCATCCGAGAGGCCCCGCAGACGGGCGATTGCACATAGGCGCGGGAAAAACGGACACCCCTTTGGGCCAACCGGTCCAGATGGGGGGTCTCCAAGTAAGGGTGGCCAGCG
Source organism: Hyphomicrobiales bacterium (assembly GCA_028285595.1). GTDB lineage: Bacteria > Pseudomonadota > Alphaproteobacteria > Rhizobiales > CAJQND01 > JAAEUE01. Next base: position 24,990 of record JANQOW010000093.1, read on the forward strand.
CAGCTCAGATAATCAAAGCGCAGCTGGTCGAACATAATGAAAAGGATGTTGCGCGCGGCAGGCATGGTCTCCCCAAGATCACATGAAATCCGACGCGGTGTAAACGCTAGAGCAGTTCTTAGTCAGCGATTTCTTGCCAGTGGTGACAGGCCACATCGTGCTCATGGCCGGAGTGCTCCAGCTTAGGCTCGGTGGTCTTGCAGATCTCCGTCGCAAATGGGCAACGGGTGTGGAACTTGCACCCTGGCGGTGGGTTGGTTGGCGAGGGGATCTCGCCTTCTAGCTTCTGCGCCTTGGTCACATGATCCGGGTCGAGCGAAGGAATGGCTGACAGTAGCGCCTTCGTATAAGGATGGCGTGGGGCATCGAACAGCTCGCGCGTGGGTGCCGTTTCCACCAGACGGCCGAGATACATCACCGCCACATGGTCGCAGGTGTGCGCCACAACCGACAGGTCATGGCTGATGAACAGGAAGGTGAGACCCAACTCGTCCTGCAGAGATTTCAGCAGATTGAGAATGTCCGCCTGGATCGACACATCCAGCGCAGCCACGCTTTCGTCAGCCACAATGAACCGTGGGCTGGAGACCAAAGCCCGGGCGATGGAAATCCGTTGCCGCTGACCGCCGGAGAAGGCGTGCGGGAACCGCCTGAGATGCTCCAGATTGAGCCGGCACTTGGCGGCAATCTCGCGCACGCGCTCATCGGTTTCTTCGCGCGAGGAGGTCAGCTTCATCACCTCAAGAGGCTCAGCAATGACATCGCGCACCGTCATGCGCGGGCTCAAGGCCGCATAGGGGTCCTGAAAGATCAGTTGGGCCCGCTTGCGATAGTCGGCCAGCTCCGCCTTGGACATGGACTGGAGGTCGTACTCCTTCTCGCCATCTGCATAGTGGACCTGGCCTCTGGAGATGGGAACCGCCTTCAGGAACGAGCGTCCCAGGGTGGTCTTGCCAGAACCGGATTCCCCCACCAGCCCAAAGAACGAGCCCTTCGGGATATCCACATTGATACCCTCAACCGCCTTCAGATACTGAGTTCTCGTGAAGGGGCCGCTGCGCAACTTGAAATGCACGGCCAAATCACGCGCCGAGATAAGGGGGTCTTCGCTCATGAGGCCCCCCGCTGTTCGGCGGTCACAAAGCAAGAGCCCACATGGTTCTCCACATACGTCATCTGCTGCGGCACAGCTTCGCTGCAGCGTGGTTCAGCCCGGTCGCAGCGGGTGTGGAAGACACAGCCATCAGGACGCTCCAACGGACTTGGAATGTCGCCTGGAACCGGCGTCAAGGGCGCGTCCAAATCTTCCAGCTTGGGCAACGCGTTCAGGAGCCCTTGCGTGTAAGGATGCACGGGATCACGGATCACGTCGCGCACCGGGCCCTGCTCCACGAGTTTGCCCAGATACATCACCGCCACCCGGTCAGCGGTCTGGGCAATGACCCCCAGATCGTGGGTGATGAAGATGATCCCCATACCAAATTCCTGGACCAGGTCCTTCATCAGCTCGATCACCTGGGCCTGAATGGTCACATCAAGTGCGGTTGTCGGTTCATCGGCAATCAGCAGCTTGGGCCGGGTGGAAAGCGCCATGGCGATCATGGCCCGTTGGCGCATTCCGCCGGAGAGCTCAAACGAGAACTGGCCAAACCGGGTGGGCGCATCTGAGATGCCGACCCGCTCCAGCATCTCAATCGAGATGTCTTTGGCTTCTTTTTCCGTAATCTGCTTATGCAGCACAAGCTGCTCCACCATCTGATCGCCGATCGTGATGGCCGGCGCAAAGCTGGCCATGGGCTCCTGGAAGATCATGGAGATGGCGCCGCCGCGGATCACCTTCATCTCCTCAGGAGAGTCGAGGCTGAAGACGTCGATATCTTTCTCATCCACGGTCAGCGTGATCTTGCTCTGCTCGCCGTAGACCGCATTTGACGCATTCAGCTTCATCAGAGATTTGGCCGTCACCGACTTGCCGGAACCGGATTCGCCCACCAAACCCAGAACCTCGCCGGGCGCGACCTGGAATGAGACATCATCCACCGCCGTGACAAGACCCTCGTCGGTCTTGAAGCGCAGATTGAGGTTTTCCACGTTGATGAGCTTGTCGGTCATTTCTTGCTATCCGAATAAGGATCGGCAGCATCGCGCAAGCCATCACCCACAAACACAAAGGCCATCACCAAAGCGATGAAGAAGATCACCGGGATGAAGTACCACTGATAGTTCAGCAGCACATCGGCGCTGGTCACGTTCTGCAACATCACCCCGAGAGAGTTGACCGGATCCTTAAGGCCAAGACCGATGAACGACAGAGCGGTCTCCGACAGCACCATGTACGGAAACGAAATCACCAGATCCACGATGATGTAGGAGGTGAACGACGGCAGCAGGTGACGCCGGATCACGTGGCCTGAACTTGCCCCACAGAGCTGGGCTGCCAGCACATAATCCTGGTTGCGCTCCACCAGCAAGTGGGTGCGCACACGCCGCGCCAGGGTCGGCCAGCCGATGCAGCCAAGAATGATGGAGATGAAGAAGAATCGCATCTCCGCCGACCAATCGTCCGGCAGGAAGGCCGCCAGCGCCATAAACAAGGGAATGGCAGGCACCGTTCGGATGGCATCGGTGACCATCTGTATGGCCCCATCCAGCCAGCCGCCAAAGTACCCCGACGCCCCGCCGATGATCAGCGCCAGCACAAAGCTGATCAGAACCCCCAATGTGCCCACCGCAAGGGAGGTGTTTATGGCATGCAGCGTTCGAGAGAAAATGTCCTTGCCCGACGCATCGGTGCCGAACAAATGGATCCCGCCTTTGTCGACCCCGAACAGGTGGGTATCGAATTTCAGCCCGGTCCATCCAAGGCCGAACAGACTGTACTCCCATCCTTCCACGAACAGCTTTAGATAGCGCCGGTCTTCCGTGTCCACCGTGGTGACCCAGCGGAAGTTGGTCTTAATGGAGCGCTCGCGCTTCGTGCCGTAAACGAAGGGCACGGCCGAACACCCATTGTGGTCGCAGAACGACGGGATTTGAGGGGCACCGTTCTGATATTCGGGATTCCGGCCTGCAATCGTCGGATCGTAGGGTGACAGGAACGGGGCGAACAAGCCGATCAAGACGAGAAACAACAGGACCGATGCGGCCGCCATGGCCGTGCGGTTGCGCTTGAACCGCGCCCAGATAAGCTGGGACTGCGAGGCCGTGAAGTAGGCCTCTTTGGACTTCTGGTCGGGTGCAACTGATGATTTGGCCATAATGCGCTACCCTCCCATCACCGAGCGGCGCACCCGCGGGTCGAGCACGGCAAGGCCCACATCCGTCAGGAAGTTAAGCGCCACAATGGAAGCGGTCAGAAGGAAGATGATGGCGCCGGCGAGCTGCTGGTCGTTTGAGCGGGCCAGCGATTCAAGCAGCAAGGCCCCTGATTCCGTCAACGTGAGGATTAATGCCACGATCGGCAGCTCGTTGAAGATCCGGTTCAAATCAAAGCCGAGGGAGTTGATAATCGGCCCAAGCGCATGGCGCGCTGGATAGCGCCACAGGAGCTTGCGCCCCACGATCCCTCGGGCCGAAGCCGCGGTGACATAGAGCTTGCCGATTTCATCCAGCATCAAGGCTCGGACGGTCTGCAGCGCAAAGGCGGTGGCTGACCAGCCGAGAATAAACACCGGCAACCAGGCGCGCGACAGGAAGTCGAGAACCTTGGCCATGCTCCACTCCGCATCGCGGTATTCCTTAGAGAAGAGGCCCGTCAGCGAATCTCCGAACACCACCGTGGAGAACAGCATGATCATCAAGGCCAAAAGGAAGTTCGGCATGGCCAGACCGAGGTAGGACAGAAAGCGCAGCGAGCCGTTGAGCCAGGCATTGTTGGACGACGCCGCGATAATCCCCACAGGGATGGCGATCAGATAGGCCAGGAACAGGGATGTCAGACAGATGATCAGGCTGATGATGAACTTGTCACCCAGCAATTGGTTGATGTTGAGGCGCAAGATACAGCTGTCGCCGAACTCGCCGCGGAACATCACATTGGCCACCCAACTGCCCCATCGCACCAGGAAGGGCCGGTCAAGGCCAAGGCGTTTTTCCTCCGCCTTAATGTCGTCGATGGTGATCTGGGCGCCTTGGGTATTCTTGAACGCAAGATACCGCTCCGCGCAGCTTCCGGGCACCAACTCCATGAGCGTGAACACGATCAAGGAGACGGCCAGCAATGTGAAGAGAGCCATACAGGCCCTAACGATCGCGAACTGCACCAATTGTGCCATTAACGCTCCCCAACTTCCCCATGATGCCCGCTGGACTTCTCGTTAGTCGGTCCGGTCAGGCAGATCGGGGGCAGGCGCGTTGCCCGCCCCCGACGATTTCAAACCGCAATGGGCTTACTCGTCAAGCCACCATTGCTGCGGACGATACGGGAACGTCCGGTAGTACTCGTAAGAAGCGGTTTTGAACTCAACGAAGTTCTTCAGCTCGTTCCGGTGATAGATCGGATCTGGGGTCAGAGCCGTGCCGATGAACAACAGGTTGCCCACCAGATTTTCCACCATCCGCTTGCCGCGCTTCTTGAACTCATCAGAGCCGGCTTCAGCCGATTGGAAGGCGTTGATGTCTTCGATCAGCTGGGTCACGAATTCCGGCGGTTTCACGCCTTTTGAGCCACCTGAGTCCACGTATTCGGCCCACAGCATACCCGTGCGGTGACCGAAGTAGTTCTCAAAGGGCGGCACCCAAAGCTCGTTGTTGCCGAGCACGATACCCAGAGGTTGGCCTTTCTGCCACATGCCCACATCAAGCTGGTTGGAAGATTGCGCAGAACGATACTCGTCCGGCGTCACTTCTTTCACCGTGGTTTTGATGCCGGCGTTTGACCAGTGTTGGCCCACAAGCTCAACCACCTGACCGGCAATGCCTTGAGTGGCGAACTGCATGTTGAGCACGAGAGGCTTGCCGCTCGGAAGGTCGCGGAAGCCGTCGCCGTCCTTGTCAACCAGACCGACTTCGTCCAGCAGCTTCTTGGCCCGATCAAGATCAAAGCCGATCTCGTGGCTTTCCCATTTCTTGTCGATGAAGTCAGGCATGGGCGAAAAGCCAGTGTATTGGCGCGGAACGCCTTGGCCGAAGTACGCCACTTCGTTGATTTCATCGCGGTTCATGGCAATGGACATGGCTGTGCGGAACCGCAGGTCGCCAAAGATCTTGCGCTTTTCTTCATCCGCCGAGGTGACGTTGAAGGAGAACGCGTGCATGGCGATCTTTGGACGCAGGTGAATGGTGTAGTTCCCTTTCTCCTGGCCATCCAACAGCAGCGGAGCATCCGCAAGCTGCACCGACTGAGCTTTGTAGTCAGCCTCGGCATTGACCAGTTTCAGAAGGCGAACCTGGTTGTCGTTGGCATAAACTTCGTCTTGCTCGTTGATGTAAGGCAGTTGGTTGCCGGCCGTGTCCACCATGAAGAAGTAGGGGTTGGCCACATAGTGGCGGCCCTCGGTGGTGTCGGTCACGGTCAGGAAGCTTTCCAAAGTGGGCACAACCGCTTTGGGCATTTTGGCCACTTTGTCCGGGCTGTTCAGCAGAGGCGACGGGGTGTCGGTCCAGTCTGAGTTGCCGAAGTACGCCTTGATCACCGCATAGCCGTTTTCAAAGCCGATTTCCTGGGCTTTCTTGTCGGCATCAGGATTCACATCCGGGTGATACATGCCGAGGAAGTGCTTGGGCTGGAAGCCTTGGGCGAACGAGGTGGCAAAGTGTGCCAACAGACCGGGCTTCGGCGCCGGCAGGTTGAACACAACCGTTTGCGGATCAACCACATCAACGGTCATACGCTTGCCGCCCACCAGCACATAATCCTTCGGCTTCTCGATCACCTTCGGATCCAGCGCCAGATTGTCGTACCAAAACTTCACGTCCTCTGCGGTGAACGGCGCACCGTCCGACCACTTGTGGCCTTTACGCAAGGTGAAGGTGAGTTTGGTGAAATCGTCATTCCACGCCCAGCTCTTGGCCACGTTGGGCACGATGGTTTGCAGATCATCGGAATAGCGCACCAGATTGACGTGGCGGGTGGAGAGGAAGTCGGACGTACCAGCTTCCGTGGCGTTGGACAGGGCATCGAAGGTGCCGCCATACTTGCCGATGGACTCATATGGAGCCACCACCAGCGGCTCCTCCGGCAGGCGTTCTGCCAACGGTGGCAGGTCCGGGTTGCCTTGAATTTTCGCGTTCAGCTCCTTCATTGCAGGGTTTTCGCTGAACGTCATCTTGCAGTTCGCGGCAGCTTCAAATTCTGCCAGATCATATTGCTGCGGGAACGCGCCAGGGGCCACGCCCTTCATGTCTGCCACAGTCACCGCCGGACAGGCTGCATGAGCCGCCGACGACACTGCCACAAACGCAGCTGCCATATACCATTTCAATTTCACTTTAGTTTTCTCCCACTCGTTGGACGCCAAAGGTCGATCTTGGTCTGAATTAAGGCAAGATTCAAGAGCTTGATTTCGCTGAATTTTGCACTGGCCTGCGAATATCGTCATGAAACGGTACGAACGGTGTACGACAGTTAAATGACGGTCTGGTCAGTCCCGAACGGGCGCGACGAAAATGCCGTTTCAGGCGCGGTCGGTGAAGACTTCCACCGGCTCGGTTACTCCCCTGACGTCATGCTTGCCCAGCGACGTCAGCGTGTCCGGCATGTGCTTGGCTATCGCACTGCTGCACAGAACCCTGCGACCCAGCACCTTGCAAAGACCTTCGATCCGGCTGGCCAAGTTCACCGTTTCGCCGATAACGGTAAAGTCCAGTCGATCCGCACTGCCGATATTGCCATAGGTGAGCATGCCCAAATGCAATCCTGTGCCGAACTCAATAGGCTCGTCCCCCGCCTCCAGCCGAGCCTTATTGACCTCCCCCAGCTTGTTCTGGGCCTGCCGGGCTGCAGCCAGGGCGTCGGCGCAGCGGTTCGGAACATTGGTGCCCTCCAAGATCGGAAACACCGCCAGAACGCCATCGCCAAGAAACTTCAACACATCCCCTTCATGTTCATGCACTGCATCGACAACCACTTGAAAATACTGGTCCAAGGCCTCCAGCACCTTGGTATCGCCCCAAGTCGTCGACTTATGCGTGAACCCCCGCAGATCAGAGAACATCACCACCGCTTTCAGCTCCGACAAGCCCCCACGGCGGACCGCACCGGCCACCACCGCTTCTGCAGGCCCTTTGCCGAGATACGTGTTCAGCAAGCTCGCAGTCGAGCGGCGCATGGCCACCGGTTCCATGGCCGCGGCCAGAGGCATCCGGATGGCTTCAAACAGCTCCAGATGTTCGTCGCTGAACCCGTCTGGATGATTTGTGGTGATGCTCGTGCCTTGCACGGATCCGTCACCATATTCCAGCGGCAGGCAAAAGAAGTCCGTGCCGCCCTCCGCCGCCAACTCCAGGTAAAGGTGGTAGTCCGTCTCCGGGTCCAGATCGCGCAGACGTTTGCGAAGGGACGAGCGATGATCGGTGACATATTCGAACGGGCTGCCGATCCAGGTCTGCGTCTCCAACCAAGCGGTTGGCACCACATAGTCTTCGGTGGGCGCATCGCTGCGCCAAATGACGCCCCATGCGGCCAGGAGCGGATTTGAAACCCTTTGCGCCACTCGAAAACGCCACAACGGGACACCGGCGTGCACCAACCGGCGGCCCAGCTCTTCAACAATCGCAATTCCGTCTCCGCTGAGACGGGCCTCTCCCACCAACCAGTCTGTCAGTTCCTTTGTATCCATCGGAGTCTTGTACTATGGATGTGCAAAAACCCAGTTGAACTTGGGGCTTGCCGGATAAGCCTTCAAGCGGCAAACCTGATTTTAGACGATATGACCAAGCAAGCCAGAACCTTTACGGGCCACGAAGCCCGCCAATTGATGAGAGCCCGGCCCAAGGCAGCCTTGGCCACCCTTAACCGCGACGGCGGCTTGCCCTATGGCTCGCTGATCAATGTTGCAACGACCCCTGAAGGGGCACCCATTATCCTGATCTCCACCTTGGCCTGGCACACTCAGAACCTTCTTAACGACGCGCGCGGCTCCGTGCTCTTTGACGACACGGACGGGCTCGCCGACCCGCTTACCGGCCCGCGCGTGACGATCATGGGCGCGTTTGAAAAGACCGAAGACCCGGCCGTTCGGGCACGTTATCTCGCTCGCCACCCCGGCGCGGCGCTTTACGTGGACTTCGGAGATTTTGCCTTCTGGACCTTACGCGCGAGCGAGGCCCATGCGGTGGCCGGGTTCGGGCGGATTGAAACCATCCCGGCCGATGAAGTTCTCCTCACCACTGAGCAATGCGCGGCACTGAGCCAAGCCGAACAGCGCATCGTTGAGCATATGAACGAGGATCACTCCGACGCAATAGAACTCTATGCAACCCGGCTTCTTGGCCAAGAGCCGGGCCCCTGGCAGATGACAGCGATCGATCAGGATGGTGTCGATCTTTCCAATACGGAACGCAGTGTGCGGTTGGCCTTTCCATCGCTCGTGAAAACTGCTGAGGACGCCAGGGAGGCTCTCGTCGCCCTGGTTGCGCAGGCGAAGGCTTAGACTGGGGATGAGCCAAACCGCGCGCAAAGGAGTGGTGGCCGCCGGCCATACTTTAACCGCCGAGGCGGCTGTTCAGGCCTTGCACAACGGCGGAAATGCCTTTGACGCGGCAATTGCCGGGCTCGCCATGGCGTGCGTTTGCGAGCCCGTTCTATGTTCTCCCGGTGGCGGCGGTTTTGCCACCTTGCGTGACGGCGCATCAGGCAAGATCTCCGTGATCGACTTCTTCCCGCACACGCCTTTGGTGCGGCGCCAGCCAGGCAACACCGGTGTGGAAGAAGTGGTGGTCGATTTTGGAACCGCCACGCAGGCCTTTCACATCGGTCCGGCCACCTCCGCAACCCCCGGCTTTGGCGCCGGCCTTAAAGCGCTGCATGATAAGGGCGCACACCTGGCAATGGCCGAACTCATTCAGCCAGCCGCAGAT
>JANQOW010000106.1 GCA_028285595.1 Hyphomicrobiales bacterium
AAAAAAGGCGGCCCCCGAAGGGACCGCCTTTCCAGCTTTATCGAAGCGTTCTGCTTACTTGGCCATCCAGGCTTTGAAGCGTTCGTTCACTTCATCGCCATTGTCAGCCCACCACTCAGGGTTGGCGAAGACGGAACGGGCCATCACTTCAGGACGGTTCGGCATGTGCTCCATGATGGTTTTGCCATTGTGGAACCAGGGCTCACCGGCCTTGATGATCTCAAACGCGGATTTGCGCATCGGACCATAGTTGATGAACTTCGCCTGGCCGGCCTGCTGTTCAGGCGCAGTGGCAAAGCCGATGAAGTCAAACGCGGCTTCCTTGTTCGGAGAGCCCTTCACAACCGCAAGCCACTCTTCTTCCAGAACCTGCCCGTCCCACATGGTGACGAACTTTTCGCCTTCAGACAGAACAGCAGCACCGATCCGGCCATTGTAGGCAATCGACATGCACACTTCGCCAGACTTCACCAGCTCAAGCGGCTTGGCGCCGGAAGACCAGAACACAACATGGTCCTTGATGGTGTCGAGCTTCTTGAAGGCACGGTCGATGCCTTCTTCCGTGCTCATCACTTCATAGACCTTCTTCGGGTCAACACCGTCAGCCACAAGGGCCATCTCGATGTTCGCGTTCCCCCAGGTGTGGATGCCGCGCTTACAGTCCCACTTCTTCACGTCATAGAAGTCGGCCATCGTGGTCGGCTTGTCACCCTTCAGAAGGGTCTCATCATAAAACGGCACATAAGACCACCAGATCTGCGGTGCCACACACTTGTTCGGACGCGGAACCATCAGATCTTCATCCAGGGTCTTGCCGTCTTTGGTTTTCACCAGAATGTCGTCCGGGATCTCTTCAAACAGGCCTTCATCGCACCCCGTGCGGGCCTGATCTGGAAGAATGTCAACAATGTCCCAGGTCACCTTGCCGGATTCAACCTGCGTCTTAACTTCACCAAGACCGCCATTGTAGTTCTCCCAATGGATCTTCTTGCCGGTCTTTGATTCCCACGGCGCACCGTAGGCCTTTTGCTGAGACGCCGTGTAAGCACCACCCCATGAGGTGATGGTGAGATCCGCGGCCAGAGCCGGGCTCAGGCTAAGCGCCCACAAGCCGGTGCCCGCAAGAGCGATCGTCTTGAACTTGGTCATGATAATCGTCCTGTCGTTTAGGGGTTCCGTGTCCGCCGTCACTGCGCCAAAGCGGACACCAACCCCCATCTGACACACTGCGCAATTGCCTGTCATCTTGCAAAAAATCGCCTTACTACTGCATATTTGCAGTATCGAACCAGCAAACCGGCAGAGCAATGATCGACTGGGACCTTTGGCACACCTTACTGGCAGTGTTCCGACACGGCACCTATCTGGGCGCCGCCCGGGCGCTTCAGGTGGATCCAACAACGATCGGGCGCAAGATCAAGATGTTGGAACGCCAGCTCGGCTACAAACTGTTTGTGCGTCAGAACGACCGGCTGTTTCCGACCACCCAATGCGAAGACCTGTTGCCCAAAATAGAAGCGGCCGCCGAAGCTCTGCGCGGCCTGGGCGACGAGGCAGCCAGCGGCGATCTGGGGACCATCTGGCGCGAGGTCCGCATCACGGCTCCGCCATTTCTGGTGTTGCACCTGCTGGCACCGCGGCTGAAGGACATTATCCAAAACCTGAAGATCAACGCAGAACTTATAGGCACCTCTGACAAGAGGCTGCTGTCGCGCCGCGAGGTCGATATTGCGCTGCGCATCGAGGACGATCCCAACGATGATATGGCCGCCACAACTCTGGTGCGTGCGATACCTTTAGGCGAGATCAGCTATGCGGTGTACTGCGCGTCAGACGCCGATCCTGATCTTCTGCCGTGGGCTGGGGTGCCGGAGGGGACCAGACGCACCACCGGATCGGATGCGCAGGGCAAACTGGCAGGGCACGACGGGATCCGCTACCGGGCCACCCGGTTTGAAGAACTCTGCCAATTGGTGGCCTGCGGGGCGGCCAAAGCGATGCTGCCGCGGCTGGCGGCGGAGAAGACCAGCGGGCTCACCGCTGTGGGCGAAACGGTGCTGCAGCAACCGTTATGGCTGCTCTATCACAGTCAGGATGAGGACACCGGCTATCTGGTAACCCTGCGCGAACGCATTGCCCGGATGGCTGAAGCGGCGCTTCAGAAATGAGGGCTTAGCACAGCTTAGCCCTCCGCCCTTGCCTGGCGCCTGGCAAAGGGCACCAGCGCCAACCCAACAATGGTGAAGAGCGCCACCATCAACCAGGCTTCATTGATGGCTGCCGTGAGGCCCGCAGCCTCAACTTGTGGGCGAATGGTTTCCAGCATTTGCTCGGGAGGCACAAATCCGGGCGGCGGGATGTCGTAGACCGTCATATTGGCAAACGCCAAGGCGTCCTCGTCTCCCTCCAGCAGTTTGATCCCAATCTCTTTGCCCAGCTCCGGCGCACGCTGCCACAGGACCGTGTCGATCAGGGCAATGCCGATCGCACCCCCCAAGTTGCGCATCAGGTTGAACAAGGCACTGCCGTCCGGCACCTTGGCCTCGGCCAACATGCCGAGAGCAATGCGCGTCGGCGGCAGGAGACAGAACATGATGGCCGCGCCGCGCACCACCTGCGGCCAGAACATCTCGTCATAGTCCGTGGTGACCGTTTGAAAGTAGCTCATGGCCAGCCCCACAGCGAAGCACAGGAACCCTCCGGCGGTGAGCAGCCGTGCGTCGAGCCGTTGCTCAAGCTGAACGGCAATGGGCGCTGAGGCCAACTGGGCCACCCCGGTCACCAGCATGATCAGCCCGATATCCAAAGGCCCGTGCTCGCGCACCAGTCCGAGGAACACAGGCATCATGTAAACGGAGCCGAAAAGCCCCATCCCGAAGATAAAGCTCAACGTGCAGGCAATAGCGAAGTTACGGTCCTTAAAGAGCCGGAGATCCACAAGCGGGTCTCCATGGCGTAAAGAGCGCGCCAGGAAGCCAGCACCCATGATCACCACGGTGCCCAGCAGCGCGAGAATGAGCACCGATGTCCAGCCCCGCTCAGGCGCTTCTTTGAGCGCGATCTCCAAAGACGCCAGCCCCAGCGCCAAGGCGCCCAAACCCAGCCAGTCCAGCCGCCGCAGCAGGCCGGCCTCGCGCGGGCCCTTCACCACAAAGGCCGCCCCGGCGGCCAGGGCCAGCACGCCCGGCAGCACGTTGATGAGGAACAACCACGGCCAGCTATAGGTCTGTGTGATGTAGCCACCGACCGTTGGCCCTATGGTTGGCGCCAGCACCGCAAGCACACCGCCAATGGTGGTGGCAAGGCCTTGCCAGCGGACCGGAAACATCAGGAACACAGCGGAAAACACAAGCGGAATGAGGCAGCCGCCGGAAAGCCCCTGCACAATGCGAAAGGCAATCAAGGTGGCAAAATCCGGGCTGTAGGCACACCCGATCGAGGCCAACGTGAAGATCGAGAGCGCCCCAAGAAACAGATTGCGCAAGCTGAAGGCGCGCGACAGGAAACCCGTCATCGGTATCGCGATCACCTCAGCGATCAGATAGGAAGTTTGGATCCAGCTCATCCGGTCCGGCTCGATCGCCAGAGCATCTCTGATGGCCGGCAACGATGTGGCCACGATCTGAATGTCCAGAATGGCCATGAACATGCCGACGCACATGGCGCAGAACCCGGCCCAAACCTGCCAGGTCACGTCGGGAGCATGGGGTGCGTCAGCCTGCTGAACCATCTTCTGGCGGCCTTGCGCCGGCATAGGCTTCGTGAAGAGCGGCGTTTTCCGCCCGGATGCGGATGAAAAGAACGGCGGCATTCAACGCTGAAAACACAAGCGCGAACCACCACAACCCAAATGCAAGGGGCAGGACCGCGATTTCACCAATGACCACCACATAGTTGGGGTGGTTGAGAAACCTGTAGGGGCCGGAGGTGATCCGCTCGGCCCCCGGCAACACAACGATCTTGGTGGTCCAGCGCTCGCCCAAGGTGGCCAGCACCCAGAGCCGCAAGAGCTGCAGAACAACAAAAACAAGAAGCCAAAACAGGTTGACCGGCGCGTCCCAGGCCAGCCACCAAAGGCCGAGCAGCCAGCCGGTATGCACCAGAACAATAAGCGGGTAATGGCCCGGCGCCTCTTCGCGTGCGCCCTTGGCCATGAGCCGGCGCATGTTGCGCTGAGCCCAGACAAGTTCTGCCAGACGCTGGACCGTCACCAAGAAAAGGATCACCGCGGCAAATGTGATCATGCAGCTCTCAGCGATACGCACGATGAGGTGAAGCCGGGGCCCAGAGCGGATATCAAGGTACGCCCCGTCAAACCCTTCTTCATCAGCCGTTCAAGCACGAAGAACACTGTGGGCGCGGACATGTTGCCGAAATCCCGCAAGACCTCCCGCTCAACGTTCAGCGTGCCCTGCCCCAACTCCAACGCCGCTTCGATGGAGGCAATGACCTTTTGCCCCCCGGGGTGGAAGGCGAAGCGGCCAATGTCATGGCGCTCCAGCCCGAGCGCTGTCAGCATGCTGTCCACCGCGGGCGCCAGGTGTTTGCGGGCAAAGGGCGGAATGGCGCGGTCGAAAATCACCCCGAGGCCGGCTTCGTCCACCGACCACCCCATGATGTTCAACGTATCGGGCCAGGTATACTCCTGACCGCCTTCCAGGATGATCTCTCCCTCCCCGTCGGCATTGACGATGGCCGCAGCCGCCCCGTCTCCGAACAGGGCGGTGGCCACGATGTTGGCCTTGCTTAAAACATCAAAACGGAACGACAGCGAGCACAGCTCCACGACCACGATGAGCACATTGGTTCCGGGGTCAGCCTGCGCAAGGCGCATGGCCATGCCAAGCCCGGATGTGCCTCCGGCACAACCCAAACCAAACACCGGCACGCGCTTAACGTCGCGCCGGAAGCCGACTTCGCTGAACGCGCGCGCTTCCAGTCCCGGCGTTGCGATGCCCGTGGAGCTGATGATGACGATGGTGTCAATTTCGCTCGCCGCCAGTTCGGCTTGGCTCAGCGCACTCTGCGTGGCTTCGATGAACAGCGCTGTGGCGCTTTCCAGGTAGGCCTCGCCCCTTTGCGGCCAATTCTTGGGCTCCATGTACCAGTCCACGGGCTGCGCCATCTGGCGCTTGTGAATACCCGCCGTCTGGAACACCGCCCTCAGGCGGGCGAACTCCGAATACCGTTGTTCAAAGATTTGGCAAGCGACCTCTTCAGCATCGCTTTGAAGAATGGTGTTTCCCGGAACGGCCGTGGCCAATGCCTTAAGAGAAACAGCTTTAGATGCCGCCATATACGTCCCCTGAATGCCCGCCGAGCGCCACCATAGAGCAAATTACGCAAAACGCTATCGGCTTGGTTCACTTCGGGCTGCGTTTTCGCCATGCGGCACGCAAGGCAGGGTGCAAGTAAAGACGGCAAATTCAAGACATTTGATGCATCAGCCAAACCGGAAACTCAGAATCAGGCAGCCATTTTGAAACGCGCTTTTCCAATGCAAACCAACCGGCGACCATTCCGCCCGCTGTGCCCGCCAGCCCCGCATAGGCCCAACCGGGAATATTGAGCTGGGTGCAAAAGCCCAAGATCACCATCACGCCTGCCACGATAACGGGTTTTTCAGGAGAACGTATCATTGCGAATTCCTCTTTATGAACATTGCTCAATAGTGATATACACATTTCATGAACAATGTTCAATTAAAAAGTGAGTTGCCCCGTCTTCGACCTCAAGTTTCAACAGCGTTCAGAATCGGGAGCAAAATGAATTAAGCTGGCATCCAGTCCAAAGAGAGTTCCCTGCATGCCCAAGAAGATCATGGAAAGCCGCGAAGAGTTGCGCACCGCGATGATCGATGCCGCAGAGCGCATCATCACGGAAGATGGCGCGAGCGCCCTCACCGCGCGGCGCTTGGCGTCCGATTTAGGCATCGCCGTGGGCACGACCTATAACGTGTTTCGCCAGATGGATGACCTAATTGGCGAAGTGAACGCCCGCACAATCGCCAAAATCACGAGCGTCATCAGCGCCGTGGACACAACCGAGCGTAAAAGCGTAGAGCTGCTCATGGCGTATGCTGACGCCTATATCGGCTTTGTAACCGCCAACGAGAACACCTGGGCGGCCTTGTTTGTGGGCGACATTGATCCAGAAAGCGAAAGCCACAAGCGCAATCTTGGCCAAACCTTACGCCTCTTCAGTTACATTGAAGACGCGCTGCGCACGGTCGCCCCTCAGGCAGAAGAGAGTGAGATCGCAGCCTCCGCGCGCGCACTCTGGGCCGCGGTGCATGGCATGCTGTCTTTAATGGCCCACGGACGGCACGCCATCCTGGGGCTCGGCAATGTGCGCGAAGCCATCCACATTCTCATCACTAATCATGTGGCAGGCATGAAGGCAAACCAGTAAACTGCGCCCCATCATGCGGACCAAGCGGCAATAGGCAACAATGCAGCAATATCTCGATCTCATGCGCCATGTGCGCGAAAACGGCGCCGAAAAGGGAGACCGCACCGGAACCGGAACGCTGTCCGTGTTTGGCCACCAGATGCGGTTTGACCTTGCCCACGGCTTTCCCCTGATCACAACCAAACGCCTGCACATCAAGTCCATCATCTATGAGCTTCTCTGGTTCCTGAAGGGCGACACGAACATTACCTATCTCAAAGAAAATGGCGTGCGCATCTGGGATGAATGGGCCGACGAGAACGGGGATCTTGGCCCGGTTTACGGCCACCAATGGCGCTCATGGCCAACCCCGGATGGGCGCAAGGTCGATCAGATCGCGGCGGTCGTGAACAGCTTGAAGGGCTCGCCCGACAGCCGGCGCCATATCGTCTGCGCCTGGAACGTCGCCGATGTGGACCAGATGGCCCTGCCGCCCTGTCACTGCCTGTTTCAGTTCTATGTTGCGGACGGCAAGCTCTCCTGCCAGCTCTACCAGCGGTCGGCCGACATTTTCCTGGGCGTACCGTTCAACATCGCCTCCTACGCCCTGTTGACCCACATGATGGCCCATGTCACCGGGCTGAAGCCAGGCGAGTTCATCCACACGTTCGGGGATGCGCATCTCTATCTGAACCACTTGACGCAAGCCGATGAGCAGCTCACCCGCGAGCCGCTGCCCTTGCCACGGCTGGTGATCAAGCGCGACGTGGAGGCCATCGATCAGTTCCGGTTTGATGATTTTGAGATCATAGGCTACGAAACGCACCCTCACATTGCTGCTCCGGTTGCCGTATAGTGCGGGTGTTATGAAGTACTGGCTTGTGGTTTTCATACTGAGTGACGGCGTCTGGGTGGCCGGTGCGGACATGCCCAATGCCGGCTGGTCGCCACGTCAGTATGAAAGCCTTGAGGTGTGCAATACCAGGCGCGACTTTGCGGCCAACCTGGTGAAGCAAATCGGCCGGGCGCAGACAAAACACTTTTGCACTCAGAACCCTGAAGCTACACTGGCCGAACTGGAGCAGGCAGCAGCCCAATGACCGTCACCATCGTCCACGTTGTCGCCGTTGCCCTGAATGGCGTCATTGGCGCTGACGGGGACATGCCGTGGAGCCTGCCGTCAGATCTGAAGCGTTTCAAGCAGATCACCATGGGAAAACCGGTGGTGATGGGCCGAAAAACGTTCGAATCGATCGGGCGTCCCCTGCCCGGCCGGGCCAACATCGTGATCAGCCGGTCGGCCGCTTACGAAGCTGACGGTGTCCATGTGGTGTCTTCTATTGATCAGGCCATCGAGCTGGCCACGCGCTTAGCCAAGGACACCGGCGCAGAGGAAGTCTGCATCATCGGCGGCGGCGAAATCTACCGCCAGACCCTGGGGCGCACCCAGCGCATCTATATGACGCGCGTTATGGCCGAGATGACGGGCGACACGGTCTATCCCACCCTGGCACCAGGCGACTGGGAAGAGGTGGCCCGCGAGCACCACCAGGAAGGGCCCAAGGACACAGCAGACTTTGACATCGTCACCCTGGAAAGGGTCTGAGTTCAGCACCACATAAGCTTTGGAGACCAAAAGCCCATGATGCCCACAGCCCCTGTGCACGCCTCCGTGTTGGACGAAATCGGCAACACGCCCATGCACGAGATCACCAAACTGGACACAGGCAAATGCCGCCTGTTCGTCAAGCTGGAGAACCAGAATCCGGGCGGATCGATCAAAGACCGCATCGGCAAAGCCATGATCGAGGCCGCCGAGGCAGACGGTTCCCTGAAACCGGGCGGCACCATCATCGAAGCCACCGCCGGGAACACAGGTCTTGGGCTCGCCCTCACCGCCGCTCAAAAGGGCTATAAGCTGGTGATCATCGTGCCGGACAAGATGGCCCAGGAGAAGATCTTTCACTTGCGCGCCATGGGCGCTGAGGTGCTCACCACGCGGTCGGATGTGGGCAAGGGCCATCCGGACTACTACCAGGACATGGCCGAACGCCTGGCCGCCGAACATGGCTATTTTTACGTGAACCAGTTCGGCAACCCAGCCAACCCTCAAGCTCACTATGACACCACCGGCCCTGAGATCCTGGCTCAATGCAAGGCGGTGGGCACCCTGCCCCACGCGGTGGTGTGCGGCGTGGGTTCGGGCGGAACGATCACCGGCCTGTCGCGCTATTTCGCCGAGCATTGCCCGGAAACCGAGATGGTCTTGGCCGATCCTGAAGGCTCAATTCTGACCCACTATGTGGAGACGGGCGAGGTTTCCACCGACGTGGGCTCCTGGATGGTGGAAGGCATTGGCGAAGACTTCCTGCCGCCCATCATGGATGTCTCGCGGGTCAAAGCAGCCTATACGGTGAGCGACGGCGAGGCCTTCGAGACGGCCCGCCTGTTGTTGGAGCAGGAAGGCATCCTCGCCGGCTCCTCGTCAGGCACGCTGATCACTGCAGCCCTGCTGCACGCCCGCGCGCAGACAGAGGCCAAGACCATCGTCACCTTCGTGTGCGACAGCGGCAACAAGTACCTGTCCAAGATGTTCAACGACTACTGGATGGTGGACAACGGCTTCATGGAAAGCCCCATGACGGGCGATTTACGCGACCTGGTCTCGCGCAAGCATGCCGAACGCCAGACCGTCACCATCAAGCCCAGCACCACGCTGGAGCAGGCCTACCGCGCCATGAAGCTCTACGACATCTCCCAGATCCCGGTGTTGGATGGCGATAATCTGGTGGGGCTTCTGGATGAGGAAGACCTGCTGCTCCACGTCTATGACACCGGCGGTTTCAAAGGCGAAGCCTCAGACATCATGACCGCGGATCTGCGCACGGTGAGCGCCGATGAGGATCTCGCCCGCGTGCTTCTTCTGCTCACCCGCGGTATGGTGGTGCCGGTCATTCATAACGGCAAGTTCCAGGGCCTCATCACCAAGATCGATGTGCCCAACCATATGAGGCTCGCGGCAGGATAGTCCCATGCCCACAACCATCATCCCCGGCCCCCAGGCGGTTGAAAACCTGAAAGCAGACGGCCTCTCCGAGTGGCCCTCCCGGCTGGCCCCGGAGAACCGCATTGAGCCCCTGTGCAAACCAGGCTTTAAGCCCAACTTCCACCTGGAACCCGGCGAGAAGATCTTCACCATCGGCTCGTGCTTTGCCCGCAACATTGAAAAGGCGCTGGCCACGCGCGGCTTTGACGTGGTCACCCGGCGCATCCTGAGCGCCGGCCAGACCCTCTTCAAACACCGCGCCAACATCCTCAACAATTATGGCGTGCCCTCCATCCTCAACGAGCTGACCTGGGCGCTGGATGAAGCCCGCCCGTTCGATGCGGCCACCAACCTGTTTGAGATCTACCCGGAGCGGTTCGTGGACATCCACCTGCCGGCCGCCATCCGCCCGGCCTCGCGCGATGAAGTCCTGGAGCGGCGCAACGTCATCACGCAGATCACCGGCGAGGTGCGCAATTGCCGGGTGGTGGTGATGACCCTAGGGCTCACCGAAGTGTGGTACGACCGGCACGCCGGGCTCTACCTCAACTATTCCCCGCGCCGGGCCCTGGTGGCCAAGTATCCCGACCGCTTCGAGCTCCATGTGCTGAGCTATTCGGAAACCCTGGACTATCTGCGCCAGATCGTGGCGCTGTTGAAGCGCGCGTGCGGGGCCGATCAGCGCATCCTGCTCACCGTCTCCCCGGTGCCGCTGACCGCCACCTACACGGGCCGGGATGTCCTCGTCGCCAACGGGCTCTCCAAGGCGGTGCTGCGCACGGCCGCCGATGAGATCATCGCGGAGAACGACCATATCGACTACTTCCCCAGCTATGAGAGCATCACGCTCTCATCGCGCGATGCCGCCTGGGAGGACGATCAGCGGCACGTGGAACAAGCCGCCATCGATCTCAACATCTCCCGCATGATTGAAGGCTATGTGCGCCGGGGAACACCGGAAGATCTGGACCTGGAAAAGCATATGACGAAAGCGCGCGCCGCTCTGGCTGAGGGCGGACGCAAGAAGGCAATCCGCCTGCTGGAGCCCTTTGCCGGACAGCTGGACACCTCCGCCGACCTTGCCGCGCTTTACGCAGAAGTCTGCCTGGCGGTCGGCCGCGCCGACGATGCTGAAGCGGCCCTGGCCCACGTTCCGGAGGGCTGGGGCGGTTGGCAGCGCGGCGTGCTGCAGGCCAGGACCCTCACCGCCGCTGGAAAGGCCGATGAGGCATTGGCCATGCTGACCCCGCTGAGCGAGGCCGAGCCAGAGCGCGCCGGCATCTGGCAGACCCTGGCGGAAGCTGAAACCGCTGAGGAGAACTGGACCGATGCCCTCCACGCGGCGAAACGCTGGAGCACCCTGGTGCCCACCGCGGGCGAGCCCTTCCGACTGATCGCGGAGATCCACCGGGCAAGCGGCAACATGGACCAGGCCGACAGCGCCTACCGCGCCGCCATGGAGGCCGAATATGGCGGCCAGGAGTTTCTGATGGACAATGCGGAGTACCTCTTGGAGCAGAAGCGCTTTGAGGAGGCCCGCACCTGCCTCAATGCGGCGATCCCGGAAACCCGCTGGCAGGAAGAACGCCTGCAAAACTTGTTGTTATTTGCAGGCTGATCCGGCCTTGACTAGAACGCCTCAGAACATCACCCTCACCGCCCGAAACGTAAGGCTCAACACCCCATGACTGAAAAGAACCGCCAGGGCTTCGCCACCCGCGCCATCCATGCCGGACAACGCCCCGATCCCGTGACCGGCGCCATCATGACCCCCATCTACGCCTCCTCAACCTACGTGCAGGAGAGCCCCGGCGAGCACAAGGGCTATGAGTACTCCAGAACCGGCAACCCCACGCGGCGGGCGCTGGAAGACTGTGTGGCCGATTTGGAGAACGGGGTTGCCGGCTTCGGCGCGGCCTCCGGCATGGCCGCCACCGGCGCGGTCCTGGAGCTGCTGGATTCCGGTTCTCACATCGTGGCGGGCGATGATCTCTATGGCGGCACCTACCGGATCTTTGAAAACGTGCGCCGGCGCACGGCGGGCCACAGCTTTGCCTTTGTGGACTTCTCTGACCTTGCCCAGGTGGAAGCGGCCATCGGGCCGGACACCCGGATGCTGTGGGTGGAAACCCCCACCAATCCTCTTTTGAAGGTGGTCGACCTTGAGGGCGTGGCCGCGCTCGGCCGCAAGCATGACCTTCTGACCGTCGCCGACAACACCTTCGCCTCACCCTACTGCCAGCGCCCGCTCGATCATGGCATCGACATCGTGGTCCATTCGGCCACCAAATATCTCAACGGCCATTCCGACATTGTGGCCGGCATGATCGTCACGAACAGCCAGGAGCTGGCCGACCAGCTCTTCTATCTGCAGAACGCCATTGGCGGCGTTCTGGGCGCCAATGACAGTTTCTGGGTGCTCAGGGCCCTGAAGACCCTGCCATTGCGCATGGAGCGCCACTGCGCCAACGCCCAGGCCATTGCCGAGTGGCTGGAGGGCCATGAGAAGATCGAGAAGGTCTACTACCCGGGTCTCAAATCCCACCCGCAGCATGAGCTTGCCATGCGCCAGATGCACGGCTGCGGCGGCGTGGTCACTGCGGTGATCAAGGGCGGCCTGGAGCCGGCCAAGCGGTTCCTGGAACGCACGGAGCTGTTCTCGCTTGCTGAAAGCTTGGGCGGCGTGGAAAGCCTGATCGAGCACCCGGCCATCATGACCCACGCCTCCATCCCCAAGGACATCCGTGAGAGCATCGGCATCGATGACGGCCTCGTGCGTCTGTCGGTGGGGGTTGAGGATCTGGATGACCTCATCCGCGATCTGAAGGGGGCGCTGGGGTAGTTCCCGCTGCCGCGCCCGGTCATCCCTGCTTCCCCCTCTCGTCATCCCCGCGAACGTGGGGACCCAGGGCGGCACGCTCTGCGCCCTGCCGCTCTGGGTCCCGGATATTTTGCTCACGCAAAATTCCGGGATGACGGTTAGAGCAAGTTCTTTGGTTCACCCCTCACGAGAGAAGTAAACCATCAAGGCCAAATAGCGCTGATTTCGCTCTAGACTCATAGGCTTACGCGAAATTGGGTTCGTTTCGCAGAATCGCATGAAATGTGGCGGATAAATCAGCTTCTGAGCGGCAAGAAACACGCTCCCCCGCGAAAGCGGGGGTCCATAGCTCTTTACGATCCCTTTGCTGAGAAGGTCCCTGCCTTCGCAGGGACGCGGGTAAGCACGCCCAGTCATCCCCGCTTCCCCCCTCGTCATCCCCGCGAACGCGGGGACCCAGGGCGACACGCTCTGCGCCTCGCGACTCTGGGTCCCGGATATTTTGCTCGCGCAAAATTCCGGGATGACGGGTGGAGCATGTGCGTTGGTTCACCCGCCTCAAGAGAAGTAAACCATCAAGGCCAAATAGCGCTGATTTCGCCCTAAACTCATAGGCTTACGCGAAATTGGGTTCGTTCGGAAGTTAACACATTATGTGGCGGATAAATCAGCCTTTTAGTGGCACAATATCCCACTCCCCTGCGAAAGCAGGGGCCCATAGCTTAGACCGATCCCTTTGCCGAGAAGGTCCCCGCTTTCGCAGGGACGCGGGTGCTGACGCCCCGGGCCCGCTCAAACCAAGCAGGCCCGGGAGAGATTATGTCTATACTTATATACCGAGCACCCGGTTACGCTGCGTCGAGAACGCCACCTCGGCGATCTTGCGCCAGCCGCCCACTTCTCTCAGAGCAGCCTGGAAGGCGTCATCGATCTTCTTGGCCAGCTCGCTGTGCGACCGGGTCTCTTCGTAGACCGCGTTGGAGGCCTCGCCGAAGCTGTCGTAGATGTCATCGGAGAACTGCTTCACCTCAACCCCGTGGTCGTTCACCAGCCGGGCCAGGAACTTACCATTGTTGGCCACGGTCTCTTCATACTGCGCCGCATGCTCTTCCATGCAGGCGGCCGTGATCAGTTGCTGCTCCAGCTTGGTCAGGCCGTCCCACCAGCCTTTGTTCATGCCGAACGACAGACCGCCGCCGGGCTCGTGGAAGCCCGGATAGTAGTAGAACTTGGCCGCCTCATAGAACTTCATGAAGTAGTCATTGTAGGGGCCAACCCACTCGGTGGCGTCAATTGCGCCGGACACCAGGTTCTCATAAATCTGACCGCCCGGCAGAGACACCGGAGACGCACCCAGCTTGGCCATAACGTCACCGCCAAGACCCGGAATACGCATCTTCAGACCTTTAAGGTCTTCAGCCGTTTCGATCTCCTTGTTGAACCAGCCGCCCATCTGGGTACCCGTGGCACCGCAGGCCAGACACTTCAGGCCAAACTCGCCGGCCAGCTCATCCCACAGCGCCTGGCCGCCCATGAACTTGATCCAGGCGTTCCACTCCACCGTGGTCATGCCGAACGGCACGGTCGTGAAGTAGGCCCAGCCGGGGTGCTTGCCCTTCCAGTAATAGTCGGCGGCGATATAGGCCTGGGCGTTGCCGGAGGCCACTTCATCGAACGAGTCAAACGCCCCGACCCGCTCGCCGGCGGCGAAATACTGCGTCTTCAACTTGCCATCCGAGAGCTCGGTGATGCGCGCGGCGAGGCGCTGGGCGCTGAGGCCGAGGCCCGGGAAGTCCCGCGGCCATGTGGACACGATCACCATGTCCTTCACCCCTTGCGCAATCGCTGGCGCGGCCAACGTGGTGGCAGCAGCAGCCGTCGCCCCAATGCCGGCTGTCTTCAGAAATTTACGGCGTTCCATTTGATTTCCTCCCAATCACTCCAGATTTGCTGCAAGAGCGCAGCAAACTAAGACCGTATAGCAGCAAAATTATCCTCTCTTGCCAAGCGCCTGATGCAAGAAAGTCCGAAAAGCCCAGCTCGGCCCCACGCCAGTTGCCTATTGCGTCGCGGCGCGTTTAGGGCAACATATCCCCTCTCCGGCCCACCTTACGAAACTCCGATGCGCACCCCATGACCTGGAAAGACGAGACCGAGCAAATCCATGAGCGGCGCAAGCTCGCCAAGCGCCAAGGTGGCGAAAGCGCCGTGGCGGCCCAACACCGCAAGGGCCGCATGACCATCCGTGAACGGATCGATACACTGCTCGACAAGGACACGTTCGAAGAAATCGGCATGGGCGCGGGCGATGCGGAGCTGGATGAAAACGGCAACCTGGTCGAGTTCTCGCCCGCCAACTATGTGCTTGGCTTCGGCAAGATCGATGGGCGGCGCTGCATCGTCGGCGGTGAGGATTTCACCCTGAAAGGTGGCTCGCCGTCTGCAGCCGGTCAGCGCAAGAGCCAGTACACCGAAGATCTGGCGGTTAAATTCAAAGTGCCCCTCATCCGCCTGCATGAGGGGGCAGGCGGCAGTGTGGGCGGCACCAAGAAGGCCAGCCTCAGCGCCCCTGTTTACGATCCCCACCGCTTCCGGTCTGTGGCCGAAACCATGGCCACCGTGCCGGTCGCCACCGGGGCCATGGGGGCGGTTGCCGGCATGCCCGCCGCCCGGCTGGTGGCCTCTCATTTCTCGGTCATGTCCAAATCCACCGCCCAGGTTCTGATCGCCGGTCCCGCCGTGGTGCAGCGTGCCATGGGCGAGAAGAAGACCAAGGATGAGTTGGGCGGCGCAGACGTTCATACAAAGAACGGCACCGTGGACAATGCCAGCGAGGACGAGGCGGATGCCTTGATTCAGATTCGCAAGTTTCTGAGCTATCTGCCCTCAAACGTTTGGGAATTGGCGCCCGTCGCCGCCTGTGACGACGCCCAGGACCGCCAGGAAGAAGCGCTGCTGGACATCGTCCCGCGCGACCGGCGCCGGGCTTTTGATATGCGCAAGCTGCTGCGTCTGGTGCTTGATCAGGAGAGTTTCTTTGAGATCGGCAAGGGCTATGGACGCAGCCAGATCACCGGTCTTGCCCGGGTGAATGGACAGCCCGTGGGCGTATGGGCCAATGACGGCCGGCATTTGGCGGGCGCGATGACCGCGAACGGGGCGCACAAGGCGCGCCGCTTCATCGAACTGTGCGAGACGTTCCATCTGCCGATCATCAGTTTTGTGGATGAGCCGGGCTTCATGATCGGCAGCCAAGCCGAGCGCGAGGCCACCATCCGCCATGGCGCGCACACCGCGCTCACGGCGGCCATGGCCAATGTGCCGTGGGCCTCCATCATGGTGCGCCGCTCGTTTGGCGTGGCGCAGGTGGCGCACTATGGCCACGATGCGTATGTGCTGGCCTGGCCTTCGGCGGAGACCGGGCCCTTGCCGGTAGAGGGCGGCGTGGCGGTGGCGTTCCACCGGGAGATTGCGCAAGCGGCGGATCCGGACGCCAAGCGCCGCGAGCTGGAGGAAATGCTGGCGGCGAAACAGTCGCCCTTCCCCCGGGCGGAAGCTTTCTCCGTACACGAACTGATTGACCCGCGCGAAACCCGGCCCATGCTGTGCCGCTGGATAGACCGCATCCAACCCTTGCTGCCGCCCCTGCTCGGCAAGGTCGGGTTTTCCATCAGGCCGTAGGTCCAGAGCCGACGATCCCAGTTTCCAACACTCATTATTCCCGCTCCCCCCCCCCCCC
>JANQOW010000142.1 GCA_028285595.1 Hyphomicrobiales bacterium
ATGAACCCGCCTTTGCGCGACAAGAGCCACACGGACGGCATCTGGTGGGGCTTAACATCCGGCGTTGTGGACGTGTTGGGCTCCGATCACGCCCCGCACACGCTGGAAGAGAAGGCGGCCAGCTACCCCGCATCACCGTCTGGCATGCCGGGGGTGCAGACGCTTGTGCCCATCATGCTGGACCATGTAAACGCCGGCCGCCTCAGCTTGGAGCGCTTTGTGGATCTCACCAGCCATGGCCCCCAGCGCATATTTCAGATTGCCCGCAAAGGGCGGATTGCAACGGGCTATGATGCAGACTTCACGATCGTGGATCTGAAGGCGGAGCGTACGATTAAGAGCTCTATGATGGAGAGCCTGGCCGGCTGGACACCCTTCGATGGAAAGACGGTCACCGGCTGGCCCAAGGGTACGATCATCCGCGGGCGCCGGGTCATGTGGGAAGATGAGATCGTCACACCCGCAGGCGGCGAGGCGGTTGAGTTCAGCGAGACGATACCCGGCTAGCCGGTGCGCGCCACGCTCTTCAACGCATGTTTGATTTTGCATGTCCTGAACGGACCATTGCGGTTGGGGTTTCGGCCCGGTTTGCTGACCTTGTTTAAGCTTTGACGTTGTGCCGGCCTAAGGGAACGCATTATGAAACGTCCGAATTCAGGGTCTTTGATTTTGAGCAGAGCCATCAGGCCGTTGGTTGGCGTTGCGTTCCTGACGTGCGCATTGATCTTGCCCCAACCGTCACTTGGGCAGGTGCTCAAGGAAGATCAGGTTATCTCCGTGCCCGACTCAGATCGGGCCATGGGACAGGCGATCCAGCGGGCGAGGGCAACGCTCCCTCACTTCTTCAAACTGCTCACTGGGGCTCACGGTAAAAAACACGGGTTCGGTTTGAAATCCGCCATTCGTGATGGGGATGCCGTCGAACACATGTGGCTGCTGGACCCAAAGCAGGTGAACGGTGAATGGACTGGTGTGATCGACAATGTTCCGCGCACCGTTTCGAGTGTGAAAATGGGATTGCGCTATGCCATTCCGCACGGCTCGATCTCTGACTGGATGTATATGGAGAACGGCAAGCTTTATGGCGGTTACACCATTCGCGTGCTGGCCGAACGGGTTTCGCCTGAAGAAAAAGCGTTGCTGAAAACGTTGCTTGCGTACGAGCCGAAATAGCCCGTCCGAATGCCGGCCTATTGTGTGGTCCGGTTCACCGTGAATTCGCCCAACCGGATCCGATCCGGCAAGCCCTCGGTCATTTTGGCCACGGGCTCCTCGCCATACGTGTCCACCATGTCGGAGAGGGCTGCGAAGATGGCGGCAGTGGCAAGATTGTCCGGATCCACACCATCAAAAACGGCCTCTTCCCAAGCATCCAAGAGGTATCGCAGAGCCGCTTGGCGCTCATCGGCGCTCGGCGCTTCACTGTCGCGGAATAGAGGCGACCCTTGCATGAAATTCATCCCGTCTTTTCGGGTTGTGCTGATCCCAACCGCATCTCAACCCGCTGTCCTGTAAGAATTGTTTTACCACGCAAGACGATGAGCGCACCTCCTCGCTCAATTAAAGGTTAACGCAGGGAAGGGGGACTACTTTTTGATCTCGATGCCGGGGGAAAAGGCGTTCACCACAAACGCGAAGGTCACATCATAGACTTTGTCTTTCAGGCCGCCGCTGGTCTTTTCCTGAACCACGATATTGCCCACATCGCGCCCTTCGCTGATGGCGCGGGTGTCCAGCGCGGAGTTCTGGCCCTTGGTCCAGGTGAAGACCACATCGCCAATTTCCATGCGCTCTTGCTTGGCCAGCAGCGACAGCGCCAAGGCCTGAAGTTTGCCGTCCACCCGGTACGCCACCACACGGGCCATGGGTTCTATGCCCTCCGGCATGTCGCCGCGGTAAAGGAACGGGGACTTGGAGCTGTCATAGCCGGCGTACGGATTGCGCCCGTAAGCGCGCAGGCCGTCATTGTTGGGGACAAGCACTTTACCATCCGGAAACCGGTCCTTGAAATTGGCGAAGGATTCCAAACGTGCCGGGACCGTTCTCAGCGTCATCCCGGTCATCTCGCCCACAATGGCCTCGCCCATAAACTGCTGCCACCAGCTCTGGGTCTGGCGGTCATACATCACCAGATCGGAGTTCCGCAGTTTGCCCGTTGTGCCGAAGTCCAGGACCTGGCCGTCTACGGTCCGTTCAAAGACGATGGCCGAGTTGCACAAGGGGCAATAGGTGACGGCAACGGGCACATCACCGAACTGATCGTTCACAATCTCATGCCAGGTCATGATCTGTAGCGGGTAGGCCCGTGCCTCGCCATTAATCTCCAGCCCGATCACCGGCTCTGTATCGGCGAGCTTGGTGATCTCGGACACCGGTTTGAACGCAGGCCTATCGATCGGGGGAATCACGTCGCGCCCGATCCCCCCGGACAGGATCTCCGTCAGCTTGATAGATGTCTGATCAAAGTCGGTGGTCCACCCCTCGCGTTTCCACCGATCAGGGTTGGCGGCGGCTTGGATCGCAGTGAACACCAAAAGGCTGCAGGCAATCAGCAAAATGGGCAGTTTTCTGATCATACGGGTGAGTTTGCCGCGCTTTTCGGGTCGTTTCCAATCAACCCTGCGTCATCGCGCGCAACAGGTGCCGCGTGTTGGGGGTCATGGCAAGGTCGTCCAAATCCTCCGCCCGGCGCCATTGCACGGCCGCGGCATCGTCTCCTGCCACGGCCTTGCCCGACAGCCACCGGGCCTTGAACACGGCGATCACATAGTGGGTGGTGATCTGGCCCTGATCGTCCTGGTGGATAATATCCAGCGTGGTGACCAGACCCTCCAGCTTGGCGGTGACGGCGGTCTCTTCGAACAATTCTCGAAGCGCGGCATCGGCTAAGCGCTCGCCCAACTCCACATGCCCTCCCGGCAATGACCACAGGCCTTTGCTGGGCGCCTTGCCGCGCTGGGCGAGCAGCACCTCTTCGCCGCGCCAACACGCAACGCTGACACCCAGCTTGGGAGAAGAGGGGATTGTGGTTTGAGTGCTCATTCGATCGTGCGTAGAGTGTCGCCCATGTGTGGCCTCTATAACCTCTCGCATAGCTCAGATGAAGTTGCAGCCTATTTCGACTATGGCGAAACGGTTGAATTTCCGCCGCGCGACTATGTGGCCCCGGGCGGACCTGTGGCCATTGTGCGCCACGAGGAGAATGACCGCACAGGCAAGCGCCACTTCGCGCTCGTGCGCTGGGGCTTTGTGCCGTCCTGGGCCAAGGAGGTGAAAACCGGCAAACCCCTCATCAATGCCCGGGCAGAAACGGTTAGTGAGAAACCATCATTCCGGAACGCCTACAGGCGACGCCGCTGTCTTGTGCCGGCGTCGGGGTTCTATGAATGGCAAGGCGACGTGCCGGGCCGCAAAGTGCCGTACTATGTGCCGCGCGCCGATGGGGGCCCGGTTGCCTTTGCCGGCATATGGGAGCACTGGATGGGTTCGGACGGCTCTGAGCTGGAGAGCGTTGCGATCCTGACCACCGCGGCAAATGCCCAACTGGCGCCCATCCATCACCGGATGCCTGTGGTGATTGCACGCGATGACTTTACGCGCTGGCTTGGGGATGAAGCTCCCCCTGACGATTTGCTCAAACCTGCGCCGGACGACTTCTTCGCGCCTGAGAAAACCGAGATGAAGCGCAAGGCCGAAGCACCGAGGCCGCCAAAACCCAAACCCAAGAGCAATCAGTTGGATCTGTTTTAGCTAGCTCTCTCAGCATCCGCGTACATGTCGTCCAGTTGGGTTTCCCGGTCCTCGCCATATTCGCCTTCATCGTGGCTGTGGGTGAGGAACGCTTCCCACTTGTCGTCGGCTTCGCCTTTGACCCAGGCCTTTTCCATTTTGGCGTAACAGCAGGTGGTCTTCTCCACGTCCAGGAAGGGCCGGTCCATGCTGCGGATCCGTTCCGCCATGCTTTCCAACTGATCGGACGTCTCCACCTGAATGCCCATGTGATCGAGGCCGCTATCGCCCTTGCCGGATTCAATAACAAAGTTCACGGCCGGGTCCGCCACATCCCACTTCACGTAATTGTCTCTTTGGATGGTGGGCTCTTGGCCGAACAAGGCACTGTAAAATTCGATGGCTTTGTCGAGATCTTCAACCCGCATGGAGATGTGAAGCTTCATGGATCTCATGCTCCTGTGCTTGCAGTGAATTTATCGTAATTTCTAGTATTGTCGAAATGAAGATTATGTCAAGTCGAAAGCGCTTCTCAAGCCCGTGTATGGATTGGTAGGTTGGGATCATGGCTTCTTTGGTTGATGACCTTCGCGCATATGACGGCAAAGCGGTCACACTGCTTTCAGAGGCAGAGGCCAGACATGCTGGCGGGGAGACGTACTTGAGGGAACTCGTCACCCTCTGTGCTTACGAGGAGTTGCACGTTTCCGACGGTGCCACTTGGCTCCTCAAAGCGAGCCTGGAAAAGGGCATCCCGCTGCCACCAGATGAGACTGAAGCGCTTCTGTCTAACCTGGAAAAGATTGTGCAGTGGCCGGCGCAGCTTCATGTGTGCCAGATGCTGCATGCCTTGACCGTGCCTCAGGTGGCGGCTGCACCATTGGCAGAGTGGCTCTCCGGCCTGCTCACCCACAAGCGTCCGTTCTTGAGAGCCTGGTCCATGAGTGCGTTTCAATCGCTTGCAGCGCAACATCCCGGGTTTGAAACCCAGGCCAAAGCCGCGCTTGAGGCCGCCAAGTCTGATGCATCAGCCTCAGTGAAGGCCAGGGCGCGGAGCTTCGAAAAATAAGCAAATTCAGGTGGTTGTGAGCGAGACTCAAAATCTGCTCTGAATTGAGCTATACTTCTGCGCCGTGAACACAAAAGGAGGACGCCGGAGGGAAGTACGAAGCGAGGAGGGCGGTATCCATGTTTTTTGTCCTTCACCATTTTCTGACGAAGAGCGTTAGCCGAGGGAACCTCTTGGTCGTGGATCCAGATGGCACCGAGCATCGCTTCGGGGATGGCCGGGGCAAAGAGATCCGCGTTCGGTTGCACGACCATACGGTTGGCCTGGCCTTGGCGTTGCGGCCCGATCCGGCGTTCGGCGAAGCCTATGTGGATGGCCGCCTGACGGTAGAAGCGGGCAGCCTGTATGAGTTGATGGCGCTTGTGATCCCGCAGTTGGATTATGGCTTTGCCTACAAGTGGCGAACTGGGGCGGCGCTAAAGCAGATGCTGCGCCGTGCGGTCCGGTCCAATGGCATTGCTGGCGCCAGGCGCAATGTGGCGCATCACTATGATCTGTCCGGCAAGTTTTACGATCTCTTCCTGGACAGCGACCGGCAATATTCCTGCGCCTATTTTCCGGATCCCCAGACCTCGTTGCATCAGGCTCAGCTTGCCAAGAAGCGGCGCATTGCCGCCAAGCTGAATATTGAGCCGGGCATGCATGTGCTCGATATCGGCTGCGGCTGGGGCGGCCTGGCGCTCTATCTGGCAGAGGTGTGTGGGGCCAAGGTCACAGGCATCACTCTGTCGGTCGAGCAAGCGGAAGTCGCGCGTCGGCGCATCCTCACCCGCGGGCTTGAGGACCAGGTGGAGATTTGCCTTGTGGACTACCGAAAGATGGAAGGCCGATTTGACCGCATTGCTTCGGTCGGCATGTTTGAGCATGTGGGACCGCGCCATTTCGGAACCTATTTCAGCAAGGTGCTGGATCTTCTGTCTGACGATGGGGTTGCCCTCATACACACGATTGCCCGGCCGCATGGCCCATATCCGACCAGCACGTGGGTCGACCGGTACATCTTCCCAGGCGGCTATTTGCCCGCGCTGTCTGAGGTTCAGCGCGAGATCGAAGACAGCGGGCTCTACCTTTGCGATGTGGAGGTCCTGCGCGGCCACTATGCACGCACGTTGCGCCACTGGCGGAACCGGTTCAACAGCAATCGCAAGAAGGCGGCGGAGATCTATGATGAGCGCTTTTGCCGGATCTGGGATTTTTATCTGGCAGGCTCTGAGATTGCATTCCGCTTGGAGTATGCTAACGTATTGCAGCTTCAAATGGCCCGACACCAGTCCGCTTTGCCAGAAACGCGGCGCTATATGCGCGAGAACGAGGAGCGGCAGCAGGGACTGGACAGCCGTAGCTGCAGACCGAAAAGCGTGCGGGTACGCTAAACGGCCGCGTGTCGGGCCGTGGCTCATTTGAAAGCACTTCCCCCTATAAGCACTTCACGTGGGCGCGTCAGATCTTCTGCCGCTCCGTGAGAGGACGTCAGCAAGTCGCGAAAACCGGAGAACACAAGCCTATGAAAACCAGACGGATTAACGCAGAGGACGGTGCCGAAGCCATGGGAGCTTATGTTCAGGCGCTGGAGGTTTCTGAAACAACCCGGCGCCTTTACGTCAGTGGGCAAGGGCCGGTGACTGCGGACGGCGCCGTGCCGGCCACTTTTGCGGAGCAAGCCGAAGCGGTGTGGACCAACATCATCGCGCAGCTTCGCGCGGCCGATATGGATGTGGAGAACATCGTCAAGGCAACCACCTTCCTCGCTGATCGCACATTCCGCGAGGAGAACAGGGACGTACGGGTCAAGATGCTGGGAGGACACACTTTCGCGCTTACGGTGGTGTTGGCCGGCATGTTTGAAGAGGGCTGGTTTCTGGAGATCGAGGCGATTGCCGAGAAGTGAACGCCCGCGGCCGAGCATGAGTGATTGGACAACGGGGCGGTTCGTCTGACGGAGGTTATAAGTGTGATCAAGCTCCTTATCGCACGGTTGGCGCAGAGTATTTTGACCCTGTGGCTGGTCTCGGTCCTCTACTTTCTCGTTGTGGAGATGGTGCCCGGCGATTTCGCCGTGATGACAGCAGGCCAGTCCACAACTCAAGAGATGATGCAGGAAACCCGGCGCGAACTTGGTCTCGATGGCGGTGTGGTAGAGCGCTATCTGGGCTGGCTGGCGGGCGCTCTGCGGGGAGATCTTGGCATGTCCTGGTGGGGGCGCCAGCCGGTGACAGCTCTGGTCATCGAGCGGCTGGGAAACTCCATGTTCCTGATGTTCTGGGCTGTGCTCGTAACAGTGCCGCTCAGTCTGGTGATCTCCATCGCCGCCGCCATGAACCCGCAAGGTCGGCTAGACCGTGCCCTATCGTTTCTCACCTTGAGTGTGATGTCCGTGCCTGAGTTTGTGGTCGCGTATATGGTGATGTTCTTCCTGGCGGTGGAGATCAATCTGTTCCCGGCCTACACGATGCATGCGCTTGATCTGCCGTTCTGGGAGCGGTTGCACGCGTGCGTCCTGCCGGTGCTCTCTCTGATCTTCGTCACCGTAACGCCGATGTTCAGACTGACCCGCGCGGCGCTCGTGAGAGTCCTGGCGAGCGATTACATCGAGATGGCCGAACTGAAAGGCCTCAGCCGGCGCCGGATTATGCTGGCGCACGCGTTCCCCAATGCGGTCGGCCCAATTTCAAACGCCACGGTGCTGTCACTTGCCAACCTGGTTTTCGGACTTGTGATCATAGAGATTGTCTACTCCTACCCGGGCCTTGGCACACTGCTTGTACAGGCGGTGCGGGTTCACGATCTGCCGCTGGCGCTCGGGTGCGGGATTGTCTCAGCAGTGATCATCATCGCCTTAAACTTCCTGGCCGACAGCGCCTCCATCCTTGCCAACCCACGGCTTCGCTTTCGGTGAGCGAGTTCATGCATGTTTGATAGGACCCAAGAAAGCGATCGATTGCCGATGACCTTGCCCAAACCTCCGTTTAAAGGCTCCTGTCTCTGCGGTTCTGTTCAGGTTCGCATAACAGAAGCGCCGCTGCTAACACTGGCCTGTCATTGCCGGGATTGTCAGAAGATGAGTGCGAGTGCGTATTCGCTCGCCACTCTGTTCCCAAGCAGGGGTTTTTCCTGCTCCGGCGACTTGATCAGGGGCGGTCTGGGGTGCGGAGCACGGGTACATTACTATTGCAAAGCCTGCTTGAGCCTCGTTTACACTCAGGTTGAGGGCGCAGACGATCGCATAAACTTGCGCACATCCGTGTTGGATGATGCGGCTCTGTTTTCCCCGTTCGTTGAATTGATGACGGACGAAAAGGTACCCTGGGCACAGGTTCCTGCCGTTCACAGCTTTGATCGATTTCCAGCCTCGATTGACGAATTCAAGGCGCTCTTGGACGAGTACTCAAAGCGCTAAAGAGCAACTTCCCGCCCCGACCCAACGGCGTTATCATTCAAGTGGTAGGAGAAAGAGACCCATGCCGCCATCCAAAGTGGAGCAGATCCGTGCGCTCCTGAAGAGCATAGAAACCGGCGATCCCGAACCCATTGCCGTGGTCAATGAAGCCAAATACATTCAGCACAATCCGCAAACCCATGCCGGCAGCGAGGGGCTTGCTGCCCTGTTTGCCCGGCTCGCCAAGACGGAGCCGCGAGTCAACATGGTCCGTGGCTTTGAGGATGGCGCATTCGTCTTTGCCCACATGGAGTATGACTTTGCCAGCCGCAAGATCGGCTTTGAGATGTTCCGCTTCGAAGCGGGGCAAGCGGTGGAACACTGGGACAATATCCAGGAACGACAAGGCCCGAACCCGGCTGGCCACTCCATGGTGGACGGCCAGACGGAGGCGGAAGATCATGACCAGACCGAAGTCAATCGCGAGCGGATCCGCAGCTTTGTGGAGAACGTTCTGATGGGCGGAGAACTGGACCGTTTGGCCGAGTTCATCCAGGAAAGCCAATACACCGAACACAACCCGCGGCTGGATGACGATCTGGCCACGCTGCACGCGGCGCTTAACGAGCGCGATGCAACGGGGGCGCCCAACATTCATTATGAGCACCTGCACCGGGTTCTGGCTGAGGGCAACTTCGTCTTGGCCGCCTCAGAGGGTCGGCGCGGCGGGGTCCATACAGCCTTCTACGACCTGTTCCGCTTGAAGGACGGTAAGGTGGTGGAACACTGGGACACCACTGAGAAAATCGCGCCAAAGGATCAGTGGAAGAATGATAACGGCAAGTTCTAGCTCGCCGCTTTCACCTCCAGCCGGCGGGCATGCAGGATTGGCTCAGTGTAGCCGCTGGGCTGCTCAGCGCCCTTGAACACGAGATCACAGGCCGCTTGAAAGGCGATGCTGGCTGCATAATCCGGCGCCATATTGGTATAGGCTGGATCGCCCGCGTTCTGGCCATCCACCACGACGGCCATGCGCTCTAGGGTCTCGCGCACCTGGGCTTCGGTGCAAATGCCGTGATGCAGCCAGTTGGCAATGTGCTGGCTCGAAATGCGCAACGTCGCGCGGTCTTCCATCAAGCCGACATCGTTAATGTCGGGCACCTTGGAACAGCCAACCCCTTGGTCCACCCAGCGCACCACATAGCCGAGAATGCCCTGGGCATTGTTGTCGAGCTCCTCCTGAATGGCATCAGGCGTCCAGTTGGGCCGCTCGGCCAGGGGGATGGAGAGAATGTCATCCAGGCTCGCCCGGCCACGCGATCTAAGCTCGCTCTGGCGGTCCGCAACAGAAACTGTGTGATAGTGGGTTGCGTGTAGCGCGGCAGCGGTGGGTGAAGGGACCCATGCGGTGTTCGCACCGGCCGTGGGGTGTCCGATCTTCTGCACCAACATGTCAGCCATCATGTCCGGCATGGCCCACATGCCCTTGCCGATCTGAGCATGGCCGCTCAAGCCGCATTCCAGGCCGATATCCACGTTCCAGTCCTCATAGGCCTGGATCCATGCGGCGGCCTTCATGTCGCCCTTGCGCAGCATGGGGCCGGCCTCCATGGAGGTATGGATCTCATCTCCGGTGCGGTCCAGGAAGCCGGTGTTGATGAACACCACCCGGCTGGATGCTGCGCGAATGCACTCTTTCAGGTTCACTGTGGTGCGGCGCTCTTCGTCCATGATGCCCATCTTCATGGTGTTTGGCGCCATGCCCAGCGCCTGCTCCACGCGGCCGAAGAGCTCAGAGGCAAAGGCCACTTCCTCAGGTCCGTGCATCTTGGGTTTCACCACATACATGGACCCGGTGCGGCTGTTCATGTTTCGGCCGTTTGGTCCAATGTCATGCAACGCAATGGCCGCCGTAACAGCCGCATCGATAAGACCCTCAAACACCTCTTGCCCGTCCCCGTCCAAAATCGCTGGATTGGTCATCAGATGCCCCACATTGCGCACCAGCATCAAGCTGCGGCCATGCAGGGTGAGGTCGGCGCCATCGGGCGCCAAGTAGGAGCGATCATTGGCCATGGTGCGCTGGACGGTCTCGCCGCCCTTGGTGAACGAAGACGCAAGATCACCTTTCATCAGGCCGAGCCAATTGCGGTAGGCCTCCACCTTGTCTTCGGCATCCACGGCGGCGATGGAGTCTTCCAGATCCATAATGGTGGTGATCGCCGCTTCAATGATCACATCGGCGCGCCCCGCCGGATCGCTCTGGCCCACCGGGTGCGTCCGGTCAATAACCAGTTCAAAGTGAAGATTATTGTTTTTGATCAAGATGGAAGAGGGGCTGTCGGGCGCTCCCTTATAGCCTGCAAACTGCTCAGGGTTGGAAAGTCCAGTGGTGCCGCCCCCGGTGAGCGTCACTTCAAGCGTGCCGCCAGACACCGAGAAGCCTGCAGCGTCACCATGGGCGGCGCCCTTGAGGGGGGCAGCGTCATCAAGGAACTGATTGGCCCAGGCGATCACTCGGGCGCCGCGCACCTCATTGTAGCCGCCGGCGCGTTCCGCCCCGCCGTCCTCAGAGATGGCGTCGGTGCCGTAGAGGGCGTCGTAAAGGCTCCACCACCGGGCGTTGGCAGCATTAAGCGCAAAGCGGGCATTCATCACCGGAACAACAAGCTGCGGGCCAGCGATGTGGGCGATCTCGTCATCCACATTCTGGGTGTCCACGGAAAAGGCGTCGCCTTCGGGGACGAGATAGCCGATGTCCTTCAGAAAAGTTCGGTATGGGCCAAGGTCGAAACCCGGGTTAGCCTTGTGCCAAGCGCTGATTTTGCTCTGAAGGTCAGCACGCTTTTCCAAGAGCGCGCGGTTCTTGGGCGTCAAGTCCGCGACGATCTCATCTAACGCACTCCAAAATTGATCAACCCCCACACCAGTGCCGGCCAGGGCCTCTTCATTGACAAAATCGTAAAGCGGTTTGGCAATGCTCAAACGGCCCGAACTCACCCGCGTAGACATGCTGCGGCACTCTCCTCATAAGGGGTTGATTGACTATGTTCGGAGGGGGAAGAACACCATCAAGACCGCCGGCTCAAGGGCTCTTCCCACTCTACGGAACCCGACCTCACTTTGTGAGAGCTTCCGGTTTGGGTCCGCCGGTGGCCCAGTCCAAAAGCTCCACCGTGTGCACCACTGGAACCCCGGTTCCCGAGGCGATTTGGGTCATACAGCCGATATTACCGGCGGCAATCAGGTCGGGCCGGGTACTTTCAATGTTGCGCACCTTTCGCGTACGCAAGCGCGCGGCGATGTCCGACTGCATGATGTTGTACGTGCCCGCCGAGCCGCAGCACAGATGGCCCTCCGGCGGGTCCACCACCTCAAATCCGCACGCTTGCAGCAAGGCTTTGGGCTGGGTGCGCACGCGCTGGCCATGCTGCAGGGAACAGGCCGAATGATAAGCAACGAGCAAGGGCTCGCCCGCGCTGGCGCCAGTGAGACCGAGATCGCTCAGGAACTCCGTGATATCTTTGGTGAGTGCCGATACCCTTTTTGCCTGCTCGGCGTAGGCTTCATCATGAGCCAGCATGTGGCCGTAATCCTTCACGGTGGTGCCGCAGCCGGATGTGTTTATGATGATGGCATCCAAGCCTTCTCCTTCAATCTCCGCGGTCCAGGCTTGGACATTGGCCGCAGCTTTGGCGTGACTGTCCGCCTCCTTGCCCATGTGATGGGTGAGCGCGCCGCAACAGCCAACACCGGCCGACACCACCACTTCGATGCCCAGCCGGTTCAGCAGACGGACCGTGGCCTCGTTAATGCCGGGATTGAGCACCGGCTGGGCGCAGCCGGTCAGCAGTGCCACTCGGCCCTTGCGCGGGCCGTCCGGGCTGAAGATGCCCGGCTTGCAGGTGGGCGTGGTGGGTGCGGATTTGGTGGGTGCGAGCTCTAACATAGCGCCCAGGGGCTTCAGGGGCCCGATGGCCTTGAACAGGCCTGCAAAGGGGCGGGCGAGACGGGCCATAATCAGGGAAGATTTGAACAGGGTCTTGTTCGGCAGCACGATCTCCAGGATCTTGCGGATCATCCGGTCGGCCAAGGGGCGCTGGTAGTTTTGCTCAATATAGGCCCGGCCGTGGTCCACCAGGTGCATATAGTTCACGCTGGCCGGGCAGGTGGTCATGCAGGAAAGGCACGACAGACACCGGTCCACGTGCTTCACCACGCCCGCCGTAGGCGCCTTGCCGCTCTCCAGCATTTCCTTGATCAGATAGATCCGCCCGCGCGGGCTGTCCAACTCATCGCCCAGTTCCACATAGGTGGGACACGTGGCGGTGCAAAAACCGCAATGCACGCAATTTCGCAAAATCGATTCAGAGTGGGCGAACTGTGGGTCGGCGAGCTGTTTGAGCGAGAAATTCGTTTGCATCTTTGTTCGGCCTCTTATGCGCTCGCGTACATGCGGCCAGGGTTGAGAATGCCATTGGGGTCGAACGCTGTTTTCACATTCTGGGCGATGAGAGCAAGGCCGGGCTCGGGCGGATGGAACACATCGACAGCGGCCCTGATGGCTTGTGGCGCGCGGATAAGAGTGGCATGCCCGCTGGTTTGCGCCACGGCGGCCCGGACGATCTGTTCTGACGCATTATCGGCTTCCGGGACCTCACACCAGATCAGCCCCCCGGCCCAATCGAAGAACCAGCGGGCCTCACACTTTGCTGCAACGGCAGCGGCCACTTTAGCCCCGTCCATCGGTGGCACCGAGAGGCGCCAGACGGGCCGGTCCGATCCATTGGCAAAGAAGCTCACATCCCGAATAGATCGCCACAGATCTCTTGAGGCTTCGGGGTCCATTTTCTCAGACGCACCGAGATCATTCAGCAGAGCGGCCAGTTTCTCCAAGCGGTACTCCACCGAAGGACCGATGCCCTCGATCCGAAACACGGTGGCAGCCGCCCCGAGCAGGCCTTCTGGCAAGTGGGCTGCGCCCGACACTTCGCAGGATGACTGGAAAGCCCGCGACATGGCGGCAACCGCCATCTCATCACTCAGCCCCTCCACGGCAAAGCTGCCCTCGGTTTCCGCTGCCGGCAGCACCTTCAGCGTAATGTCGGACAGAACGGCGAGCGTGCCCCATGAACCGGCAATGATTTTCGGCAAATCATAGCCGGTCACGTTCTTCACCACCCGGCCTCCCGACTTGAATGTCTCCCCGCGGCCCGACACCCCGGAGAATCCCAGAAAATGATCGCGCACCGCCCCAGCCTTAATGCGCCGCGGCCCCGCCAGATTGCTGGCGACCATGCCGCCGAGCGTACCCGGCCCGCTGGCGCCCAACAGACCGGAAAGGTCCGGCGGCTCAAAGGCGAATTCCTGGTTTTTGTCGCGCAGCAATTGTTCGACCTCCGCGCGGGGCGTGGCGGCGCGGGCCGACAGGACGAGCTCTTCGGGTTCATAAAGAGTGACGCCGGTGAGGGCGGACAGGTCCATGGTGAACTCGTGCTGGGATGGCCTTCCGATCGCCCTTTTGGTGCCGAGCCCAACAACGTCCAATGGTTTTTCCTCAGCCACGGCCCATTGAACGGCGTCATGGAGTTGTGCTGCATCTTCTGGTTTCAAAGTGGACGACATAAGGCGGGCTCAGAATCTGGGAATGTCTGGAAAGGGCACCTGGCCTCTGTGAATGTGCATGCGGC
This sequence comes from Hyphomicrobiales bacterium, assembly GCA_028285595.1. Classification (GTDB taxonomy): domain Bacteria; phylum Pseudomonadota; class Alphaproteobacteria; order Rhizobiales; family CAJQND01; genus JAAEUE01. Next base: position 13,865 of record JANQOW010000142.1, read on the forward strand.
CAAGCTCTGCGCAGCGGTGAAGCTCGGGGAAGACTTTACCCGGATTCAACAGCCCTTCAGGATCGAACGCACATTTTACCCGCTGTTGGTGATTGAGGTCGGTCTCAGTGAACATTGTGGGCATCAGGTCGCGCTTTTCCACGCCAACTCCATGTTCGCCCGTAAGCACGCCGCCCACTTCGACACAGAGCGTCAGAATGTCGGAACCAAAGTCTTCCGCCTTCTCCAGCTCACCCGGCACGTTTGCATCATAAAGGATCAGCGGATGCAGGTTGCCGTCTCCGGCATGAAACACATTGGCCACACGCAATCCATACTGCTGGGAGAGCTCGTTCATGCGCCCCAGCACCTTGGGCAGCTGGTGGCGCGGGATGGTGCCGTCCATGCAATAATAGTCAGGCGAGATGCGGCCCACAGCCGGGAACGCCGCCTTACGGCCCGCCCAGAAGCTCGCGCGCTCGGCTTCGGAGTTGGAGACCCGCATCGAGACCGAGTTGTTCTTCTCAGCGATTTGCGAGACGCGTTCGATGAGATGATCCACCTCTGCCTCAGGACCGTCCAGCTCAACAATGAGCAGCGCCTCCACATCAAGAGGATAGCCGGCCTGAACAAACTCCTCGGCGGCGTGAATGGCGGGTTTGTCCATCATCTCCATCCCGCCGGCGATAATGCCGCTGGAAATCACGTCAGCCACGCACTGGCCCGCGTCTTCGCTGGATGGAAACCCGACCAGCACGGCGCGGGCTGTTTCCGGCGCCTTGAGAATGCGCACCGTGACCTCGGTGACCACACCCAGAAGGCCTTCCGAGCCCACCATCAGGCCCATCAGGTCGTAACCTTCGCTGTCCAGATGCTTGCCACCGATGCGCACAACCTCACCAGTGATCAGCACCACTTCCAGGCCAAGCACGTTGTTGGTGGTCAAGCCATATTTGAGGCAATGCACGCCGCCCGAATTCTCCGCAATGTTGCCGCCTATGGTGCAGGCAATTTGCGAAGAGGGGTCTGGAGCGTAGTAAAAGCCCTCGTGCTGAACGGCCTGAGTGATCGCCAGGTTGGTGACACCAGGTTGCACCACCGCACAGCGATTGTCGTAATCGATCTCCAGCACTTTATTGAATTTGCCAAGGCCCAGAAGGATACCGTCGGCAAGCGGCAGAGCGCCTCCGGACAGTGAGGTGCCCGCGCCGCGCGGAACCACCTTTATGCCGTTGTCGCTAGCGTATTTGAGCACGGCGGAAACCTGCTCCACCGTCTCCGGCAGCACCACGAGCAGGGGCACCTGCTTATAAGCCGTCAACCCGTCGCTCTCATAGGCACGCATCTCTTCGGCCTCGTCGATCACCCCTTCTCCAGGCACAATACGGCGCAGATCCGCTGCGACTTCCTGCCGCCGGGCGAGGGCGGTTTGATCCACTTCGGGCATCTTCAGGTTTGACATGGCGTCTCACTCAATCCATTTGGTCTGTTTTTTTTACCATTTAACCAGATCTGTCAATCCCCACGGACATGTGAACTATTGTCCAGTTGTGTCAAACTGACTTAGAGCCCATTGTCCGTGAGAGTTCAGTCTAGGCTAAGGGACATATGAATATGAAATCAAAGATCATTCTCGCTACCATGGCAGCTGTCGCTTTCTCGGTTTCGGCGCAGGCGGCGGAGCCGGACATCAAGAAAGGCGAAAAGGTCTTCCGTAAGTGCAAAGCTTGCCACGAGGTTGAAAAAGAAAAGAACAAGGTCGGGCCGCATCTGGTCAACCTGTTTGGCCGCACGGCCGGTTCGTTGGATGGATACAAGTATTCCAAGGCCATGGTCGCCAAGGGCGAAGAGGGCCTGGTGTGGACCGAGGAGGTCATGCTGGAGTACCTCATCAAACCGCGTCAGTACGTAAAAGGCACGAAAATGGCTTTTGCCGGCCTGAAAAAGGAGAAGGATCGGGTGAATTTGGTTGCCTACCTGCAACAGTTCACCAAAGCTGAGTAACCAAGCCACCAGGTCTGGTTGCCGCTACAGCCGGTAAATTGGTCTTTTGTGTTGACCAATTTTCCGCGACGTCGTTATAACGGGTGCCCAAGTGCGGGTACCCGTTTTGTTTTAGAAGATCTCCATGTTCCAACGCATAGAACAGGTCAAAGTCTCTGATGCCGTGGTGCGACAGATAGAGGCCCTTATTCTGGAGGGCGTTCTCAAGCCCGGTGATAAGCTGCCGCCCGAGCGCGAGCTGGCCAAGACGCTGGAGGTTTCGCGCCCCAGTTTGCGCGATGCGCTGAACGAGCTGGAGGAGCGCCGGCTGCTCATCGCCCGCCAAGGCGGAGGCACCTATGTGGCTGATGTGATGGGCTCCGTATTCGCCGAACCGATCGTGCCGTTGTTCGGCAAGCACGAGAAAGCCACGGCCGACTATCTTGAGTTTCGCCAACAGGTGGAAGGTGTTGCCGCCAGCTATGCGGCTCAACGCGCCACACCCGCCGACCGAGCCATCTTGGAAAACATCTTCGCACGCATGGAAGCAGCCCATGAGCGCCAGAACGCGGAAGAAGAGGCCAAGCTCGATGTGGAGTTTCACAGCGCCATCGTTGATGCCGGCCACAACATCGTGCTGATCCAAACCCTGCGCAGTATCTATGCACTCCTAAAAGCCGGAGTGTTCCATAACCGCGCGCTGCTTTACGAAAACCCAGGTGCCCGGGGCCGGTTGCTCGAGCAGCACCGCGCCATTTACCTTGCGGTGTTGAACGGAGACGCAGAGGCCGCCAGGCAGGCAGCCGAGCAGCACATGACGTATGTCATCGCGGCGCGTGAAACGGCGGATCGGGCACAGTCCAGGCAGATAACAGCGGAGCGGCGACTTGAGACGGTTCGCCGGAGCGGCCACAAGCGGGCCCGCAGGGCTGAGGAGGCAGTATGAACGATAAGAAAATCAAGGTCGGTTTGTTTGTCACCTGTCTGGTGGACATTTTCAGACCGTCCGTGGGCTTTGCGGCGGTCAAGCTTCTAGAAGAGGCCGGGTGCGTGGTCGAGGTGCCGGACATGCAAACCTGTTGTGGCCAGCCCGCCTATAACAGCGGCGACCGCAAAACCTCCAAGGAAATCGCAGAGCGCACCATTCGCACCTTCGAACCTTATGAATATGTGGTCGCGCCGTCAGGGTCCTGCGCCGGGATGTTGAAGAAGCACTACCCAAAACTGTTTGGGGAAGGCACCGGCGTTCAGTCCCGCGCGATTGCATTGGCCGATAAGACCTATGAATTGGTCTCGTTTCTCACCGATGTGCTTCAGGTGAAGGGCGTGGACGCACAGTTCGGACGCTGCGTGACCTATCATGACAGCTGTTCAGGTCTGCGCGAGTTGAAGGTGCACAAGCAGCCGCGCCAACTCCTGTCGTCTGTGGCAGGCCTGGAGCTTCGGGAAATGTCAGATGCCAACGTATGCTGCGGCTTTGGCGGCACGTTCTGCGTCAAGTACCCCGACATTTCAAACGACATGCTCACAAAGAAAATGTCCAACATCGAAGCCAGCGGCGCAGACGTGCTGCTTGCAGGCGATCTTGGCTGTCTCATGAACATGGCGGGTAAATTGAAGCGCTCCGGTTCCAAGATTGAGGTGCGCCACGTGGCCGAGGTTTTGGCGGGTGAAACCCTGTTGCCGCCAATCGGGGAGGGGGAAAGCTGATGGAGCCCACATCCAAGAACTTCAAGAGCAATGCCGCTGGTGCGCTCACCGATGCCCAACTCCAGCGCGCCTTGTCGAATGTGCCGCGCGGCTTTGTGAAGAAGCGTGCCGATGCCGCAGCAGCTCTTCCGGAGTTTGAGCAACTGCGCGATCAGGGCCGCGAGATCAAGAACCACACCCTTGAGCATCTGGATCTATATCTGGAGGCTTTTGAGGAAAAGGTGGTGGAAGCCGGTGGTTATGTGCACTGGGCCACCACGGCCCAAGAGGCCTGCGATCTGGTGGTGCGCTTGTGCCTGGACCGTGAAGCCCAAACGGTGACCAAGGGCAAGTCCATGATTTCTGAGGAGATTGGACTGAACGCCGGCCTTGAGAAGATGAATATCGAGCCGGTGGAAACCGATCTTGGCGAGTACATCATTCAGCTCCGCGGTGAGACGCCGAGCCATCTCATTGCGCCGGCGGTGCATTTGACCAAGGAACAGATCGAGGCGGACTTTCGCCGGACCCACACTGAACTTCCTGAAGAGCGCAATCTGGATGAGCCGGCGTCTCTGGTTTACGAGGCGCGGCAGATCTTGCGGCAGAAATACATCGATGCGGATGTGGGCATCACCGGCGCCAACTTTCTCATCGCGGAGACCGGCACCTCCGTCATTGTCACTAACGAAGGCAATGGTGATCTCACGCAGACCTTGCCGAAGACCCACATCGTGCTTGCCTCGATCGAGAAAGTGGTTCCCACTCTGGAAGATGCCAGCACACTGGTCCGGCTCCTTGCACGCTCTGCAACCGGGCAGGATATCTCTAACTATACCACGTTCTCAACCGGGCCCAGGCGCCGCGGCGATCCCGATGGGCCGCAGGAGTATCATGTGGTGTTGCTCGACAACGGCCGCTCCTCGATGCTCGGCACGGAGTTTCAGGAGATGCTTCGCTGCATCCGCTGCGGTGCATGTCTGAACCATTGCCCGGTTTATCAGGCGGTGGGCGGTCATGCGTATGGCTGGGTCTACTCCGGGCCTATGGGGTCCGTGCTGACGCCTAATCTGATTGGCGTGAACGAGGCTGGCCACTTGCCCAATGCGTCCACCTTCTGTGGGCGTTGCGAGGAGGTTTGCCCCATGCGCATCCCCTTGCCCAAAATGATGCGCCACTGGCGCGAGCGGGAGTTTGAGAAGCACCTGACACCCTTTGCTGCGCGCAGAGGCTTAGGCGTCTGGGCATGGTTTGCAATGCGGCCAAAATTTTACCAGCGCGTTACACGCTGGGCCGCGCGCATACTGAAATGGCGCGCCGGGCGCTCAGGCCGCTTGGCAAACGTGCCGCTGGCAGGCGGATGGGTGAAGTACCGGGATCTTCCTGCGCCACAAGGTAAGACCTTTCAGCAAATGTGGAAGGAACGAGACAATGTCTGACAACGCGACGCGGCGCGAACAGATACTCGGCCGTATCCGCACCTCGCTGAATGTGGATGCCGATTCGATGGAACGGTTGGAACTGGTGGCGGACCGGCTTGAAGATCATAAGCGCAATATCGTGCCGGACCGCGCGTCCGGCACCGTGGCGCAGAATGTGAAACAGTTCTGTGAACGGATGGAAGCGGTCAACGGGACAGTTGAACACGTGAAAACGCCGTCTGAAATCCCCGGCGCCATCGCAAACTACCTGCGCCTCCATAACCTGCCGCAAAAGATCCGGCGCGGCTCCGACCCGGCTTTGGAAAAGTTGCCTTGGGGAAAGGCCCGGAGCTTGGAGGTCGCCGTGGGCGCTGCGCGCAAGACCGATGAGGTCTCCGTATCCCGCGCATTCGCCGCGGTCGCGGAAAGCGGGACGCTGGTCATGACGTCCGGATCCGACAATCCCACCTCGTTGAACTTTCTGCCTGAGAACCACATTGTTGTGGTGGAAGCGGGACGCGTTGCCGGGTCTTATGAAGATGCCTGGGACGTGGTGCGTGCGGTCTACGGTGACGGCGAGATGCCAAGAACGGTTAACCTGATTTCCGGACCATCGCGCACCGGGGACATTGAGCAGAAAATCGAGCTCGGCGCGCACGGGCCACGGCGCTTGCATGTGATCGTGCTGAACAGGCCGAGCAGCGCTAAGTAGATCCAACCAATGCCGCTTCAGAACAGGGTCGACCCATGGGGCGAGATTGTCGCCAACCCGGCGCGTGGACTGCTGTTTGGAAACCGGGGCGGCCGCATTCATGGGCCTGGCCAAAGGCTGACCAACCGCCGATGGGCGAGCAGGGCATGGATTTGTTGTGTGCTGTCATTCAAGAACCGGCAGCGCACACTGATGGCGCCCAACAGTTACACGGAGCTGTTCTTTCTGGATGAAGTGACCGCATTGGCGGCAGGGCACCGGCCGTGTTTTGAGTGTCGGCGCCAAGATGCTTTGGCGTTCCTGAACGCCTATGCGGAGGCGCGCCAACTCGACGCCCGCCCATCGGCGCCCGAGTTTGACAGGGTCCTCCACGGCCACCGGCTGGATGGTAAAGCCAAGCGCTTGGTAGAGATGTCCGCGGAGGACCTGCCCTCAGGAACGATGATCGAATGGCAAGGAGCAGCATACGCCGTGCGCGGACGGTTGCTGCTCAAATGGTCGTTTGCGGGGTACACAGAACAGTGCGCGCGTCCATTTGGCGGAACCGTGCGAGTGATTACGCCTTTGCCCATGGTCGAGTCGCTGCGCTTGGGCTATAACCCGCTCTTCCATCCCAGTGCGGACCCGGGTGTCCGCGCCTAATCTGAATGAGGCAGTCCCAAAATGAAATTGTTGCGCTATGGCCCGAAAGGCCGTGAGAAACCTGGTATGTTGGATGATGACGGCAAGATCCGTGACCTCTCCGGCAAGATCGATGACATAACGCCAGCCGTTCTTGAAAAGAAGCTCGCGCAACTTAAGAAAATCAGGCCGGGCTCATTGCCGCTTGTGAAGGGCCGCCCGCGCATTGGCTCGCCGGTCACCGGTTTTCAGAAGTTCCTGTGCATTGGTTTGAACTATGAAGACCATGCCAAGGAAGCCGGCATGCCCATCCCGAGCGAGCCTATCCTGTTCTCCAAGACCATGAATGCCCTGGCCGGACCAAACGATAATGTGGTGCGCCCGAAGGGGTCCAAAAAGATGGACTGGGAAGTGGAGTTGGGCATCGTGATTGGCAAGCGAGCCAAGTACGTCTCCAAAAAGGATGCGCTGTCCTATGTGGCCGGCTACTGTGTTGTAAACGATGTCTCCGAGCGCGAGTTTCAGTTGGAGCGCGGCGGCCAATGGATCAAAGGTAAAGCCATTGATGGCTTCGGTCCTGTCGGCCCTTGGTTGGTCACCACCGATGAAATCCCCAATCCCCAGAAGCTTGATATCTGGCTGGAGATCGACGGGGAGCGCCAGCAGGATGGCAACACCAAGACCATGATTTTCTCTGCCGCTCACATTGTTTCCTATCTCTCCAAGTTCATGACTCTTGAGCCGGGCGACCTGATCGCCACCGGCACGCCGCCCGGTGTGGGTGCGGGGCAGAAGCCGCCGCGGTTCTTGAAGAACGGTGAGGTCATGACCGTGGGGATTGAAGGCCTCGGCGAGCAAAAACAAAAGGTCGTTAAAGAGTAAAGCGGCCAACCCGTTGCGCGCTGTGCCCGGTGCCCGTTAAGCGGGCCCCGGGCTCTGGCGCTCTGTGTCTGACGATGCCGTGGAGGCAATTGCCGCGCGATCGATAAGCCTACGCACAGAAATCGGGGCTTGCCCATTCAGGTAAAGTGGGCTTTCATACATTCCAGACTTCAGAGTTGGGGCGGGAGACGAACCAGCGGCCAAATCCGGTCGCGTGGGTGTTTGGTAAGTATAATTAGCGTAGCAGGGGCGTAAATCAATGACCAAGATTTTCAAGATTTCCGGCTTCTTGGCGGCACTACTGATGTTGTTCGGTTTGGAGGGGGCAATTGCTCCGGCTCAGGCCAGCAAAATTGTCGCAAAGATTGATATTTCCAGTCAGCGCATGCATGTCTACAAAAACGGCCGCAAGCTCTATAGCTGGCGTGTATCCACGGGCCGGGGCCGTTATCGCACGCCGACAGGCTCGTACCGGCCGACAATCATGAAGCGCATGCATTACTCCAGCAAGTACAACAACTCTCCAATGCCGTATTCGATCTTCTTCCGCGGTGGCTATGCCGTGCACGGCACAAACCAAATCCGCCGGCTGGGCCGTCCGGCCTCGCATGGATGTGTGCGTTTGCATCCCAAACATGCGGCCACGTTGTACCATCTGGTCCGCCGAAACGGCCGGAAGAACGCCCGGATCGTGATCAGGCACTGACCTATACTGAGATATACTCGTCACAGTTTGAGATTTTCCCGTCGTTTGGCGGGAAAATTCGCGTTTTGCCGATCAAGCCGATTGCACTGTTGGTTCAGGCGCCGTAAAAGCAAACTGCCGTTGCATTCGTTGAGTGGGAGGAGTGCCGGTCAGGAGCCGTTCCCTTCGGGCCCTGCCGTTTCACTGGGAACATGAGCGTACAGAATGACTTGATACGCGTGGAAGACCTGCGTGTGGCGTTCATGCTGCACGGCAGTCCGCTGGATGTTGTGAAGGGCATTAGCTTTCGCATCCGGCCGGGCAGCGTCGTCGCGCTAGTGGGCGAATCCGGCTCGGGCAAGTCGGTCACGGCGCAAGCCTTGCTCGGAATTCTTCCGCGCTCGGCCTCAATCACGGGCGGGAAAATTCTCTTTAACGACCCGGAGGCCGAAGGCGAGATTGTGGACATTGCTGCGCTGCACCGCGACAGCGCTGAAATGCGTGAGCTTCGCGGGGCGCGCATCTCCATGATCTTTCAGGAGCCGATGACCTCGCTCTCGCCGCTCCACACCATTGGCAACCAGATCGAAGAGGCTCTGACGCTGCACCGCGATGTGGCCAAGGGCGATGCCCGCAAGGTCACCGAAGAAATGCTGGGGCTTGTGAACTTTCCAGACCCCACAAAAGCCTATGACATGTACCCGTTCGAACTGTCGGGCGGTTTGCGCCAGCGGGCCATGATTGCCATGGCAATGATTTGCCGGCCGGCACTCTTGATTGCCGATGAGCCGACAACAGCTTTGGATGTAACCGTTCAGGCGCAAGTGCTCCATCAGCTCAAGGAGCTGCAGGAAAAGCTCAATATGGCGATCCTTCTCATCACCCACGACTTGGGGGTGGTCGCCAACATGGCCGATGAAGTGGTGGTGGTCTATCATGGCGAGGTGATGGAAGCAGGTCCCGTCGAGGCCATCTTCGAAAACCCGGCCCATCCGTACCTTAAAGCACTGCTGCATGCGGTGCCGCACTTCGACATGAAGCCGGGTGAGCGCCTGCAGTCCATCCGCGACATCGACTACGAGATCGGACCGGCCTTCGGAAACAAAGAGGCGGCCGAACTCGACAGCGACCAGCCGCTTTTGAAGATCTCACACTTGCGCAAGACCTTTGTGACCAAGAAGGGCGGGTTTTTCGGCGCCACCGACGAAAACACCCTTGTGGCCGTGGACGACTTCACGCTGGACATCAAGCGCGGCGAATGCCTCGGACTGGTGGGCGAAAGTGGGTGCGGCAAAACCACCGTGTCCAAGATGATCATGCGGGCGGTAACGCCGGACAGCGGATCGATCGAGTTCAATGGCACCGGGGGCAAGAAGGATGTGCTGGGCCTGGACGGGGCCGAGCTTAAGAAGTTCCGGCCGCGCATGCAGATGGTTTTTCAGGATCCGTTTTCCTCACTGTCGCCGCGCATGACCGTGCTCAACATTCTCCGCGAGCCATTGGTTATTCACGATATGGGCTCAGAGAGTGATCGCATGGCGAAGGTCACGGAGCTGATGCGTCTTGTGGGGCTGGATCCCCGTTTTCTAAACCGCTACCCGCACAGCTTCTCAGGCGGCCAGCGCCAACGGGTGGGCATCGCGCGGGCCTTGGCGCTGAACCCGGATCTGTTGCTCTGCGATGAACCGGTCTCCGCCTTGGATGTTTCGGTGCAGGCGCAGATTCTCAACCTGCTTAAGGATCTGCAATCGGAGCTTGGGCTGACATATCTGTTCATCTCCCACAACTTAGCCGTGGTGGATTATGTAGCAGACCGGATCGCCGTGATGTGTAAAGGCAAGCTCGTGGAAACGGCACCGAGAGACGTGCTGTTCAAAAACCCGATCCATCCCTACACCCGGGCGCTGCTCAAAGCGGTGCCCTATGCGGATCTCAATCGGCCCTTGGATTTTGTCGCACTTCAAGCCGGAGGTGCTTCTAATATAGAGTCGTGGGGTCCAAAGTTTGTCGGCACGCCCGATGCGCCGGAGCTGACACACCTGGAAATCGACGAAGGCCATAAGGTCTTGGTTCACAAATCGGTAGATGCAATGGAGTTGAGAACATGAAGCGACTACTCCTCGTCATGGGGCTCTTGTTGGCTGCACTGGTGCCCGCAAGCGCCCAGTCATACAAAGAGACGCCAAGCTTTGTGGACGCTGTGGCGTCCGGATCCTTGCCGCCGATTGCCCAGCGCTTGCCTGAGGAGCCGCTCGTGGTTGATTTCGCGGCCCTTGGCGCCAAGCCCGGCAAGAGTGGTGGGTCCATCAGAATGCTTCTGGGCAAGCAAAAAGACATTCGCATGATGACGGTCTACGGCTATGCCCGGCTCGTGGGGTATGACAGCAAGCTGGCGCTCAAGCCCGACATTCTGAAAAAAATCGACGTTGAAGACGGGCGGATCTTCACGCTGCATCTGCGCCCTGGTCACAAATGGTCAGATGGCCATCCCTTCACGGCTGAGGATTTCCGCTATTTCTGGGAAGATGTGATCCAGAACGAAGAGCTGGTGCGCGGCGGCATCCCTCGGCTTTTGACCTCCGACGGAGAGCCTCTCAAGTTTGAGATCATCGATGAGCACACCGTGCGCTATACCTTTAAGGACCCAAATCCCAACTTCGTTCCGGCTCTAGCAGGCGCGCGTCCGTTCTATCTTTATATGCCGTCCCATTACATGCGGAACTTTCACGCAAAGTACCGCCCGGCCGGCGAGTTGAAGGCGGAAGTGGAAAAGCACAAGCAGCGCAACTGGGCCGCACTGCACCGCCGTCTGGGCCGCCAATACCGGCCGGAGAACCCGGAGTTGCCGACGCTGCAGCCATGGCGTAACAGCACGAAACCTCCCGCAGAGCGCTTTGTGTTTGAACGCAACCCCTACTATCACCGGGTGGATCCGGAAGGCCAGCAACTGCCATACATCGACACTATCGAAGTGGGACTTGGCTCCACCGGGCTGGTGCCCACCAAAGCCGGTGCCGGGGAAACGGATTTGCAAGGCCGCTATATCCGCTTCGACAACTTCACCTTCTTGAAGGCGGCCACCAAGCGCCATCCGATCAACGTGCGGCTTTGGGAAACAGCAAAAGGCGCACAGATCGCCCTGTTCCCTAACTTGAATGCAGCCGATGAGGTGTGGCGCAAGCTGTTCCGTGATGTGCGTGTGCGCCGCGCATTGTCGCTTGCCATTGACCGCGACGAGATCAACCAAGCCGTCTATTACGGTCTGGCCCGTCCCAGTGCAAACACGGTTTTGCCCACCAGTCCCCTCTACAAGGAAGAGTATCAGAACGCCTGGGTTGCCTACGACGTTGCCCAAGCCAACAAACTCTTGGACGAGGCCGGTCTGGACAAGCGCAATCCGGGCGGTATCCGCCTCCTGCCTGATGGCCGGGTGATGCAAATTGTGGTGGAGACCGCAGGGGAAAGCACCGAAGAGACCGATGTGCTCGAGCTGATCCGGGACAACTGGAAAGAGGTTGGCGTGGAGCTCTTTGTGCGCCCAACGCAGCGCGACATTTTCCGCCGCCGGGTGCTGTCGGGCGACACGATCATGGGTGTGTTCCAAGGGCTCGATAATGCAATCCCAACGCCGGAAATGAAGCCCGATGAGTTGGCTCCGACCACTCAAGAGCACTTCCAGTGGCCGACCTGGGGGCAGTATTACGAGACCCGCGGCAATGCCGGCACGAAGGTTGATATGCCCGAGGCACAAAAGCTCGTGGATCTCTATCAAAGCTGGCTTAAATCCTCCACGTCTGAGGAGCGCACCGGCATCTGGCACCAGATGCTCAAAATCTACACCGACCAAGTGTTTTCCATCGGTGTGATCAACGGCACCTTGCAGCCTCTGGTGGTCTCAAACAAGCTCCAGAACGTGCCGGAAAAAGGGATCTGGAATTATGATCCGGGAGCCTATTTCGGCATCTACAAGATGGACACGTTCTGGATCGATCCGAACGCTGGAGGCAACTAAGCCATGTTTGCCTACATCATCAGGCGTATCTTGATAATGATCCCGACTTTGCTGATCATCTCAGCATTGATCTTTTTCATTATCGAGCTGCCGCCTGGTGATTATCTGGAAACCTATATCGCCGAACTGAAGCAGCAAGGCGAGAAGGTGGACGAAACGCAGATTGCGTTTCTCCGCGAAGAGTATGGCTTCGACAAGCCTGTGGTGCTGCGGTATTTCCATTGGCTTGGCGGTATGTTGGTTGGGGATTTCGGCTACTCGTTCGAGTATCAGCTGCCTGTCACAGAAGTTGTGGGCGAGCGGCTGTGGCTGACCATCCTCCTGTCGTTCGTCACAATCATCTTCACCTGGATCGTGGCATTCCCGATCGGCATCTACTCTGCCACCCACCAGTATAGCTGGAGCGACTACGGGTTGACTTTTGTGGGTCTGCTGGGGCTCGCCATACCCAACTTCCTTCTCGCGCTGGTCATGCTGTACTTGGCGAACATCTGGTTCGGTACATCGGTGGGCCATCTGATGGACCCCGAATATCTGGACAAGCCCATGAGCTGGGACAAGTTCAAGTCCATCATGGAACACCTCTGGATTCCGGTTGTCGTGATCGGCACCTCCGGCACCGCCGCCATGATCCGCCGTCTGCGCGCCAACCTGTTGGACGAGTTGCAGAAGCAATACGTGGTCACGGCCAAAGCCAAGGGCCTCAGACCGTTCAAGGCGCTGGTCAAATATCCTTTGCGCATGTCCTTGAACTTCTTCATCTCAGACATCGGGTCCATATTGCCATCGATCATATCCGGCGCTGAGATTGTGGCGGTCGTGCTGTCGCTGGAGACAACCGGTCCGCTTCTCTTGAGTGCTCTGGCGAGCCAGGACATGTATTTGGCCGGTTCGTTCCTGATGTTCTTGGCCACTCTCACGGTGATCGGCGTTTTGGTGTCGGACATCGCGCTGGCCATTCTTGATCCGCGCATTCGACTTGCGGGAGGCGCCACCAAATGAGCAATGGCCGTCCGGAAAGCCCGCTTCCTGCGCCTGGCGCAGAAATGCCGCATTACGTCTCCGACAAACCCTTCGATCCGCGTTCGGTGGAGCGTCTGACCCCGGCGCAGGAGAAGGTATACCTCGCCTCGCAACTGAAACTGATGTGGTGGAAGTTCAAGCAGCACAAGGTGGCCGTGGCTTCGGGCATCTTCTTGCTGCTGCTCTACATCAGCACGCTTTTCAGCGAAGTGTTGGCGCCCTACAACCTGCACACCCGTCATTCTGACCGGATTTTCTCCGCGCCGCAGGCTGTGCATCTGTTCCATGAGGGCAGTTTTGTGGGGCCCTTCGTTTACGGGGCCAACTACAAATTGAACATGGAAACGCTGAAGCGTGAGTACACCGAGAACAGATCGGACGTGAAAAAGATCCGCTTCTTCTGCTCCGGCGACAAATACATGTTCTGGGGCCTGTTCGAGGGCAGTTTCCACATTGTGTGTCCGCCAAAAGGCGGCACGCTGTTTCTCTTGGGCACCGACCGTCTCGGCCGGGATATGCTGTCGCGCATCATCTATGGAGCCAGGATCTCGCTGACCATTGGTCTATTGGGCGTCACCATCAGCTTCGTGCTCGGCATCGTCATCGGGGGCTTGGCCGGATATTATGGCGGGCTCTTCGACATGATCGTTCAGCGCATGATCGAAGTTCTGCAATCGCTACCGGCCATTCCCTTGTGGATGGCGCTCGCCGCCATAATGCCGTCGACCTGGGGGCCGTTGATTGTCTATTTCGGCATCACGATCATTCTAGGGATTTTAGACTGGACCGGGCTCGCAAGAGCTGTGCGCTCCAAGCTCCTGGCCTTGCGTGAAGAAGATTATGTGGTGGCCGCGCAGCTTATGGGAGCAAGCCCAAAGCGTATCATCGGGCGCCATCTGGTGCCGGGCTTCATGAGCCACCTGATCGCTTCGGCCACAATTACCATCCCCACAATGGTTCTGGGTGAAACTGCGCTGAGCTTCCTGGGCCTTGGCCTTAGGCCGCCAATCACAAGTTGGGGCGTTCTGTTGAAGGAAGCCCAAAACATCAACGTGGTGGCCCTTTATCCGTGGCTCTTGCTGCCAGTGGTGCCGGTGATCCTGGTTATTCTGGCCTTTAACTTCTTCGGAGATGGTCTGCGCGATGCGGCCGATCCTTACAAGTAACATGCGAACACATCTGTGCCATGGCGAATCTGCCATGGTTGCCGGTGTTCCCCGCGGACCCCATATGTGGCATAACGTGAGCGGGCGGCTGACAAGAGGCAAATTGCTACATTGGCGATTGCAGAAAGGTGACCGATGAAACGGCTCGAGCACGCGCGCGTCCTGATGTATAGCCACGACACTTTTGGCTTGGGCCATCTGCGCCGTTGCCGCACCATTGCGCATGCACTGGTTGAACAATTCAAGGGCTTGAATGTGCTGATCATTTCGGGCTCGCCGATCGCCGGGGCCTTTGATTTCAAGGCGCGTGTGGACTTCGTTAAGATCCCCAGCGTCATCAAGCTTCACAACGGACAGTATACATCCTTGGATGAGCACATCGATCTGGAGGAAACTCTGGAGATGCGCCGGTCAATCATCCGTCACACCGCAGAGCACTTCAATCCGGACATGTTTATCGTGGACAAAGAGCCACTTGGGCTGCACGGCGAGATTGAGGACACGCTGAGATATCTTAAAGATCAAGACTGCACGCTCGTGGTGGGCCTGAGAGACGTCATGGACGCCCCGCACCTCTTGAAAAAAGAGTGGAAGCGCCGCGGCATCTTGCCAAAACTTGACGAGCTTTATGACGATATCTGGGTCTATGGCCCGCCGGGTTTCTGGAACCCGCTGAGTGGCCTCAAGACCTCCAAAGAACTCAATCAACGGATCACCTACACCGGTTACCTGGAGCGCCATCAGCCGGCGGAGACCAAGGGCGCCATCAACGCCGTTGCCGGTGACTATGTTCTCATCACCACCGGCGGTGGGGGCGATGGCGCGGATGTGGTGAACAATGTGCTGGCCGCGTATGAATATGCAGAAGAGAACGGAAGCCACGATTTGCTTCCGGCTGTGGTGATCTTAGGGCCGTTTATGCCCACCCAGGAGCGCGAGGCCATCCTGAAAAGGGCGGAAGGCAAATCGAACATTCAGTTGATGGATTTCGACAATCGCATTGAAACCCTGATCACCGATGCCAAGGGATTGATCGGGATGGGCGGCTACAACACCTTCTGCGAGATTTTGTCGTTCGATAAGCGCGCTATTGTGGTGCCGCGCACCGAGCCGCGCCAGGAACAGCTCATCAGGGCGCGCCGAGCCGATGAACTTGGTGTGATCAAGATGATGGAGCCTAACTTGGCCTCCGTTCCTCAGAAGATGGCAGATGCCATTGAGGCTCTGCCAAAACGCAGAAAGCCGTCCGAAGCCGGCTGTTGGCTGCCGCTTGATGGTCTGAAGAAGATTGGCGAGATCGTTGAATCCGACCTCGCAAGGCCGGCGCGTCCAGAGCTGAGAGTGATTGCCGGCGGTGGATGAGTGACCCCATGAAAAGGGCAGTGGCATTTGTTCTAAAGGGCTATCCCAGGCTGTCTGAAACGTTCATCGCGCAAGAGATTCGCGGACTAGAGCTTCAGGGCATGGACATCCGCATCGTGTCTTTGCGCCAGCCCTACGACCCGGATACACACCCGATCCACCATGAGATAGAGGCGCCGGTGGCTTACTTGCCGGAGTATCTGCACGACGCGCCGTTGCGGGTTTTGGCGAGCTGGTGGCAAGTGCGCCGGCGGCCTGGATATAGGGCTGCTTTCAAATGCTGGCTGAAAGACCTGAAGCGCGATATCAGCCGCAACCGCATTAGGCGGTTCGGACAAGCCCTGGTCATGGCCGCAGAGTTGCCTGAGGATGTGGGCCGGCTGCACGCCCATTTCATTCATACGCCCGCCTCGGTTACGCGCTATGCCAGTCTCATAACGGGCCTGTCATGGACCTGTTCGGCCCACGCAAAGGACATTTGGACCTCACCTGACTGGGAGCTGACGGAAAAGCTGAACAGCACCGGTTGGGTCAGCGTGTGTACCCGTTACGGGGCCGACCATTTGCGGTCGTTGAGCGCGGAGCCCGATAAGGTGAAGCTCATCTATCATGGCATTGACCTGAAGCGCTTTGCCGGCTCGGCCAAGCGGCCCGGGCGCCCTGACGGCGCGCCGGGCGGCGATCCGGTGGAACTCATCACCGTGGGCCGCGCCGTTCAAAAGAAGGGCATAGATACCTTGTTGGACGCATTGGCGCTGTTGCCGGAGGACCTCAACTGGCGCTGGACCCATATTGGCGGTGGAGAGCTCTTGGCCAAGCTGAAGAGCCAGGCAGAGGCCTTGGGGCTTGCCGACCGCCTTCAGTGGCTGGGTGCTCTGGCCCAGACCGAAGTGATCGAACGCTACCGTGCATCCGATCTGTTTATCCTGCCCTGCCGGATTGCGCCGAATGGAGACAGGGATGGCTTGCCAAATGTTCTTGTGGAAGCGCAAAGCCAAGGATTGAGCTGCCTCTCAACGCCCGTATCCGGCGTGCCGGAACTGGTGAGGGACGGGGAGAATGGTATTTTGGTGCCGCCGGATGATCCCGACGCACTGGCCGGCGCCCTGGAGAAACTCATTCGCTCCCCCGCACTCAGAGACCGGCTCGGTGAAGCGGGCAAGGCGCGGGTTCGGGCGGAGTTCAGCTATGAGGGGGGGATTGACCAGCTCATGGCGCTGTTTAACGAAACTCCCGCCGAAGCGCGGGGAGCGGAGAGCGCTGAGCCTTTGCGCGGCGCCGCCTGATTGATGTCGGACAAAGTTCTGTTCTATGTGCAGCACTTGCTCGGGATTGGGCATGTGGTGCGATCCTCGCGCATTGCCCGGGCCCTGGTGAGGGCAGGCTTCGACGTGACCATCGCTTATGGCGGCAAGCCTCTTGAGGGGATTAACTGGGGCGGCGCCCAGTGCATTCAACTGGCGCCGGTGTCCGCCGGGCCGTCCGGATTTGGGACGCTTGTGGACGGTGCCGGCAACCCGGTGACCGATGAATTGAAGACTGAGCGGACGGCCGAGTTGCTCGGCCTTTTTGCTGCGACAAAACCTGATGTTGTGTTGATAGAGGCCTATCCGTTTGCCCGCCGGATCATGCGCTTTGAACTTGTGCCGCTGCTGAATGCCGCCAGGAGCAGCACACCGCGGCCGCTGGTTGTCGCCTCGATCCGTGACATCTTGCAGGAAGGCCGCAAACCTGAGCGGATCAGTGAAACCCGCCAGCTGGTAGAAGACTATTTCGACGCTGTTCTGGTGCATGGCTTGGAGGCGTTCGCACCTCTGTCTTTGAGCTTCCCTGAGGCCGAAATGATCCGCGACAAGCTGCACTACACCGGCTGGGTGGGGCCTGAGCGTAGGGACACAGACGCGAGCGAAGCATTTGACGTGATCGTTTCTGCAGGCGGCGGGGCCGTGGGCGCTGAACTCTTTGAAATTGCTTTGGGTGCGCGCATGGATCCTGATTTTGCTGCCGGGAAGTGGCTTGTTCTCACCGGGCCAAATCTGTCTGACGAGGTCTTTGATACCTTAAGCGGCCGGCTCCCTGAGTTTGTCACCTTGGAGCGGTTCAGGGATGACTTGCCGGCCCTCATGAGCAGGGCGCAGGTTTCCGTTTCCCAGGCGGGCTACAACACTGTGGCAGATCTGCAAAGCGCCGGCTGCCGGGCCGTGCTGGTGCCCTATTCGCAGGATGGGGAAACTGAGCAGACACGCCGCGCAGAGATCCTCGCACAACAGCAAAGGGCAATCATGGTGCACCAGCAGGACCTCACGGTAAAGGCGCTGGCGGATGCGCTTTCTGCGGCACTGGCCTTGCCGGCTCCTGCACCTGCGAAGGACCTGGACGGCGCCGATAAATCGGCCTCAATTCTGCGCGATCTGTTGTCAAAGAAGCGCGGTTTGTAAGCATATTGGCGCGGGAAAAAGGCCACGCTAGCTTATTGTCGGACTTACCCATTTCGTGCAAGGGTATGAGGGCGAGCTATGGGGGCTGGCCTGGGTTGACGACATTCTAATGGAATCAAGTCTTTTCAAATACATCTGGCGCTACACAAGGGCGCAACAGATATGGATCCTGACGATCATTTTGATCTCCATGGTGCCCTATTTTCTGGCGCTGGATCTGCCCAAGCGCATCGTCAACGGCCCGATCCAGGGCCAGGGTTTTGAAGGGGAAGGGGCCACCCAGCCGTTTTTGCAGATCGCCTTCGATGTGCCCTCATGGATCTCTTCAGTGGGCACCGTTACCCTGTTCAATGGGTTTGAGCTGGGCCAACTCCCTTTCCTGTTCTGCCTGTGTGCAACCTTCCTGGGCTTTGTTTGCATCAATGGGCTGTTCAAGTTCTACATCAACACCTACAAGGGCCGGCTTGGCGAGCGCATGCTGCGGCGTCTGCGCTATCAGTTGCTCGACCGCATCTTAAGGTTCCCCAACTCCTATTTCCGCCGCATCAAAGCCCCTGAAGCGGCCACCATGATCAAGGACGAGGTGGAGCCATTGGGGGGCTTCATCGGCGACATGCTGGTGCAGCCTGTGTTCCTCGGCGGTCAAGCGCTCACGGCCATGCTGTTCATCATGGTTCAGGATTTTTGGCTCGGGGCGATCGCAGGCTCAATTGTGTTGGTGCAGGCCTTCTTGATCCCGCGTCTGCGTCGCCGATTGCTGATCTTGGGTAAGCGCCGCCAGCTCACGGCCCGAGCTTTGGCCGGCCGTGTGGGCGAGGTTGTGGACGGCATAAATAACGTCCACACCAACGACACATCCAACTGGGAACGCGCAGACCTGGCCAGTCGTCTCGGCACCATCTTTGCCATTCGTTACGAGCTGTTCCAGCGGAAGTTCTTCATCAAGTTTCTCAATAACTTCCTGGCTCAGCTAACCCCCTTCATGTTCTATCTGATTGGCGGATATCTGGTGATCACGGGTGATTTGGACATCGGTCAGCTGGTGGCTGTGATCGCTGCCTACAAGGACCTGCCGGGCCCGGTGGCCGATCTCATCGCCTATGACCAGCAGCGCTTGGATGTGCAGATCAAATACACCCAGGTGATCGAGCAGTTCCAGCCCGACAACATGATGGAACCGGAACTGCAGACCCCGCCGGCAGGCCCTGTGCCGGAAATCAAAGAGGGCTTCGCGGTCTCCCGGGTCGGCGTGGTGGACGATGCCGGAACAAACTTGCTGGAGAGCGCGACCTTCAAGTTCGGTCCCAACGAGCAGGTTGCCGCGGTGGGCACTGTCAACTCCGGCGCGGAAACCATGGCCGACGTCATGGCCAGGATCACCGTGCCCACGTCAGGTTCAATCAGCCTGGAAGGCCAGAGCCTGGATGACCATCACGAATCCCTCACAGGCCGCCGCACAGCCTACGTGGGCCCTGACGTCTATTTGCCGCAAACCAGCTTCCGCGATGCTCTGTTCTATGGCCTCAAACACCAGCCTGTCCGTGAGCGACCGCCGGAGGAGGTGGATCCGAAGGAGCGGGCCTGGGAGATCGCCGAAGCAGCCCTGGCCGGCAACACGGATTTGGACATCAAGGCGGAGTGGCTCGATTTTGAGGCTCTGGGCACAGAAGATCTGAAGGTGGCAGATGAAGTGGCCAGGAACCTGCTGGATGTGGTGGAACTGCGCCAGGACGTGTTCGACCTAGGCCTTAGGGGCCAGGTTGATCCCGAGCAGGACCCCGAACTGGCTGCCAAGTTCATTGAGGCGCGCAAGGCCTTGCGCCAAAGACTGGAAGACCCGGCGCTCTCAAAGCTCGTGGAGCTGTTTGAGCCAAACTCCTACAGTCTCCAGGCCTCGGTGGGAGAGAATCTCCTGTTCGGGACGGCCCTTGGCCCGACGTTTGAGCGTGAAAAGCTGGTCGGCAACACCTATGTGCGCGAGGTGCTGAGCAAGTGCGGATTGGATCAGGCCTTCTTTGACATGGGCCACAAGATTGCAGAAACCGCCACCGAGCTTTTCAAGGACCTGCCGCCAGATCACCCGTTCTTTGAACGGTTGAGCTTCATGACCTCTGAAGAGATCCCGGAATATGAAGCCGCACTGGCCAGGTCGGCCTCACAGTCGCTCACAGATGCGTCGTCTGCCGATCAGGAGATGTTCTTGCGTCTGCCCTTCGATTATGTGGAGCCCCAGCATCGCTTCGGGTTGCTTGACGACGACATGAAGAACAAGCTCTTGGAGGCGCGCACCGCGTTCCGCGAAGGCCTCCCTGAGACCCATTCCGATGCCATCGCGTTCTATGATCCGGAGGTCTATAACCCGGCGGCCTCTCTGCAGGACAATATCCTGATGGGCCGCGTTGCGTATGGCGTGGCTGAAGGCCCGGAAAAAGTGCGCGACGTGATCCACGATGTTTTGGATGAGCTTGAGCTGCGCGATGAGGTGTTCCAGGTCGGCCTCAATTTCAATGTGGGCAATGGCGGCAAGCGGCTGAATGTGTCTCAGCGCCAGAAACTATCGCTTGCGCGTGCGTTGATCAAAAAACCGGATATACTGATTGTAAACCGGGCGCTCACCGCGCTCGACAGCCGCACACAACAAAGGATTATCGAGCGTGTGCTGCAGATGGCGAGCGGCGAGGACGGATCAGATCCATTTGGCGTGTTCTGGGTGCTGCAAGCGCCGCGGTTTGCTGAAGCGTTCAAGCGGGTTCTGGTGTTTGACAAGGGTGCGCTTGCAGAAGACGATACACCGGCCAACTTGTTGGAACAGGGCGGCCATTACACGACGCTGGTGTCGAGTACCTGATTGCGAAGGTAACCATTAGGGAGGAGACCGGACCATGTCCTCACTGTCAGAAGAAGTCGACATGCTGAGACGCGTCCCGCTGTTTGCTCAGATTGAGCCGTCAAAGCTGAAGCTTCTGGCGTTCACCTCTGAGCGCCTGGCCTTTGATGAGAACCAGGATGTGTTTCGCCAGGGCGATGAAGGTGATGCTGCCTATGTGATCATGCAAGGTTCCGCGGATGTTGTGGTCAACACACCCAAGGGCGAAACCGTGGTGGCCGTGTTGGGTGACAATGCCTTTATCGGCGAGATTGCCATTCTGTGCGATGTACCGCGAACGGCAACCATTCGGGCGAAATCAGATTTGCAAACTCTGAAGATCAAGAAGGAAGACTTCTTGGGCCTGGTCAAAGAGTTCCCCGACATGGCAGTTGAGGTGATGCGCGAGTTGGCGGCACGTTTAGGAAAGACCACCGCCGAGCTCTCCCAGGTGCGCCAGCAACTCGATGCCAAGGGAACTTAAGGCCAAAGGTCCGGTCGCGCGGCACGCCCTCCCATGACCCTTGCCGGCTTCAGCCAGCACCACTTGCGCCTGATTTCCGGGCTCATACTGTTCGCGTTTGCTCTAACCCATTTGCTGAATCACGCGGTTGGCCTGATCTCCCTGGAGGCCATGGAGCACGTGCGTCTCTACCGCGTGGCGATCACGCGGTCTGTGCCCGGCAGCATCGTTCTGGGGCTTGCTTTGGTGGTTCACATCGCCCTTGCGCTCTACAAATTTGCCGCTCGGCGCACGCTCCGCATGACCGCGTGGGAGGCGGTTCAACTGGTCTTTGGCCTGGCAATCCCTTACTTCCTCTTCCGCCACATGATCGGCACGCGATTGCCTCATGAGCTGTTTGGTGTCGAGACCGACTATTCGCTGGTGCTCTTCGGCGTTTGGCCGAAAGATGCCTGGCGAATGCTGTTTCTCGTCACGCTCGTTTGGGTCCATGCCTGCATTGGCGTGCATTTTTGGCTCCGGCTTAAGGCTTGGTACCGGCGTATCGTCTGGCCGTTGTTTGGTGTGGCGGTGCTGATCCCGGTTCTGTCCTATGCCGGATACACCGTGGCGGGCCGCGAGAACGAAGCCACTTACGAGTTTGAGAACCCGTTCACGGCCGAGCAGGTCGATTTCGTGCTCATGGCCTTCGATTGGGGCGTATGGGGCGCGATCGGGCTGGTCGGCCTGGCGCTCTTGCTGCGGCTGTTATGGGTGGCGCAGCGACGGCTCAAACCGCAAATCAAGGTCAGCTATGCCGGCGGCGATGACGTGGTCACCGAACAGGGCGCTTCGCTCTTGGAGATCAGCCGAAACCATGATGTTCCCCATGCCTCCGTGTGCGGCGGACGCGCCCGGTGCTCCACCTGCCGAGTGAGGGTGCTGGAAGGGCTGGAGAGCTTGGAAGCGGCGTCTGAAGAAGAGCAGCGCGTTCTGGACCGGGTCGGCGCTGCGGCCAATGTGCGCCTGGCCTGCCAAATGGTGCCCGTGCAGGACATTTCCGTAGCCACCTTACTTCCGGCGCATCGGGTCAGGGCAGCCGATGCGAGTGCAAGCGACCGCTACACCTGGGGCGTTGAGCAGGAAGTAACCCTGATGTTCGCAGATTTGCGCGGGTTTACGGCCTTGTCGGAGAACAAGTATCCCTATGATGTGGTCTTCATTCTCAACCAGTATCTGGGTCAGATGAGCGCCGCGATCGAGGATTCCGGCGGGTATGTGGACAAGTTCATCGGTGACGGCATCATGGCCATCTTCGGCATGGGCCAGGATCCTTCCAAAGGCGCTGATGCCGCGCTCAGAGCCGCCAAGGCCATGGGCGGCGTGCTGGGTGCACTGAACAGGAGCCTGGCGCACGATCTTCCCGAACCTCTGCGCATCGGCATTGGTCTGCACACCGGAGCGGCCATTCTGGGCCGGGTGGGCGTGGCTCAGAACAACGGCGCCAGCCAGCGCATCACCGCTTTAGGTGACACGGTCAACGCGGCCAGCCGGCTTGAAGGCTCCAGCAAGCAATTTGGCGCCGAGCTCGTTGTGTCGGCAACCACCATCGCGGCAGCCAACATCGCGGCCGGTGAGGGGCAAACCGAGCGAATTCAGGTTAAGGGCAAGCAGGAGGCCTTGGATGTGACCGTCTACAAGCGCGCAGTCAGCGTGCTCCCCGACGAGCTTCAGGGATCTGGATAGTGGGCCATGTGCCAGCGTGCAAAGCGCGCGATGCCCTCTTCAATTGAGGTTTGGGGACGGAACCCTGTGAGCGCCTCCAGCGCTTCAGTGTCGGCCCAAGTGATCTCAACTTCACCGGGCTGCATGTCTACCATTTCCAGTTTCGGCTCTATGCCGAAGGCCTCGGCCAACACCCGGATATAGCGCATCAGTTCTTCAGGCTGACCATTGCCGATGTTGAGAACCCGGTAAGGCGCAACACCGCTGGTGCCCGAATTTGGCTCAGCCGGCTTCCAGTTCGGGTCGGGGGTCGGAGCCTTGGACATCAATCGGAAGAGGCTCTCCACAATGTCGCCCACATAGGTGAAGTCGCGCTTCATCCGGCCATGATTGTGCACGGTGATCGTGCGGCCCGCCCGCATGGCGTCTGCGAATTTGAAGAAGGCCATGTCAGGGCGCCCCCATTCTCCATAAACCGTGAAGAACCGCAGGCCCGTCATGGGCAGGCCAAACAGATGGGAGTAGCTGTGGGCGAGGGCCTCGTTCGCTTTCTTCGTGGCTGCATAGAGCGAAAGCGGATGGTCGGTGAGCCCGTCCTCGTTTGAAGGATGTGACCGGTTCGCCCCATAGACCGAGCTTGAGGAGGCATAGAGGAGGTGACGTGGCGGTGTCTGCCGGCAGGCCTCCAACAGGTTGGCAAAGCCTGTCAGATTGCTTTGCACATATGTATGTGGTGCCTCCAGGCTGTAGCGGACGCCCGGCTGGGCAGCCAGGTGATAGACGATATCCGGCGCGGCTCCTTCGATCAGGGCCGAGAGGCCAGGCCCGTCTGTGAGGTCCAGGTTTTGGATCTCCACATCGCAGGTGCGTTTCAGCTCTTCAGCCCGCGCCTCTTTCAGACTCACATCGTAATAGTGAGAAAAGTTGTCCAGACAGACAACATCATGCCCTTCAACGATGAGGCGGCGCGCCAGGTGATAGCCAATGAAGCCCGCCGCACCGGTTACAAGTGTGCGCATGGCGAAGCCTCCCTCATGGATGGATCACTTTGCGGCCGAGGGAGTGGTAGGAGAAGGGCAGGTCCGCGAACTCGTTCAGATTGAAGATATTGCGCAAGTCCACAAGAACATGGCTGCGCATGAGACCCGCCACCGTCTTCAAGTCCAATCCACGATAGGCATTCCATTCGGTGAGAATCACCAGACAGTCCGCACCTTCAACCGCATCCAATGGATCAGCGGCCCATGTCAGATCGGCAAGCTCGGCTTCCGCATTCTTTCGGGCCACCGGGTCATGGGCAACGATCTCAGCGCCTCTTTCCTGCAAAGCCGGTATGATCGTCAGAGCCGGTGCCTCGCGGATATCATCCGTGTTTGGCTTAAAACTGACCCCCAGCACGGCAATCTTCTTGCCCTTCACATCGCCGCCCATGGCTTCGCTAATTTTGTTCACCATCTTCATTTTGCGGTCGTCATTGATTTTGATGGTGGTTTCGATCGTCGTCATATTGCTGTTGTTGGACTGGCCAATGGAGGCCAGGGCGCGTGTATCTTTCGGAAAGCAAGAGCCCCCATAGGCCGGCCCCGGGTGGAGGAAGTAGGGGCCAATGCGGCGGTCCTTGCCAAGCGCTTGAGCGGTTTCACTCACGTTGGCGCCGACCGCTTCACACAGATCCGATAGCTCGTTCATAAAGCTGATGCGCATCGCCAGAAAAGCATTGTTGGCATACTTGATCAGCTCTGAGGTTTCAAAGTCCGTCACAATCAACGGAGCATCCCGCAAGGATAGCGGACGGTACGCCTGGCGCATCAACTCCTCAGCGCGCTCATCTTCAACCCCAACCACAATCTTGTCCGGTCGCATGAAGTCCTCAATCGCAGAGCCTTCGCGCAAGAATTCCGGGTTTGAGACCATGGCAAAATCAGCATCCGGCCGGGCCTCCTTGATGAGGCCCTCCAAGCGCCGTGCGGTGCCGACCGGCACGGTTGACTTGGTGACGATCACCTTAAAGCCATTGAGTGCGGAGGCTATTTCATGGGCCGCATTCTCCACAAACTGCATGTCCACGGCCC
The DNA here is from genome assembly GCA_028285595.1 of Hyphomicrobiales bacterium. Lineage (GTDB taxonomy): Bacteria > Pseudomonadota > Alphaproteobacteria > Rhizobiales > CAJQND01 > JAAEUE01. Next base: position 38,943 of record JANQOW010000142.1, read on the forward strand.
CGCCATCGCGCCGGCCTGGTGTGCCCACCGCGATGAAGATGATATCGGCAGCTTTCACGGCTCCTTCCAAGTCGGAGGAGAAGAACAGCCGCCCGGCCTTGGTGTTGGTGGCGATCAGCGTGTCCAGTCCGGGCTCGTAAATCGGCACCTCGCCTGCTTTGAGTCGCTTCACTTTCTCCGGGTCATGGTCGACACAATCAACCGAGTGGCCAAACTCAGAAAAACAGGCTCCCGACACCAAACCCACATAGCCGGAACCGATCATGGCAATTCTCATTAAACAACCCTCATCAACTGCGAAGTGGCCGAGCAAAGGGTGTTATAAGGCACAACTTGAGGTTTCTCACAATAGCGCGTCAGATTGGTGAACCACTTGCCACACGCGGTGGTTTTGATGCTAGGGTGACACGTCAGCTGGGAGAGATGGGGCTGATCGGGTACGGGCACTAGGGAGAAGATGGCCAACGACGAATTTTTTGTCCGGTTTTGGGGGGTGAGAGGTTCTCTTCCGACGCCAGGTCCGAGCACTGTTGAGTTTGGCGGAAACACACCGTGCGTTGAGATGCGCTGCGGCGGACGCGTGCTTGTGTTCGATGCGGGCTCGGGTATTCACCCCCTCGGAACCCTCCTGAAAGAAGAGGGTGTCAAGCGGTTGGACCTGTTCTTTACCCACACCCACTACGATCACATCGGCGGACTGCCGTTTTTTGCACCGTTTATGTCCGAAGAGGTTCAGATCGATATCTGGTCCGGTCACTCCGATGATGATGAGGCCACCACCAAATCCGTGGTTAAGAAGTTCATGTCTCCGCCGTTTTTCCCTGTGCCGCCGGAGATATTCAAGGCCAGGGTCGGCTATCACGATTTTCTGCCCGGCAATCAATTTGATTTGCCTGGAGGCGTTACCATCAAAACGATAGCTTTGAACCATCCCGGCGGGGCCATGGGCTATAGGGTCGAGTATGGTGGAAAGTCCATCTGTTACGTCACCGATACTGAACATGTGCCTGGGAAGCCGGACCAGAACATTTTGAAGTTAATTCAGGACGCGGACGTAGTGATCTATGACGCCACCTATTGCGACAGCGTGTTTGAGCAGTTTGTGGGCTTCGGCCACTCCACGTGGCAGGAGGGCATCCGCCTGTGCGAGGCTGCCAATGCGGGGCAGTATTGCATCTTCCATCACCGGCCGTCCTATGATGATGAGACCTTGCGCTCGGTGGAGCGTCAGGCCCAGGCGATCTATCCCAACTCTGTTGTGGTCCGTGAAGGCATGCGGATCGACCCATGACTGAGCTGCAACAGCGCGAGCGCGCACCCGACGATGACCTGCGTGCCATCGTTCGAACAGCAGTGCCGTGGGAGAGCCACCGAAACCTCCCCAGGCGCATCGTGCAGTCCATTGAGCGCCAGGACCATGCCAGCGAGGTGCTGGCCAAGCTTATCCAGCTGGCCGTGGTGTCGATCATGGCGGTGCTCTATCTTGCCTCGCCGAAAACCGACGCCGGCACGGCGTTCTCGCCGGTGCCCTATGCGCTGTCCATCTATATCATTTTGAACCTGATTGGCCTGTTCTGGGCTTTACGTTGGGGCCTCAATGACTGGGCGGTCTACGGCTCCATTCTCATAGACATGACCTTGCTCATGGTGCTCATCTGGAGCTTTCACATCCAGTATGAGCAACCGGCCTCTTTCTATCTAAAAGCGCCGACCATCCTTTACGCCTTCATCTTCATCGCCATCAGAGCCATGCGTTTTCAGGCGCGCTTTGTGGTGGCGGCGGGCGTGCTGGCCTCCCTGGGCTGGATGGCCATGGTGATCTACGTGATCAGCATTGATCCGGAAAACACCATGATCACGCGCGACTATGTGGAGTATCTGACCAGCAACTCAATTCTCATCGGGGCCGAGCTGGACAAAATCATCACCATCCTGCTGGTCACCGCCATTCTGGCGCTGGCGTTGCGGCGCGGTTATGCCCTGCTGGTGAACGCCGTCCGCGATCAGCAGGCGGCCCAAGAGCTTTCGCGCTTCTTCGACGCCTCCGTTGCCTCCCAGATCACCACGGCAGATCAGTCCATCTCTGCCGGCGAGGGGGCGACCCGGGAGGCTGCGGTGCTCAACATTGACATTCGTGGCTTCACCACCATGGCGGCCAGCATGCCGGCCAATGAGGTCATGGGGATCCTGACGGCCTATCAAAAGCAGATCGTGCCGATCATCCAGGCCAATGGCGGAACCATCGACAAGTTTCTGGGGGACGGGATCATGGCCACCTTTGGGGCCTTGGCGCCGAGCGATACCTATGCGGCGGACTCTTTACGGGCCGTCGATGAGATCATCGCCAATGTGCTGACCTGGAAAGACATTCCTGAACTGGAACGTTTCGATCCTCACGCCATCAACGCGGCGATTGCCGGCGGCCCGATCTCGGTGGGTGCTGTTGGCGACGAGAAGCGCCTGGAGTTCACGGTGATTGGCCCAGCCGTGAACCTGTCGGCCAAGCTGGAGAAACACAATAAGGTGCCGGGCTCCAGGGCCCTGTGCACGGAAGAGTTTCTGGAGACGGCCAAACTGCAAGGCTACGAGCCCGACCACGAGATCGAAATCATCAGTTCAGAGGTGGAAGGCACACACGGCACGTTCCAGCTCGCCGTGCTCCATGCCTAGCCGACGAACACCTCGCTCGGACTGATCCAGTCCGCGCGGGTATGGTCGCTTACGGCCGAACCCAACGCCTCCAGAAACGACCAGGCCGTCTCATCATGCACCAAGTGGTGAGACAGGATACCAATGAGCTGACGGCCTTCGTTTAGAGCGTCAATCATCTCACCTATCAGCTCGCCATGAGGCTTGCCGCCTCGGGTGCCGCGCCAGTCGATAATATCGATGTGACTGTTCTCAACCCTTAAACCCGGCGGCGCGTCTTCCACGTGGGCTTGGGCGAAGGTGGAAAGGCCGGAGAACCCCAGTGCCGGCAGCTCGCGCACCACATCCGATGAGATGCGGTTCCAGGGGGGCACCAGAACGGGCAGGGTGCGTTCGGCAGAAATCTCAAGCGTCCGCCGGTGCGCCATCTCAAGCTCAGCGAAGACGTCCGTCAGCGCCCGGTGTGCGCCCAATTCCTGTTTCTTTTCCGTTTGCGGCGCATGGTTCTTATGGGCCCAACCGTGCACTGCACCAACAAACTGCGGCAGGTCGGCCATCGCTTGCCGCAATGTGTCATCAGCTAGAGAGGGCACAAGGGCGATCAGCACCTCGGTCTCCTGACGTGCCGCCCAGTCGGCCAGTTGACGTAGAGGGGCTGTGTCGCTCACCGCATCATCATCTCGCAGCCAAAACCGCACCGGGCCGCTCTGGCGGTCTAGTGCTGTTTGGAAATCTGTCCAGGTTGCGCTCATAATAGCCGGTCCAATGCATCTTTCAGGCGCATCGATGCGGTTTCAATCGAGCGTTCTGAGCGCACGAAGCTCTGAGCCGCCTGTCCAAACCCGGCGAGCCGGGCGCGGTCCTCCGTGAGCTCTGAGATCCCTTGGCGGAAGCCTTCCACATCACCCAGCGGTGTCAACAGGCCCGTCTCGCCATGACGCACCACGCTTGCGATCCCGCCGGTGTCCTGTGCCACAACCGCCAGGCCCGCGGCCTGGGCCTCCAGAAACGCCATGCCATAGGCCTCCCCAAAGCCCGGCCAAACGTAAAGCTCGCAACCGGCATAAAGAGGTGCCAGGTCTTCTGGTGCCAACCGGCCATGCCAGGTTAGCCGGTCCGCGGGCAGGGCGGCAAAGGCCTGCTCTACGTCAGCGCGGGCCTCGCCATCCCCCACAATGTCCAGGCTCCAACTCAGATGCTCCAGCCCGCGGAGAGCGTCCGCCAGCATCCGATAGCTTTCCAGTTTCACATCATGGCGCATCATGGCCACCGTAAGCAGGCGGATCGGATCATCTGAACAGGTTTCCCAGACGGCGCGTGCCGGTATGTGTTGCACGTCTAGAAACGGCGGCAGAGGGCAGACCTTGCTGTCGCGGCCGGTGAGATTAACAAGCCCCTCGCGGTCCCGGGGCGTGAAATAGAAATTCAGATCTGCCCGCTCCAACGCCTCCTGATTGTGCCGGTGCGCCCGGGCCCAGGGCCCTTGGGCGCGCTTGTTCGCATGTGAGGCTTCCGCCGTCACGTAGGGCACGCCCAGCGCGCCGGCGATCTGCGGCCCGATCAGATCAGGCGACTTATAATAGGGATGGTAGGTGAACCACAGATCAGGGCTCTTCGCGGCGTTGGACGCATAAGCATCCAAAAGCCGTTGCACTTCCTCTTGCGCGGCTGCTTGGAGCGCCTCCAGCCCGCCATCGCCCTTGGGCAAATATCCACGCAGGCTGGAGGCAGACTGCGGATCGTACCCGGCTTGTCGCAACGCCGCCATCAGCAGCCGCGCCATCTGACGGTCACCGGACGGCACCGGATGATCGGGAGATTTCAGCGGGGCATAGAAGGCGATGGTCATATCCAATGGGCTCTGAGGCGGCCTGGAACAGGCTCTCCTAAGGGAAAGGCAATTTACCAGGCGGCGAAGTGTTTTCGTTGCCTTTCATAGGGAAGTTCGGTTAGTTTCGCACGGGGAAAGGTTGCGAGAGCTCGTTCGGACCGGGGTGCGATGAAGCGGCCATTCGAGAACCTGAGAGAATATCCCCGCTGGAGAAAGGGCGAACTAATGAAACTGTTGAAGCTGTTTTGTGGAGCAATCATTGCGGCGGTTCTGATGACCGGTGCCGCATCTGCCGAAATGAAGAAGGTCAGAATCGGAACCGAAGGGGCTTACCCTCCCTTTAACTCCTTTGACGCTGACAAAAATCTCATTGGCTTCGATATCGATATCGCAAAGGCGCTTTGCGAAAAAATGAAGGCTGACTGCACCTTCGTGGCGCAAGACTGGGACGGCATTATTCCGGCGCTTCTGGCCAACAAGTATGATGCGATCATCGCGTCCATGTCGATCACGGCTGAGCGCGAGAAGAAGGTGGCCTTCACCAACAAGTATTACAACACGCCGGCCCGCTTCGTGGCCCAGAAAGGCTCCGGCATCACGGATACGAGCCCGGAAGCCTTGAAAGGCAAAGTGATCGGCGCTCAGTCCTCGACCACCCATTCCACCTATCTTGAAGACATCTACAAAGGCGTAGAAATCAAGCTTTACGGCACCCAAGACGAAGCCAACCTCGATCTTGCCTCCGGGCGCACGGATCTGGTTCTGGCCGACTCCATCGTTCTGCTGGAATGGATGAAAACAAAGGACGGCGCGTGCTGCGAGTTTGTGGGCAAGGACGTGACCTCCGAAAAGCACTTCGGCAAAGGCGCCGGCATTGCGTTGCGCAAGGAAGACACCGAGCTGAAGGCTGCGATGAACAAGGCACTGGCCGAGATCATCGCCGACGGGACCTATGAGAAGATCAACAAGAAGTACTTCCCGTTCTCGATCTATTAATGTGTCATGACACATAATGTCTGACAATGATTGGCGGGCGGGGCTTAGATGGACCGTCCGCCAATTTTGTTTGAGGGGTTAGAGCAATAAGCCCATGGAAGAGCTGATAGGCCTCCTGGCGTGGGGAAAAGACGGATGGGGTGATGAGCTGGCCACCGGCGCGTGGCTCACCATTCGTTTGGCGCTGGCCACGCTGCCGTTTGGTTTGTTCTTGGGCTTCCTTCTTGCGCTGGCCAGGCGTTCCGACGAGCCGGAACTGGTGGCGGCCGCCAATGTCTTCGTGACCGTGTTCCGCGGCCTGCCGGAACTGCTCACCATCCTGATCATCTATATCGGTCTCGACCTGCTCATCAACGAGGTGGTCCAGCTCTTCTCCGGCGAGCGCTGGGAGCTCAGCAAGTTCGTCTCCGGCATGGTGGCGCTCGGCATCGTCAACGCCTCCTTCTCCAGCGAGGTGATCATGGGCGCCCTGAAGGCCATTCCGGCCGGCCAGGTGGAGGCTGCCCGGGCGATGGGGCTCAGCAGGTTTTACACCTGGCTGTTTATTGTCCTGCCGCAACTCATCCGCCATGCCTTGCCCGGTCTCGGCAACCTCTGGCTCTTGCTGCTCAAGGAAACCGCGCTGATTTCGGTGATCGCCCTCGACGATCTGATGCGCCAGACCAACATTGTGGTGGGCGCCACCAAGGAGCCGTTCTTCTTCTACGCGGTCACCTGTTTCATCTACCTGTTCTTCGCATTGGCCTCCTCGGTTGTTCTGGGCGGGGCAGAGCGCTGGGCCAACCGCGGTCAGGAGCGCTAGGCCCATGAGCACGGTAGACATCACAGCCGTTGAAAGACCCGAAGTGTCCTCCGGCAGACCGTGGACCACCGGGCGCGTTGTCGGTATTGGCGTGCTCGCGCTTTATGCGCTGATCGCCTTCTTCCTGATCCGCATGATTGTGGTCAACTACGACACGGAGTTCGTGGGCCGGTATCTGCCCCGGATGCTTGGCGGTCTGTGGATCACCATTCAGCTGTGCACCTCGGCGATTGTGATGGGCGCGGTTATCGCGTTTCCCCTGGCCTTGGCGCGCACCCACACCAGCAGGATCATACGGGGCGCAGCCTATGGCTACGTCTACTTTTTCCGCGGCACACCGCTCATCGCGCAGGCCTTTCTGGTCTATTACGGCGCCGGCCAGTTCCGGCCCGTGTTGCAGGACTGGGGACTGTGGTGGTTCTTCCGAGATGCCTACAACTGCGCGCTCTTCACGTTCACCCTGAACACCGCCGCCTATCAGGCGGAGATCTTGCGCGGTGCCATCGCCAATGTGCACAAGGGTCAGTGGGAAGGGGCCCATGCGCTCGGTCTCAGCAAGCTGATCACCTATGTGAGGGTCATCCTGCCCCAGGCGTTCATCACCGCGCTCCGGCCCTACGGCAATGAGATCATCTTCATGATCAAAGGCTCCGCGGTGGCCTCGATCATCACCGTGTTCGACCTTATGGGCGAGACCAAACTGGCCTACTCGCGCTCTTATGATTTCCAGGTTTACCTGTGGGCAGCGATTATGTATCTGGCCATGGTAGAGGTGCTGCGCCGCTGCTGGGACAAGCTGGAGGTACGGCTCACGCGCCACCTCAAGCGCAGCGAAGAGTAGGGTAATAGGATATGACCAAGAGTTATGACGCGGTGATCATCGGCGCCGGGATCATTGGCGCGGCGATCGGGCTGGAGCTTGCCCGCAAAGGCTGGAAAACCCTGAATGTGGATATGCTGCCGGCCGCCGGCTATGGCTCCACCTCGGCATCTTGCGCCATCATTCGCACGCACTACTCCACACTGGCCGGCTCGGCCCTTGCGTACGAAGGCTATTTCTATTGGAAGAATTGGTCCGACTGGCTGGCCGCTGAGGACGAGCGCGGCCTGGCGCTGTTTCACGATAATGGCTGCGCAGTCATGAAGACCAGGGAAAACGGCTACATGGCCAACATTATGGCCAATATGGATGCCCTTGAGATCCCTTACGAAAACTGGGACACCGACACGCTGAAGACCCGGATGCCGCATTACGACACAAGCCTATTTGCCCCGGCCAAGCGCCCGGGCGATGCAGGCTTTGGCGAACCGGACACTGAGGGCGACCTGCAAGGGGCCGTGTTCTTCCCCTGCGCCGGCTATATCAGCGATCCGCAACTGGCCACCCATAACGAGCAGCGCGCGGCGGAAGCGGCCGGCGGGGAGTTCCTCTTCAACCGCAAGGTCACCGAGATCACAAAGGATGCGACCGGCAAGGTGAGCGGCATCTTTCTGGACGATGGCACGGCGATCGCAACCCCCGTGGTGGTCAATGTGGCCGGACCCCATTCCTTCAAAATCAACGAAATGGCCGGCGCCTTGGGAGACATGGAAATCGAAACCAAGGCGCTGAAGCAGGAGGTTGTCCACCTGCCATGCCCCGTCACCGATTACGACACCAACGGCATCGTCACCTCCGACAGCGATATTGCCTGCTACACCCGCCCGGAGAAGGGCAACTTTATCCTGGTGGGCTCTGAGGATCCTGAGTGCGATCCGCGGGAGTTCGTGGACCCGGATGACTATGATGAGAACTTCTCAGAGCAATGGCAGATCCAGGCCATGCGCTGTGCCCAGCGGATCCCGGAGCTTGGCATCCCGTCCTCCATGAAGGGCGTGGTCAGCCTCTATGACGTGGCGGATGACTGGATCCCGATCTATGACTGCTCCTCGGTGCCGGGCTACTACATGGCTATCGGCTCCAGCGGCAACCAGTTCAAAAACGCCCCCATCGCCGGTGCCATGATGGCCCACCTGATTGCCGAAGTTCAGGCAGGCCATGACCATGATGCCGATCCGGTGCATTTCACCGGGCCCTATACGGGCGTGGACATCGATATCGGTTTTTACTCCCGCAAGCGAAAGATCAACAAGGAAAGCTCGTTCTCCGTGCTCGGGTGATCTTCGGCCTGGCGCGGTGCGTTTCCTAGAGCGTGATGGACACCAAGGCCAATCCCCGATCGGCAGCGGCCGCTTTCTACCAATCCGTGCCGGTGCTCAGCGACTTTGCCCAAGTGGCAGACACAAGCGCCTATGTTCCGGTGCCAAGCACCTGGGTGCTGGCGGTTTCCGATGTTGTGGGCTCCACCAAGGCGATTGAGCAAGGCCGCTACAAGGCCGTGAATATGGTGGGGGCCAGCACGATCTCTGCGGCCATGAACGCGTTTGGACACCGCGACTTTCCGTTCGTCTTCGGCGGCGATGGCGCAGGTCTGGCCATCAGCCCTGAGCACGAGCCTGAGCTGCGCGATGCCCTGGCGCGCACCAGAACCTGGGCTGAAGAGGAGACCGGCCTTCAGATTCGTGCCGCCATTATCCCGATCTCAGAAATCAGAAATGCCGGACATGATGTAAAAGTCGCCAAGTACCAGGCTGCTCCCTCGGTCACCTATGCGATGTTCTCAGGGGGCGGCATCACCTGGGCGGATGGCGAGATGAAGGCTGACCGCTTTGCCGTCCACTCCGCGCCCGCAGGCGCCCAACCGGATCTGACGGGCCTGTCGTGCCGCTGGACGCCAATCAAATCGGTCAATGGTGTGATCTTGTCCATTCTCGCCCTACCGGCCGGTGACGGGGTCTCGGCCCGCTTCTCGCGCCTGGTGCAGGATGTGCTGGACCTGCTGCACGGGCTCGACCGGGAAGGGCACCCGGTTCCCGTCAACGCCCACGATCTGATCTGGCCGCCGGAGGGGATCGACCTTGAAGTGGCCGCCACCAGGGGCAGAAAAAGCCGGGTGCGGCGCAAGATCGAGCTTCTGGGCCACTCCCTGTTTCAGTGGGTGCTGGACCGCACCGAAAAGAGCGTCGGGCGTTATGACCCCATGGAGTACAGACGGGAGCTCTCGCGCAATTCTGACTTCCGCAAGTTCGATGATGGCCTGCGCCTCACGGTGGATTGTACCGAAGATCTGGCCAAACGGGTTGAGGCCCGGCTCTCGGTGGCCAGAACCACCGGTGTGGCCGTTTATGGGGTCTATCGCCAGGACACCGCGCTGATGACCTGCCTCGTGCCCTCGGCGGTGAGCAATGACCATATGCACTTTATCGACGGCGGCGGCGGAGGCTACGCCCAAGCTGCGCGGATGTTGAAGGCGCAAATTGCCGGGGCGGAGTAGCGCGCGGTTCCCCTCGTCATCCCGGAATTTTGCGCCAGCAAAATATCCGGGACCCAGAAGCAGCGGAACTCTGTCGCCCCTGGGTCCCGCGTTCGCGGGGATGACGGGAAGAAAAGGGGGATAACGGACAGAGATGGAGGAAGGACGCATCATTACCGTCATCCCGGAATTTTGCGCCAGCAAAATATCCGGGACCCAGAGGCCGCCAGTGCCTGAGCCAGTGGCCCTGGGTCCCCGCTTTCGCGGGGATGACGGAGTAGAAAAGCGGGGATGACGGAGTGGAAAAGCGGGGATGACGGAGTGGAAAAGCGGGGATGACGGGGGAAATGTCGGGATGACGGACGGGGCGCGGTCGAAAGTAAACCCTTAGGGCCAAATAGGCCGAATTTCCGTTTCGCAGCAAGGCTTTACGAGAAATTGGGTTCGTTTCGCAGAATCAAGCGAAAAGGGGCAACACGCGCATTCCGAGCATCGGGTTGCACTCATGCCGATTCGCGCTCTTTCACCGCTCCGGCCGCCTTCGCCGGCACGAGACGGCTGACCGAAGAGGCTGCGGCGATGACCCCTTGCTCGGCGTACGCCTCGTGATTGCGTTCGATATAATCCAGATCATAAAGATAGTTCACCATCATACCGGCGGACTGCTCCAGCCCCCGGTCCGACAGATCAGCCAGCCAGTTGAGCCGCTCCAGCCGCGCCCCATTGCCCAAATGGAACCGGGCCACCGGATCAAGCGGTTTGCCGTCCCCGCGCTTTTCTTGCAGGAAGTACCGGGCCGCCAGCGGCAGCAACACGTCAGACAGGCGCTTTTCTGCATCCTTCTTGCTGGGCCAGGTGCTGTGATCCAACAGAGACAGCTCGCGCGCATCGATCTCGCCCGCCTCGCGCAGGCCCTCCAGCCAGCGCATGAAGCCGGGGATGGGCGACAGGGTGACGAAGGTGTTCAGACTGTCGATCTCCTTTGAGAGATCGCTCACCACCTGCTTGATCAGGAAGTTGCCGAAGGAAATACCGGCAAGGCCTTTCTGACAGTTGGAGATGGAGTAGAACACCGCCGTATCCGGATCGAGGGCTTCGGCCTCATCTTCCTCGCTGATCACATCATGGATCGCGCCGGAGATGCCGCGGGTCAGCGCCACTTCCACGAAGATCAACGGCTCATCGACCAACGAAGGATGGAAGAAGCCATAGCATCGCCGGTCCTTAGGGTTAAGGCGGCGCTTGAGGTCATCCCAACCCTTAATCTCGTGGACGGCCTCATACTCAATGATCTTTTCCAGAATGGTGGCCGGGGTCGACCAGTCGATCCGGCGCATCACGAGGAAGCCGCGGTTGAACCACGAGCCGAACAGGTGCGCCATGTCATCGTCCACGGGCTTGAGCTCGGGATGCGCCTTCAGGCGCTTCAGCAATTCGGCCCGCATGCGCACGATCTGGGCCGTGCCTCCGGGCGCGAGGTTGAGCCGGCGGAACAGTTCCTGGCGCGGCGATTCCACCGCTTTGGCGAGCTGCATCATCTGCTGTCTGGACGGGGTTTCCAGATAGGCCGCGGCGGCGGCTTTCAGCGCCTCATCGTCGGGCACCAGGACATCATTCAGGAAGTGGAAATACTCGGTCTTCTCATCGTCCGACAACAGATCAAATATCGCCAGAATATGGCGCGCCACCACCATGCCGGAGCTTTCGCCGCGTCCGGACAGGAGCCCTTGGGAGAGCGCTTCGATGGTGCCGTCGTGGCCGCCTCCGCCGAGCGAGAACGCTTTTAGCGCCCGGCCGCGCTCGACGATCTGGTCCAGCAAGTCGCGAAAGAACGAAGACGCCATGCTCAAAATCCCTTTCGAATGTCTGTGCCAGGGCAATTCAACAGAAAAATGACAATAACCAGTGGCGGCAGAACACCGCGCCAGTATATATGATCGCTGCTTAATTTTTCTCGTAAATTGGTGATCTGATATGGGCAACGCAAATCTCTATAGCCTTTTGGAAGAGCGCTTTGAAGCTGCTGGCGACCGCGTTGCGTTCCGGCCCGTTCCGGGAGATCCGGTAAGCTATGCAGACTTGAGAGCTGAAGTTGCACGCTATGCCAACGCTTTGGAGACGGAAGGCGTTAAGCCCGGCGACCGGGTCACCGTTCAGGTGGAAAAGTCTCTGGAGAATGTTCTTCTCTATCTGGCCACCTTGAAAATGGGGGCGGTCTATCAGCCTCTCAACACCGCCTATACAGCCGCCGAAGTGGACTATTTCATCTCAGATGCCAAACCCTCTTTGGTGGTGTGTGACCCGGCCCGGATCGAGGCCTTGCAGCACATGGCGGCCACGCACGGGGTGGGCAGCGTGCACACCATGGCACCGTCAGGCGCCGGCACCTTGAAGGACCTCGCTGAAGGGCAGTCGGCGGTCCATGAGACGGCCCAGCGTGCACCAGATGATCTTGCGGGCCTGCTCTATACGTCCGGCACCACGGGCCGCTCCAAGGGCGCCATGATCACCCATGACAATCTGTCCTCAAACGCCTTGGCCTTACACAGGATCTGGCACTTTGAGCCGGGAGACGTCCTGCTCCATGCGCTTCCGATTTTCCATGTGCACGGCCTCTATGTGGCCTTGAACACGGCGTTCCTGAACGGGTCTGAGATTATCTGGCTGCAGAAGTTTGACGCAGGCCAGGTTCTGTCTTTGTTGCCTGAAGCCACCGTCATGATGGGGGTCCCCACGTTCTACACCCGCCTCCTGGCGCTCGAGGCGTTCGGTGCGGAAGCCTGCCGCACCATTCGGCTCTTCGTCTCCGGTTCTGCGCCCATGTTGGCAGAAACCCATGTGGAGTTTGAAGAGCGCACGGGCAGCCGCATACTTGAGCGCTATGGCATGACCGAAGCGGGCATGATTACGTCGAACCCCTATGACGGCGAGCGCCGGGCCGGCACGGTGGGTTACGCCTTGCCGGATGTCACGGTGCGTATTGCCGGCGATGACGGTTCAATCCTGGGCCCAGGCGAAATCGGCGTCTTAGAGGCCAAGGGGCCGAACATCTTTTCCGGCTATTGGCAGATGCCGGAAAAGACGGCCGAGGAGTTCCGCCCCGATGGCTATTTCATCACCGGCGATATGGCGCAGATGGAGGCCGATGGGCGCGTCACGATCGTGGGCCGGGCGAAGGATCTGATCATCTCCGGCGGCTTCAACGTTTACCCCAAAGAGGTGGAGAGCGAGCTGGACGAACTGGCCGGGATCGGGGAATCGGCGGTAATCGGCGTGCCTCATCCCGATTTTGGCGAAGGGGTGGTGGCCATTGTCACTGCCAATGAGGGGGCCGGCGTTCAGGAGGCTGAGGTCATCGGTGCGCTGTCGGACCGGTTGGCCAAGTTTAAGGTGCCCAAGCGCGTGTTCGTGCATGATAACCTGCCGCGCAATGCCATGGGGAAGGTGCAGAAGGCTGAGCTTCGCAGCCAATACAACGCGCTCTTCACGACCTAACAAGCGCTCGCGCAAGTGTGAGGCGCACGAACCGGTCGCCCGTGCTATAGGCCGTGGCGAAGACCAACTGCGAAAGATGATTGCCCCATGCGGACCCGTCGCCATTTCCTCATAGCCGCTTTGGCCGCAGGCCCGGCCTTGATCACCTCACGCGCCTGGGCAAGCGAACGGATGTCGGCTGCCGATGCCCATGAACGCGCCACGAAGGGCGACATTTTGCTGGTGGATATCCGCACCGACGGAGAGTGGAAACAAACCGGCCTTGGCGCCTCGGCCCGGCCGATCTCCATGCATAAGCCCGGCTTCATTGAGAAGCTCATAGAGGCCGCCGGAAACGACAAGTCCCGCACAATTGCGCTCATCTGCGCCACCGGAGGCCGCTCGCGCTGGCTCCAGGGACAGTTGACCAAATATGGGTTCACCAATGTTGTGGATGTGTCTGAGGGCATGCTGGGCAGCGCTGCCGGTCCCGGCTGGCTGAAGACGGGCCTGCCGGTCAAGCGCCTGACAAACTAGCTCCCAAGCTCACTGAAGATCGAACGCGTGCCCGCGCGCCTTCATGAGCAAGCTGAGATAAAGCAATGATTTCGGCCCCATGATGCCGTCTGCCTTGCTCCAGCAGGGGTCGTCCTGCGGTTCGGAGGATGCGGTTGGAGCTGTCTTGGGATCGGGCCACCTGCACCTGTAATGCTGAAGCAAAAGCGTGGCATGCACGAACTCCGGGTTCACCACGCCCGCCTCTTTGCCTTCTTTTGAGGGGTCGGTTTGGTAGAATTTCAGCGTGTGGAAGGCGTGCTTAATGTCTTTCACTTTGGGGTGGAAGATGCTCCAGATGAAGGCGCTGTGATAGAACCGCGGCAGACTGCTCAAGTTGTTCTGCACGTGGTCGTTCCAGCGTTTCTTATCAAGCAGGCCGAGCTCGTGCATTGTTCTGAAGGCGCTGAAGGTGTTTTTGTTCCTCTGCCGGTCGAAGTTCAGCACCGTTTTGACAAACTGTGTCTTGACCTCCAGCTCCGCAGCCTGTTCGTTTATTTGCTTTTTCTGCTTTGATTTTAATGTCGTTTGCCACAGCCCAAAGCCGCCGGCCACCAAGGCGGCCGCAACGGTGCCGTTAAGCAGGGTGCTCACAATCTGCGCTTTGACATTCTCTGAAAACATGACGCTGTTTCTCCCCATGTGGTGACAGCGCCAAGTCTAGGGGACCTATTCAAAGAATGGTAGCACAGCCCACACCGTCGGTGTGGGAGCCGCACTCAGGGTGTCATTCAATGCCGAGAATTGCTTTGGCTTCGGCCAGGGTGGCGACGGAGTCGCCATGGTTGCCGGCTTCGTGAAGTTCTTCACCCTTGGCACGCAGCTCCATCACCTTTGCCTTATCGGCTTCAGACAGTTCGGCCGTCTGCAAAGCGGCATCGATTGCGGCCATATCTGCAGGACACTGTCCGGCATAGGCTGTTGCGGTGAGCGCAAGAACGGCAAACGCGGTAATCAATGGCTTTCTCATGGGAGAGCCTCCTCTTTCAACACGCCCCACTCGCGGTTGAGCGTGCCATTCAAGTGTGACTGAAATTAGCCAGTCCACGGAACATTTCTGGGATGTTCAGCCGTCCACCGTCCCCGGCCGCTGCCGGCAGAACGTCTCACGGGCAAACAAGATGGCCACGATACCCAGCGCGCAATAGCCGGCAATGCTCAAAAAGGCCGTTTCATACATGGCACGCGTATAGACCCTGACGCCGTCTTCAAGGGCGCCGTCCCACTGCCAGTCGAGCAGCACGCCGACCACAGGCTGCAGCAGGGCTCCCGAAGCAACGGTCATCATGTTCACAAAGCCGGTCACGGCCCCATGGATTTGCGGTGAAACCGTTTCCCGGGCATAGGCATAGGTGCTGGCCATCCAGGCCCCCAGGAAGCCGATCAATATGAGGAGGATGGTCGTGGGCACGAGCGGCAGGTCCGGTCCGTAGAACACCACCAGCACCAGCACCGTAGACAGGGACGTGCTGATCATAAGCGGGGGTTTGCGCCGGCCGATGGCATCGGAAACCCAGCCGCCAAAAGGCGCGCCGGCAGCCCAGCCCGCCAGCATCAATGAGGTGTAGAACGCAGCATCCGTGCGCGAGAGGTCGAACCGCTCGGCCATGTAAGGAACGCCCCAAAGTGCGCCAAACGCCAGCATGGGCCCCGTGCTCGCCGTGGCCACGAAGCCGAGGGCCCAGGCCTCTCCACTGCGCAGAACCCGGCCCATGCCGGCAAGCAGGGACACCGGGGCCCCGGCCGGCGTCTCAGCCACGCCCGGCGGTCTGTCGCGCACGACGATCCACGTGATGAGGGCAAGCACAGCCGCGAACACGGCCGCGCCCAGTATGGCCGGGCGCCAACCAAACGTGGTGACGAGGCCGGCAAACGGACCCTGGCCGATAAAGCCGCCCGCAACACCGAACAGCATGGCCGTGCCGGACAGAAAGGCAAACCGGTGCGGCGGGAACCACTTGGCGGCCAGCGCCAGCGGGGCGATCAGGCCGCAGCTTGCGCCGATGCCCACGAGCAGGCGTCCCAGATACGCCTGCTCGATTGTGGTGGCAAAGCCGAACACTGCGCTGCCCGCCGCGCCTAGCAGCAGAAACCCGGTGATGATCCGGCGCGGGCCCCACCGGTCCACCAGCGCCCCGATGGGCATTTGCAGCGCCACGTACGCGTAGAAATAGATGGCCGACAGATTGCCCAGAACCGCCGCACCCACCTGAAAGCTCTGCATCAGGTCGGCCACCATGGCGCTGGGCGCCACGCGCTGCAGGAATGCGTAGGCAAAGGAGAGGGCGCCAAGCGTAAAGATCAAGCCGCCGCGCAGCCGGTTGGGGGAGGGGGATGAAGACATCACCGCCTTCTAGAGCAGTTCTTTGTCATATGGAATCGCTTGACCGGGTTTTCGCGTCTGCT
>JANQOW010000152.1 GCA_028285595.1 Hyphomicrobiales bacterium
CGCCGACGAGTTCGGTCGATTTGGGTCCCCGCCGCCACGTGGCAAATGCGGCCCGCTGCTATCGGATGGAACGAGGCTCTACACGCTCAAACCAGGCGATAGTCTTAACGGAGTGACCAGGCGGATCTATAACAAGACTCAAGCCTACAATGGCCGAGAACTCGAAACCTTGAAGTCTTTCCGCAAAAGGTTCAGATTAGTGAATGCCGGAACACGATTCTGGCCCGGGAAAGTGTTTAAGATCCCGACATTAAAAGCCGTTTTACGCACCAAGAGGGGACTGTTTCGAGGGTTTGCACCGGTATCGCCGATCTGTTGAACTCAGTTGGCAGGAACCACCATCAAAGCTCGCGACAGTCGTGCGCGAGCTTGGGCGATTTGCCCAACGGCTTCCCGACCCATCGTCAATCAAATTAGCCAGCGTAGTGCATAGACCAGTTCAGCTCGGCGCTTCAGCCTGAGCTTCAGAAAGGTCGATTTCAGATGCGCCGCAACGGTCCAATGACTGATGTCGAGGATCTGGCCTACTTCCTTGTTGGAAAACCCCTTGGCCACCAGCTTTGCAATTTCAAATTCTCGGGCCGTTAAAAGGTCGAGCCCGGGCAAGATTTCTGCACCAGGTTGGGGCTCCGATCGCTGCTGTAGTTTACTAAGGTCTTCAACCGGCTTTTGAACTAACATTTGGGCCTCTCCTGTACGTAGGACTTGTCCTAAACAGCCGTGCCCCCACTACCCCTGTTTGAACTCACGCACGCCTGCGACGTGCGGTCGGGCGGAAATCGATCACTTGCGCGCCGCCGGCGTTGATTGCACGCTTGCGCAGCCCAAGCGATTCCGCGCTCGTCAGCCAGTCATCACAAGCATCCACGATCGCCTCCAGAAGTGCCTCAAAATCGGTCCGCACATCGGTTAGAATGTGGTCCTCGCCCAGCCAGCGGATCGTTTCGCGTCCGGTCACAGCCATGCGGTGACGCTGCGATGTCAAGGGCTGCTCCTTCAGATGCTGCTTCAGAACATCTTCCATCACTTCCCAGCCGGCGGCCGCTCCGAAGATGCGTTTGATGTCATCTGAATTGAGGATGTCGAATGCGTCTCGCAACAGCACCATCACCTCAGATCGCAACACGGCAATATGACCGTAACTGACCTGCTTAAGGTTGTGACGCAAATCGAGGCCCGCGCGCCGCACCACCGACATCGAGCCAAAATTCTCACGTGTGTTGTCAGGCTTCACAACTTCGCTGACACGCTTGTCCTGGAAGAAGTTTGACACGTGGCGGCAAAAGTTTGTCAACAACATGTGGAACGCTTGGTTCGGCACGGCCCCTGCGGGAGGTGTGGAATCGGTGTAACCGAACACCTTGCGATAGGCCGCGCGCCGATCGGAAAGCGTGTAACGAAGCACGCGCTTGCGGTCGAACTGGAAGAGGGCCATAGCGCCAGGCCCGTCTGACAGTCGCACCTCGCCGGACCTGAAAAGTTGTTGCAGCTTCTGCACCGCGCGGAAAGTGCCCACGGCTTCCATCTGGTAGAGGTAGTAGAGGTCAGCGATGGCCGAGTTACGAGCGCGGCTAACCTGATCGTCATAATCGGGCACTAGTGGTGCAGACGCCGCGCCGCCAGGCAAATCTGGGATGTTGTTGCCCAGTCCGATCATGTTCGCTAACCCGCCATCGGTCTTGGGATCGCCGGGCTGGGGTTTGAGCGCTGCCATGATGGCGCCCTCGGCCTCGGAGATGTATTGATTGATCAATTCCGCTTGTCCCGGCTTTTCGGCCAGTTCATCGCGGGCGTCGGCGACCATTTGCGCTCTGAGCTGCTGGAGGCGTCCAAGGACCCCGTTTAACTCGCCGATCGTGTCGATACGTTTGTCGGTCATATTTGGTCCTCCTTAAACTGCCTGTGCGTGTGACTGACCGGCCAGTGTGGCGGCCTGCACCTGCGCTTCGTCGACATAGTATTTGAGCTCCTCCAGCTGCCGTATCGGACCGTACAAACTGACGGCAAAGCCGAGCGTCTGACCACTATCCATCAAACTGGCAAGCGCCACGCTCTGTCCCTTCAGCTCATCGGCCAAGATCATCAAACTGCGCCGTTCGCGCATGTTCGCTCGAAAGCTTGCACCGGTGAACGGTTCTGCAACTTCCATGATCCAATCCATCACCTGGTCGATGGATAGTTCCAGCTCAGGCCCAGATCCGGTCGTGTTGTCGCTCATCGATGCCGGCAGAACGGCCCGAACCTGGGTCTTGAAGGAGAGCAAATCTTGCTCTGGTAACGATGTACCGGTGCGCACCAGAACATCACGGTAGTTGCGGGCTGAGTTGTAGGCGCTGGTTAGATAGAGCTCCAGCCGCACTGCCGCGCTGCCCAACTTGTTGAGAAGTGGTGACAAGACATCTTCCATCACCTCATTAAAGGCTGCTGCAAGTTCTCCGATTTCATGGGTCAACTCTTCGGACACCGACGGACTGCGCCGCTTGGACAGTTCGTCTGGATCTCGGATGGGCAGTAGGGTTTCGGGTATCAGCTCTATTTGCGGCAAGTCGCAAACGGCAACCATGAATTCCGGTTCCAGATTGGCATAATCGAAATAGTCCATTAGCCCCTTAAAAACGCGCCTTAGGGCGAAGACAGCACGTGCGATATTGACCCCATAGGGATCCGCCATGACTTCGTCGAGATCAAGGAAGCGCTCGGCCACCTCTTTGCGGGCATCTGCTGGTGAAAGGGCGCCTGGCTGAATCTGAAAACGGTTCAGATCCGGCAGCCGGTCCAGAATATCTAGGATGTTGTCGGCCTCGGCCCGCACGCGCCGTGCAGCAGATTTGGCGGCGCCCGCGAGCAGTCGCCCCTCTTCGGCGGTCGTGGTCCTGCGTCTGCTCCCACCGAGCGTATATACCGTGTTGCCGTTGCGTTCGCTCTCCTGAAACTCGGACAGCAAGTTTTCGATCAACGCATCGCGGGCCATGTCGGTGGTTTTTTCCGTGGCAAACTGCACGCCGTGATGGGGCATCCCGAGAGCATCGAGTGTTGCAGCCATCTGTCCGGTCACCGTGCGGAATCTGCCGGTGCCGGTTGAACCGGTTGAGGCTGGCGATCCACTCGCAGTTGCAAAGGACAGCTGCCTGCCCAATTGTTGAATGGCGTTTTCGATCCCTTTGAGATTGTCGTCATCGTGGGCCATATCACTCTCCTTTGGAATATCCTTCGACGCCCAGGCAGTGATGTCACGGGCGGCGCTCTCCGCAGCACCGGTGATATCTTCGATATCTGCCCTGAGGGCCCGGGTGTTCTCGATAAATTTTTTGACCGGTTTGCGGTGACGTCCCACACGCCGCCGCAGCTCCTCTTCCGCCTCTGCAGCCACACCAGCAAGGTCATCAAGAATTTGCGGTCGGGCGATGTCTTTTTGCACATGGTTCTGGAGCTCAATGGCAAGTTCCAGCGCCGTGGCCCGGTCGTTGGCTTCGGTGGCATCATGAATGGGCGGCAAATTCGACAGTGCGATCTGGAGCCCGGCCTGCAAGAGCTCAATCGAGCGTGCCTCGCCGGCCTCAACGCCTGAATCCGTCATTTCTGCTATTCGCTCACGCGTGCTCTGCAACACATCTTGGAGACTAGCCAACTTTTTTGCGATGTTATCCGGGCTGCCCTGGGCCATCTCAACTCCTCCCCAGCGCCATATAAAAATTGCGTGCCACTTGGCTTGGTTTGGCGCCTTTGGTGCGGAAAGCGATTTGTGCGGCGGCGATTAAAAATCTTTCAGGCAGAACGCCGGTGTTCTCACCCTTGAGCAATCGTTCGGCAGCCTCTTTCACCAAACCGACGTCGCGATGTGAGAACCGGATGACCTGCGACAGCTCTCGTCCACCATAGGCCTGCTCGCGAGTGTAACAACAAACGGCGACCATAATCTCCATGCCCTCAGTCAAAGTTCTGCGATACTCTTTAGGAAGAGCGGCGCGGAGGTGGTCAGGATAGAGCTTCCGCCATGTGCTCTCAAAGGCATCGGCTTCGGGCGTGAACCCCATCCGGCGCAAGAGAGCGCAATTCAATGGCACTCTGACAATCGGAGTGGGATGGACACCTCTTGGATTAAACTGTGCCGCCGCCTCTGGCCTCTTGCCAACCACGTCAATTAGCGACGTCACATAGGCCGGACCGATCAGCAATGTTCCCACGAGGTCGGCGTACGTTTCCTTGTGCAGCCGCACCCATATGCGGAGCGCCTCCTCGGGCAGCTTTCCAACCATCGCCGCGCGAATGCGTTTGGGGAGAACCTTCCAAAGACCCAAATCATTTTGCAGGTTATGAGCAACTTCATGCGGCACAGCGCCGAGGGTCCAGGGATTGTGCAGCCGGTGTTGCGGAATTTTCACAAGCGGAAACGGGTTGGGACGGCGGCCGAGCTTGCTCAGTTTCACCCCACGCCGATAGGTCGCCGGCCCACGGCCATCCTCCACATACGCAAATGGCGCAGGTGCCGGAACAGACCGGGCGCGAGCCAGTCCCAGCCATACGGCCTGGTAGCAATCGAGTGCTATGCGGTCCATAGCGGCAAGCTTTGATCCAAAATGCCCGGCGCGCTGTTGGAAGATGCCACGGTAGAGGGCCAACAAACGCTCAGCCTCTTTAGATTGAGCGTAGATTTTGTCCTTCAGCTTTAGGAAAGTCGCAAAGCTGCCAGGGGGCGCACCTTTGGTGAGTATCGCACCAGCCTCAGAAAATTGTGCAACGTCCTGTTGCAGCATCTTGTGTAACTCAATGAACAGGGCGTTGGCTGACCTGATATGGGCTTTGCTAGGAGCCGCGCTGCCGCTGCCGAACTCTTTTTCGCCCAATGGCGCAAGGCCTTCAACATAGCGTTCGGCATTAAGGACCTGACGCTTCACGAACCACTTAGGAGTGTAAAGTAGCGCTGGATCACGACGTGGTCCGGCCCCCGGGGGCACCAGACGGTGTGGCGGAGGCAGAAATGCGTTTGGTCCTGCAGCACAGTTTTGAGAGCTCGCCTTCATGTTCTGCGCTCGCCGCGCTGGTCGAGGCGTCTTTCGACGCGCAGAAGGTAGCGCGCGGCCTTTCGTAACGCGACCGTAGCTGCGCGCAGATCGCTCTGTGCGGCGGGCGGCTTCGGTCGATCAGACGTCAAAGCATGTGAAAGCCGCACTGCCAGGCGCTCACCCGT
>JANQOW010000153.1 GCA_028285595.1 Hyphomicrobiales bacterium
AAGTGTTGAGCACGCTTACCGGGTACGACGGGTTTGCGGCGCGTTTCCCCATGCGGAAGGTGCCAGGCTTGCTCGTCACCACGCCGAGCACGGCACCTCACAGGCTGGTGCGCAGTGTGGTCTACATGTCTGGTGCCGAGGAGTTTCATGTGCAAACCGAAGCCGGCGGGGGTTTGCGGCTGGGTGCAGACGACATTGACGGCCGTATCGCTGAGGACCAGAGCGCCCAGAACCTGCGCGAAGCAGCTATTGACCTTCTTCGGCGCACAAAACGGATCATTCCAGGGTTTGTGGGCGAAAGCTGCATCGACGCGTGCCGGTTGGGCGTTGGGGTGCGGCCATATCCTGAGGATGGCATGAGCTTGGTGGGCCCGTTGCCGGGGTCCAAAGGACTGCATGTGATCGCCACCCATAGTGGGGTGTCGCTGGCTCCGATTGTTGGCAGTTTGATGGCTGAAAGCATCGTGGAGGGCCAATTGCACGAACGTTTGGAACCATTTTCGCTGGAAAGGTTTCAAGCATTCGCCTGAACTCCAGAGATTTGCCGCACTGAGGTGTAATGACCGCTTGACGGCACCCTAATTGCGTTGTCAAAGAGCGCTGCTAATGACAGACATTTCACATATCCGCAATTTCTCCATCGTCGCTCATATCGACCACGGGAAATCAACGCTGGCTGACCGCCTGATCCAAATCTGTGGCGGCCTGTCTGCGCGCGAAATGACCGAGCAGGTCCTGGACAATATGGACCTGGAGCGCGAGCGCGGCATAACCATCAAAGCACAGACAGTGCGGTTGGAATATAAAGCCAAGGACGGCGAGGCTTACGTTCTAAATCTGATCGACACGCCCGGTCACGTGGATTTTGCCTATGAAGTGAACCGTTCGCTCAGTGCGTGTGAAGGCTCCATTCTTGTGGTGGACGCGAGCCAGGGTGTGGAGGCACAAACGCTCGCCAATGTGTATCAGGCCATTGGAAACGACCATGAGATCGTGCCGGTGCTCAACAAAGTGGATTTGCCTGCAGCCGAACCGGATAGAATCCGGCAGCAGATCGAAGATGTTATCGGTCTAGACGCCACGGGTGCGATTGAGATTTCGGCCAAAACAGGCGTCGGAGTGCCCGACGTCCTCGAGGCAATCGTCACGGAGCTGCCTGCCCCCAAGGGCGATGCCACCGCTCCTCTCAAAGCGCTGCTGGTTGACAGTTGGTATGATGCCTATCTCGGCGTTGTGGTGTTGGTGCGCATCATCGACGGTGTCCTGAAGAAAGGCCAACGGATCAAGCTGATGTCAACCGGCGCGACCTATCCGGTGGACCGCGTGGGTATCTTCCGCCCCAAACAGGAAATGATCGGCTCGCTTGGGCCTGGCGAGATCGGCTTTTTCACCGCTGCGATCAAACAGGTGGCCGATACCCGCGTTGGCGATACGGTCACAGAAGAGAAACGCGAGTGCGCTGAAGCCTTATCCGGATTTCAGCCTGCCCAACCGGTTGTTTTCTGCGGATTTTTCCCAGTGGATACGAGCGAGTTTGAAACCTTGCGCGATGCCATGGCCAAACTGCGCCTCAACGATGCAAGCTTTGAGTTTGAGATGGAAACCTCTGCGGCGCTCGGTTTCGGTTTCCGCTGCGGCTTTTTGGGCTTGCTGCACTTGGAGATCATTCGCGAGCGCATCGAGCGTGAGTTCAACATCGACCTCATCACGACCGCACCATCGGTGATCTACCATGTTTACATGACGGACGGATCGGTGATTGAACTGCACAACCCTGTGGACATGCCGGACGTGGTCAAGATCGACCGCGTTGAAGAGCCTTGGATCCAAGCCACCATCCTTGTGCCCGATGAGCATCTGGGTGCCGTGCTGAAGCTGTGTGAGGATCGGCGAGGACGCCAGAAAGAGCTGACCTATGCGGGTGCGCGCGCCATGGTGATCTATGAACTGCCGCTCAATGAGGTGGTATTCGATTTCTACGACCGCCTGAAATCCATCTCGCGGGGATATGCCAGCTTTGACTATCAAATGATCGGCTATGAGCCGGAAAGCCTGGTGAAAATGCAGGTCTTGGTCAATGCCGAGCCGGTGGATGCTTTGTCGGTAATCGTTCACTCAGCCCGGGCCGAACAACGTGGCAGGGTGATGTGCGAGAAACTGAAGGACCTGATTCCGCGCCATCTGTTCAAAATCCCTATCCAAGCTGCGATTGGTGGCAGGATCGTGGCCCGGGAAACCATCGGCGCTCTCCGCAAGGACGTAACAGCGAAATGCTACGGCGGGGACGTCAGCCGAAAGCGCAAGCTTCTGGACAAACAGAAGGCCGGCAAAAAGAAGATGCGCCAGTTTGGTAAGGTAGACATTCCACAAGATGCTTTTATCGCCGCGCTAAAAATGGACGAAAACTGACCTCTACGTCGCAATGGCTAGCCCCAGGCTCTTGAAATCTCAAGAACCAACCGTCTTTACCTGAGGGCAATCATTGTGTGGTGTCTTCAGCACTTAGCTGCCTTCGGGTTTTTAGTAGGGGGTTGAGTGCGACATGCAGCCCATTGCCCGGGTATCCTTGGATCGCCAAGACTTGCCCATTTTGTTCCTAGCCTGGCTCTTGCCGGCCACGTTCTTACTTCTGGCTCCCACCCATCAGATTTGGCCCGGCGCCTGGTTTTCATCTGACAGCTCAGTTGGAACAACCATCTCGTGGACGAATCAGGTTTGGTCCCTGGCGCTGCTTCTCACCTTCATAGCTGCTGCTGCCTGCTGCGCACTCCAACTCATTGGCAAGCGCGGCATGTTGATCGCACTCAGCTTCTGCAGTGTTTCGGTGGTCGTGCTCGCACCATTTGTTCCCGACCGGTCTGGTGTTGATGCCTTTCAGCTGGTTTTGTTGATGGGCCTCATGGCATTCAGCGTTTATGGGCGTCAAATGGCAAAACTGGGCATAGGCGCAGGGCTCTGTGCGTCCGCGCTCCTCGTAGCAGCCCCGCAGACAGCACCATTTGCTGTGATCGCGGCAATCTGGTTTGCCGGAGATTGGGCCGTGAACCGCGGTGAGCATGGCGGTTTAGTTACCCAAAAAACCCTATGTTTCGGATATAGTATCGCATCCGGAACGTTCGTACTTGGCGTGTCTTATCAACCAGACTGGGCAGTTGCCTCATTGTCATGTGGGCCAGGTTCACCGGCATACCTTGCACCTGCGATCGTGGCGGGCCTCGGGCTTGCCCATCTGGCGAAGACAGCAACCGAATTCTCATCCCTTCGAAAAAGGCTCGGGTGCATTGGCTTCGTTGCGCTGCTTGCCCTGACCGGAAGCTTGGCAATCAATCCAGATTGTCTGCTAACGGCGACACATCAACAGGGCTCTTTCCTGCTGGAGACGTTTAGCCTCTTTAGCGTCCTGAGCCGTGATCCCCACAGCGCCTACATCTTGCTGGCAACGCCAGCGATAGGCGTCGGTGCGGCGAGCATTGCAATTCTGAGGGAGGGCGGACGCTCGGCATGGGCGCTCATGCTAGGCAGTCTTATCGCCGCCATCGTTGTTCTGATTATCGACGTAAGATGGGCGATCTATGCAAACGGATTGGCCGTTATCCCCTGCGCCTACCTCGTAATTTTGGTCGGAGAGTTCACGCGCAGGAGCAGGCCTACACCGTTCGCCGCCGTGGCGTTCCTCGTGGTGTGGCTATCGGGCATGAACATCACCCACAACCTGGTGGCAAAATACGTTTTGCCCGGCAGTTCAGCAGCTCTCACGCACTCCACACTTAGCGGGTCTTCGATACGGTCCTGACGTCTACTCCGCTGCAACTGACAGACCGATCGGGCAAGACACACCCGTGCCACCCAATCCGCAATAGCCCATCGGATTTTTGGCCAGATACTGTTGGTGGTAATCTTCAGCGAAGTAGAACTCCGGCGCACTAAGCACCTCGGTGGTAATCTTGCCCAATCCGCGAGCATCCAACGCTGTTTGATAGGCCATGCGAGAACTCTCCGCCAAAGCCTTGTCTTCATCATCATAGGTGTAGATTCCGGAGCGGTATTGCGTGCCGACATCATTGCCCTGGCGCATACCTTGCGTGGGATCGTGGCTTTCCCAGAACACCTTCAATAACGTCTCCAGCGGCACTTTGGCTGGGTCATAGACCACCAAAACCACCTCATTGTGACCTGTACGCCCAGAGCACACCTCTTCGTAAGTGGCATTAGGCGTGAGTCCTGCGGCATACCCTACAGCGGTGGTCCAAACGCCATCAATTTCCCAAAACTTGCGCTCCGCACCCCAGAAGCAGCCCAGGCCAAACATGATCTGGCGGAAACCATCCGGATAAGGCCCCTTTAGCGGATTACCGTTCACATAATGACGGCTTGCGGTGGGGATCGCGTTCGCCCGCCCGGGTAACGCTTCATCGCTTGAGGGCATACGCACTTTTTTGGGATTAAAGAGAAACATCGGTCAAGTCCTCCATGCTTCTGAGCGTCATCAAACGTCGGAGACGTAGGTATCCTAGCACATTTAAACAAGGATGGCGGCTAATCAGCTTTTTGTGTTCGCATGTGCTTGCACGCGGCGCTTCTATGAGTATATTCCCCCATCCTCAATGGAGAGGTGGCCGAGTGGTCGAAGGCGCACGCCTGGAACGCGTGTAGGCGGGAAACCGTCTCGAGGGTTCGAATCCCTCTCTCTCCGCCATTGAGCTTTTCCGCCTCGCTCGCACGCGATATGAGCATGACCTGCGCGGCGCGGAAGCATTCCTCCAGCACTGAAAACTCACGCATTTCCAGCAAGGGCCCGTGCTCATGGATGGTGTTTGTTTACCATAATTGCTCTTAAACAATTTGAAACGAGTTATGGTTAATCATCCCTCTATAGCAGTCTGGGACGCGGATGAGTATGGTTCCAGTTGCATGATGCTGTTCTGCTATTCCGGCCGATCCGGAAGTACTCAGTAACGTAACTAGCTTAGTCAGTGAGTTTGTATAAATGAACAGTATCAAGACCAACGTCGCAGCGATGACTGCGCTGCAATCCCTTAATCAAACCAACAAAGCCCTCTTGGAGACGCAGAACCGCATCTCCACCGGCCTCGCCGTTTCAACGGCGGCCGACAACGCCGCGTATTTCTCCATCGCCACAACGATGAAGTCCGACAACGCGGCACTCTCCACCGTGCAAGATGCTCTGGGTCTGGGTTCGGCAACTGTTGATGTCGCCTATACCGCTTTGGAAAGCACCATCAGTGTGGTTGACGAGATCAAGACCAAATTGGTGGCGGCTCGCGAGCCCGGTGTTGACCGTGTGGCCATTCAGTCAGAAATCAGTCAGCTGCAAAGTCAGTTGCAAAGCATCTCTGGCAGCGCATCGTTCAACGGCGAGAATTATCTCTCGGTTGATTCCAGCGCCGCTGGCTATAACTCCACCAAGACCATTGTGGCCTCGTTCACACGAACCGGTGCAACGGTCGCCGTCAACACGATCAGTCTGGATATCACGGCAACGGTGTTGTTCGATGCAAGTGCTACATCCACTGGCATTCTGGACACATCTTACACCACAACCAGCTCGGCAACGTTCACCGTGGCTACGTTGGATATCGCAAGCTTGACGGACTCAGCCGCCGATTTGACGGACCTTGAAGACATGATCCAAGCCGTGGATACAGCTTTCGGCTTGATCACCACAGGTGCAAGTAACCTCGGTGCCACGAGCAAGCGCATTGAGCTTCAAGCAGACTTTGTATCGAACCTTATGGACGCGATCGAACGAGGCGTCAGCCAGTTGGTCGACGCGGATATGAATGAGGAATCGACACGGCTTCAGGCCCTGCAGGTTCAGCAGCAGCTGGGCATCCAGTCGCTCTCAATTGCCAACTCCGGCAGCCAGAACATCCTCTCCCTGTTCAGGTAAGATAACCGAACACCAACACGAAGGGCCGCGCCTGATGGATTTCAGGCGCGGTTCTTTTTTGTCTTACTCCTGGCGAACGGCAAGAGGCGTAGCCTCGTGGGCCACGAATGAATCTACAAATGTTGTGAAGTGGAGCGGCTGTCTAAAAGAACTCGCAGCCGTTACTGGCTTTTGCGACATCAGACCAATCGGTCTCATCTCCGGAAAGCTTGTGCTTCAATTCTTCCAGAGCGATCGCAGAGATTGCTGCTTGGATATCGAGCAACCACCCGGCCGGGGCCTGGGCAGAAATCTGCTCCAGATATGTGGAGAGGCAATCCAGTTTTTGGGTCAACGCATCCAGGGATTGGATTGCGGTCGCGGTTTGTGCCGAAGCGGGTTTTTCCGACACCAGCAACGAACCAGCTTCCGCTTGGAACGCGCGCGACTGGTCTGCGAGTTCCCGTATTTCCGCTTCGATGCGGCTGAGAACCGTGGACATTGAGACATTTGTGACATCGTTGGCAGGCAGCTCTTTTTTGCTCACGCTTTCCAACCCCTCTTTGAACTCTAACGCTTAAAATAATTCCACGTCGCCGGACTCTTCGCGGACCGTTCGCGCCACAGGCTCAACCTTCGCAGGAACGTGTTCGGCCTGCACGAACTTCTGTCTAGCCCGACCGGTGGATGGCCAAAAGTCAACCCTTCGCGCCAACTCGCCGCCCACACTTCCGCCTAGGTACTCGATGCCTTCCTTTGTAAGGAAGTTCTGGGCAAATGCCGCATTGCGCACGCCCACATCCGGAAGGTCAGCGATCATCTTCCCGCCGCCAAACAGCTTCGCCTGCAGCCGGTGACGCTGAGCCCCTCTTGAGAGCAAGCCGTTTACGAGGAGCTCCATGAGATGCACGGCATAACTCTCTGACCCAACCCCAGTAGACGTGCCGGCTATCCGCCCCGGCAGCAGGAAATGGTTCATCCCTCCCACACCAGAAACCGGATCGCGCAGGCAGGCAGCGACACACGAGCCCAAAACAGTCGTCAAGACTGTCTCAGGGTTATCGCATACATGATAATCGCCCTGTATGACGTTCACCCGCCCGGATCTGCTAGGCTGAGGGCTCATGCAAGTTTGCCGACAATTGCTTCAACACGTGCTTTCAGGTTCGCCACCGTGACTGGCTTTTCCAGATAGTTGTTCATCCCCAGTTGACGGCCTTGCTGAATAATATTGCTGTTCGCGTTGCCAGTAACCAAGATGAAGCCGCACCTGCTCGTCGGCTTGAAACTTCGGATCTGGCGGAGCATCTCCAAGCCGTTCATGACCGGCATGTTGTAATCTGAAATGACCAGATGCGCAGGCTGACGCGATAAGGCGTCAAATCCTGCTTGCCCGTCCTTCGCCAGACGAACCTTGGTGATCCCCATCTTGTTTAGCGTGTCGACAATAAAAGCACGGCTGACGGTGGTATCGTCCACCACCATCACATCCAATTGGCTAGCACTGATTGGCATCTTGTTCTCCTTGTTTTGGCTCTGTGGTCACCCGGCGCACAGAATTTCATTTGCGATTTTGTCCAACGGCACCTGCCGCTCCACAGCTCCACACTCCATCGCTGCTTTCGGCATGCCGTAAACGACACAAGATTGCTCCGATTGTCCGATGGTTCTGGCTCCTGCCTGACGCAAGCGGAGAAGCCCGTCGGCGCCGTCGCGACCCATACCGGTCAGGATAACCCCCACCGCATCGCCGCCCAGTTTTTGCACCACCGAGTCAAACATCACGTCCACCGACGGACAGTGCCCATTTACCGGTGGGCCTGTCCGAACCTTGCAACGCAACGTCGTATCGGAGCTGATCGTAAGATGACTGTCGCCACCTGGTGCGATGAATATGTTGCCCTCTTCGATGGGCGCTAGATCTTTTGCTTCTTGAACCTTTGGAGCGCACAGCCGGTCCAGCCGCTGAGCAAATCTCTCCGTGAACATAGGCGGCATGTGCTGCGTTACGATCGTGGCCGGACAGTTCGCCGGAAACTCTTGCAGTACCGCAATCAAAGCCTCAACACCGCCCGTCGACGCGCCAATTGCGATCAGTTTATCCTTGCAAGTCGATGTTTGCGGTTCAGGCCTTACAGGAGCTTGTACGCCATTGCTCCGCATGACAGGCGCTTTGCCAATTGGAGATTTTGCTGCCGCCTTCAACAATTCGGGAAGCACCTTAAAGGCACTTTGGTCGCCGTTCACCGGTTTTGCGACGCAGTCAAATGCGCCGATCTCAAGGGCCTTGAGAGACACCTGTGCGCCGCGGGTGGAGAGAGTCGAAACCATGACAACCGGCATCGGTCGCAAGCGCATAATCTTGTCGAGAAATTCCAAACCATTCATGTTGGGCATCTCGACATCCAACGTAAGCACGTCTGGATTGACCGTTTTGATCATTTGGCGGGCTTCAAGCGGATCACCCGCTTCGCCCACCACTTCCATGTCGGGATCTCCGGCCAACGCCGAGCGGATGAGTTGCCGCATCAAAGGCGAGTCATCAACGATGGCCACTTTCACTTTGCTCATGGATAAGCCCCGGTTCGTTTTCGATAGGTGGTCACTCCGTCTGGCGCCAAATATCGCTCAGCCGCCCCCGAAACGCGTTCGGAATGACCGATGTAGAGCGATGCATCGGGCGACAGGATCTGCTCGATGCGGGTCCAGAGTTCCTGCTTGGTGGGTTCATCGAAGTAGATCACAACGTTCCTGCAAAACACGACCTGAAAAGGTCCTGACATAGGCCAGGGCCGGATCAGATTGAGTTGCTTGAACGTCACGAGACGCTTGGCATCTTCGTTTACGACGAGGGCGCCCGCCGCATTGCCTGGAGCAGGAGAGAAGAAGCGACGGCTGATACCTTCGGGTAGATCTTCAAGATCAGCGGGACTGTAGATGCCCGCTTTCGCCCGCTCCACCACCACCGGATCGATATCAGTAGCCAAGATCTTAACATCATAGGATGCAGCGTCAGGCATCTGAGAAAGCAGGGTGAAAGCAATGGAATACGGCTCCTCACCGCTGGAGCAAGCAGCCGACCATATGCGCACCCGCTTTCGCGCTTTGGCGTCCTCAATGAGCTTGGGCAAGACGTTCGTCTTCAGGTCGTCGAAATGGTGCATTTCGCGATAGAAGCGTGTCACGTTGGTCGTCAACGCGGCGATCATATGCCCGAGCTCTGCGGCGCCACTTGGGGCCGTAATGACGTGGCAGTAATCCTGAAACTTCGTCAGCCCCAATGCCCGCAAACGCTTCGCAAGACGCGAAGACACAAGCTGTGACTTTGATGCGGGCAGGGCGATACCCGTCTCCGCATGCAAGATCTTGGAGATCCGCTCAAAATCGGATTGCGTCAGCACAAGCTCACCTGCCGGTGGCCGGTAACCGCTGCGACGCGCAGCCGATTGCGGTGCGGGTGCGCTCATGCTGCTTCGCCAAGCTCTACGGGAAGGATGTCTTTGATCTCGATAAGGCTGAGCATGCCGTTCTCCGACGGCAATACCCCACGCACGAAGTTCTTCGCCAGATCAGAGGCAACGTCAGGCGTCGGTTGGATTTGGCTCTTGTTGACCGACAGAATATCGGAAACTGATTGCACCAGGAGGCCAACCAACTGGTCGTTGATCTGGGTCACGATAATGACATTGCGCGCGGACGGCTCGCTCGGCCCCATCTCAAGGCGCGCAGCAAGATCAACAATCGGCAACACAGCTCCCCGCAGATTGATCACACCGCGCACATAATGAGGTGAACGAGGCAAGACGGTTTCCTCCGTCCAACCCCGGATCTCACGCACGGATTGGATGTCAATGCCGAACTCTTGCGCACCCACCGAGAACGAAACTATCTCACAGATTTCATCGTCAGATTTGTTGGCAGTCGTGTTCATCTCAGGAAGCCTCGAGCATCATGGGTTGATCGGAATTTAGGGATGAACCGGGCACATGCTGGACCAATTCGCCGACGTCCAAAATCAGAGCGACCCGGCCATCGCCTAAGATCGTGGCAGCCGCGACTCCCGGGATGTGGCCATAGCTCACTTCCAGGCTCTTAATGACCACCTGCCTTTGGTCCTGAATGCTGTCGACCAGCAAAGCGTTCTGCTTACCCTCGTCAGTCTCAACCAAAATGATGACACCATCTGAAGGGTTGGTCCGCTCTTCGCCGAACGCCAGCTTTTCCGATACTTCAATCAGGGGGACGAAACTGTCTCGCACAGCGACAACAGCAGCATCACAACCCATGTTATGAACATCGGAGTTCTTCGGCTTTAAGGTTTCGACGATCGCCGTCAATGGAACGACCAGAGTTTGGCCGCCAACCGTAACCACCATACCATCAAGCACAGCAAGGGTGAGCGGTAAGCTCATAGTGAACGTTGACCCGTGGCCTGGGCGAGATGAGATTGAAATCCTCCCACCAAGCGCTTGGATCGAACGTTTGACAACATCCATTCCCACGCCACGCCCCGACAAGTTTGAAACTTCGGTGGCCGTCGAGAACCCAGGCAGAAAGATCAGGTTGTCGATCTCATTGTCACTCAGCTGCGCATCTGCGCCAATGAGACCTTTTTCAACAGCAATGCTCCGGACCTTGTCACGGTTTATGCCGGCGCCGTCATCTTTAATCTCGATGACAACGCGGCCCGATCGATGAGCCGCAGAAAGCTCAATCGTGCCTTCTTCCGACTTTTCGGCCTTGGACCGTTTCTCGGGCATCTCCAAACCATGGTCGACGGCGTTTCTGATCATATGCGTCAACGGATCAGCCAGCCGTTCAATGACCGTCTTATCGATTTCGGTGCTCTCACCCTCGGTCCTAAGACGCACAATCTTGCCCGTGGCGTCAGCGGCTTCGCGAACCACGCGCGACATGCGCTGCAGCAGCGTCTTAACCGGTTGAGCGCGGATCGCCATGACGCTGTCTTGTATTTCCCTCGTCAGTTGTTCAAGCTCATCGAGCCCCATCATTACCGACGATGTTTCCGTTAGTCCGGCTTCCACGACGCGTTGAGACAACATGGCCTGGTTGACCACAAGCTCCCCGACAAGATTGATCAGCCTGTCGACCCTTTCCAGGTCAACCCGAATTGTGGCCGGCGCAGCGTTTGCCGATTGTTTTGAAGGTTCGGCAACTTTTGCCGGAGCATCGCTGACTTGAGCCTGCACCTTAGGCTCGTCCGCCATTTCGGCATCAGCGGCAACCTCCACTTCAATCTCGGCAGGGCTTGTAACAATTTCTTCCAGAACCGGGGGACTGAGATCGTCTTCAGACACCTCTTCCAGAGCGCCGGTGGCTTCACCCGATGCAATAGCCGTAATCTCAAGCTCGCACTGATCTTCTACGAAGTCGAACGGCTCGTGCAAACTATCTTTGTTCTCTACGCCGCGTATCGTAATGGTCCAACCAAGATAAGAAGCGGTTGGATCGAAAGCGTCCAAAGTTGGAACGTTGGACGTGTCGCATTCGATCGTTGCCATCCCCATGCCGGAGAGTTCCCGAAGAATGAACAAAGGCTCGCTTGCAGATTGAAACAACTCACGAGTTGGCCGAAAGCGGACCGTGTACTCGCCGGCAGCTTCATCATCTTCGGTCTCAAACATATCCAAAGAAATCGGGATCGGCTCAAAGCCAAACTCATCCGGGCCATCTTGGACAGGAACTTCGTCTTCCGCACTTTCCGCGCCACTTGGGGAGGTGTCACCATTGGAGTTGATAAACTGATCCAGCTCCGCCTTCATCGGCTGCCAGACACTCTCATCCGCCTCTGTGCCATCTCTTGCAGCATTGACAAGATCGCTCAAAACGTCCGCAGCGCGCAGAAGCACGCGGACCACATCCGCCGACGCCTCAAGCTCATCGCCCCGGATCAGATCCAGCAGGGTCTCAAACACATGCGCAAATGAGACAAGTTGCTCAAGCTGAAATGCTCCAGCGCCACCTTTGATAGAATGCACGGCCCGGAACACCGCATTCACTGTCTCCGAGTCGGCCTCACCCGCTTCCATTTCCAGCAACCCAGACTCAAGTTCCGCGAGCTGCTCTTCACACTCCACAAAGAATGTCTGCTTGATCTCCTCCATATCCATGGCGTCACCCCCTCATCAAGCTGCTACGCGGCGGATCGCAGTGATCAGCTTTTCGCTGTCAAACGGTTTGACAATCCAACCGGTTGCTCCTGCGTCGCGCGCTCTTTGCTTCTTCTCCGGACTGAACTCCGTTGTCAGAACGAGGATCGGTACACTGCGCAAACGTTGGTCTTCGCGCACGGCTTCCATGAAGCCGAAGCCATCCATACGGGGCATATTGATATCGGTGATGATGACATCAGGCGCTTCACCCTCAAGCACTTCGAGGCCATGAACACCGTCTTCGGCCTGCACCACGTCGTAGCCGGCGTCGCTCAATGCCATCTTCAGCATATCGCGCATGGCGCGCGAATCATCGACCGTCAAAATTGTCTTACTCATGCTCTTCTCCATCAAGACAGAGGACATCGGCATCAACACCCATCATGGACACCGCCGACACGAATTCATCTCCCGCACCGCTGACCGTGAAGGACTTCTGGTCCAATCGCCAAGTCTCGCTCGCGGACAAGAGTAACTGAAGGCCCTGCGCGCCAAGTCCGGATACGGCGCTTGCATCCAGTTCGAGATGCACCCCCCGCTTGCTCAGCAATTCGGTATGAAGAGCTTCCAAAGCGTTCAGATCCAAAACTTCTGGAAGCTTGATAACCTCAGCGGCCATAGTGCTTTCAGTCATGTCTAAAACTCCTCCCAACCATCATCAGTTCCCGTTGCCAGTCTTGGTGGCGGGGGAGGAATCTCAGCCTTAGACGGCGACGGCTCCGCAGCTTGCAAAGGCACCGCAGGCGGCTCCTGGAACACGTGCGGTGCGGCCTTCTCCAACTGAGCGCGCAAATCACCTTCTCCGCTCGCGCCCATCGTCCGGAACTGCCCAACAAGACCCGCCAACTCGCTTCCTTGATCTGCCAAGGCCCGCGTTGCAGCCGTGGACTGTTCGACCATTGCTGCATTCTGCTGGGTAACCTGATCGAGCTGGGTAACGGCCGAGTTGACCTCTTCCAACCCGACGGCCTGCTCTTTCGCACTGCTGGAAATCTGACCTATTGCCTGGTTGACCTTCTGAACACCTTGTTCAATGGACTCCAATGCGGTTCCAGTGTTCTGCACCAAGCCCACACCATTAGTGACCTGCGCAGCCGAATTGGTGATCAGGTCCTTAATCTGTTTGGCAGCCGCAGCCGACCGTTGTGCCAGCGCCCTCACCTCAGAGGCCACAACCGCAAAGCCTCGGCCAGCATCACCGGCGCGCGCTGCTTCCACGCCAGCATTGAGCGCCAGCAGATTGGTCTGATAAGCAATCTCATCGATCACATTGGTAATGTCGCTGATCTCTTTAGAGGACTTTTCGATACCCCCCATCGCTTCGATAGCCGAGCGAACAACGTCGCTCCCTTTTTCCGCTTGCCCTTGGGCTTCGGCGGAGATTTTTTGCGCCTCCTGGGCAGCTTGTGCTGACTTCTGGACCGCACCGGTTATCTGAGCCACCGCAGCAGCAGTTTGTTCAAGAGTCGCTGCCTGCGTCTCGGTACGCCGGGACATATCGTCGGAAGCTTGGGCGATTTCATCGGTACCGGTGCGCATCCCGTCAACGCCAGACAAGACGTGATTGACCGTTGCCTCTAGCCGCTCGGCTGCCTGATTGAAGTCAGACTTAATCTTCGCGTAATCCCCGGCCAGGTCTTTCTTAATTCTGACCGTCAGATCACCTTCAGCAAGAGTACCGAGCGCGTCAGCAATCGCATCGATCGCCTCTTCTTGGGCCACTCGCATCGTGCCGGCTTCGGCCTCAAGCTGCTTGCGCTCCAACGCAGTGTCCTTGAACATCTGCAGAGCGGATGCCACTTGTCCAATTTCATCGTTACGATGTTTGGTGATCGTCGCGCTGAGATCGCCGGCCGTAAGCCTCTCCACTGCCTGAGTGACATCGGTCAGTGGCCGCGCAATGACTGTGTTCACCAACCAGTAGGTGGCTCCAAGACCGAGCATGGTGGCGATCACAGAAATGATCGTCATCTGATAGATGGCGGCATCCTCGTGCTGCTTGGCCTTAGCAAGAGCCTTCACTGTGAATTTCTCCACATCAAACAAAAGAGCTTCCAGGCTTTTATCAAGCTGATCTTCCAATGTTTCGATCTGAGGGAGTTGACCTTGAGCCCCGGACACTTGACCGCTGGCGAGCAGTTTATGTATGCGCGCCGCAAACCGGTCATAGTCACTGTGACTTCGCGAGATTGTTCTAAGCTTTGCCAGCATGCCTTTAAAAAACTGACGTGTGACCGGGTCGGGCGCATTGATTTGCGCGTCAGAAACCAGACCGGTCACCTCTTTGATTTCCATCTCGACTTTCTTGGCAAGCTTCGTGAACTTCTTTGTCGCGTTTTCAAACTTTGGCCGCGCCATCGGTAAGGTCACCATCTCCTCGCCGAACCGCACAGATCGTTCGAAGCTGATGGCCTGCTCAAGTTGGTGAACTGTGGTCTTCGTGAGGGCTTCGGTAACCGGGAGATCAAAGTTCACCACGCTCCCGATCTCTTCGCCCACCTTGGTCATTTGCCAAATGGCGACGCCGGAAACGCCGACGAGCAGCATGATGCAGAACATCACGGTCGCAGTGACTTTCGCTTTCACCGAAAGTGTGTTGTTTGCATCAGTGTTTTCAGAAGAAGTGGATTGAGTCATATCTCGGCTTTTTTGTTTCTTCTCCGCGGAGGTGCGGACCATGAGTTAAGTGCCGGTGCAGCGTCCCTTCGGGGTACATAGCGGGCGTTGCGTCAGGCTGAATTGGAGTACTGCGTGCTAGCCTCAAGCCGGGCGGCTCAAAACTCTTCCCAGCCATCATCGGTACCGGTTGCCTGCACGCGAGCTGGAGAGTTGATGCTCGGCTTTGGAGGTGATGAATTGCTGTTGGCAGGAACCGCCAGTTCGTCTGAAGCCGCGAAGGCATGCGGAGCGGCCCTAACGAGCTCTTCACGTAGCGGGTCTGATTGATTTGTCTCACCTACATTGAAGCGGT
Source organism: Hyphomicrobiales bacterium (assembly GCA_028285595.1). Classification (GTDB taxonomy): domain Bacteria; phylum Pseudomonadota; class Alphaproteobacteria; order Rhizobiales; family CAJQND01; genus JAAEUE01. The sequence continues at coordinate 15,035 of JANQOW010000153.1, forward strand.
CGACGATAACGGCCAATTCATCGCCTTGCGTCGCCAGTTCACGGCTGGCCGCTGTGGCCTCTTCAACCATAGCGGCGTTCTGCTGTGTTACCTGATCGAGCTGACCGATGGCAGAATTGATCTCGTCCAGCCCCGTGGCCTGCTCCTGCGCTCGGCTGGTGATATCGTTTACAAGATCTACGACATTCGACACTTCGCCGACGATGAGCTCCAAAGCAGCGCCAGAGCGTTGAACCAAATCAACACCATGCTCGACCTGCTTCGCAGAATCTGAAATCAGAGACTTGATCTCCTTGGCAGCGGCAGCAGATCGCTGAGCCAATGCCCGCACTTCCGATGCAACCACGGCAAATCCTCGGCCTGCGTCTCCGGCCCGCGCGGCTTCCACCCCGGCATTGAGTGCGAGCAGGTTGGTTTGGTAAGCGATCTCATCGATCACTCCGATGATGTCACCCACCTCTTTGGATGATTTCTCGATGCTGGTCATCGCGGCAATAGCCTGGCGTACAATCTCGCCGCCGTTGCCAGCCTCACCTCTGGCCTTTGTGACCAATTCCGTGGCCTGCCTCGCAGTGTCCGCGGTTTGCTTGACCGTCGATGTGATTTCATCGACAGCAGCAGCCGTTTGCTCCAAGGTCGCGGCCTGGTTCTCTGTACGGCGCGCCATATCGTCAGAGGCTTGCGAGATCTCGCGCGTCCCTGACCGCATTCTCGACGTGCTTTCAGCGACCTGCGACACCGTCTGTTGAAGCTGTTTGGCGGTTTCGTTGAAATCTTCGCCCAGCTTTTGGAACTGTTCGGCCAACTGCTCTTCGACTCGTGTAGACAGTTCACCGTCCGCAAGATTGGCAAGCGCCGCGCCGATGATGTTCATGGCTTGTAGCGTGTGCTCGGCAGACTGCCGTTGGCTCGCTTCCAGTTTTTTGTTTTCCTCTCCCTGGCGCTGGAACACTTGGAGGGCCTGGGCCATCGAGCCCAACTCGTCACTGCGTTCGGTCCCTTTGATCTCAACCGAGGCATCGCCCTGCGACAGTCTGCGCATGGCATCGGTCATTCCGCCTATGGGACCCGTCACGGAGTTGATCACATAGTAGGCAAGACCTGCCGTGATCAGCAGAAGAACGGCGGTGATGACACCATTATCGCGGAAATCTGCCCAGGCCTTGTCTTCACCTATTGTGGCCAGCGTATTCAGTGAGGACGCCGTGTGATCTTCGATCTTTTTCATGAGATCGATTTTGTCGGTGATTGTCTTAAACCATTGGCCTGCGGTGATGCCATCCAAGTTTCCGGTCTCGCGGGAGTTAAGTGCGACAGCCCGCATTCGGGCGACGCTCTCGACCGCGCTACCCTGCAGAGTTTGCTCGAAGAACTTTACGTCTTTTTCGGTTGCTTGACGCTTGAAGCGCGAGAAGAACAGTTCCTGTCCTTCGATGAAGCGCACGATGTTGTTGTACACTTTCGGCTTAAACTCACCCGAGCCAAAACCGGCGGCGCCCATAGCGCGCTCACGCCCAGCACGCTCTTTGCCCTGCAGAAGATTTGCATACGCCGATATTTGTTTGCTCACCGCATCGTTGGTGCTCGAAAGCTGCAGTTCCTCAACCATCGACAGCAACGCCATTATCGTGTCGGTGTATGACTTGGCCATCTTTGGGACGGTGGTTGAAAACTGATCCACCTCGGAACGCAGATCTTCCAAGCCGTTGAGATGTTTACGGGCACGCTCCAGGGCTTGAACCAGACTGCCTGGATAGAAACTAAAATCAAACGCATCGAGTTGCGTCTGCGTAGCCGCCAGTTGTTTGTTGGTGTCTTTGCGTTGGGCAGGGAGCTCTGCGGAGAAATTAGTCCCTCTTGACCCAAGAAAGCCTGCGGACCGCCCTCGCTCCTTTTGCAGTTCATGGGCCAGTCCACTGATATGTGGAGCAAGACTTGCCAGGCTGTGCACATGCTGCATTTCTGTTGCTGTTTCATACCGTTGATACATGGTCGATGCAGCAAACAGGAGAAGGCCGATAACAGGGACGGCCGTGGAAATCATGAGGCGAGCGGAAATTTTTAGGTTGTTGAACCAAGCGAACATGGCAGGCACTCCGGCGCAGATCGATCCCAGATGCACGAGAGAAGTCCTGCATTCGCGTCTACTGAGATCTTGCATCCATGTGTGAGAGGGAGTGCGCGCGCACACCCTTCAACATCTCATGGGAGATCCAGACCGGCCAAATAGAGGAGCAATCGTGATCAAGGACGTTGGGTAAATTCTGACCACACCTGTCGGGTTGATACCGACCCAGCAGCCTAGCGTCATGCTGTTCGCTTAGAGATCGAAGCCACTGCGCCCTCAGGTCTAGTGAATCATATCTAACCAGAGGTTAACATTGCGAGTTTGTTGTTTGACTTGAGAAGTCAACTCAAACTGACAGGCCAACTCGCCTCACATGCAGCTTGCGTTAGAGTCTGTAGCGATCGAAATCTCGAATGCTGAGCATGACTGAGAGCTCACTGTTCTCAACGACAGGTATATGGCGAATCTTGTTGGCGACGAGCACGTTGTAGACATCTTCAACCTGATCATCAGGGTCGCATGTGATGACCTTTGACGTCATGGCCGTCTCCACACAACTCCCGAAAAACTCATCGGCCCGCTCTGCAATGCACCTGACGATATCACGTTCGGATATGACGCCAATCAACCCATAATCATCATCGACAACGGGAAGCGCTCCGATTTTGTTCTTGGTCAGAATCTGTGCGGCATCGAGCAAGCTCAAGCTTGCGTCGCAGCAATACGTATCTACCTGACCCAGTTCTGAAACCACTTCGCGTATTTGCATGGTTGATCTCCCCACTCAGTATGAGTGTGACCCTTCGCGGACACTCAATAAACTTCGTGAGAGAGCACGACTATTCGATCTAGCTTGTCCGAAGCTGCACAGATTCGGGGGCAATATTGGGTGAAACGCCAACCCAGATCCCTTCCTATGGGTAAGCACTTATTAAAGCTTCATGCTTTAAAGCAGAAGTGAACGGAAAAACCAGCGCAGCCCCGTTTCTTATCCTGCCATGATGGCTGGGCCTCCCCAAAGTGAGGCCAATGCGCATGAATTCCACACAGAACAGGCAAAAATGCCGATGGCCCGCTGTCGACTCCTATGGGCGGCCGGCCGAGTGGCTTATTCTTGGAGGAAAACATGCCTTTTGGTTCTTTTTTCGGCTCTGGAAAAAGCACGGCTGCCGATGATTCTGGTGCAGTCGACGATCATGGGATCGTTCAGGCCTTGATGAAGTCGCAAGCCTTCATCTCATTTGAACCCGACGGCACGATCTTGACCGCAAATCAGAACTTTCTTGCAGCTCTCGGGTACGAGTTGGACGAAGTTCAAGGCAAGCATCACTCGATGTTCTGTGAGCCCGCATATGTGAATACCGAGGAATACAAGGCGTTTTGGAGCCACCTCGCAGCCGGCAACTTTCACTCTGATGAGTTCAAACGACTCAGTAAAGACGGAGAAGCCGTCCATATTCAGGCAACCTACAACCCAATCAAGAACGAAGATGGCGAGGTTATCAAGGTTGTAAAGTTCGCCACGAACATCACTACACGGGTTGCTAACGTAGAGGCCCTCGCATCCGCGCTGCAAACCATGGCAGACGGCGACCTTAAAATCAGGATAACCGAACCGTTCGGACCGGATCTTGAGCGCTTACGGAACGATTTCAACGCCGCAATGTCGTCTATCGAGCAGGCCGTTGCCGTCGCTAAGGCAGGCGCGAGTTCAATTTCACAAGGCACCGACGAAATCAGCCAAGCTTCCGATGATTTGTCTCGCCGTACAGAAGAGCAAGCAGGCCGCTTGTCGGAAACATCTTCCACTTTTGCCGAAATTGCCGAAGCCGTAAGGCAAACCGCCGAAGGCGCCTCAAGCGCGCGGGAGATTGTGTCAACGGCGCATGCTGATGCTGAAGAAAATGGCGCCATCATGGAGCAAGCCGTTGAGGCAATGCGTTCCATCGAGAGTTCTTCAAAAGAGATTGCGGAGATAATCGGCGTCATTGACGAGATCGCGTATCAGACCAACTTGCTCGCTCTTAACGCCGGTGTTGAAGCGGCCCGGGCGGGTGATGCCGGCCGAGGTTTTGCGGTTGTAGCGTCTGAGGTGCGCGCGCTTGCACAACGCTCGGCGGACGCTGCCAAGCAGATCAAAAACCTGATCACCGTCTCCGGCGAACGTGTTGGCGTGGGTGTCTCTCGCGTCCAGAAGGCCGGTGATGCCCTACAAAAGATCATTGCCGGTATTACTGAAGTTACAGAAAAATCGACTGAAATTGCGGAAGCTGCCGAGGATCAATCGCAAAGTCTCCAGAAGGTTAGCGATCTGGTTGGCCAGATGGATCAGATCACACAACAGAACGCGGCGATGGTTGAGGAAACCACTGCTGCTACACGGTCCTTAGCTGAAAAGAGCAAGGAACTGGCGAAAGTCGTCAATCAGTTTGAGACCAATGATCAAGGAATTGCTGGTGCGGACCAGCAGCATTTCAAAGTGGCCGCATAAGATCCATCTTATGCGCTACGGGAAGTTGTTTGCTCAGGAACGTTGCGCGAGGGCATTGCGCTCAAGCCACGTCCGGATTCACAAGCCCTATCAAGGGACGGGGTGCATCATCCCCTCCGTTCCTTGCGTTTCTTCGTGTGAGATGAAAGTGAGTAACGTATGAAAAGCCCGGTTCTCAAAATCCAGCAACAGGTGCAGACCGCTGAGCAGCGTGTTTATCAGCGCACCGATGTATTTCGCACTGCGGTGATTTACATTGAGGATCGGCAGATCCAGTTCTCCTGCTCACTTCTCAATATCTCCAAGGGCGGCGCCAAAATCTCTACGGATCGAGCCGCGGACGTCCCTCTCTATTTTGAGCTTGTGAACACAAAGTTTGGGCTAGACACTTGGTGTGAATTGCGATGGCAACTGAGCGACGAGATCGGCGTCATGTTCATCGATAGCCCGAAAGCGGTCCATGGCGGCGCCGAACAACCAATCTCAAGTACAGAAATTGCTCGCATCACCGATCCGGCTTCCGGAAATTTCAATCTGATCTGAGCTGCGATTCATCGGCACACCAAAGGCCGCCCGACACTTGCTCGGTCCCAGCCGTAGCCAGGACTTGAGACCTGCCGAGCGGTGACCGCTCAATATGATTGGCGCCGCTTTGCGTAGAAGATTTGGACGCCAACGAGAATGGTGATCAATAAGGCGATTGGGTACGGGGTAATCCCGATCCAATCCATCGCCGAGAAACTCATCATGAGTACCTCCTATACGTTACTTACAATCACACCTTAGCGCTGCTGGCTTGCGCGAGCCTTGCAGCCCTGGAAACTCTAAACGGCTGACCGGCAAGCGTCGCGCAAGGTAGTAACTGCACACCAGAACAACCCAAGTCAGTGATTCGACAACAGCACAATCTGAGGACGTAAACCGTGAGTGGCAATCCTGCGATCATCCATGGCAACGAATATTCCGGTGCTACCGGTACGAAGGAAGCCAGCGACTTTTCCTCGTCGATGGAGATTGCAAACTCTGCGTTCCGGTTCATTCAAACGCATATGACGCCGCCAGTGCCGCGATCATATGAGTTTTGGTATACCTACGCACAAGGCAATAACAAGAAGCTCAACGAGCATGTGAATGCGCTGCTGCAACGTGGCGCAGGTCGGCTCAAAGACTATGACATTGAGCAAATTCACGACGAGCACATCAACCAGAACAGTGCTGAGCATAAGTTGCAACGGGAGACAAGCGAAGGTCTTAGCCAGGAACTCAACACCGTCCATGAGGTGTTGAGAAGCTACCTGACGTCAAGCGAACAGTTCGGCGATAAACTCTCCCAATCCCTGAATGAGCTTCCCTCTTTCAAGTCAATCGATGATGTAGCCGACGTCCTGAGAGACGTTCTGGCAGAAAACGATCGCATGCAGAACGAGACCAGCCAGTTGCGCGCGGCCGTAGAAGCGTCCCAGGAGCAGGTCGACAATCTGGAGCAGAAACTTCAAGCCGCTCGGGAGGTGAGTTTCTATGATTCGCTGACCCAGTTGCGCAATCGCAGATACTATGATCAGCAACTTCCGCAAGAACTGCTAAAGGCCTCGCTGGAAAACCTGCCGCTTTGCCTTGCCGTCGCAGATATTGATCACTTCAAGCGGATCAACGACAAATTTGGACACAGCGTTGGCGATGGGGTTCTCAAGCTTTTTGCCAACCTCATGTCCAACACGGTCAAAGGTCGCGATATGGTGGTCCGTTACGGCGGCGAGGAATTTGTAATCGTGCTGCCGGAGACGCAAATTGAAGATGCTGTGACACTCATTGATAAGATCCGCGTAAAGCTGCAAGCCATCAACCTGACTGTCCGCAAGACTGGGCAAACCATCGGCAATGTCACTGCATCTTTCGGTATCGCCCTCTTTGAACCTGGAGACGATCAGGATTCCTTGTTCATTCGTGCCGATTCTTTGCTTTATCAGGCCAAAAAAGGCGGTCGAAACCGCATTGTCTCCTCGCCTAAGCCTGACGTGACCACGTCCTGAAGCCAAAACCGAAGGCAGCCAACAGCACAAGCTTCCGGCAAGTTTGGGCCGCTATCGTGTCACCTTGAAAGTTCAAGTAAGCGGTGGCTCGATGGATATCTTCTCGTTGGCGTCTGTACACAGTTCTTGGGGCACTGCCCGTCAATCTGTGATCGCCACCAATATCGCCCACGCTGATACCCCAGGCTACAAAGCAAAGGATATCGCCGCCTTTGATGCGCAAGTGAAGGCGGCCAATCTACGTGTCCAGACTACTCACGCACGCCATATCCAGCCCACGTCCGCTGAAACTGCAGGTTACTCGGCGCAAGTCGACAGCCCTTGGGAGGTTTCCCATTCGGGGAACTCAGTCACGCTTGAGCAGGAGTTGATCAAATCCGGAGCGGTGCAGCGGGAGATGACATTGAACACCGCAATCGTGAAGAGCTTCCATCGCATGATGCTCGCAGGCCTGAGGTCGAATTGACGATGGATAGCCTTGCCGCCTCACTCCAGATTTCCGCATCCGGGCTTCGAGCGCAAGCTGAGCGGATGCGCGTGGTTTCTGAGAACCTGGCTAACAGCCAATCCACCGGATCCACACCCGGTGCAGACCCTTATCAGCGCAAGACCATCTCTTTTGAGTCGGAACTGGCTAAGGTCTCCAACGCAGAGTTGGTGAGAGTCGGGCGGCTTGGCCGCGACCAGACGCCATTTCCCATCGAGCACCGACCAGGCCACCCAGCCGCAGATGCTGCAGGGTACGTCAAGCTGCCCAACGTGCGCCCGATTGTTGAACTGGCCGATCTGAGAGAAGCCAACAGATCATACGAGGCCAACCTGCAGGTCATTCGCCAGATACGCCAAATTCAATCGATGACAATCGATCTTCTGAGGAGTTCGTGATGATTGAGTCCGTTTCATTCTCCGCTGGGGCAACAAGGATGCCCTCAGCACTGGAAAGCACATCGACGACGAGCAGTGCCGCGACCTCGTTTGGGCAGGTTCTGCAGCAAACGGCAGCCGACGCGGTGAGCAACGTGAGCAAAGCGGAAGCAACCGCCATTGACGGATTGCAGGGCAAAGCCGGCACCCGAGAGGTGGTGGATGCGATCATGCAGGCTGAACGCTCCATGCAAACAGCCATCGCGATCCGCGACAAGCTCGTTTCGGCCTACCACGAACTTTCCAGAATGCAGATTTAACGGGTGAATCATGAAAGCACTTGCCATCGCAGCGACGGGTATGAACGCTCAACAGTTGAATGTTGAAGTCATCGCCAACAACATCGCTAACATCAACACCACAGGCTTCAAGCGGGCACGCGCCGAGTTCACCGATCTGCTTTATCAGGCAGAACGTCTCGCCGGTGTCGAAAATCGCGGCGGTCAGGACGCTGTGCCGGAGGGCGCCCATCTTGGTCTGGGCGTTCGGACCACTGCAATTCGAAGCCTCCACTTGCAAGGCGGTTTGACCAGCACCGGGAACCGGCTTGATCTTGCTTTGAACGGCCGTGGTTGGTTTCAGGTAACCGGCCCAGATGGCGACACGCTCTATACACGCGCCGGAGCCTTCAACACGAATGGCAATGGACAGATCGTTACCCCGGATGGCTATGCCGTGCAGCCGGCGATAACGGTTCCAGACAACACCACTGATATTGTCGTCAACCGGTCCGGCCAGGTATTCGTCCGGGTGGACGGCCAGACCGATCTGCAGGAACTTGGGCAGCTCAGCTTGGCGAATTTTGCTAACGAAAGCGGTCTTCTTCCGCTCGGGAACAATCTCTACAGCCAGACCACCGCATCAGGCGATGCCGTAACCGGGGTTGCAGGTGATCCCGGCTTTGCTGAAATCCAACAGGGTTATCTTGAAAACTCGAATGTGGATGCGGTGAAAGAAATCACTGAGCTGATCTCGGCTCAGCGGGCCTATGAGATGAATTCCAAAGTCATTCAAGCGGCCGACACCATGGCCGGGGTCGTTTCACAAGGCTTAAGGTAATGCTGGCTGGTTGGGCCAATACATTTCTGCGTAATACCTTTCTGGGTTTGAGTGCAGCTTGCTATCTCGGTGTGGCCTTCGCCTCACACGCCACCGCGGAACCTGTCCCCTTCTTGGTTCCCACGCGCACGGTTTACCCCGGACAAGACGTCTCAAAAGGGCGGCTCGAGATCCGCCACTTCCGGGCCTCCTATGGCGCCAATCTTCGGGCGGTTAAGCATCACCAACAAGTCCTTGGCAAGGTAGCGGCGAAAACTCTGATACCCATGCGGCCAATTCTCTTGAAGAACCTGCGCGAGCCTCATCTTGTACGTGCCGGCTCTCGCTCCAAATTGATCTTCTCCAAGGGTGCCCTCACCATCACCGCCGTCGTTACCGCGCAAGAACCAGGGTCGGCTGGCGATTTAATCCGAGTGCGCAACGTGGACAGTGGCAAATATCTCATGGCTCGGGTCCGCCCAGATGGCGAGTTGGAGCTTGAGCGTCCATGAAAGCACTCATTGCAGCACTTCTCATCCTGGCGAGTGCTGGCGCGCCTGCGTGGTCGCAGGCACGGATCAAAGATATTGCGTCCATACGTGGCCCCCAAGACAACCAGCTGTTCGGCTATGGTTTGGTTATTGGTCTTCAAGGAACTGGCGATAGCTTGCGGAACGTGCCCTTTCTCGGCGAATCTCTTCGCTCCATGCTGGACCGCATGGGCATACGATATGGCAACAGTTTACCCCGCACCAAGAACATCGCAGCCGTCGCCGTGACGGCAACCCTTCCGCCCTTCGTCGGAAAGGGAGCGAACATTGACGTGGCCGTGTCTTCGATTGGAGATGCCAGTTCATTGCTCGGTGGCACGCTCGTTCTCACGCCGCTTTATGGCGCCAACCGCGAGATTTATGCTGTTGCCCAAGGGCCGCTCACAGTCACCGGCTTTGCAAAGGAAGGCGAGGCGGAAAGCGTGAGCCAAGGGATCCCCACAAATGGCCGCATCCCAAACGGCGCAATTGTGGAACGTGAGATCAGGGGTAACTTTGCAGGGCTGAAAGATCTGAAGCTGGAATTGCGAAACGCCGACTTCGACACGGCCATATCCGTGACAGACGCCATCAACCGCTTCACGAGAAAGATGTTTCGCAAAAGCCTGGCAATCGAGAAAGACGCGCGCACCATCGCCGTGGAGAAGCCCAAGGGCATCAGCACCGCACGCTTCGCTGCCGCGATCGGCCAGCTCCGGGTACGGCCGGACAACACCGCCAAAGTCGTCGTGGATGAGAGCACCGGTACGGTGGTGATCGGCGCAAACGTGAAAGTCTCCACCGTTGCTGTAACCCACGGCAATCTCACCGTAAAAATCACTGAACGGCCAAAAGTTGTTCAGCCTGAACCTTTCTCAGACGGACAGACCGCCGTGGAACCCAATACGCGCATTCAGGCAGAAGAGGGCGAAGGCCGAGTGGCGGTGCTTGAGGGCACAGATCTTGACACGCTTACCGATGGTCTCAATGCCATGGGGCTGAAACCCAGCGGGATCATCAGCATTCTGCAAGCCATAAAGACGAGCGGGGCGCTCCAAGCTGAGCTGGTGGTGCAATGATGGCGCGCGTAGCAAAGCCAGTACGTTCCCTGGCAGCGATCCCGCTCTTGCTCGCCGGCTTTGTGTGGCTTGGCACAACCGGTGCGCACACTGCTGAAAAGACCATGACCGAAAAAGCCCCGATGGCGGACGGCGGTTTTTGCACCAACATCAAAGATGCCGCCTCTGAAGCGCGCGCAGCTTTCCGGCTGAAGAAGCTCAAAGAGGTCGAAAAGCAGATCGAAGAACGCATTGCCGCGCTGGAGGAGAAGAGCCAGGAAATAAAATCCTGGCTCGAACGGCGCGAGAACTTCATTGAGAAGGCACAAAATCAGCTGGTCGACATTTACAAGCTCATGCGGCCCGACGCTGCTGCACTTCAGATTTCGGCCCTCGACGAAATGACAGCCGCTGCGATTTTGCTGAAGCTCAAGCCAAGAACCGCGAGCACGATTTTGAACGAGATGGATGCAAAAACAGCTGCACGTCTGGCGAGCTTTGTGTCCTACGCGGCCAAAAAGGCCGGCAAGAAAGGTAAGTCATGAAGTCGTTTGTAACCGTTGCGTCGGCGTTCCTCATCCTCTCGGGATGTGCCGCGAGACTTGAAGATTTCAACCGTCCACCCAAGCTGTCACCGCTGACCTACAATATGGTCGCACCGGCCGGTCACACCCCTGGCACGCAGATGACGTATCAACCGAAAGAGCCCGAGGGCTATTCGTTGTGGCAAGATCGTGGTGGTAGCCTGTTCAGAAATCCTCGGGCAGCCAAAGTTGGCGACATCCTCACCGTAGAAATCAAGATCGACGACAAAGCGACCTTGGACAATTCCACGAACAGGTCACGGGACTCGAGCGCCAGCAATGGTGCAGATAGCAATATCGGCTTTAGCGGTTCGAAGATCCCTATACCCTTCACCTTCACACTCGACGGTGAAGTTGGAACCAGAGGCAAAACGGAAACCAAGGGAACAGGATCGATCGATCGCAGCGAAGAGATCGATCTCTCCATTGCTGCGGTGGTCATTCGCGTGCTGCCAAATCATAACCTGGCGATCCGTGGGTCGCAGGAAGTTCGTGTGAACCATGAGGTTCGTGTTCTCACCATCACCGGGATTGTGCGCCCCGAGGATATCGATGGCCGGAACATGATCTCATACGAGAAGATCGCCGAGGCGCGAATCTCATATGGCGGCAGAGGCCGCATCACAGAAGTGCAGCAGCCCGGTTGGGGCCAGCAATTTCTGGATTTGATTGCACCGTTTTAACCTGCGCGGGGGAGCTTGATGGCTGACGCAACTGAAGACGAAGGCGAGGACTCCGGAGCCCCTAAAGGGCCCTCCCTTGTGATCATACTTGCCATGGTGGTGGGTTTGACAGTGGTTGCGGGTGCAGCTGGCGGCGGCTTGGGCCTGTTCTTGGCGCCCACAATGCAGGCCGAGAAGACTGATGAAGAAAAGGCCGAGGAGCCGAAAGAAACACCACCTGAGTACTCGAGTGGTCAACGCTTAAAAGCGCTCCAACCGATTGTCACCAACTTGGCTAAACCTAAGAAGGTGTTCATTCGCTTGGAGAGCAGTGTGATCTTCAGCAAGGCACCAGAAGGCAACCCGGACGAGATGACTGCCAGGCTGGCCAATGATTTTTTGAACTTTCTGCGAACCTTGACCATAGGCAGGATCGAGGGGCCTAGCGGCATTTTGCATTTGAAGACTGACCTCACTGAGATCGCCCGTATACGATCCGAAGGTCAGATTGAAGAAGTCATCATTAGCTCATTGGTTGTAGAATGAAACGGGTTTGCCTGACGCTCTTCTTGCTGTTGGCCTGGTCCACTCCAGCTTTCGCTCAAGTGGAAGAGCTGAAAAACCTCTTGGAAGGTCAAGACGGGGTCTTCTCCGCGCGATTGGTCCAGTTGATTGCTCTGATCACTGTCTTGTCGATTGCGCCCGGGCTGCTGATTATGGTGACGAGCTTCACGCGCATCGTTGTGGTTTTGTCGTTTCTTCGCAGCGGCCTTGGTCTTCAAAGCACACCTGCCAACCCTATTCTCATTAGCTTGGCCCTTTTCATGACATTCTATGTCATGGGACCTACATTTGAGACGGCCTGGCAGCGCGGCTTGCAGCCTTTGATGCAAAACGAGATCAATGAAACTGAGGCGTTTGAGCGGATCGTCAAGCCGTTCCGCGAATTCATGCGCAAGCAGGTCAGAGATAAAGATCTCAAACTGTTCTCAGAGCTTGCGGATTTGGATATCAGCCAATCGGCAGCCGATGAAGAAATCGAGCTCAGAATCCTGGTGCCGGCGTTCATGATTTCAGAACTCAGGCGGGGCTTTGAAATTGGACTCTTGATCATTCTACCCTTTCTGGTGATCGATCTGATCGTCGCCACACTCACCATGTCGATGGGCATGATGATGTTGCCACCAACGGTCATATCCCTGCCCTTCAAGGTCCTGTTTTTCATCTTGATGGACGGATGGAACCTGCTCGTAGGAAGTCTGGTTCGATCGTTTGCTTGACTAAAATCCCGGAATTCCGCGAGATTCTGCGTTAAACGTTTCGCAACAGATCCCGTAATATTTTAATGAGATGGCGGATTGGATCGCGTACCTGATCCAAATTGCATGATGCTGTTCTGCTGTCCCGGCCAATCCGGAATGTCTCGGTAAGTAAACTTTGGTCGAGGAGTATTCGCCAATGAACAGTATCAATACGAATATTGCAGCGATGACTGCGCTGCAGTCGCTGAACCAAACCAACAAGCAACTGCTGGAAACACAGAGCCGTATTTCCACCGGCCTTGCTGTTGCCACTGCTGCCGACAACGCAGCTTATTTCTCCATCGCTACAACGATGAAATCTGACAACGCAGCACTGGGAACAGTGCAGGACGCCCTGGGTTTGGGTGCCGCAACCGTTGATGTGGCCTATACGGCGCTCGACAGCACGATCAAAGTGGTGGACGAGATCAAGACGAAACTGGTTGCCGCTCGCGAGCCGGGCGTGGACCGTGTTGCAATCCAGGCTGAGATCTCTGAGTTGCAAAACCAGCTCTCCAGCATTGCAAGCAGTGCTTCGTTTAACGGTGAGAACTTCCTCTCCGTTAACTCCGGCGCTGCCGACTACAATGCCTCGAAAACGGTCGTAGCCTCATTTACGCGCTCCGGTGCCAACGTCTCCATCGGTACCATCAGCATCGACATCACGGCCACCACGCTGTTTGATGCCGCTACTGCGGGTTCAGGCATCCTGGACACCACGTACACCACAACCAGCAGCGCGACCTTCACTGTTGCAACTCTGGACATTTCCACGCTGACAGACGCAGCGGCGGATCTGACGGATCTTGAAGACATGATCCAGTCGGTAGATACCGCATTTGGTCTGATCACCACCGGGGCGAGTAATCTGGGTGCTGCAAGTAAACGCATCGAGCTTCAATCTGAGTTCATTGGCAACTTGATGGACGCCATCGACCGGGGCGTGAGCCAGCTGGTGGATGCGGACATGAATGAAGAATCGACCAAACTACAGGCGCTGCAGGTTCAACAGCAGCTGGGTATTCAGGCCCTGAGTATTGCAAACTCTGGTAGCCAGAACATCCTGTCCCTGTTCAGATAAGACCCTGACACCTTCCCCTAAAGGGCGCGTCCGACACTTCTCGGACGCGCCTTTTTTAATGCGCGCTTCGCGGGTGTGGCGCAAAAGGCTCGAGACGTGTTTGTCCATTTTCCAAATCCAGCAGCGACGATGTTTGCCAGCACGCGGCAGACATATTTCTTCTGTGCCGGGTCATTGTTGGGCCCTGCATGATACCGTGCCACGGCGAGCGTCCAGCTCCCCTCCCGCTTTCTCAGCCGCTGTAAAAACTTCGCCGCGTATGCCACGTTCTTTTGCGGCTCGAACATTTCCTCAATGGAGCCAAAGGCGGTCTTGTGCCAGTAATGGTTGATCTGCATGCAGCCAACGTCGATCAGTTTTGCTCCCGAAGCTTTGGCGCGCGTAAATGTGCGCAGTGCGTCTGACTTGCTCGCCGCGAACACGCTTCGACCTTCAATGTTCAGCGCAAAAGGATGCAAGCTCCCCTTCTTGCCGGTTTCGGTGAGGCCGACGGCATAGAGAATTCCAACCGGAACCTCGTACTTCTCAGAACTCTTCAGGATATGGCGTTCACACAGACCGGCATGTTTGTTGGCCTGCACAGTGGCAGGGTTAAATGTAAATGTCGCCAGCAGCGCGGCGATCACCGCCCGTGTTGGCACCCTCAACGTCTTGCGGCTGAACATTTTGATACTCCCCACCTGTTCGGCGTTCATCATAGATGTCATCCAAGTTTCGCAACCAATCGCTTCCCTCGCCGGCTTCGCCAAGCTCCTGCTCTGCAACATCGTCTTGGCCGTCAGCCTGTTCTTGTTCCGCAACCGGATCCACAATGCGCACAACAGTTGGATCCTGACCGGAGCCAAGAGAGCCCAGTATGCGTTGCAGGGCTAGCCGGTCCTCTTTCAGCAGCAGCGCGGTTTCGGCCAAGGAAGGCTCAAGTCTTATCTCCAATCCTTCCGCCGTTTGCTTGAGCTGTGCGTTGATGCGCCCAAGCGTGTCCGGTTGCAGTTGGAGGTCGATCACTTTCACCGTGGTGGGCTGTGCTGCGCGGTCGGACGGCGCCGGTGCCATTTCAACCACGCGCGAACTCGTAACTCTGACATCCTGCACCCGCGGAAGTTCATCCGATCCACCAGTTGATTGCTGTGAGGTTCCACTCAGAGCTGTCTGATTGAGGGTCGCAAGATCAACCTGCGGACCCTGTGCACTCAAAGGGTCAACCTGGACAGGCGCAGCCTGCGCTTGAGGCCGCGTCAAGCGCGCATCCGCCTCTATCTGTTGGGGCATGGCGGCGTGTGCCATCTGTGGTGGAGTCTGACCTGAAGGCGCTTCAGACCTTCGCCGATCCAAAGGACCTGGTTCAGCGCGCACGGCAGAAAGGTCCGCTCTCGCGATGACCGCCTGTTCAATCTTGACCTGCGTTGGCTGAGCCGATCCATCTCCCAAAAGCCCAATCTTGGGTTCCGTTTTGGCATCCGCCGACAGGTGTCCACGCCCGTCCGCCGGCAACACTGCGCCAGGGTTAAGTTGTGCGGCCGGCTGACCAGCATTCGACTGCACCTTGGACGCCAGGGCAGCTATGGCCGGTGACATGGCCTGAGGACCGGACAACCTCCCATGTAAAGTTGCGGCGAGCTGGCCCGCTGGAACTACGGCTGGGTTCAGACCATCAAGACGGCCATCGCTCGCCACCGAACTCTCCATCATACGCGGCGCGCCCTCCAGTCCGCCCGTTTTCTCCAGGTCGATGTTCAAGGACGCTGAGTCCAGCAGTGCAGAATTTTCAACACTGCCGGCTTCCAGCAACTCTGGGCCACTTTTGACTTGGGCGTGATTAGGTACGGCCTCCGCGGATGTATCTTGAGGGGAACCATGCAGCTTACCCATCAACGATGAGAAGCTAGTCGCTGCTTCACCCTCCCCGCGCGGGCCCGAAGACAGTTCTGAGCCGGGCCGACCGGTCGCGGCCTTTTGCGCTTGCAGTGGATTAATCGGCACATCTACAGGGTTACGCGGCAAAGCGGTCATTGCTCCAAACTCTCCAAAATACCATTTACCTCAGCCATCAAAGGCTCAATCCGTTTCAGGAGATCGTCCGAAGACGGTTCTCCATCTTTGGCTGTCATATCAACTGCCTCTTCCTTCGTTTGCGCAGCAGGCGGCCATTGCGCGATGGCGTTGCCCACCTTGGACGCTTCTTTCATGATCTGCTTGTCTTCGTCGGAGAGGACTTTTGCATCGATATCCTTCAGTGCACTCAGCCCGTTTTCGGGCGTATCGCTCACCAGGTCGGCTGCGGCCATATAAAGATTTGCCCGCATCACCGTTTGTGTGTCCGTCGTATCGACTTTGGCGGCGTTCGAGGAGATGAATCGGGCAAATGCCATCCTTCCATTAATGACCGCCTTCTTCGCGAACATGAGATAGATCTTCTTTTGACGGCTGTCCGGCGTCAGCTTGACCACATCAGAGAGTTTCTGCTGATACTTTTGGAGCGCGTCATCATCGAATTTCACAAGCGTCGCTGCCAGGTTTTCATCGAACACAGGTCCGAAGACCGACTGTCCGAACTGCCGGTAATAAATGCTCGATGTGGTCACCAATTGGGGAAGATCTTTTTCGGTCTTGAACAACACCAACGACCTCCTCAAGGCCGCCTCATCTATCAAAGTTCCCGGTACCAACAACCTTGAGACAGCGAACAGCTTAGAAGCAGCCTTGGGATCGTCTCTTGCCACAAGCATGGCTTTAACCAGGGCGAGTGATCCACCCAAATGCCCGGGATACTTCAATGGCTCGAACGGTGCCAGCACCGTTGCGGCTTCCGGGTAGTCGCGCGATGCGAACGCAACCGCTCCTTTGAGTATGTCTTTATACGCCGCCGCCAGCGCCCGGTTGTTGAGCAACCATTTACCCACTTGCGGATCTCCACCCGCCAACGCGAAAATGGCCGCCGCTTCACTGTTTTTTGGATCAGCCCAGACGTGATCGGGGAACTTGATAAACTTAGTGCCAATGTGATCAAGAAGCTTCCGCTGAACGTCGTAAGCAACTTGTGAGCCGCCGGCGATTTGATCCTGTGCATGTTGTAAGGTGCGGATTAACTTGTAAGGCTCAGGTTCAGCGCCTTGCGCAAGTGCCGCTGGGCCCTGTGCAAAGAACAGAGCCACGAAAATCACTCGCCGCACCACCCTCATATCTTGTCGTCCAGGATGAGCACTTCAATGCGTCTGTTCTCTGCGGAGAACGGCTTGCTTTTGTTTTTTAGGCTTTGAGCAGCGTGTCCTTCCACGCGTACGATACGGTCACCCTCAAGGCCACCGCGAATCAACATATGGCGCGCCATGTGAGCACGCGCTGTAGAGAGGCGCCAGTTATCGTACTGATCTGAGCGGAATGGACGAGCATCGGTATGTCCGCGTATCACGATCCGGCCATTCTGCTTCTCCAGGATCGGCGAGATCCGATCGATCAACCTGATCAAAGCGGCCGTGGGTCTCGCAGAGGAGCTGGCAAACATCTCAAAGCCGACACCCTCGGTGAGACTCACCATCAAGCCACCATCGGCGGCTTCCACGGTAAGGCCGGCCAGCGGGCCCTGTTTGGATTTACCCACTGCGGAAGCCAGTTGCTTTTTCAGAGCCTTAAGGCGCTCGAGCTGTTTGGTCTTGGCGATTTCTGGCTTAGACTCTGCTTCCTTCTTATCCGCAGTCTTGGCACCATCATCGGCTTTGGTTTTCTTCTCGCCTTTGTCCTTGTCAGTCGGCTCTTTATCCTTTTCGGCCAACTTCAATTCCGACTTTGCTTCAGTGTCTTCAGGAACCTTCGGCTTCTTAACGACCATCTCGCCAAAGAAGGTTTCAATCTTTTGATCCACCTTGCGCTCGGGCTTCTTTTCGGGAGAGTCTGCTTGTGCTACCTCGCTTTCCGTACCCTTGCTCCGATACTCCGGATCAAATGGATCGCGAAACGTGTCGGCATCTTTAGATCCCGACTTATCGCGCGTCATGAGAAATGCTTCGTCTTCGGATGGACCATCGCCCACCTCACCCGCAATCGCCTTCAGCGTTTGATATGGATCCTTGAACAGAGCATCGTCAGACTTGCCAATCGTGTCAGCCGCCTTCGCCCCGCTCTTTGAGGCCTTCGTGTTCTTGTCATCGCTGGGCCCACTTCCCTGCGCTTCCGATACCTCCGGTTCGACCTCAATTGAAGTGGTTGCGTCCATGTTCTTCACGCCTTTAGGCGCCAAGACAGCATCGGTCAGTTTCACCGGGTTGAAGTAACTTGCGACTTGCGCCTTGGTCTCTTCGTTGGCCGCATTGATCAGCCACATGACGAGGAAAAACGCCATCAAGGCTGTCATAAAGTCGGCGAAAGCAATCTTCCATACACCGCCGTGATGATCGTCATGTTCATCCTCGACGCGCTTCAAAATGATGATCGGTCGGACAGCTTCGTCTTGTGAGGTATCACTCATGAGATTTCGCCCTCAACAGAACTAAGCCACTCGTCGAGGCAGGTTTCGATTCGCGCGGCCCCTGTTGTGATCACGATCTCTGGCCCCTCGGTTTGATCCATAGTCCATGCTGGGCCCGGCAGGTTTGCCAGATGCGGTTTCAAGAGTGCCAGCAAATGTTCCGGTCCCTTGACGGTTAATTCGCAATTGTCATTCAACAGTGCCTCGATCACCGCAGCCAGGTCTTCAATACAATGTTGAGTGCTCAAAGACCGTAATACCGGGCGGCACCATGCCACCAAACGATCAGAAAGATCTTTGTTGTGCTGTGTCACTTGGTTCTGCAGAGCTTCAGCGAGCTGTCCTACTTTTTGCTCGTACGTCGCGCGCAACTCGTCCAGCCCCGCTTGAAGTTCCTCGTCTTTCGCTTTTACCAGCGCCTCAATCTCAGCTTGAGCCTCGGCCCGCGCCATATCGCCGGCCGTTTGCAACTGTTGCTGCAACTCGGCGATTTGGAGTCTGGCTGCTTCAAGTTCGCCTTCGATCGGATCTGCTTCCGGAACAACGAAACTGTCATTTAGATCGCTCGGCGTGCCGAAATTCAGGAGATGGTCAGCGACTGACGTTGCAAGGCTCATGTTGCCGGGACCTGCGACCACCGTTTAAGGACCGTGAGCGCTTGTTGTTCGTCTTGGTCCAAAAGCTCCTTTAAGCGCGCCTGAGGGCTGAGTTCATCGTCAAACACTTGATCTGGCATGCCGCCCGGCATACCGCCCATCATATCGCCTGGCATTTCACCTGGCGCATCTGCCCCAATCATTGGCGCGAAGCTCATTTCGTCCGGGTTGTCGAGCGCCGCTACATCATCTCCTGATGGCAACTGCGCAGCGGCGCCGCTGCTTCCGTCCGCCACAAGCTTCAGCGCCGGACGTACACCGAGCATGATCACAAGCAGCGTTACCACGATGATCGTGAGGGCGCTGATGGCCGTGCCACCGTGCTTTGCCAACTGAGATACGAAGCCAGGACCCGCGAGAGGCTCCAGGCTCATGTTGGCCTCCATGAAGTCCACAGATGAGATTTTGAATGTGTCGCCACGTGTTTGGTCGTAACCGACGGCAGATGACACAAGCTCTTGGATCTCCGTCATCAAGGTATCTTGATCCTTGGGACCGTTCTGACCCTTGAGCAACTCTGCCACGCGCCCTGAATTCACCACCACGGCGATCGAGAGCTTCTCAATCAGATAACCATTGGTCAGCGTTGACGTCTCTTTTGAGTTGATCTCGTAGTTGGTGGTCTCTTCGCGGCGTTCTTTATTTTCCTGCGAGTTCTCCCCAGGTGAATTTGCGCTCTCTTCAAGGGGAACATCTTGTTGAACCGAGGTGTCTGAAGAGCTGCGTTTGTTCTGCGCGGAGTCAACTTGCTTCACCACCTTGGTGGAGCGCTCAACCCGCGCTTCAGGATCAAACACAATCTCCTTGATCTTGCGCTGATCGGTGTTGAGTCTCACAGCCACGCTGGCTTTGAAATTATCAAATCCCAAAAATGGAGCGAGTGTCTTCTTCAGGTTTTCGTGCAACCTTGCCGATACATCCTGTTCCAGCGAAATCATGTTTCGAGGTGCTGCGGTCGCCGCATCATCACCTGACGCCAACAACGTTCCGTCCGTGCTCATGACGGAGACACGTTCAATGGAAAGTCCTGGAATGGCGCCAGCGACCAAGTGCCGGATGGCAGGCGCAGATTTGACCTTTGTTCCTGCACCCGCTCTGATCACCACTGACGCAGATGGCGCTTGACGATTGGAGCGGAATGAGCCGGGATCTGGCAACACAAGATGCACGCGGGCCGCTTTGATACCGTTCAGCGACTGGATCGTTCTGGCGATCTCCCCTTCCAAGGCACGGATGCGTGTCACTTCTTGCATGAATGAAGTGAGGCCGAGGGAGCCCATCTTGTCGAACAGTTCATAGCCTGCGTTGTCGCTGCGCGGCAGCCCCTTTTCGGCGAGCAGCATGCGCGCACGCGCCGTGCGGCCAATAGGTACTTTGATTGTTTTGCCGTCGGTGCTGATGTCGAACGAGATGCCGGCTTCATTGAGCACTGCACCGATGCGCGTCACATCCTCAGCATCAAGACCACTGTAAAGTGTCTCATGGTTAGGTCTGTTGATATAGTAGCCGCTGAAGGTGATGGTGGAGAACAACAGCACCCCGACAACACCCAGGATAGAAAGACGACGCGGCCCAAGAGCCTGCAGTCCGGTTATGAGCTTTTGAAGCTGTTCTGAAAATGACATCACTCACCTGGTGCGACACAAGCGAAAAGAACCTACGAAACCAATATCTTGCACCGAGCTTGCGCGAGCGTTGCCGCTCGAGAATCATCTGCATGAAATGTCGGTCGAAACAGGAGAGTGCGCACCACGCGCGCACCCGCGAGATGATGAAACCGGTCGACAATTAAGGGAGACTAGTGGACGGCTGCTCTCGTTCTGGCGACCGGCAAGTCCTGTGTTGAGCGATAGATTTTGCCCAATTGGTCGATAAACTGCTTGAGTGTCTGCTCCAGCTCACCGACGGTTGTTTTGGTTTCCAGAGCCCAATCGATGTGATGGATGATCGCGTCCTCAATCACACAGATATAGTTGAGCTGCCATGGGTTCGGAGATCCTTCCAGGTCCACGCTCAGCACCTCAGCGGCGTAGTCAATTGCCGCTTTTGCAACTTCCTCACACACGCCTTCATCCGCCAAATGCGCTGTGGGAAGAATGGAAACAGATCGGTTGGACAGGAACAAGACGCATCCTCAAGAGTGGTCCCCTCGGTGGTAGTCAGCTTTGGTTAACAATGTGTTTACCACCAGAAACCGAGACGGTGTCAGCCCCAGACAAGATTACTGCTGCATGATCTCCAGGCATGCTTGATCGCGCGTAGTAAGCATCAAAGCCCGCGCTTAGGAACTTTGCCGCCATGAACGTGGAACACCTGCTATATGCCGGCTTCAGCTGCCTTGCTGTGGTCACGGCCACTTGGTCCATAAACCTCTTCATGAGTGGACCAAAGTATCTGGAACCACTGCCGTTCAATGAGTACAGCACGATAGATGATCCTCTTTACCGGCCGGCCGACAAACTGCACATTGATCCGCAAAATTTTGATGACGAGCTCATCACCGGCTCCATTTCCAAACGTGGAAACCCAACCAAGGCCAAGCGCTCTGACGTATCACGTGGCTACAACGTCGTGAGCGTTTATGACCAGATGGCCGTCGTCAAAAACATGTCCGGCAAAATCTGGACACTGGTTCCAGGCTCAGAACTGCCGGAACTTGGTATTGTGCTAACGATCGAGGCCACCGAAGACCATTGGATCGTCACGGGCACTCACGGCGTGGTCGCCACAATGAGATCGCCGGAAAAGTAGCTGGCACTTGCCTTCGGTATGACATCCCGCTTTCAAGATTTGGTGCAACAGGCGTCGCGCGTACGTCGCCCACCCAAGGTTTCCACAGCAGGCCTGTTTGTGGGCATGGAAACCGAAACCAACCTTTGGGGCCAGAAGGACAACCGGTACAAACCAGATGAGCCGGCGGCGGAACCTGAGCCTTCACTTGATGCACCTGATATTGCCGAAGCTGTTGTGGACGAAGATCAAATCATCGCCGAGCTTGCCCTCACCGATGATCTCACCGTTACCGAACTGAAGGCCATCCGCCGAGCGTTTGCCCGCAAGAATCATCCGGATACAAGCCAGGGCGACCCTGCGTTGTGCGAGAGCCGGATGAAGATCGCAAACATGATCATTGATGAGCAGATTCGGTTGAGATCCCAAACCTAGCGGAGTTGGTTGACGTAGGAGATCAGCTCAGCCACCGGCTTATAGAACTCCATTGGGATCATTTGACCGACATCAACGCCTGCGTAGAGCCCCTGGGCCAGCGGCTTGTTTTCGAACATGGGAATATCGTGCTCTTCGGCAAGCTCGCGCATGCGGAGGGCTATCAAATCCTTGCCCTTGGCAACGACCACGGGTGCTGCGTCTTCCTCAGGCTCATATTTCAGCGCAACGCTATAGTGGGTGGGGTTATTGATAATCAGCGTGGCGGTCGGAACAGTTTCGATCATGCGGTGACGCTGCCGCGACCGCGCCAAAGACAGCTGCCTCACCTTGATCAGGGGGTCACCGTCGGTTTGTTTCTGTTCATCCTTAACCTCCTGGCGCGTCATTTTCAGGTTATGGCGCCACTGGTATCGCGACCATGCAAAGTCAGCGAGACCCAGAACCACCATTGCGCAGCATGCGACGATGACCAGCCTCGTCGACATATCGAGAATGTGGCCTGGCAGCTGATTGGGATCCCCCAGAATGGATAGAAAGATGTGATCCATGTCCGCCTTGATCACCACGGCAACGCCGGTCGCAACGGTGGCAAACTTGAACATCGTTTTTGCAAATTCAACCGCGCCCTGCTTGCCAAGCATGCGCTTGAAGCCTTCCTTCAGCGAAATGCGTGAAGCTTTGGGTTTAATGCGGTCAAGCTTTAGCGCGGGCACGTTCTGAAACAGCGATCCCGCCAATCCGGCAATCAACAGCACGCCCAAAATCGGGGCGATGTAGCTGCCAACGGAAGCCGTGAGCTTTACGAGATGCCAATGAGCTTCAGATTCCTGTTCCAGGACATATTTGTGGGCGTTGGAGAACAGAACGCTAAATGTCCACGCCAAGCTCCTTGAGGTGTCAACCGCAAAGAAAATGATGGCAAAGCACATGCCCAACGTGGAAGTGAGAATAGTAAGCTCGCGCGAACTGGGCGTATTACCTTTATCGAAAGCATCTTGAATACGCTTCTCTGTTGCGTCTTCTGTCTTACTGTCTTCATCAGGTTTCTCGCTCATTCGCCCTCATCCGAGGAGGGAAGCGTGATCTTCTCTTCCTGAGCAAGAGAAAGAGCGGACGACGCGATTGAAACGCGTGCTTGCTTGGTTGCGTCTTCGGGCACTTCGCGTGACGTGGAGAGTTCCGCCTCCACCATACGCCGCGCACGTGCACCCAGAGTGGACAAGATCATCTCCACAAATGCGTCATCGCACCCTTGTACGGCCGGGATGATCAGGTCGCTCGGTACCTGATCGAACAAAATCTTGCGGGAAGGCTCGTCCAACTTTGGAATATCTTCAAAGGAGAACAGCAAGGATTTGAGCTTTGTGACTTCGGCGGGCAAACTCTCAGAGAGTTGGGTGAGCAGGTCTTCACGTTGGTCGGCGTCCATACGGTTGATGATATTGGCCACCGCTTGCCGGTTGGCCGACGGCCCATCGTCCGGATCGGCCAAGCTCAAACGGGTAATGATGGCTCGTCCGACCAAATCCGCAATTTGATTGTCCACTGGCTTCAACGAGATCATGCGACGGACGATCTCTGATTTCTGAGCCGGCTCAAATCGGAGCAGAAGACCGGACGCCGTTTGTGGATCTAACCTTGAGAGCACATATGCCGATGCCTGGGGGTGTTCGTTCTCCAGGCACCCGAACATAATGTCCGTCTCCGCCTGCACAACCTCGTTCCAAGTGGCCGCAAGCTTGGCGGCATCTGCCGCAGGATCCTCAACGGGACCAGCAGCACTTTCCAATAGTTGATAGACCTCTTTCGGATCGTGACTGTTGTTTTCATCAGAATGGAGTTCGGTCTCAAACTCATCGACAACCAGTTTCAGTTGTGACGGCGTGATTGGCCCCAGCCGGTCTGCCGCATCCTTAATGATGTTGATTTCATCTTCGGAAAAATGGTCGAGCAAACTTGTTACGCGCTCTTCCTCAAGAGCGAGCAGCAAGATAACAATCTTGTCCACGTTATCTGCTTCGTGGAGCGAAAGTTGTTCTGCTGTTGCAACGCCGGTGCTCATGCGGAAAGGGATATTCCTTAGGTGCCTTGCGTTTCCGGGCTCGCGAGCGATTCCAGACTTATGCCAAATCGGTCCGTGCCGTCATCCAGCATGATCACACTGCCATGGGCGATCACTCTGCCGTTCACCACCACATCCACGGCCTCACCAACCTTACGGTCCAGTGGGATCTTCGAGCCCTTGGCAAGCGCCGCCAGTTCAGAAACGGTCATGCGGGCACTGCCCAATACAATCTCCACGGTGATCGGTATTTGTAAGACAGCATTCAGCCCATCGCCGGCTGAAGAAGCGCTTGCCGGCTGAGGTGTCGGTGCATTCATCTGTGGTTCAAGGCTTGGTTCAGGCAGTGGCGCAGCGAAGTTTTCTTCCGGCGCAAGACCTTCAGGCGGGCCAAGGTCTCCGCCAGGCGCCAGATCTTCAGGCATCGCACTTTGTTCTATCGCTGCCGGAGCTGATGGTGAAAGCCCCTCTTCAGCCTCGGAGAAGACAATCTCGGGCTCTTCGGCTTCAGCAATACCGCCGTCCGAATCTGGAGTGGGCGACTCTGGTACCGACATTATGCCTTATCCTCTAGCGTGATCATCATGATCGATTTCTCCTTACCTCAAGCGCTTGCCAGCATACCTAAGGCCACTGCGAGTTCACGTTCGCTTGAGCGGGTACTCGGCTTAATAAAACTCTCAACCGCCACGGCGTATCGGCCATCGGCTTGTCCAAATTTGCAGCGCATCAACGGAACGGAGTTGCACTCCATCTCAACCGTGCTGTTTGGCGTTGCGTCCAGTGGCAAGACCATTCCCGGTGTGAGTTGTGAGAGCATATCCAATGTCGCCTTTCCGCCCGACAATTTCGCGGTTAGCTGAATGGTCGCGCGGCGCGCCTCCGTTGACATGTGGGTGGTCCAGGCCTCATTTGCCGGCGCTGGCGGCGGTGGCAAATGGGCTGTGATGTCGGCATCGGCCAACGCCCCAAAATGATCTGCCGGGAATGCCACCATGAACTCCGATTCGTGATCAAACAGCAGCGCCACAAAATCAGCCCGATAGATGTCACCGGTAAACGTCGGGACTTCCGGGTCTTCAATCAATTGCTCGCAGCAAAAGCTGCTGAAATCCAACTCATCCGACGCGGCCAGAGCTTTACAAAGTGCGCGGGCAAACCGATCGGCGAGCGATTTTCCGATGGCAACGTCAATCTCCGAAGGAACGCGGGTCCCTTCGAATGTATGGCCTCGACTTTGCGCCCCAAGCACAAGTTCCAGATAGTCGTATAAGGTGTGATGGGACAACGCGACAATGAAGAACCAGTCCTCGGTCTCTGAGAACACGCGGAACTTGATGATGTGCTTGGAAAGATCGACGGGCTCTTCAGCAGGCACTAACGCGCTGGAGTTGAGGTTGATCTTGACCTTTGCATCGCAGGCCTCTTCCAGATCACCAGCATTCTCCGCAACAGCAAGCTCCAGCGCATCAATCAAAGCGGGCGGAAATACCTTGGGTACATCCTTGATCGACAGCAGAATCTGCGCCGAGCTTGAAGCCGCTTCATTTACTTCTTGTTCCACAGACACCGGCACACTCCTCTAGTGGCGTTATGCGGTTTCGGCCGCCGCACCGCCACCAAGCGTTTCGTTTTCCGTGTCATCGATCGAAGGCCGTTCATATGCGGAGATGGTCTTACGTCCATGCTCAATCGCCACCTGAGGAGAGGCACCGTTCATATAGGCCAGCAGCGTCTGCTTGATGATGATATATGGACGAACCTGTTTCATACGCACAATCTTCACTTTTGACGCGATCGGGCCCACCATGCCGTACGCCATGAAGATCCCGGCGAACGTCCCCACCAAGGCGGCACCGATCAGCTTGCCCAGCAGTTCTGGCCCTTGGTCCAGCGCACCCAAGGCTTTGATCACCCCAAGCACGGCGGCCACGATCCCGAGAGCAGGGAGGCCGTCGGCCATGTTTTGGAGCGCATGCTGGCTTTTCAGCTTGTCTTGCGTGGTGGTTTTGATCTCCACATCCATGAGCGCCTCGATCTCGTGAGGTTGTGCGCTCCCCATAATGATCAGCCGGCAGTAGTCACAAATGAACGCCAGCAAATCTTGGTTCTTTAGAACGTTCGGGAATTTCTGAAAAACTTCCGAATTCTCAGGATCATCCACATGTTCTTCCATCTCACTGCGTGGCTTGTCACGAAGCTCCCGCATGAGCGCGTAGAGCAGGCCAAGAATATCGAGATAATCACGAGGCTTAGGCACGGATTCTTTGAACGCCTCTCCCATGGCCTTCAAAGAATCCTTCACCACCTTCATCGGGTTAGCGATAAGGAAGATTCCGAGAGATGATCCGCCGATGATGACGAATTCCCAAGGTTGCCAAATCACAACCACATTGCCGCCCATCGCCATGTAGCCACCAAAAAGGCAGGCAAACGTTACGATAAAGCCGATAATAACAAGCATTATGCTTCCCCGCGCTATGCGAACTTGGGCCGATGGCCGGATTGGCGCGATCCAACGCCACTCTCAATTGGTAAGAGCCCTACCTTGCGCGAGGCTTGAGCTTCGGCCGATCTGTCAGTCTGGGGAAAGCTTCACGCCTTAGGGTTTCAAGCTGCAAAGTGCACTGGGAGAATTGCGATGTTTTCAACATCTGCAAGTTATCGGCTCATAACCGCAAACCTGCAGCGGTCCTTGGACAATGTGGCTCAGCAGCCGTTGCCTTCGCGGGAAATCGAGTACTACAAGCAAGAGATTGCTAACATTAAGTCCGTCGACGATTTTATGGCCAATGATCGGGTTTACCGGTTTGCCATGAAAGCCTTTGGCCTTGAAGAACTGAGCTACGCTAAAGGCCTTATCAGGAAACTTCTGGATCAGGGCACTGATGACCCTCAGGCCTTGGCAAACCAGCTGGCGGATCCCCGTTACCGGGATCTCGCAAAGACTTTTAACTTCGTCCGCTACGGTGCCAGTACAACCGCGTTCACAGACGCAACGCAGGGTACGGTCGACCGGTACATTCGCCAATCACTCGAAGAAGAAGCCGGAACCACGAATGAAGGCGTTCGACTGGCGCTTTATTTTGAGCGTAAAGCGGCTGATATCAACGGACCCTTTGATGTGTTGGGTGACCGCGCGCTGTTGCAAGTCGTGCAGACCGCCACCGGCATCTCGCCGGCCACCGCAAGCCAGCCTATCGACAAGCAATCTGCAGAGATCGCAAAGCGGATTGACTTGTCAGAGCTGAAGGACCCCGACAAGTTGGCGGAGTTTTTGACCCGGTTCACCACACTATGGGAGATCGATAATCCTTCGAGCGCACCAGCATCAAGTCAGATCGCTGCTTTGCAACCTGCTCCGTTTGGCATCGATGTGAACACTTTGATGAACTTGCAAAATATCAAGTACGGAGGACGTTAGTCCGTGAGTATCAGCTTAGATGTGGCCATGTCGGCCCAATTGTCGTTGATGAAACGTTTGGAGACCATCGCACATAATGTTGCGAACGTTTCGACTGTTGGGTTTCGGGCGGAAGAAAGCAATTTTTCAGAGCTGGTGTCCAACAACACTCTGGATCCAACGGCTTATGCCCAGATTGGTCAAACGGTTCTCTCTCAGAAAGCGGGCGCGCTTGTGAAAACAGACGGGCCATTGGATGTGGCGGTGAATGGAAATGCCTGGTTCGCAATCCAAACACCGGCCGGCCAGGTCAACACCCGGGATGGCCGTTTGACCATGTTGGAAACGGGAGACCTTCAAACCTTACAGGGCTATCCCATCTTGGATGTGGGCGGAGCCCCAATCACGCTTGAGCCGGGAGGTGGTCCACCCACAATCGCAGCAGACGGCATGATCACACAGAACGGCGCGCAGGTGGCGGCCATTGGATTGTTCCGAATTCCAGATGGTGCCAAGTTGCAGCGTTTTGAAAATTCTGGCGTGATCTCATCAATTCCGGCCGAGCCTGTCGTTGACTTCAGCCGCAACCGGATTGTCCAAGGTTTCGTTGAGAACTCAAATGTGAATCCGGTCAAACAGATGACTGACCTGATCATGGTTTCGCGCCTGTTTGAAGGCGTAACCAATGCGATTCAGGATAAAGAGCGTAGCATGCAAAACGCCATCCGGACCCTCGGCGGCTCTAATTCATGAACCAATGGAGTTCTCCGTGGCTGAAGATCTCCGGCCGCATTAGCGCGATTACGCCAACCGGATTCGCAGTGACCGGCCTGTCTCGTTTCGCAAGACTGGGTGATTGCGTGAGCGTTGAAACCGAACGTGGCCTGGTTCAGGGCCAGATCATTCGGATCGAACAAGACCACTTACTCGCCAAACCGTTCGTCCCTTGGGCAGACTATCACCTGGGATCACGGGTTTGGTATGGCGGGCGCATTACGATTGCGCCAAGTCAGGCTTGGAAAGGACGCGCCGTTAACGCGCTTGGTGAACCGGCCGATGGCAAGGGTGAACTCTTTAACGGAACACCTATTGATCCCATTGCAGCCAAGCCGCCGGTTCCCCTGAACCGCAAGCAGATAGAGACCCCTGTTAAAACCGGTATCGCCGCCATCGATCTGTTCACACCCATATGCTTTGGCCAACGCATCGGTATTTTTGCTGGTGCCGGGGTAGGCAAGTCGACCCTCCTCATGCAAATGGCGGCTTCCGGAGGGTTTGACCAAGTTGTGGTCTGTCTGGTGGGGGAGCGCGGCCGGGAAGTGAAGTTGTTTCACGAGAGCACTCAACTTTCCTCAGGCAAGGGACTCACATCGGTGATTGCAACGGGCGATGAAAGCCCAATGATGCGCCGACTTGCTCCATACACAGCAACGACGATTGCCGAGTTTTACAGAGACCGTGGAGATTCTGTGCTCTTGATCGTGGACTCGCTCACACGCACGGCTCACGCCGCCCGGGAAGTCGCTCTTTCTGCCGGCGAACCGCCGGTTGCTAGAGGGTATCCCCCAAGCGTACTGGCCGACCTGCCCCAACTTCTTGAGCGCGTCAGTGCAGCGGAGCATCAATCGGGATCCATTACGGCGATTTACTCCGTACTCGTGGATGGGGACGATCATACTGAACCGGTGGCCGACTGTTTGCGCGGCACCCTGGATGGGCACCTGAACCTCAGCCGAACCATTGCTGAGCGCGGCAGATTTCCAGCTATCGATCTTTTGTCCTCAGTGTCCCGCCTGGCCAGCGCCGCTTTAAGCGAAGAGCAGACAAAGCTCACGAGCTTGGCGAGATCACTGATCGCCAGTTATGAGGATTCTTTTGAGCTAAGAGCTATGGGCGCCTATCAGCCAGGCGGTGATCCCCAGCTTGACCTGGCGATCAAGGTCGTTCCGGAAATCTACAAACTTCTCACCAGCAAGGCTCCGGCCGACGATGGACCCGATCCGTTCGACACTCTTGAATCGTTGTTAAAGGGTGCAGGTCAGTAATAGTTGGGCAACGGTCTTAGCGCTTTGGTCCGTAGCGAACCTCATTCAGCGGGATAAAGTTCAATCTCTCGATCAGAACATCTCGGATCAGATCGGCTTTGAAACGCTCATTCACGTTCATCGCGATCTTCTTCTTGAGCCCGTCAATATCGTACTTCTTCATATCCTTGAAATCGACAACCTCACCTGCGTACAAGGCGCGAAAGGCTTCATCGATAATGAACACGTTAGGCGGGACAGAGAGCTGGCGGAATATGGTGCCATCGATTGTAAATACGAACTGTGCAACAACGTAGCCGCCTATTTTCCCTTCGGAGATGATGGGGACACTGATGATGTCGGACTTCACATAGTCCAGTCCACCAAAGAACTCCTGAACCTCCTTCTCCTCCTCGGGCGCTGCGCCAAAGATGACGGCGGCATAGACTGAGCCAGCCATTACCACGCAAACCCAGATTGCAATCAGGGCGGTTCTTACCATTCAGAATAGGCCTTCTTCATTCCTCGCGATGAATAGGTTCCATCAGAGCTCTCGTCGAGCACGACCGAGGTCAGCATTTCAGAGATTTCTTGGGCCGCCCTCATGTGGAGCTTCAGCTGCGCGAAGTTCTCCACCAATCTCTGCCGCAACAGCTCCATGGCCGCCTTAATGTCATCGGTGGAGATTTGAGAATTGGCTTCTGTCTCAAGGCGCGTGAACTCCAACAGAGCCTGGCTTTTATCCCGCGTGAAGCTGTTGAGACGGTCCAGCTCATACTTCTTGAGCGCTTCCGTTTCAGCTTCAATGATCTTGGTCAGCCGCACAATTGAAGACAATAGCTTGGCTCGCCCGTCTTGGGGTTGAGCAGCGCGATCTGCCTGCAAGGGAAGTTGATGGACTGTTCCGGTCATCTTGCCCTAGCGAAGTGTCAGCGAAAACTCATCGCGCTTGGAAGCTTGAGATGCATTCGGCAACAGCGAATTGAAAAGGCTGTGCAGGTTTGAGAAGAAATCTCTGAAGCCGCTGAAAAAGTCGCTCTCGGTTTGGGTTTCACCGACCGCCGCAGGTGACGGCGGAGAATTTACGTTCCATTTGGATGGCACAGAGCCAGTGGTGGCTTCAGGCGCGAACCTTGCTTCCAGCGACTTGGCAATACCAACGCCGCCCGCTTCGCTTACTTTCTTGGCAACAGCATCAGACATAAACGATTGCCAGACGGATCCGGCTGTCCCGGTGCCATAGAGCGAAGAGGTTTTGCTGGGTTGCATGGTATCAATGAAGTTCTTCAGAAAAGCCCCTTCAAACTGACGCAGTGCCGTCTTGGCGGACGTGTCCTGCCTTTGGTGCAGCAATGCGTCATTGCGCATTTCAGTGAGTGTGCTGGAAGCGTGGAAGGGCATCCCACTGACCGGGGTCTTGGCAAGCTGGTTTTTAAACGTCGCCTCTCCACTGGCAGGCGTAATAACCGTTTTGCTGTATTCTTTGAGCTTTTCCAAGGACGCATTCCGGACACTGGGGTCCACGCCGCGCAGGCTGTCCAACAAAATATCTGACGGGGGCGAAATCGACATGGGACGGTATACTCACATTTGCATCACCTCCCTTAGGTTTATCAATACTGGCTTGCCGGAGGCTTTCCTGCATAGGTGTCGATAATCTCCGCCATCTCCCGTTTGTTCTTACGTTTCAAAGCTTGAGCCAGCTCCCGCTGATGGCGCCGCTTCGCGCCGGCTTCCAGCTGCGCAGCCTTAAGAACATCGGCATGGCCTTTCTTGGCTTGCAGATCCAGCTGACGCGACCGACCCAAAGAATTGCGTACGTGCGCACTCATAAGGATCTTGAGCTGATGCGCCGTGTCATCATGCTCCAAGAGAACGTGCGCATTGCTCAGCTTCTGATCGACGATCGCCTGTTGTTGCTGGATCCTGCTGTGTTTCGCCACGGTGTGCACGCGCGATTGAGCCAGAACCGAATGTAATCTTTTTGACCTCACGACTTCCCTCCTCCTATCAGATCGACTTCACCCATTCGCCGAACACCAGAATGAAAACCGCCAACAGATCGTCGACCATAAAGACAAGGAGCAACAGTCCGCCGGCGATGACAAAGGGCATGGATACGAAGAAAATGGGCAGCTGCGGCGTCATTTTGTTCATGATCCCCATCGCCAGGTTGATGACCACCGCGTAAACGAAGAATGGCCCAGCAAGCTTGGCTGCAAGCATCGCCATCTCAACCAGCTGCTTTGATACGGCAGCAAGAGACGCCTGAGCCTCGAACCAGCCGTCAGGCGGAAGCAATGCATAACTGTTCACCATGGCGGACAACACATGCCAATGTAGATCCGTCACGAAGATCAACATGGTTGCCGACATCACGAGCAAAGAAGTGAGTGCCGGGACTGGTTCCTGACCCTCAATCGGCAAGCCAGGAAGACCCCCCAAGCCGATCAGATTAGCGATCGTGGTTCCGGCAAATTCGACGGCAGCCAGCAACAGCCGCGCAGCAAAACCAAGAAGAGCACCTTTCATCAACTCGGTGATGATCAGCGATGCCAAAGCACCAGGGTCCTTAAGATTTGGCGAATGCTCAAGAATCACCGGCACCACCAGAGGGCTCAACGCCAGTGTCAGCAGGATGACAATGTGAATGCGCACACGCATGGGAATGCGTGCGCTTGAAAATCCAGGGAGGACCAGCATGCAGCCGGTGATCCTGCAAAAGACGCCCGAGACGGCCGCCATAGTCGTGGCGGCAGCCTCAATCACACCACTGTCCCCAGCGATTCCAACTCAACGCCCCGTGCAATCTCCACATGTGAGATGACCGGGACGGCTGAGAACATCCGCTCCACAACCATTCGAACATATGGCCGCACGTCAGGCGCTGTGACCAAGGCAAACTCATGACCGCGATCAAGTTGTTCGCGGATTGCTTGAGAGGCCTGTTTGCTGAACTTCTCGATCTCGCCTGGTTCCACGTCGAGCTCAACCACGTCACCATTGGGATCGCGTTTCAAGGCACGGTGAAAGACCATGTTCCAATGGGTGCCAAGCTGCAGAACCTTCATTTTTCCGTCTTGGATCAGCTCACCGCACACTTGCTGCGAAAGGCGCATGCGCACGTGCTCGGCGATCAGCTCAGGCTTCTTGGTGTGAGCTGCAACTTCTGCAACTGCTTCGATGATAAGATGAAGATTACGGATCGATACCCGTTCGGCCAAAAGCAATTTCAGCGCAGACTGCAAGATCGAATAAGAAATTTGTGACGGACAAAGTTCCTCTAACAGGCGCTGATACTCCGGATCCAGCCGATCCAGAAGTGCCCGCAGATCTCTGTAAGACAAGAGTTGAGACAAGTTGTTTCGCAACACCTCGCTCACGTGCGTCAGCAACATGGACAGATTATCGATCACGGTGTGTCCGCTGCCGCGCACGCTCTCAGCCACATATTCCGAAACCCACAGGCCCTTCATGCCGAACGCCGGCTCGTACGCCTCTTCGCCAGGAATATCGAGCTTGGTATCATCGCCCGTCAGGACCATCACGTCGCCTAGCCGCAATGTGCCACTTGCGACCACCGTTCCGTGAATACGGATTTCGTAGCGCTTAGGCGGGAGACGAATATCATCCGTCAGCCGCATCTCTGGAACAACAAAACCATATTGTTCAGCAAACTTGCGCCGCATCTTTGCGACCCGGTGCGCGAGTTCGCCATGTTCAGCAATGAACTTGCCGGAGAGCTGTTTGCCAAGTGCGAGCTCGACTTGCGCTGACTGCAGCACGTGGCTGACAGAGTTGCGCTCCTCTTCACTGCTCTTTTCTTCTTCCTCGATGCGATTGCGTTCGGTGTCGGCTTCCTGTTTCTTCGTTCGCGCATGAATGGTGTATCCGGCAAAGGCCATCATGATACCGAGTGCCGCGAATGGAATGGCCGGCAATCCCGGCAGCGCGGCCAGGATGAACATCAAAAGAGCCGCCACCATGAGTGCGAGGGGATGTTTGCCGAGCTGACCCAACACGGCTTTGTCCATCGAACCCCGGTTACCACCCTTCGATACCAACAGACCGGCGGCGAGGGAGACAATCAGAGCAGGAATCTGAGAGACCAAACCGTCACCAACAGACAGCTTGGTGAAGATATCGGCGGCCTCCTGCAGCTGCATGCCGTGACGGGTGACGCCGATGATTATCCCGCCGATGATGTTGATGGTCGTGATGATCAGACCGGCGATTGCATCGCCCCGCACGAATTTGGAAGCACCGTCCATAGAGCCGAAGAATGAGCTTTCGTCCTCCAACTCCCGGCGCCGCCTTTGTGCTTCTTGCTCAGTGAGCAGGCCGGCGGACAGATCGGCATCGATGGCCATCTGTTTGCCGGGAATGGCATCAAGTGTGAACCTTGCACCCACTTCGGCGATCCGGGTGGCACCCTTTGTGATCACGAGAAAGTTCACCGTAATGATGATGGCGAACACCACCAACCCAATCACGAAATCCCCGCTCATGACGAAGCTTGAGAACCCGCCAATCACATGGCCAGCTGCGTTGTATCCTTCCGATCCGTTAGAAAGGATGAGCCGTGTGGATGCGATGTTGAGAGAGAGGCGCAACAATGTGACGATCAGAAGAACCGTGGGGAATGCGGAGAAGTCCAACGGCTTCTGGATCCACAACGCCACCATCAACACCAAGACTGAGGCGGCAATGGAAAGCGCAAGGCCAATGTCGATCAGCGCTGGGGGAATGGGCAGGAAGAGGATTGTCAAAATGACAATCACGCCAATGGCAAAACCCACCTCCCGGCGGTCTTGACCAAACTGAGCAGTTTGGAGCGGCTCACCCAGTACAGACATTCAGCTTCCAAATCCCTTTAGAGACTATTGTTGTTGCGGAAGGCACGAGCCGTGTGGGCGTCAAAATCCGTTTTCCACACGCTCAAACACGAACATGCTGAACTTGAAGATCTTCTCCCCCATAAACGTTCCGGTGAACGAGATAGTCATAAGGATCGCGACGATCTTCGGAATGAAGGTTAGGGTGATTTCCTGCACCTGGGTTAAGGCCTGGAAGAGAGCGATGCCGCTGCCCACCACCATGGCCACAACGACCGCGGGACCGGACGCAAAGATAATGGTCCAGATCGCCATCTGCATGATTTCGAGAGCATCTACTTCATTCATGTCTATTCGATCGTGATGCCGGGGCCGAGGGTGAGTCGTTGGCCATTGGCCAGGTTGGCTGTTGTGCCGTCGGACAGGATTGTGACCGTTTCAACAACACCGGTAATCGAACCATCTGCGTTGGAGGCCGTTCTGCCAATCAAACCACTGGCCTGCGATAGCGAGAGTTGGGAGATCAACCCATCAAGTTTCTCATTGGATTTGATCGATTGTTCAAGGCTTGAGAACTGAGCCAGTTGGGCCGTGTACTCCGTGCCTTCCATTGGGTTCATGGGATCCTGATTTTGCAGTTGAGCCACAAAGAGACGCAGGAACGAATCGTAATCCAATGATTCCGCGGATGTTGCCGAAGAGGTTTGGCTCAGCGCTGCACTTGTTTCTGAACCAAGAGAAGAAACGCCGGATATCATGGGGGTACTCCTTTATGCCGCTTGTGACTGGGTGCCCTTGAGCACCGTGGCTTCAACATCAAACAGGTTGCGCACGCTCTTCAGTGCTTCAAAGGCGCGGTCGCGCCCGACCTGGGCAATGATCCGATCTAATCCTTCAATGAGGGTTTTGTTCTCCAGATGCTTCTTCAGCTCTTCGCAGTGCTCATGGAAAATGTTCAAAATCGAATCTTTGTTGTCCGGTTGGATCAACATGGTTTGGATAATGAAATAAAGCTGCCGGAACGGCGTATCCGCGTCCTCGGCCTGCATAATGTGGGATTCCAACAGGAATGTTGCGTTGTTCAAAATGTTAAAGGACATCTTGTGAGATGCCTCAAGCACAGCCCCGTTGATGTAAATTTTCTCCCCTGCCTTCAGGCAGATTTTTAACGCCGGCATTACTTCAACCCTTCATATATGATTTTTGATAGGGAGATCGTTGTCTCGAACGACTCCTTCTGTCGTTGGCGAACTTTCTCCAGATCACGCAAAATTCCGAGACCTATGGAAATAAGGTCCGCCCGTAGAGAACGGGGCAAGCCATTTTCTGGCGAGGCAAGGTCGCGCAACAGAAGTTCCCAAAGACGCCTTGTAAAGTGCAGTGCAATCACTTTGTCCTTCGGGTTCGCATCTTCAGCATCCGCACCGCTCATCAATTCGATGCTGTGGGAAATCGCAGCGGCTTCTTGCTGCCGTCCGCTCGCTGCGCTTTCTTCGATCATTTCATGGTAGCTGGCTTTAGACATGGTCTTCACGAACCTGGAAAATTAAAGGTAATTGGACAGTCTGAGCGATTGCAGTCGACCCGTGAGGGCGTAGGAAATCTCAAGCGATGTGAGCAGATTGTTGAGCTCTGTGGTCTTCTCATAAGGATCCACGTTCTCCAGCTCGCCAATCTGGATAGCCAGAAGATCCATCCGCACTTGCATAGCGTCATCGGCGTCAGAGATGCGTTCTTGAGATAGTCCCACAGAGGCACGAATGCTGTTTAGTTTCTCATTGGCGCCGGCCGCAGTTTCGATCGCCCGATCGACGACGGTTTCATATGTTTCCCTGTTGAAGTTCTCGACGCCCAGATCTGCGATCATGACCAGGCTTGAGGCGAGTTCCGCAAAAGCTCTCTCCTGCGCGCTTACACCGATCTGCAGAAAGTTGTCGGGCTCAATTCTCTGTCGTTGCGTGTCTGCCGAGGCGTTTGACCAGTTTGCATCCCAGTTTGCTGGGTCAAAGAGGGTCTGAAACGCCCCATCGAGAAACGCTTCCATGTCGCTCGGCGTGATTGAGTTCACCAACGGGTCGGTTTGCGTGAATCCAAAATGAGCAAAGAACGCCGCATCAGTGGCCGTCTTTGCTGCGGATGCTGGCGTGTCAAAATACTCGAGCATGGGCAGCTGCTCAGTGTTTATTCCACCGAACAAATACTGACCGGAGAGCGACGTATTCAGCTTTGCCGTCATTTGTCCGAGAAACTCGCTGGCAGCTTGCTGTGTTGTTGCGGCCTTGTCGGGGTTGCCCCGAAACGGCACCATCGTTTCCACAAATCCTTGGGCGGTCCCGCTGAGGTCGGTCAGTGCAGATTGTGTGATCTCCAGCCGTCCACTGAGCAGGCCATTTGTGTCGATGATGGCGCTGAACTGAGTTTCAAGGCTGCGCAAAGACACCACTTCGCCGGTCAGGTGACCGAGAACGAGCCCTTGATCAGCGTGTCGTCCCGTGGAGATTTCAACCTGCAAGCTGGCAAGTTGCTTCTGCATCGTATTGATGGACTGGAAGCGAGCGGCTGCAAATCCGGCTGAGGAGATGAAACTGGTCTTCATCGTACCTAACCCGCTGCCTGGAGGAGAGTGGCGTACATTTGATCGATCGCTGAAATGAGCCGGGCAGAAGCCTCGAACGCCCGCTCAAGCTCAAGCAGATTTGCCATCTCCTCATCGACATTGACCCCGGTTGCATTGCTCAGCGTAACCTCTGTATGTGCCTTAAGGGTCGCTTGGAAATCTGCATCCTGTTGAGCCGTGGCACGTGTCTGGCCAATCCAGGCGACCGAAGCGGCTGCAAAACCAGTGATGCTGTCGTTTGTGGTGGATTGCGCAGAGCTGTCAAAGGACCTCGTACCGCTCAGCGCTTCGATTTGCGCAAGGATGTTATCGTTGAAGCCTGCCGCACCGGTAGTGTTTTGCAGGTACGCTCCACCGTTGATACCCCCGTCTCTGATGAGGTCAACGGAGCCACCCTGCGCCGGGTCAACGGCTGGATTTATGGAAATCTCAGATGCCAGGCCCACATAATGAGCACCGGAGGCCGGCAGAGCTGGCCCACCCGAGTAGGTAAACAAACCAGTTAGGGCCGGCAGCGTCGGAGGTGATCCCGGATCGGTCTCAGCGAAGGTTTCAATCACTCCTCGTGCCAGCTCATCGATCTGGGTTTGATAGGTGACCGTTGCAACGTCCCTCAGTTCAGCCAACCCGGCGAGGCGCCCAGCCTTTATCGGGAGAGCCGCATTGGATCCGGTGACCGCAACACCATCCACATAGACGACCTCTCCTGCCGTCGTTGGAGAGAAACCATTGGTGGGCGCAAAGACAACTGAGCGCGGATGCTTCTCAAACAACGTGACACCGCTATCGGTGTAAATTGCGATGTCATCGTTTTCCCGTTGAATGGTGCGGATGCCCATCTCTTCGGCCAACTGCTTCAGAATACTGTCGCGCTGGTCGTAAGCCTCAGATGCATCGGTCCTCGTTTCGTTTGCCCGAACAATCTTGGTATTGACGATCTCAAAGTCGGCCAACAACTGATTGACCTTATCTACCGATGCCGCCATGTCGCCATCGGCTTTCTGGCGGGTTTCAATGATTGCCGTAGATGAATTGTTTAGACTGAGGGCGAGCTCATTAGCGCGCACCATAACGGTGTTTGCCCGGGCCGGATCATTGGGAGACTCAGCATAAAGCGTAAGCGCAGATTCAAGAGCGGCCAGCTTTTCGGTTGGCGCCTGCCCTAGCTCTGGATTTGCGACCGTCTGATGGAGCCAATTCAGTCCGTCAACCAAAGCCTGCTGCTTGGCAGAGACGCTCGTGCTGTCCACATACTGGCGTAGCAAAGCACCGTTGCTGGCGCGGCTGATAAGCGAGGGCTGCACCCCGCCTCCTGCGAGAGATAAAGGATTGAGATCGCGCCGGACGTAGTTTTCGTCCGACGCGCCGGCAATGTTCCGAGAAAGCACAGATGTCTCAAGCGAGACAAAAGACAACGCAGATTTTGCGATATTTAAGCTTGTGCTCAGAGACATATGGGATCAGCTCTCAATCCTTCAGGTCCAATCAGCTATCGGCTGAGGTTCACCAGCACATCCAGAAGCTCCGAGCCGGTTTGGAACACCCTGGAGTTAGCGGTATAGCTTCGCTGCGCTTCGATGACCGTTGTCAGCTCGGTCGCCAGGTCGACGGTTGATTCCTCCAGGGCACCGGACACGACGCTGCCGCGTCCTGCTTCGCCCGGGAAGCCAACCTGCACATCACCGGAATCGTCAGATGTTCGGAACACGTTGCCCGTTTCGATTGTCAGGTTGTTCGGGCTGATCACGTTGGCGAGCGGAATGCGCGCAATCGCAACGCGCTCGCCGTTGGCGTACGAGGCGTAGAACGTGCCGTCGCTCGCAATCTCGAACAACTCAACTCCAGTTGGCGGGTTGCCGTTCACCGCCACGTCAATCACCACGTAGTCCGTTGCCAATTGACTGCTTTGGCCCATGTCCAAATTGAGTGTTCCGCCCGAGGGCACAGGAATTGTCAGATTGGACGTACTGGCGCCGGTGAGCTGCCCAGTTGTGGCATCGAAGTCCAGAGTTTCCGTTGTGATTGGGCCTGATGAATAGGGAAAGCCGCCACTGGGATCAGCGGCTGCGCGGTCAAAAACGCTGACTTCCCAGGTCTCAGCGGCCGTCTTTGCGGAATAGACATCCAAGATCACTTCGTTACCTAAGTTGTCATAGGCAATGATAGACGTTTTCCCTGAAAACTCAGCCGTCGCCGTGTTTCCGGAGGGGAGATCCGCGGGCGCCACTACCGGGTCGTTAGAGGGAAAGTTGGCGTGAAGCTGACCAGATGTGGATGGGGTGGACCTCAATGCCTGATCAAAAACACTGACTGGCGTGAGACCAGCAAAACCGTTGGCAGTCACGTTGCTCGTGCCGTTGATGGTGTCGTACCCCATCAAGTAATAGCCAGCCGTATTGACCAAGCGGCCTTCAGGGTCAGCGGTGAACGACCCGGAGCGGGTCAATGTGTTGGTCCCTGCCGAATCGGAGACGATGAAAAAGCCTTCGCCGTTAACTGCCAAATCGGTGATGGAGTTTGTGTATTCCAAGCTCCCCTGACGATCCACTTCCGTCCGGGCGTTGGTCAGAACGCCGCCGGAGGAATACCCAGCTGTATGGGTTTGCGGCACCAGCGTGGCAAACTGCATCGACGCGCGCTTGTATCCCACGGTATCTGCGTTGGCGATGTTGTCGGCGGTTGTGGCCAGGCGTGACGCTTGGGCGTTCATGCCTGACACACTGGTTCTCATAACTCCGTTGAAACTCATCACTACACTCCAATTGGCTAACTTGGTCTGTTGCCTATTGGATCATTGATAGCTTGCGTCAGGCTGTCCGGTCGGTGCGAGCCGGTATCCGAGATACCTTTTCGCATCAATCGGATCATAGCCCAGCTGATTACGGAGTTTCTTTCTGAGCTTGCTCGTGTGGGCTTCGATCACGCATTCATCAATCTTATCGTCAAACAAGCCATAGACTGCATCGAACAATTGTTTCTTGGTGATGCGGCGGCCCTGGTTCTTAGCAAGATGTTCTAAGATGCGCTGTTCGCGCCGGGGGAGCGGCAGTTCGACGCCCTTCACCACCGGAGAGCGGCCGTCAAAATAGACTATTAAATCACGGTGGAGTTCTTCAGGATCTTCGGCCGCCAGGCTGCGGCGAACCACTGCTGCCACCCGCGCCAGAATCTCGCGCACATGTGCCGGTTTCCGAACGACGTCGTCAGCGCCGGCTGCAAACATATCCAATGTCTGTTCGAGACCACCTGTGTCATTCATGGCAATGACCGGCGCATTGGAGCGACCGCGAATCAGGTTAGGGAACTTTTGCCTGTGTTCAAATGTTCCTAATAAGAAGGCGTCCACGGCCTCGAGTTCTTCGCTTGGGACGGTCGTCACCCACCCCATAAAATCGTCCGGATCCAGTCCGATTGTTGACACACCTTCCTTCTTGAACCCAGCCGCATAGCCTTGTTTGACGATGTCACGTTCGTCGACCAATACAATCATCGAGTAGCTCCCAGCAAATACCCACTTGGGTCGGCGAATAGGTCGCTCTACCCAAGGATGCAAATTACAACTTTAAGAAGAACTCAACTTACTGAGCTAATTTAAATTGAGCAGCGGTTAATAAACGATTAACAGGCAAACCTGGCGCATCGGATGGTAAATGCTCATCCGACAAGTTTCGCGTTTTTGTATAGGTATAAGTAATCAGGGTTTCTGAATGGCAGCCTATATAAGATGTATCAAGATCAATACAATCAAATCGTGCAAATAAATCTCTAAGGTTGTGTGTACTATTTTTCGATCGTATCACTAACTACTATTAGTTTTATTTTTCTCGTTAAGAGTGTGGACACTGCGTGATCTCCAAAAGCCCATTTCAGAGATCGCACCGTTCTTCGTTCTCTCCCGATACACGTATTACGATGTGTTTGGTATGGTTCTTGCGTGCGCCAATTTTCTTGATCCTCTCGTGCGGATTCTGCTGATGATTCTGTGGCGCAACCAAAAGATCGATAGATTGTCGAAACGCGAATTGGAATTCGCGCTCGAAGACGCAGTCTTAGAGATCGAGCGACTCGGTCGCGACACACAAGAGGAAGCCTCGTACAGAGGATACCTCTGGGGATTTGCCAGCGCGTCATTTCTTGCCTTGGCTGGGTTGATCCTCGTGGCCTTGATCACCTAGTTCAGATCACCCCTCAGACTTTTATTTGGACGGCTTCGCACAACCTTCGGCTGGTACGGTGGCGGCAAACATGTCTGTCACCAGGAATTCAAACGATCATGAGCAAAGCCGACCCTGAAAAATCATCCGCATCAGCGAACAAGATGGCATCCATCCTGAGTCACCTGTCCATCGCGGTTCAGATTCTCAGCCTTATCTTGGTTTTGGTCTTGTTTGCCGGGGCACTCGACCTCGGAGTGGTAGATCTCCGGGCCACGATCTCGAGCTTTTCGATCATTATCCTGCCAATCTTTGCCGTTTTCGCACTGGTTGCCATTTTCAGCCAAATGAAGCTTGCAGCTCTTAAAGCTGCATCCGTTCATGCCAAAGGTGCAGAGACCGAGGCCCTGGTTAATGAGACCAAGGGTGTCGTCGAAAGCAAGATCCAGGAGTACCTGGGAACTGAA
This sequence comes from Hyphomicrobiales bacterium, assembly GCA_028285595.1. GTDB lineage: Bacteria > Pseudomonadota > Alphaproteobacteria > Rhizobiales > CAJQND01 > JAAEUE01. Next base: position 56,650 of record JANQOW010000153.1, read on the forward strand.
CATGAACGCTTAAAAGCTGAACATGAAAAGATGAGCGAGTTTCTGAAAGAACTGGAGAAGCAAGAACAGGAGCGACTTGTCCAAGAAGTGGAGGAGTTGAAGGCGGAGAACACGGAGCTGAAAGAGCGTCTCTCCATGAAGAACGTTCCGATCAATGATGAACTGAGCGCGGTCGATGAATTGGCGCCAACCGGAACATAGTTGATCGCCTTTCTGCAAGGCTTTGTCCACGTTGCCTATATTGTGCGACGGCAAGCGGAAAGTTTCGCGCAAGGCCAGGATGCTACTGCCCGAGTTTAGCAAGAGTGCATCTGTGCTTTGTTCATCCCTCGAAGAAAAGGGCCCGCATCATGCCACATCACCATAATCGCCCCTTCAGACCTGGGCTTCATGGGGTCAGCGCTGATGATGGAAGACAGCGTTCAAATGCTCAAGTCGATGTTCTTGTCGCTGAGAACAATGAGACCAATAAGTTTTACGTTGAGAATGTTCTGAGCACCTTGGGGTTCACATTCAAGACGGTTGAAAACGGTGTCGCGGCTGTTGAGGCATTTCGCAGTTGCCGGCCGAGAATCATTTTGATGGATATCGCAATGCCACTCAGCGATGGAGTGGAGGCCACCATCAATATCAGACGCTATGAAGAGCGTAACGAATTGCACCCTGTGCCCATTATCGCGCTGTCGGCCAACGCAATTCCCGGATTGAGAGAGCGCTATCTGGCCGCCGGCATGAATGATAGCCTGCTCAAGCCCTACTCCATTGACCAGATCAGTAAGATACTAGATGAGTGGATCTTGCCTGCCTCGACATGCCGGGCATCCACCGGCGCTTAGGCGCAGTCCAACAGTGTTTGAGACGTGAACAGACGTTCGCCGGCGCCGTTCGCATCCAGTCCAATTTTGAGATAAATCTCGCCGCGCAATATCGCTGAGCTTGGCAGCCTTAAGAACTTGAACGGAGCAAACTGGAAGCCTCGATGCGCGCCATGTCGAGCAAATAGGCCAGGAACTGATGACCCTCAATTGTTGCCTTGGCCTGCAGTCGTTCCACATCGCTTACCAGCTCACGTAGATCCTGTGTGTCGTGTTGAGCAGTAGGAGTAAGCTTCTCAGCCTTCATTGTGATCCCCAATTCGAAGCGCCTCATTGCGCTGATTAAACAACCAGGTGGTAAGTCTCCGATCTTTTGCCCAGATCGAGCTGGTCAATCTGGCTAGACGGTCCAATCCTGGCTCCGTTGCCGATGCAAACCACGCCGCCACTGAGTGCGATTCTCTATTTTCATCAAGCTGAATCATAGACGCGTGATTCTCAACCCTTAAGTGTTTTCATCGTAACGGCCCAATCTTGCATGAGGCTTGCCCCTCATTTCACCAAAGACTATTCATATTGAAAATTCAATGATTTAGGTAACAGGACGCCATCCTCTCGACCTGACGTAGCGGCACTTTTTTCCTCTGTCTTCTATCCGTGAAATAACACTCATCAGATCAGTCTCACGCAAGCTACTGCTGGCAAAACCTAAAGACCGGTGGCGGAGACCTTCCCCCAGTGTTCGCCGTCACCGCAAAAAGGCGGGACAGCGGTAATCGCACTTGCTGGCTGTCCCGCCGCCTTTAGCCGGACGGCCCTTAACAGAGGTAGCGCCCAAACAGCGCGCACCAGCTTCATTTTCATGTTGATAATAAACGAACGCTAAACGAACTTCAGCCACGCTGTGGAGAGGTTCAGGTCAGGTTCGCGCAAGTTGCCTCTGCCAGTGTACTGCTTGTTGTGCTGTTACACTGCTCTTTATCAGCTCAACGCTATGCAAAACGCAACTGGCGAGACACGCTCTCGATCCCCCAAGTGTCTCGCCGGTTGCATCTTCTCAAATGTATCAAGGACAAATCACTCACCTGGTCGCGAACCTGAACCCCGTTGCCTTGTGGCAGACCAATACACCATTGGTGAAGTTGCAAAACGCATCCTTCAACATGAACATATTCGATTTTGTATATTGGCTTTGCGTGACGACAGCGTCGGGTTGTTGCTGAGCCAATTGCGAGGAATGTTCAGACGCCTGCACATCGTCTAGCCAGTGCTCCGTGATGAGGAGCAACATCAGGCCATAAGTGAAGAGCAGCCCGACCAAACACACCATTGCTGGGAAGTTCAAAGTTCGAATGTCACATGAAGCCCGGCTAACCACGATTGATACCACCTTTAAAGATGATCACAGGCCTCTGTTCTGCCTGAGGCAACTTGCTCCAAGCTGATCAGATCAAGATGGTGAGGGTTACGTCAGTTTTTGTAGGTCTGCCAAAGTGCTGTTTCGCCCAAGCTGGTGATCAGTGCGTCGTGCGCCGCAATCTCTTTTTCGGTTAGCCTCGACGGAAGCGCCATAGGTCTGGGTTGTGCAGGTTTGTTTTCCCGCGTTTCTTGCGGATTGAGCTCCACAACCTCTTGCGTGATTGCGAGGTTTTGTTGCCGACCACCAATCAGTTCCAGATAGACCGAAGCCAAAAGTTCAGAATCGAGTAGCGCGCCATGTTTCGTACGGTTGGAGTTATCGACCCCATACCGTCGACAGAGTGCATCCAAACTGTTCGGCCCCATCGGGTGCTTCTTTCGGGCCAATGCGAGTGTATCCAAAACCTGTTCTTCTGGAATCAGTTCTCGGTTGTGGGTGATTAGTTCGTGGTTGATAAACGCCATATCAAACGGTGCGTTGTGAATCACCAACACACCATCTCCCACAAACTCACAAAACGCATCCACTATATCGTTGAAAACAGGGTGCTTCCGTAGAAACTCTTCCGATAGGCCGTGAACGTTGTAAGCCTCTTCCGGCATGCTTCGCTCAGGATTGATATACTGATGGTAGGTGCGCCCGGTCGGCACATGGTTGATCAGTTCTACAGCACCGATTTCAACGATCCGATGACCCTCTTTTGGGCTGAGCCCCGTTGTCTCGGTATCCAAAACGATCTCGCGCATGGTCTGCCTTATGTGTTCATTCGCAGGGTTTCTACAATATCCACCACTTGTGCTTCGGCTGCAGCAAGCCCTTTAGAGCTGTCCACAATGAAGTCAGCCTTGGCCCTTTTTTCATGGTCAGGCACTTGCTTTTGCAAAATGGCCTCGAATTTCTCTTCAGTCATACCGGGGCGCTGAAGAGCACGTTCACGCTGAATTTCTTTCGGCGCCGACACAACAACAATCTTGTCAACCTGATCCTCCGCCTTCGTTTCAAAGAGCAAGGGGATATCCAGGACGACAACCGTTTCACCACCATCCTGTGCCTGGTGAATAAACCTTTGTCGTTCGGACTGAACCAAGGGATGAACCAAATTTTCGAGAGCCTTTAAAGCCTTGGCGTCGTTCAGCACGAGTTGGCCAAGTTTGGTTCGGTTGACTGCACCATCCTCAATGGCGGATGGAAACAGCGAACCGACGCTCTCCACGGCCGCACCATTTCGCGCGTAGAGGTTATGAACGACTTCATCCGCATCGAAGACGGGGACGCCGAGGGACCTGAACATTCTTGCTGTTTCTGACTTACCCATGGCGATTGATCCAGTTAATCCGATGATGATCACGCTGGTCACTCCCATTTCTTTAGCGGTTAAACGAGCGGCGGGTTCCTCGTGCGCAAAAAGGTCAGCAAAGGCAATAGGGGCAGACCGAGAATAGTAAAGTAGTCACCTTCAATCTTCTCAAACAGGTGAATGCCCAAACCCTCCAACTGGTATGCACCTACTGATTTCGTCACCTCATCACCCATTTCTGCCAAATACACACCCAAGAAAGATGAACTGACATCTCGCATCGATAGGCGCGCGACGTCTTCATAAGACCAAAGCGTTTCGCCTCTGCATACTACCGCGACGGCGGAGATAAGCTCATGGGTCTTACCACGAAGCTCGATGAGTTGATCCAGCGCCTTATCTTTTGTGGCTGGCTTACTGATGAGTTGGTCTTCAAGAACAAGGATCTGATCAGATCCGATGACTAAAGCGTCGGGGTGGCTTTCCGAGACCACGCTTGCTTTTGTTTGAGCGAGCAATTGGGCAATGTCGGCAGGACGGAGTGTGCTGTCGTCACCACGCACGGCCTGCTTTATGGCGTCTTCATCCACATTGGCCGGCTCAGTGATAAACGTGAGGCCGGCCGCTTCTAAGAGCTGTTTGCGGATTTGGCTGGCTGAAGCCAAAACGAGCTGTTCGTGTTGCAGCATTAGTGTTCTGGTTCGCTTTGTTGACGACGATGATAGATATTCAATATGGCTGCAGCGGTCTCCTCAATCGATCGCCGTGTTACATCAATGACCGGCCAGTTGTGTCGGTGGCACAGCTTCCGTGCAAAGGCGATCTCTTCGGCAATCACAGTTTTGTCAACGTAGCTGGTCTCTCGATCCTCGTTGAGAGACAGCAAGCGGTTGCGCCTGATTTGTGAAATCCGTTCAGGACTCGCGACCAACCCAACCACGACCGGCTTTGACAATTTCTCAAGCGTTTCTGGCAGAGGGACCTCTGGAACAAGCGGAACGTTCGCGGTCTTTAAACCGCGGTTGGCAAGATAAATACTGGTTGGCGTTTTTGACGTTCTGCTAATCCCAACGATAACCACATCCGCATTCTCCAGATCCTGGGTATGCTGGCCATCGTCATGCATGATGGTGTAATTCATCGCTTCAATTCGATGGAAGTACTCAGCATTCATCGCATGCTGACCACCAGCTCTCGGACGTGATTCTGCATTGAGATAGGACGCCAGGCTTGAGATGATGGGATCAAGAATGGAAATTGCCGGAACGTCCAATTGCCGACAGCTCTCCTCCAAGTCCTTGCGGAGCGCTTCATCGACAATCGTGAACAGCACAATTCCAGGATTGGTCTCCACATTGCGCAAAACCCGTTGCAGTTGCCGCGCAGACCGCACCAATGCATACACATGCTCGATGGGTTGGAAGTCGGCATAGTGGGCCGTTGCGGCGCGTGCGACTGTGTTCAGAGTTTCCCCCGTTGCATCAGACACGAGATGCAAGTGGAAAAATTTTCTTTTCCCGCTGTTCATTGTGGGCCGCTCACATCCTGTTGAGAGCTGTGGATAAATTCACACGATTTACACACCATCAACTGTGCCTGCAAAAAGCTGTGTGATTTTTCCATAGCCCAAAGCCGTTTGATCATTTTGTTCACAGATAGGGATAACCGCGTTTGCTGTGTACAATCAGCGGAGAAATTTTGCACTGGCTTGGATTAAAACGATATGCTCCGGTTAAGCTATTGAATAGTATATATTATTTATCCCATCAATCCACTGGTTATCCTTGTGGGTAAGTCCATGATCTCGCCGACCCTGTGGATAGGTTGTGCATTCTTGATAATCCCTATAATCCACAGTCCAACAACAACAGAATCCTTATTTCTATATTTGATAGATTGTTGGGGACTGGGATGACGAATCACACAGGGTCGCACTGAGATGCAAAAAAGACTGCTTTCGACACTCATAGATCACAAAGCAGATCGTCGTCCGGCATGGATGATGCGACAAGCCGGCAGGTATCTTCCTGAGTATCGAGAAGTCCGCGAACGGGCAGGCTCTTTTTTGGACCTTTGCTACGCGCCCGCCTTGGCAGAAGAGGTGACGCTGCAGCCTTTACGCCGGTTCGACTTTGACGCTGCAATCGTTTTTGCAGATATCCTGCTGGTTCCCCATGCTCTCGGCCAAGACGTCTCATTCCAGGTTGGTGAAGGTCCCGTTCTGGAGCCCGTCTACGATGGCGCATCTGTTGCCGCGCTTTCGAGCGCGAAACTGGAGAGTCATCTTGCCCCGGTTTATGAAACCCTTGATCGGCTTTCCTCGAGCTTGCCTGATCATGTGGCTCTGATCGGATTTTGCGGTGCGCCATGGACGGTGGCCACTTACATGATTGAAGGCGGTACCTCCAAAGACCGGCGGGGAGCACGCCAGGCCGCTTGGGCAGCAATGAGCTCGAAGGACCATTGGTTCTCCAAGCTGATCGATTTGTTGGTGGAGAGCTCTGCGCAATATCTTTTGGGGCAGATCAAGGCAGGTGCTGAGGTGCTTCAGATATTTGAAACCTGGGCGGTTGATCTGCCCCCGACATTGTTTCAGCGGTTCTGTGTCGAGCCGATTGCAGAGATTGTTCGTTTGGTACACGCGGAGCATCCAAACGTGCCGATCATCTGCTTTCCTAAAGGTGCAGGTCAGCTCGCAAACTCATTTTGCAATGGTGTTCAGTGTTCTGGCCTTGGATGCGATGCGTTCGTCAATCTTGGTGAGATTGAGCTGGATGCACGTCAGAGCGTTGTAACGCAAGGTAATCTTGATCCCATATGCCTGTTACAGGGCGGCGAGATTTTGGATGTTGAGGTGCGCAAGATCGTGGATCAGACTGAGGTGGGTCATCATATCTTCAATCTTGGCCACGGAATCTTGCCGGAGACGCCTATTGAGCATGTACATCAGATGCTAAAAGCGCTTCGTGAAGCTGAAGGCAACGAGGACTAGGTCAGTGGCAGATCTGTATCTGTGGTTTAAGTGGCTCCATATTGTGTCCATCATCTCATGGATGGCAGCCTTGTTATATCTGCCGCGCTTGTACGTGTATCATGCCGAACATGGAGCTGATGCGCCTCAGGCGGAAACGTTCAAAGTCATGGAGCGGCGGCTTTACAAAGCGATTATGACGCCGGCCATGATTGCATCGTGGGTGTTCGGTGTTGCCCTCATTGCTGCTGTAAGAATTGACTTCTCATCGGATTATTGGTTCTGGGCGAAGCTGATTTTGGTCTTCGCGCTGACTGGGGTCCATGGGCATCTTGGAAAGATCCGGCGGCAATTCGAGCAAGATCAGATCCCACGATCTTCCCGCTACTTTCGGATCATCAACGAAGTGCCTACGGTAATCATGCTGGTTGCGGTGTTTCTGGTGGTGTTCAAACCATTTTGATGGGTATAACTGAGACTGCGACAACACGGCAGTTTGCGTTTGGAAGCGGAATTGTACTATACGAGCCTATCTTCCAATGATCGGTTGTGTCCCGTCCGTGGATAGTGAGATCGCCCATAGCACGGGCACACGTCATTCAACCGCCTTCCTTTGAGAACATTGTTTCAAGAGTGTCCGTTCCGCCTGGAACATCAACACAAAGAAACGCAGCTCTAGGTCCCATCTGAAAAGTCTGGATTTTGACTATGACAGAAGTCAGCGAAGTACAGCAGATCAAACTCCATGATCTAAAAAGCAAATCCCCTACTGACCTTCTGGTTCTGGCCGAAGCGTTAGAGGTCGAGAACGCAAGCACCATGCGCAAACAGGAGTTAATGTTTGCCATACTGAAAAACTATGCCGAACAGGATGTCGAGATCATCGGTGAGGGTGTGGTTGAGGTGCTGCAGGATGGGTTTGGTTTTCTGCGCTCACCTGATGCAAACTATCTGCCGGGGCCCGATGATATCTACGTAAGCCCGAGCCAGATTCGGCGGTTCTCCCTTAGAACTGGTGATTCGGTGGAAGGGGAAATTCGGAGCCCTAAAGACGGTGAACGATATTTTGCTCTTTTGCGGGTCAACACAATCAACTTCGAGGAACCGGAGAAGACACGCCATAAGGTTCACTTCGACAACTTAACACCGCTCTATCCTGACGAACGTCTTGAGATGGAGGTGGATGATCCCGAGTTGAAAGATAAAAGCGCCCGGGTGATCGATCTGGTTGCGCCGCTGGGTAAAGGCCAGCGCGGACTGATTGTGGCGCCTCCGAGGACGGGTAAGACCGTATTGCTGCAGAACATCGCGCATTCCATCTCGGCAAATCATCCAGAGTGCTATCTTATCGTGCTGCTAATTGATGAGCGTCCGGAGGAAGTCACCGATATGCAGCGCTCTGTCCGCGGCGAGGTGATCAGTTCAACCTTCGACGAGCCGGCAACGCGACACGTGCAGGTGGCGGAGATGGTCATCGAGAAAGCAAAGCGGCTGGTCGAGCACAGCCGTGATGTTGTGATCTTGCTGGACTCAATCACACGTCTGGGGCGTGCATACAACACCGTGGTACCGTCTTCAGGGAAGGTGCTTACCGGCGGTGTGGATGCCAATGCATTGCAGCGCCCGAAGCGGTTCTTCGGTGCAGCCCGGAATATCGAAGAAGGCGGTTCGCTAACTATTATTGCGACGGCTTTGATTGATACGGGAAGCCGTATGGACGAAGTGATCTTTGAAGAGTTTAAGGGCACGGGTAACTCCGAACTGATACTCGATCGGAAAGTTGCCGATAAACGCGTGTTCCCGGCCATCGACATCACGCGTTCTGGTACCCGGAAGGAAGAACTTCTCATTGACCCAGCCACACTGACGAAGATGTATGTGCTTCGCAGAATTCTTAATCCGATGGGTACGGTTGACGGGATCGAGTTCCTGCTTGAGAAGTTGAAGCAGACGAAGAACAATGATGAGTTCTTCGATTCAATGAATACCTAGTGCTTCGGGGATTTGGTCCTCTTTCGTGAGCGGCAGGGAACAGACCGGTCCATTGCAGATGAAAACAGTGATGGGCCCGTCTCCGGACTTGCCGTGTGCAGGGTGTTCCTGGGGCAGGTCCACACCCGTTTCAACGTTGATCAATTGTCGTGCCGGGATTGCGTATTGCAAAAGTGCGTGTCGCATAGACTGGTACTCTCTTGAATTCGGATCTCCAACCAACACAATTTGAGTGAGGTTCGCGAAGTCTTCGAACCCATTTAGAGCTCCTGCATGTGCTATGCCCGACGCAAGGATCTGCGGAGTGAACGCTGAGACGGTCTGCGTGCCTGCGGCCCGGTACTGGTCATCCCCCGTCAGAGCATAAAGACGTGCGAGATTGGCGAGCATTGTTGCATTCGCATTGGGTGTGGCGTCATCGCTTGCGCTGTATGTCCTGCGGATGAGATCTGTAGCTTGGTTGCTGGTGAAATAATATCCACCTCGGTCTGGATCCCAGAAGTGCTCTGATAGATCGCTCGTCCAAGTTTTAGCATCCTCCAGATAAGTTGGTTCCGTTGTGGCTTCATATAGCGATAGTGCCGCCCTGGTCATGTTAGCGTAGCCATCTGCAGTGGCTGGGTGTCTGGTTTGACCGGCGCGGTGAGACTGGAGAAATTTCCCGTCTCGATAAAGCGTGGACTTGACCCCATCGTAAGCGGCTGTAGCAAGAGCCAGCCATGATGGATTGTCGAACACGAGACCTGCATTGGCTAAAGAGGCGATCATCAACCCATTCCAATCGGTCAGGATTTTGTCATCTCGCGCCGGAGCATTCCTTTTTGCTCTGTGGGCGAATAGGGTCTCGCGGGCGGCGTTGAGACGAGCTTCCATTGGTTCATCGAGCATGTCCAGCGCACCGAGCCGATTGAGAATCACCTTTCCTTCCCAGTTTCCTCCTGGACGGACATCGTAAATCTCACTGAATGGAATTGCGTCTGAGCCGAGGAGGTTCTCAATTTCCGTGCGATCCCAAACGTAGAATGTGCCCTCCTCACCATCGGAATCCGCATCGAGGCTGGCGGCTAACGCGTCGTGTTCGGCAATCATTTCACGGGATACCCAGGAGATTGTCTCATCGATTCGGACTCGAAACAGATCATCCTTTGTGTGTTGCCAGACGGATACGAGGAGGTCCAAAAGCTGCGCATTGTCATACAGCATCTTCTCAAAGTGTGGTGCGAGCCACCGCTCGTCGACGGAATACCGCGCAACTCCTCCGCCAAGGTGATCATAGATGCCGCCCTGGCAGATGTTCCGCAGTGTAACCAGTGTGCGGTTGCGTGATGTGGTGTCGCCCGTGCGGAGATAGTGACGCCAGAGGAGCTGAAAAATCGGGACTTGTGGAAACTTTGGCGCGCCCTGGAGGCCGCCTCGAACAGGGTCGACAATGGAATGGATCTGCTTGGCCACTTGATTGACAATGTCCAGATCGATGTCCGGGAGATCAGAGCCGGTCGCTGCTCGTGGTTGTTGTTGGAGTGCGGCTTGGAGTGCGTTCGTATTTGTTTTCACTTTGTCTGGGGCCGTCTGATAGATGCTGGAGACTTGTTCCAGGACAGCGGTGAAAGATGGTCGTCCATATTGCGGCATTTTCGGAAAGTATGTGCCGCCCCAAAATGGCTGGCGCTCGGCGTTCAGGAACATCGTGAGGGGCCAGCCTCCCTGTTCGCCGAGATGGTGGAGCGCTTCCATGTAAATCTTATCGATGTCAGGACGCTCTTCGCGGTCGAGTTTTATGTTGATGAAAAGGGCGTTCATGACCTCGGCGGTGGCGGGGTCTTCGAAGCTTTCGTGAGCCATCACGTGACACCAGTGACACGCGGCATATCCAACAGAAAGCAGCACAGGTTTGCCTGTTCGTTTTGCTTCCTCAAATGCATCATCACCCCATGGGTACCAGTGGACAGGATTGTCCTTGTGTTGCAAGAGATAGGGACTGGGCTCATCTGCAAGGCGGTTATGGGTCATCGCGCTCTTTCTGGCATAGGATTTGAGCACATACGTTAAGCCACTGTGGGTCAAAGGCAATGGATAAGTTCCAAATGATCGTGAAGTCTCAGGTGAACCGAGTCGGCTCCGAAATGGTGGCTAATTTGTGTGGACTCAGAGGATAGGGGTCATGGCGGTAGAGACGATCTTCGCCCCGTCGAGTGGAACCCAGCGGTCTGGTGTTTGTGTTCTCCGGGTTTCGGGTCCGAATGCGGGGCTCGTTATGCATGAGTTGGTTGGAGGGCCGTGCCTGCCGCGACAAGCTGCTCTTCGTAAACTTCGTGAACCAGTCTCTGGAGAGCCGATTGATCAATGTTTGGTGCTCTGGTTCGAAGGTCCAGAGAGTTTCACCGGTGAAGATGTGGTCGAATTGCATGTTCATGGTGGCCGAGCGGTGATTGATGCGAGCCTCCGCGCCCTGGGTACTCTCGATGGGTTTCGGTTAGCAGAGCCAGGCGAATTTGCCCGGCGCGCTTTTGAGAACGGAAAGCTGGACCTTTCGGAAGTGGAAGGTCTTGCTGATTTGATCAATGCGCAGACGGAGGCCCAGCGTAGACTTGCGTTCCGTGAAGCTGATGGTCGGGTCCGACATCTATATGAGACGTGGCGCGAGCAACTGTTGCAATGCCTGACTTATGTGGAAGCTGATGTTGATTTTGTTGATGAGGACGATGTTCCCGAAGATATCAGCGCTTCGATCGCTCAACCGCTGAATCTGTTGCTGAAAGACCTAGAGTTACACCTGGCCGACCCCAGGCAAGGCGAAGTTCTGCGAAACGGGTTTAGGGTGGTTTTGGCGGGCCTGCCGAATGTTGGGAAATCCAGCTTGCTGAATGCTATCGCTGATCGGGATGTTGTCATTGTGACAGAAACGGCCGGTACGACGCGGGATGTGGTTGAAGTGTTTATGGATCTGGGCGGGTTTCCTGTCGTTCTTTGTGACACGGCTGGCCTGAGGGCGGCAGGTGACGAGGTTGAGCGGATTGGCGTGAAAAGGGCGGAGGCGGCTGTGGGAAGCGCTGATTTGGTCGTTTGGGTGGGCGACGAGCACGGGCTTTGGCCGTCCGATATGAGCCATACGAACGATTCGGATGCGATATGGATTAGAAACAAGAGTGATCTGGGGACGAAATTCGAATCGGACATGCAACAGCCGCCCATTTCCGCCTCTGTATGCGCTCAAACCGGTGAGGGAATCCCCAAGGTGTTGTCTTTGGTTCAGGAAGCGGCGGCGCGGAGGTTGGAGTTAACCGAAGAGATGGGTGTGACGCGTCAAAGGCATGCGGATTGTGTTAGGTCCTGTGTCGCCCATATTAGGGAGGCAGTAGCGCTGTCCTCTCATCGCGCTGGTGAGATAGAGCTATTGGCTGAAGAACTTCGGCTTGCGGCGCGGTCTTTGGCGCGGGTTGGTGGCCAAATCGATGTTGAGGACGTTTTGGACCGAATCTTTGGCGAATTCTGTATTGGGAAGTGATTGTGAGCTTCGGATTGTTTCACGTGAAACATGAGCGCGCCCAGTTGGAATTTGACCCATCGGGCTGAAGAGCTTATTGAGGCGCAAATTGGCGTAGAGTGTGACCGATGAATAAGTCTTTTGACGTGATTGTCGTAGGTGGCGGGCATGCGGGCTGTGAGGCCGCGTCTGCCTCTGCACGATTCGGCGCGGCTACTCTCCTCGTGACCCACAAAGTGGAGACGATCGGGGAAATGTCGTGCAATCCAGCGATCGGGGGACTTGGCAAGGGCCACCTGGTCAGGGAGATTGACGCGCTGGATGGGCTGATGGGGCGTGTCATTGATCGTGCAGGAATCCAGTTCCGAATGTTGAACAGGCGGAAGGGCCCTGCTGTTCGGGGTCCGCGTGCGCAAGCTGATCGGGCGCTGTATCGTTCAGCTATGCAGGACGAGATTTCTGGTCACGAGCGCTTGGAGGTGCGGGCTGCTGCTGTGGCCGGTATTCTCCAGGATGCAGGTCGCGTTGTGGGTGTTGAGCTCGACAACGGTGACGTTGTGCGATGTGCCGCTGTGGTTTTGACTACAGGAACGTTCTTGCGTGGTTTGATTCATCTAGGAGAGAAGCGGGTTCCGGCGGGCCGGGTCGGTGATGCGCCGGCTGTGAAGTTGGCAGAGATGCTTTATGCCAGTGGAATGCAGATGGGTCGGCTAAAGACCGGCACTCCACCGCGTTTGGACGGGCGAACGATAGATTTCACCTCGCTGAAGGAACAAGAAGGCGATACGCCCCCCACGCCGTTTTCTTTTCTCACGCAGAAGATAGATGTGCCGCAGGTCAGTTGTCATTTGACGGCCACGACCCCCGAAACTCACGCCATCATCGAGCAGAATCTCACGAAATCAGCCATGTACTCCGGCCAGATTGATGGGGTTGGGCCGAGATATTGTCCGTCCATTGAAGATAAGATCGTGAAGTTCAAAGAGCGCCAATCCCATCAGGTGTTCTTGGAGCCGGAGGGGCTGGATGATCATGTCTATTATCCGAACGGGATATCCACCTCACTCCCGGAGGATGTTCAGGATGCCTATGTGCACTCAATCCCTGGTCTGGAGCAGGCGAAGATTACTCAGTACGGTTATGCCATTGAGTATGACTATGTAGATCCGCGCGAGTTGTTTCCCAGTTTGGAGTGCAAGAGGTTTCCGGGCCTTTATCTGGCTGGGCAGATCAACGGCACCACGGGCTATGAGGAAGCCGGGGCTCAAGGTCTTATGGCGGGGCTCAATGCGGCGCGAAGCGTGGGTCAGTCTGGAAGTGTGGTCCTGGACAGGGCTGACGGCTACATCGGCGTGATGATTGATGACCTTGTGACCCGGGGGGTAAGTGAACCCTACAGGATGTTCACGTCACGGGCGGAGTACAGACTATCGTTGCGTGCAGATAACGCTGATCAGCGCCTGACGCCTCGTGGTGAATCGTTTGGAGTGGTCGGGGGACAGCGATCCCGGTATTTTGCAGATAAAATGGAGCGCTTAGACCGGTGCCGTTCTGTACTCCAAGGTCTTTCATTGACGCCAAATGAGGCGAATAAGGCCGGGATACGATTGAATCTGGATGGTGTTCGGCGATCAGCGCTGGATCTTTTGTCGATTCCAGATGTGGATTTTGAGGTACTGAAGCCCATTTGGCCACAACTGCAAGACATGGATGCAGAATCTATCGAGCAGATTAGCAATGATGCGCGGTATAGTGTTTACCTGGATCGACAGGCGGCGGACATTGAAGCGTTTCGCCGAGATGAAGCACTCGAGATCCCAGTCGATTTTGATTATGGCACACTCAGCGGGCTTTCAAACGAGGTGCGTGAGAAGCTGGAAGGCCATCGTCCCGTCACATTGGGCCAGGCTGGCAGGATTAATGGTGTCACGCCGGCGGCGCTGACGTTGCTCCTTTCAGCGGTGCGCCGGCGGTCATCGGGAACCGGGCAGTCCGCCGCATGACGAGTTCTGATCCTGCGGTTGAGGCCCTGGGGGAGCGGTTCAATGTTTCACGTGAAACAACGGAACGGATCCGTGACTATGTTGATCTGCTTCTCAAGTGGCAGTCCAAGATCAATATCATCGGACCGTCCACAACCGATCAAATCTGGCAGAGGCACATTGCTGATAGCCTGCAGTTGAGCCCTCTCGTGCTGGAACGCATCTCTGACGGGCCAATTTGCTTGCTGGATCTGGGGACCGGCGCAGGTTTGCCTGGGATACCGCTTGGCTTGCGTTTGGCGCAAGAGAGGGAGGTCCACGTTCACTTGGTGGACAGCAACGTCAAGAAAGCAGCATTCCTGCGGGAGGCTCGGCGAATCATAGAGCTTGACGCGCAGGTTCATTGCATGCGCATAGAGCAGATGGCTCCGAAGCAGACGGTGCCGATGCCGAATATCGTGGTTTCCCGAGCGCTGGCTTCGTTGGATCAGCTTTCGGAATGGGCCGTACCTTGGATTGAAGAGGGCGCCGTCTGTATGTTTCAGAAGGGACGAAGTGTGGAAAAGGAGATGGCTGACGCTGATCAATCACGCGGGCTGGTCTATAAGATTGTACAGTCTGAGCTTAATCCTGAGAGCTCCATCGTCATTGTTGACGCGAGCCGCTGAGGGTATCACTGATATGGAACGCAAGGCTTTTTCCACCCAGAGGATACTGGCGCTGGCCAATCAAAAGGGTGGCGTGGGTAAAACCACCACGGCCATCAATCTTGCCACGGCCCTGGCGGCTGTTGGAGAGCGCGTTCTGCTGATTGATCTTGACCCGCAGGGCAATGCCAGCACCGGTTTGGGCTTGCAGCGTTCGCCCCAATCGGGCTCCACCTATCATGTTCTCTTGGGTGACCTGCCTTTGGTGGACATCATCAAGAATACCGTGGTTCCAAATCTTGACTGTGCGTCGTCATCTTTGGATTTGCTGGGGGCAGAGCTGGAATTGGCAACCTTGGAGCGCCGGAACTTTCGGCTGCGAGATGCGCTAAATGACCTGAAATCCGCTCAACCTCTGCATGAGCGATATTCTTATGTTCTGCTGGATTGTCCCCCGTCTTTGAACCTTCTGACAATGAACGCGCTGGCCGCCGCGGACGGCATTCTGGTGCCGCTTCAGTGTGAGTTCTTTGCGCTGGAAGGCTTGAGCCAACTGCTGAAAACCGTCGAGCGGGTGCGTGCAAATCTCAATGACAAGTTGCAGATCCAGGGTGTGATCCTGACAATGCACGATAAGCGGAACAGTTTGTCTGAGCAGGTGGCGGAGGATGTTCGGTCGGTTCTGGGAGAGAAGGTGTATGGCACCGTAATCCCACGCAATGTGCGGGTGTCTGAGGCGCCTTCTCACGGCAAGCCGGTGCTGCTCTATGATCAGTCGTGTGCAGGCAGTCAGGCGTATATTCGACTCGCGTCCGAAATGATCCGACGCGAACAAAAACTAAAAGCAGCGTAGTGCAATCATGGTGTTTTCTGATATCAAGACTCCGGCGAAACGAATCACCTAGTGGGCGAGTTTGACGGAAACGCATCGAAAGAGCGGGAGAGGCACATGCAATCCAACAAACGGCTGGGGCGCGGCCTGGCGGCATTGATCGGGGATGATTATTCTGAAGAAGGTGTGGTGGAGGACATCAAGTCCATGCGTCACCTGCCGATCGAATTGTTGCGACGCAATCCTCACAACCCACGCAAGACCTTTGGCGAGGCGGAGCTGGAAGAGCTCGCCAAGTCCATAAAGGAAAAGGGTTTGCTGCAGCCGATTATGGTGCGGCCCCTGCAAGGTGAGAGCAGCTCGTATGAGATCGTTGCGGGCGAGAGGCGGTGGCGGGCGGCTCAACGGGCCGGCGTTCATGATGTGCCGGTTCTGATCCGCGAGCTTTCCGATAGCGAGGCGCTGGAGTTTGCGCTGATTGAGAACGTCCAGCGCAGCGACCTCAATGCTCTTGAGGAAGCGCTTGGTTACCGCCAGTTGATGGATCAATTCTCCTATACTCAAGAGAAGATGGCTGAATCGCTGGGCAAGAGCCGCAGCCACATCGCCAATACGCTGAGATTGCTCAAGCTTCCGGACAGTGTTCAAGAGCATGTGCGCCAAGGAAACCTGACGGCCGGACACGCTCGCACCCTCGTGGCTGCCAAAGATCCAGAGACGCTGGCGCAGCAGATCATTGATTTCAATCTGAACGTTCGCGAAGCAGAGGAAATTGCTCGGGCCGGATCTCCCAAGGCGCCGCCGAAGCTTGCCACCGCGCCCGTTAAGAGCGCCAATGTGTTGGGGCTTGAAAATGATCTGAAAGCCATTCTTGGGCTAAACGTTCAAATCGAGGCCAAAGGGGAGAGCGGTTACCTGCGGATCGACTATACGTCGCTGGAGCAGCTTGATGATCTGTGCGCGCGCCTTTCCAAGGCACCCAACCGAGGCCCCGCCAAGCCGAAGCCTGTTTAGATGTTATGCGCGGCGCGGCCGGTTGAAGCGGCCGGCGCGGCTGGCCAGGCTTAAGACAGCTCTGTGAACAATTGCATTGGCCAGTGCAGGGAACTGCCGCGTTTGCAGTTCGGCGTCACGGACATTTGCTAAAGCCGTTTTCAGATCAGCGGGTTTCCAAGCGGACAATTGTCGGGCGAGCGACTCTTTCCTTTTCCAAAAGATCGGCGGGCGAGCCGCGTCCACGACCTGTTTAGCTGTGCGTCCAGTTGAAAGCTCGGCGGTCAGGTGTTGCATACGCAGCACATGTTGATTCGCTGCCGAAATGATAGATTGGGCTGGCGTCCCCGAACTCATCAGCCGATCGAGCTTCTGATCGGCATGGCTGGGCTTACCTTCAAACATGGAATCGATCAGTTCATCCAGTGACAGGGCTGACGCATCCCCGCAAATGGCCTCCACATCCTGAAGCTCGACTGTGGATTTACCGGCGCAGTAAAGAGCGAGCTTGTGCAGTTCTGATCGGCTGAGAGCACGGTCAGCACCTAAGATCTGGCTCAGATACAGCCTCGCATCGTTGGTGATCCCCAAATCATTGGCGCTGAGCACTTCGGTAATGATGCTGGAGATGTCTTGCGCACTGTCCTCATAGCAAGCAATAGCGCCAGCATTCTTGGCCTTCTCAAACAGCTCCCGCAGTCCCTGACCTTTCCTGAGCGCCGAAGACTCTGCAACGATCAAGGCATCCCCGGACGCAGACCCGAGATAGGACTTAATCGCGGAGGTAAAAGCCGTGCCGGCGGACTTGATCCAAACGGCTCGGTTTCCGCCCATTAAGGAGATCGCCTGTGCCTCGTCAGCGAGACGCGCCGGGTCTTCCTTCAATGCTGAGTCATCCAACTGTACAACATTGAACGGATCATCGTGCGTGCCGGCGTGGGCGGTGACCAGTTGCTTTGCGATCTCGCGCACGCGGCCTTCATCATTGCCATGTATCAGTATGGCTTTCAGCTCACTCTGCGGCGATGCGGTCAGCTTAACGAGATCGTTAGGCCTCAGGATGCTCATGGATGTGGCTTAGCTTGAAGGGCTTCGCGTTGCAAAATAAGCAGCCAATCGTGTCCGGATGTCTTGACTGACTTGACGCGCGGCGCGCTCTTCTGCGTCGCTTTTTGCCTGAAGGTTCGCGAACTCAGATGTGATCTCGTCGTAAGATACCTCAGAGAACGTGTTGCCCGAATAAACCCTCTGGCCAGATTTGCCGTCGCGCAGGGAGAAAGCCACCTTCAAGCGGTACGACTTACGAGAGACATCCGTGTTCCGCTCGATGACGAGATTGAACTCTCTGCTGCTCGGGCGGAGGATCAGGGTGTAACGACCATTGCCTTCACGTCCAGGCGGCGACATGGAAGAGATCAGGTTGTTCCGGATAAGCTGTTGAACGCGGTTTTTTGGTTCCGGAATGTCAATGTTGGACAATTCGGTGACCACATCGCTTTGGGACTCAAGCCCATTGGTTCCGTAAAGCGGGCGCAGGTTATTGCAAGCCTGCAGCCCGAACAGGGCAACAAGCGCGACAATACCCACTCTGAAACAACGCATATTCATCCCTCGCCCGCTCCTGGCGCTTCTTGTGCCTAACTCACTACCACATTTACAATACGATCGGGAACGACAATAATTTTTCTGACCTCTTTATCGCCGATGGCCCGCTGGATGCCATCTGCTCCGAGTGCAGCGGCCTCCACATCTTCTTTGGCAGCACCTTTTGCGATTTTGATTTCATCGCGCCGCTTACCGTTCACTTGGACCGGAATGACCACTTGGTCGTCCACCAGCAAGGCCGGCTCACAGGAGGGCCAAGGCGTTTCGGCCAAGAGACTGTCGTGCCCGATCACTGACCAGCATTCTTCAGCAAGGTGCGGCATCATGGGTCCGATTGCCTGAATGAGGAACTCGACACCCTCCCGCACGGCGCTTGCCCACGCAGGATCCGTGCCATTCCCTTGGGCCCGAAGAGCCGCGGCCAACGTGTTGGAGTATTCGTAGATTTGGGCAACGGCCGTATTATAGCGCAAACTCTCAATACCAGAGCTAACCGCATCCAGCATTCTGTGAGAGGCGCGGCGCAGTTCGCTTGATGGGCCTTCCAACTCCAATTGGGGGGCATCTGCGCGCGGCGCCATGACAGCGGCGGCCTCGTTGACCAATCGCCAGATGCGCTGGACAAATCTGTGCGCACCTTCAATGCCCGCTTCTGTCCAGATGATGTCGCGTTCCGGAGGCGAGTCAGACAACATGAAGAGCCGGGCCGTGTCAGCGCCATAAAGTTCTATAATGTCATCGGGGTCGATCGTGTTGCGTTTCGATTTGGACATTTTCTCGATGGAGCCGATTTGCACAGCCTCTCCAGTGTCCGCGCGCACGGCGGTGCGCGTGTCCTCTGTGCTCACGATCGTCACTTCTTCCGGGCTAAGCCACGCACCGTCATGGCGATAGGTTTCATGGGTTACCATGCCTTGGGTGAACAGACCTTCGAACGGTTCGTCGGTTGTGGTGTGGCCCGTCTTGCGCATGGCCCGCGTGAAAAAGCGCGAATAGAGCAGATGGAGGATCGCATGTTCGATCCCGCCTATGTATTGGTCCACGCCCATCCAATAGTTCACAGCGTCCAGATCGGTGGGTACCTCCTCCTCATGCGGTGAACAAAACCGCAAGAAATACCAAGAGGAATCCACAAACGTGTCCATGGTATCGGTTTCGCGCCGGGCTGGCCCGCCGCATTGGTGACAGGTGGTGGCCAACCAGGTTTCATGTCGGTCGAGCGGGTTGCCAGGCTTGTCGAACGCGATGTCTTCCGGCAGCTTGATCGGCAACTCTGATTTGTCCACCGGAATGGTTCCGCACTTTTCACAGTGAATGACCGGGATCGGACATCCCCAATAGCGCTGCCTGGAAACGCCCCAATCGCGCAGGCGGTAGTTGACTGTGCGGTGACCTTGCGAAGTACCATTCAAGCTGATGGCTTCCATACGGTCGGCAACGCATGACTTGGCCTCATCGACACTCATGCCATCCAGGAACTGAGAGTTGCCGAGAGAGCCCGGGCCCAAATAGGCTTCGTCGCCCACATAATAGGTTGATGCGGTCTCGTTATCGGGAATGACCACCGGCAACACATTCAAACCGTACTTACGGGCAAAGTCCAAGTCGCGCTGATCGTGGGCTGGGCATCCGAAAATGGCGCCTGTGCCATAGTCCATCAGCACGAAGTTGGCCACATAGAGCGGAACCTCAAGGTTCTCATCAAAGGGGTGACGGGCCTTGATGCCTGTGTCGAAGCCTTTCTTTTCCGCCCGCTCAATTGCCTCTTCGCTTGTGCCGGTTCTTTGACACTCTTGGATGAATGCAGTGAGCTCCGGATTGTCTTCTGCCAGCTGCTTGGCGAGGGGATGATCGGCTGCCATGGCGCAGAAGCTCGCACCAAAGATCGTGTCGTGGCGTGTGGTATAAAGATCGATGGTGGACTGTGAGATGTTGTCTGGCACATCTATCAACTGCCACACCATATGCAGGCCCTCAGAGCGACCGATCCAGTTCTGCTGCATCAGCCGAACCTTTTCGGGCCATCGGTCCAAACCGTCCAATGCTTCCAGCAGGTCTTGTGCGTAGTCGGTGATCTTGAAGAACCATTGGGTCAGCTCGCGCTGTTCCACCAGCGCACCGGAGCGCCAGCCCCGACCGTCAATCACCTGCTCATTGGCCAGCACGGTTTGATCCACCGGGTCCCAGTTCACCTTGGAGAGCCTGCGCTCCACCAGGCCGGCCTCCAGGAAGTCAATGAACATGGCCTGTTGGTGGCGATAATAGCTGGCATCACAGGTGGCGAACTCGCGGGACCAATCGAGGGAAAATCCCATGGACTGAAGCTGAGCACGCATCGCGGCGATGTTTTCGTAAGTCCAGGTGGCCGGGTGTACCTTGCGCTCCATGGCCGCGTTCTCGGCCGGCATGCCGAACGCGTCCCACCCCATGGGGTGCAGGACGTTAAAACCCTTGGCGCGCTTGTAGCGGGCAATCACATCACCGAGGGTGTAGTTGCGCACATGGCCAATGTGGATGCGCCCCGACGGATAGGGAAACATCTCCAGTACGTAATACTTGTCGAGCGTGTGATCTTCCTTGGCAGAAAAGCAGTTGTGCTCATCCCAGACCTTTTGCCAACGGGGCTCTGCGTCACGGTGATTATATCGCTCCATTCCGGACCGGCTTTCTTTGATGTGATTGGTTAGGCAGGGTTGAGGATTTACACGCACTTGCATCCGCCGACAAGGCCGCTATAGGTGCTGTTGGCCGCGCGCCGGAGCGACGAAAGAGATTGCCTTTAAAGATTGACGGGTAAAATCCACATGAGCGAACAGTCTGAAGCTCTCCAGCAGGTGGTCGGCAGGATTGGGGCATCGGCCCAAGCCGTTGGCCGCAGCGCCGATCAGATCACCCTGATCGCGGTTTCGAAGACCTTCGGACCGGATCGGATTGTGCCGATTATTGAAGCTGGACACCAAGTGTTTGGGGAGAACCGTGTTCAGGAATCTCAAGGTAAGTGGCCACAGTTGAAGGCAAAATTTCCAGATCTCAAATTGCATCTGATTGGCCCGCTACAGAGCAACAAAGTGCGCGATGCTGTTGAGTTGTTCGATTGCATCCAGACAGTCGACCGGCCCAAACTCGCCCGGGCATTGGCCCAGGAAATGGCTCGCCAAGATCGTTGGCCGGACTTGTTTGTTCAAGTGAACACGGGAGAAGAGGATCAAAAGGCAGGTGTTGCGCCGGGGGACGCCGACGCATTCATCGCCTATTGTCGTGAAGACTGTGGTTTGGCGCCCGTTGGTTTGATGTGTATTCCACCGTTCGATGAAGAGCCTTCGTTGCATTTTGCTCTGTTGGCGAAGATTGCGGCGCGAAACGGTCTTGCTGCCCTTTCCATGGGCATGAGCAGTGACTTTGAAACGGCCGTTGAGTTCGGAGCGACCCATGTAAGGGTGGGCTCCGCCATATTTGGGGCCCGCACCCCGCCGCCAGCATAACTCAGCTTTCGACCCCAATTTCAAGCACCGTTTCGGGAGACAGCAACGGCAACAGCTGGCGCATGTGCGCTTCAGCGATGGCCACGCAGCCTTCTGTTGGCTCATAGCCTTTGCGCGCCAAGTGGAAGAAGATTGCGCTGCCCTTGCCTGCGACGATCTCTTCATCGTTGAATCCGAGAGGGATCATCAGGTCATAGAGCTGGTCGTCGCGCCAGAGTTGTTCATGGGAGGCCGCGAAGGGAAGCTTTACCGGTTGGTTGTAGCGCTCGTGGTCTGGAGCATCGCACCAGCCATCATCGCGCGCGATCTGTTGGACAGGCAATAAAGTGGCCGGTGGAGCCGGCCGGTCGGGACGGTAGTAAAGTTGGCGAAGTGGCCATTTGCCGATGGGAGAGGCTCCGTCGCCTTCTTTCTTATCTGTTGTCAGGCCTGACCGTCCGAACGCGCAAGGCACGTCGACGCCCCAGGCCAAAAGACGGCCTTGAGTGTCATCTGGATGTGTCGCAATCGCCTGAATAAGGCTGATGTGGTCCATTTGAGCAATCCCAACGTTTCTGTCTGAACTAGGCAAGTTTTTAGATTATGCTATGAGGATTACTGAGCAATAACGTTCCGTGCACGAAATGTTGAAGCTCGCGAGACGGAAGGGCTCCTTGTTCCGGGCACATACGATCACTAACTTGTGGGCGCCGCCGCCTTTCAATCGGACTATGAACAATGAGCACTGCTAAAAAAATCCTGATCTGCGATGACGATGACACGCTTCGCGAATCCTTATGCGAACAATTTGCCCTGCATGAGGAGTTTTCCGTTTTTGAAGCTCCCAACGCCACCGAGGCCATAAAGCAGACCAAGAGCGAACATTGCGATCTGGTGCTCCTGGATATCAACCTTCCCGATATGGACGGTCGCGAGGCCTGCAAGCTGATGCGGCGCAATGGCCTAAAATGTCCAGTGATTATGCTTACGGCTGAAGACTCTGATGCGGATACCATTCTGGGTCTGGATGCCGGGGCCAATGATTACGTCACCAAGCCTTTCCGGTTCGGTGTCCTTCTGGCGCGGGTCAGGGCGCATCTGCGCCAGCATGAGCAGTCTGAGGATGCCGTATTCTCGATTGGGCCTTACACGTTCCGCCCCAGCGCCAAGCTCTTGCTTCGGGACGATCAGTCCAAAATCAGGCTGACCGAGAAAGAAACCTCAATCTTGAAGTTCCTGTATCGTGCTGGTGAACAGGTGGTTGGCCGGGACGTTCTGCTGCACGAAGTGTGGGGTTACAATGCCGGCGTCACCACGCATACGCTTGAAACACACATCTATCGGCTGAGACAGAAGATCGAAGCAGATCCGTCCAACGCAGAAATTCTGGTGACAGAGACCGGCGGCTATAAACTCGTTCCATGATCTGTATGTTTGATTACCGGCCTGTCAGCGATTTCACTCAGCTCGCGCCTTAATTAAGATCTTTGTGCTATGTGTTGCGTATCCAAGTGATTCGCGGCACAAACGCACAAAGGGCGAGGGCAAAAATCATTTTGGGGACAAGACATAGTGCGCAGCCGCCGGGAGCCGGCGGATGAGGGTAAAATCGGATGTCGAATATCTTCGGCAAATACCTCTGTTTGCCGAAGCTGATGCTGCACACCTGCAAGTGCTGGCGTTTTCCACACGCCGCCGCACCATCAAAAAAGACGCTTACGTGTTCCGCGAAGGCAAAGAAGCCACAGCGGGCTATGTGGTGGTGGATGGGACCGTGCAGCTCCTGCGTGGACCAACCAAATCTGCCGTACCTGTGGCCGAGGCCACGGCTGGCGCCTTGATCGGGGAAACCGCGATGATTGCCGGGATGCCCTACAGTTTGAGCGCCCTGGCGCTCAGCGAGGTGGAAGTGTTGCGCATTCCCAGAAAGCTGTTGTTCGAGGTTGCCGAGGAATTCCCGGATTTCGCGTTTAAGCTGACCAAGGCGGTAAGCGCTAAACTGGACAGCAACCTGAAGGATCTAAGCGAAGTCCAGAGCGTACTTGGAAAAGCGGCAAACTGGAGCCGCTAGATCTGCCCCCTTAGAGCGAACGGGCGCAGGTCATATAACTACAATTCCAGCTCCGCATACACCGGGGCATGATCGGACGGCTTGGGTTCCCAGCCACGCACGTCGCGCAAAACTTCAATCTTTTGGCAAGCACCGCCCAAAGCCGGCGACAACCATACATGATCAAGCCTGCGGCCTTTATCGGCGGCCGACCAGTCTTTGGCCCGGTAGCTCCACCATGTGTAGAGCTTTTCATCGGCTGGAACGTGTTGGCGCATTGCGTCGTGCCAGTTTCCGGCCGCCATGGCGCGGTCCAGATGTTCGACCTCTATGGGGGTGTGGCTAACCACTTTGAGCAACTGTTTATGCGACCAAACATCATTCTCTAACGGTGCGATATTGAGATCGCCCACGACAACTTCGCGGCGGGTTTTGGTCATTTGCGAGAACCAATCAGTCATCTCGTTCAAAAATTTGAGCTTGTGATCGAATTTCTCGTTGATGGCGGGGTCCGGCTCATCGCCGCCTGCGGGCACATAAAAGTTGTGCACCGTCACCGGCCCGCCGTTTTGCTCAAGGGTCACGTGCTGGTGGCGGGCGTCATCCTTGCCGCAGAATGCGCGCTGACCTGCATCGACAATAGGGTGGCGCGACACGGCAGCGACGCCATGATAGGCCTTTTGTCCGCGCACATGGATATGAGGATAACCGGCGGCGGCGATCTCGGCGCCGGGAAACTGATCATTCTGGCACTTGATCTCCTGAAGGCAGAGCAAATCTGGTTGATATTCCTCAAGCAGACGCTTAACCAGATCCAGACGAAGCCGGACAGAGTTGATGTTCCAGGTGATCAGCTTAAATGTCATGAAGGATCTCGGCGTCCGATCGCCAGCGAGGCGAGCGCCGGCTGAAATTATGTCTGTTTGACGTTATATAAGGCACACTATGAGCACCAACGGCAACATTCCCTTTCGCAAGATGAACGGGCTTGGCAATGATTTTGTCGTGATTGATGGCCGCACGCGGACGATCAACGTGACGGAAGATATGGTGCGGGCTGCGGCTGACCGCGAGACGGGTGTTGGCTGCGATCAGTTTATCCTGATGGACAAGTCCGTTTTTGCCGACCTGAGGATGCGCATCTGGAACTCAGAAGGTGGTGAGGTGGAGGCCTGTGGCAATGCGTCGCGCTGCATCGCCGATATTGTTTTGAACGAAACCGGCGCTGAAGAGGTCTCGATTGAAACGCTCGGCGGCCTTCTCAAATGCAGCCGGGCGGGTGACGGGCTGATATCGGTTGATATGGGTGAACCGGCCTTTCATTGGACCGAAATACCGTTGGCCGAAGAGTTTTACGATACCACGGCCATCGAACTTCAGATCGGCCCCATTGACGACCCAATCCTGCACACTCCAAGCGTTGTGAATGTGGGCAACCCCCACGCAATTTTTTGGGTTCAGGATGTAGAGGCCTACGAATTGGGCAAAATCGGCCCGCTTTTGGAAAATCATCCCGTGTTTCCTGAGCGGGCAAACATCTCGGTTGCTCAGGTGGTGGACCCTGGCCATGTGATCATGAAAGTGTGGGAGCGGGGCGCGGGACTGACCCGGGCCTGCGGCACCGCGGCCTGTGCCGGGGCCGTGGCAGCGGCCCGCAAAGGACTGACCGGGCGGGATGTCCGGATCACGTTGCCCGGGGGCGATCTCCACATCAGCTGGCGGGACTCCGATAACCGGATCATTATGACCGGGCCGTTCGCCTACGAGTTTGAGGGCGCACTAGAGGCCGTGCAGCCCTCTTAATCAAACAGAAGCAAAAGCTTGGGCATTTTGCGCAAGCGTAATATATGTGCGCAGAACTTTACGCGCAGGAACGAAAACCCATGTCCGGCCCGGAAACCATCACCTTCGGTTGCAGGCTCAACACGTTTGAGTCTGAACTCATCCGTGCGCGCGCATCCGAGGCCGGCGCCGATGATGTTGTGGTCTTCAACACCTGCGCCGTGACGGGAGAGGCGGTTCGCCAGGCCAGGCAGGCCATTCGTAAGGCGCGCCGCGAACGCCCCGATGCGCGCATCGTTGTGACCGGGTGCGCTGCGCAGGTGGACGCTGAGGTTTTTGCAGCGATGCCTGAGGTAGACGCCGTGCTCGGCAACGAAGAAAAGTTCCAGGCCGAGAGTTACCGACCGCAAGCGGATGGCTCGAAAACCAAGGTTGGGGACATCATGGCCGTCCGCCGCGCCGCACCGGGTCTGGTGACCGGTTACGCGGAACGCACGCGGGCGTTTGTGCAAGTCCAGAACGGTTGCGATCATCGCTGCACCTTCTGCATCATTCCCTATGGACGCGGGAATTCCCGCTCGGTGGCGCCTGATCATGTGATCACTCAAGTGCGCACGCTTGTGGACCAAGGATATGCGGAGATCGTGTTGACTGGTGTCGACATCACATCTTATGGGCCTGATCTCGGCCCCGACTACAGTCTTGGCAGGCTTGTGCTGCGGATCCTGAAAGAGGTTCCGGAGCTGCGGCGGCTGCGTTTGTCGTCGATTGATTCCGTAGAGGCTGATGAGGCGTTGTTGCGGGCGCTGGCGGAGGAAGAGCGCCTGATGCCGCAGCTGCACCTGTCGCTTCAGGCAGGCGACAATATGATCTTAAAGCGCATGAAGCGGCGCCACAGCCGGGAAGATGCCATCCGGTTCTGTGACGAGGCGCGCCGGCTGAGGCCGGATGTGGTGTTCGGCGCGGATATCATTGCCGGTTTCCCAACGGAAACCGAGGCGATGTTTGAGAATTCGCTGCGTTTGGTGGAAGACTGCCAGATTGTGCAGCAGCTCCATGTGTTTCCGTTTTCGGCGCGGCCCGGTACGCCCGCTGCGCGCATGCCTCAGCTTGAAGCCGGTTTGAAAAAAGAACGTGCTGCGCGGTTGCGCACGGCCGGTGAACAGCTTCAAGGCGCCTGGCTTGAAGGCCAAATCGGTGCCACCAAACCAGTTTTGGTGGAAACGGGCACGATGGGCCGCACCGAACAGCATGCGCGGGTGGCGTTGGCGACGGATGCTGTTGTTGGCAAGATCGTTGACGTGGCTTTGACCGGAAGGTCTGGCGCGAGCTTGAGCGGGCATCTGGCGGCATGAGCGAAGAAAAGAAAGGCGGGTTTTTCCGCCGCCTGTTTAAGCGGGTCAACGATAGCGGCGAAGATGTCTCGCCTGAACCGGTTGCCCCGGTTGAAGAGGTTACCCCTGAACCTGAGCCTGAGAAGAAGGGCTTTTTCGGCCGGCTGCGTGATCGCTTCGTAGGGGATGCGCCGGCCGAGACGCCAACTGAACCGGCAGCGCTTGACACGAGCCCCGATGAAACAGCGCGGGCTGTTCCAGAGCCAGAGCCAGAGCCAGAGCCAGAGCCAGAGCCAGAGCCAGAGCCAGAGCCAGAGCCAGAGCCAGAGCCAGAGCCAGAGCCAGAGCCAG
>JANQOW010000161.1 GCA_028285595.1 Hyphomicrobiales bacterium
TAAATCTCAATCCGCTCGCTGAGCGAAAGCTGTGAATAGTGGTCTCCCATAGCAGCACCCAATGTCGGGTGTTGCACTTGATTCGTGAATCTAGCGGACCCAGGGATAACGTGCTCTGGGTCCCGGATATTTGCTTGCGCAAATTCTGGGATGACGGAAACCAGTGCTCCCCTTTCCCTTGACCGGGGGAGAGCAACACTATCCCCCACAATCGTCATCCCCGCGAACGCGGGGACCCAGGGGTAACGCGCTCTGGGTCCTGGATATTTGCTTGCGCAAATTCCGAGATGACGGAAACCAGCGCTCCCGATCCCTTGCCTCAGAAGGTCCCTGCTTTCGCAGGGACTCCAAGTCGCGCGTCTACTCCGCCGCTTCCAGCTTGTCCTGCGTGCGGGTTTCGAAGTCGCTGGCGGCGTGGCGCTCGTGCAGTTGCTCTTCAGGCGGCCCGCTGATGCGGTTGACCATGCGGCCGCGCTGCACGGGCTCGCGCGCTCCGATTTCTTCTGTCCAGCGGTTCACATGCGTGTAGGACTTGGTGTCGAGAAACTCTGCGGCCTCATAGACCTTG
Source organism: Hyphomicrobiales bacterium (assembly GCA_028285595.1). Classification (GTDB taxonomy): domain Bacteria; phylum Pseudomonadota; class Alphaproteobacteria; order Rhizobiales; family CAJQND01; genus JAAEUE01. Next base: position 569 of record JANQOW010000161.1, read on the forward strand.
TTGTTCACCAACGCGCCATACCAGGGCCAGATGGCCATGTCGGCAATGGTGTACTCTTCACCGCTGACAAAGCGGTTGTCGGCGAGCCGCCGGTCCAGCACATCCAGCTGGCGCTTCACCTCCATGGCGAACCGGTCAATGCAGTACTCGATCTTGAACGGGGCATAGGCGTAGAAGTGGCCAAAGCCGCCGCCCAGATAAGGCGCGCTGCCCATCTGCCAGAACAACCAGGAAAGACATTCCGCCCGAAGCGCCGGGTCCTTCGGCATGAAGGCGCCGAACTTCTCGGCGAGATAGAGCAGGATGGCGCCGGATTCAAATACCCGCGTCGGCTCATCGGTGCTGTAGTCCACCAGAGCGGGGATCTTTGAGTTGGGATTGATGTCCACAAAGCCGCTGCCAAACTGATCGCCTTCGCGGATGTTGATCACGTAGGCGTCGTACTCTGCCCCGCTGATGCCGAGCGCCAAGAGCTCTTCCAGCATGACGGTGACCTTCACCCCGTTGGGCGTTGCCAGCGAATAAAGCTGAAGCGGGTGCTCGCCCCGGGGCAGTTCCTTGTCATGGGTGGCGCCGGCGATGGGCCGGTTGATATTGGCAAAAGCGCCGCCGCTTTCAGTTTCCCATTTCCAGACCTTTGGGGGCTCATACTCTGTGGGTGCGTTCATCGGATGATCTCGTTGTGGTTAGGTGGGCAAGCATCAGCATTTAGACCCCTTGCCGTGGCGGGGCAAGGTTCTCGCGGAGATGTGAGCGGCGGGCGGGCTTATCGGTTCCAATCAGAATTGCCGATTGGGTCCGATAGGGCTGCCCTTTTGCGCGGCGATGTGATCTCTTGCACAAAGTGAAGATCATGCAGGACGTAAAGACGATGACGGACACCATCGCGGCAGGCCCCATTGACTGGTCAACGGAGGCCATCGTTTCAAGACGCGACCGGTTTTATGCCGCCTCCCAGCGCAAGTTTGTGCCCTATGAGACGCCGCAGATCTTTGAGCGCGGCTCTTATCAATATTTGTGGGACGAGAAAGGCAACAAGTACACTGACCTTCTGGGCATGAACCTGTGCATCTCGGTGGGGCACGCACACCCGGCGGTCGTGGAGGCCGTCAGCGAGCAGGCGGCAAAGCTCACTCATTGTACGACGATGTTCTATCATCCCGTGCCCGCCCACTATGCGGAGGAACTCACCGCCACCATGCCCAAGGGGCACGACTGGGTGGTGCATTTCACCAATTCCGGCGCGGAGGCGGCCGACCTCGCCCTGCTCATGGCGCGGGGTTACACCGGCAATATCGACTTCCTCTCCCTGCGCACCGGTTATCACGGGGCCACCTTCGGCGCCCAGTCCATGACGGGCATTGCCGGCTTCCGCCACAATGTGCCCCAGCTTGGCGGCGTTACGTTTGTGTCCGAACCCAATCAGTATCGCGGCGTGCATGGCGCCGGCATCGCGCCCTATCTGGACGAGGTGGAGCGGGCGATTACGTCCTCAACCAGCGGCAAGGTCTCCGGCATGATGATCGAGACCGTGCAGGGCTATGGCGGCATCGTGCCTATGCCGAAGGGATATATTTCCGGCGCCTTTGAGCGCGTACGGGCAGCCGGGGGCCTGGGCATTATCGATGAAGTGCAGGCCGGCGTCGGGCGCACGGGCACCAGCTTCTGGGCGTTTGAGGCGCATGATGTGGTGCCCGACATCGTGATCATGGCCAAGGGCATCGGCAACGGCATTCCTCTTGGAGCCGTGGTGGCCAAGCGCGAGATTGCCGAGCCCATGGCCGATAAGTTCCTGTTCCACACCTATGGCGCCAACCCGGTGGCAACGGCGGCCGGCCGCGCCGTGTTGAAGGTGATGGAAACCGAGAAGCTTCAGCAGAATGCGCTGAAGGTGGGCGCGGCGCTGAAGGAGCGGCTGGCCGATTTGCAGCAGAAGTATGAGGTGATCGGCGATGTGCGAGGCGAAGGGCTCATGCTGGCGATTGAACTGGTGAAAGACCGGCGCACCAAGGAGCCGGATCCGGAGACCACGGCGGCGGTGTTTGAGGAGAGCCGCAAGCACGGGCTGATTGCTTCAAAGTCCGGACCCCACCGCAGCGTCATCCGCATGTGCCCGCCTTTGTGTCTGTCCATGGAGGATGTGGATCAGGTGGCCGAGGGCTTTGATGCCAGCTTTGCGGCGGTTGGCTAGGCAGATGAACGGTTTTGAACTGGATGAGCGCTTGCGGAACGACAGCGTTGCCGTGACCTCACTTGCGCTCTGTGATGTGCGGCTGATGAATGACAGCCGGTATTGCTGGCTGCTTCTCATTCCGCGGCGCGCGGGCATCAGCGAGTGGCACGAGCTGTCCGGGGAAGACGCTGCTGTTTTGACCCATGAGATCCATTCGGCGAGTGCTGTGTTGAAGAAGCGTACCGGGGCCGACAAAATCAACGTTGCAGCCATCGGCAACATGGTGCGCCAGATGCATGTGCATGTGGTGGCCCGTCATGAGGGTGATGAGACGTGGCCAGGCACTGTGTGGAACAGTGGTGAGGCGGTGCCTTACGACGGTGAGACCCTAGGCGGCCTCTGCAAAGAACTGAGCCAGGATTTGGCTCCCCGCGATTGAACACCGTTAAGAGGACTGGTGCTGTAAACGTCATCCCCGCGAACGCGGGGACCCAGGGTCACAGTGCTCCGGGTTTGCGGCCCCGGGGTCCCGGATATTTTGCTGGCGCAAAATTCCGGGATGACGGCGGGGGGAACTCGATACTTACGCGGTAGGTTTCGGGGCCTCATCCCCGCTCTCGTCAACTTCGTCAGCCCGGGCCTTACGCTCGGCCATGAAGCTGTCGAACTCTTCCTTGTCGCGGGCCTGACGCAGGCGCTCCAAATACTCCTCAAACTGGTGCTGTTCTTCTTCCAGGCGCTGCATGGTCTGCTCGCGGTACTCATCGAACGCCGCATTGCCTGTGGGCTTGAGCCCATGCCGGCGGTGCTTGCTGCGTGAGCACGACCATTTGGCCGCCGCGGTGTTTGCACCGGAATTGTACCACCGGCCAGGGCCGTTACTGACAGATTTGCTCCAAGATCCCATTCGTCCACTCCATATCATGTATCCCAAGATGGCCAGACCGGCCGGCCAGAAAATGATGAAGCTGAGAACCATTAGGGTGATCCACCCGGCCTTCCCATATTCATCCACGCGTTGTGCGAGTTGCATCTCTTCCTCATGTAAATGTTATTTACATTTACATATCTGGCCACAAGGCCCTGCTCTGTCAAGGGGAGGACGTGTGGAAATGGAAAGATTCTTCGTTTTGCAGGAAAATTCAGGCCGGGCGCTTGATGCCGAGGCCCTCCAGGTAAACCAGAACACCGGCTTCCAGGAGATCTTCCGGCGGCATGGGCAGAGGCCGCCGGGCTTCGTCGCCGCGCCCGAAAAGTGAGGCTATTCCGTGGCTTAGGCTCCAGATATGAAGGGCGACCATACGCGCGGGCGGCTTGCCGGGCCCGTCCAGATCCGCCACCAAAGCGCCCGCCGCCTCCACGAGCACGTCGAACGCCTTGTCTGCGGCCTGGGCAAATTCCAAGCTCAAGTTCGGCGGCAGCCCCGCTTCAAACATTGCCGAATAGTAGGCCGGTTCTTTGCGCGCAAACTCCAGATAAGCCCGGCCCATGAGCTGAACGGCGGTGAACGGGTCCGGTTTTCCGCCGTTCCAGGCCTTCTCCAACTTGGCGGCAAACGCCTCAAATCCGCGGGAGGCTACGTCTGCAATCAGTTCATCGCGGTCTTTAAAGTGGCGATAGGGCGCGCCAGGGCTCACCCCGGCCCAGCGCGCAGCTTCAGCAAAGGTGAAGCCGGCGGCGCCTTTCTTGGAGATGAGATCCAGGGCCGCCTCCACCAGGGTTTCGCGAAGATTCCCATGGTGATAGCCGCGTTTCTCACCGCCGCGATTTCGTTTGCTCCAACTCATGTAAACGGTGTTTACATGATCGGCGCTGGGCGTGCAGCAGGATTATTCAAGGCCGGTGGTCGAGCGCAGCCCTGAGAACCTGCTCCAGATCGCAGTCTGCAAAGTGCTCAATCCACACCGGGGCAACAGAGTTCAACTGCGGACCCACACCCACAAAGGCCCAGCCCAAATCTTCGCAGGCCTTAAGATCCCACATGCCATCGCCGAAATAGACCGTGCTTTCGCCCTTCTCCGGCAGACGCGCCAGACAGGAGCTCATAATGCCGGTGCGCTCGTGGTGGTCATCGGAAGAGGCGATGGTCCAATCGGCGGTTTGAAAGCCGGCAGAGACAAGCTTTGCCCGCGCCGTGTGACCCCAACCGCCGGTCGCCACCCCAAGGGCGGTTCCCGGCCGCTTCGCCAACCGGGCCGTGACCTCAGTCGCGCCGGGAAGAGCCTGGCAAGGCGCATCGCTCAAGGCATCCGATATGAGGGCGCCGAAACGGTCCCGAACCTTTTGCTCCAGTCCGGCGCCTTGGGTGAACCCATTGTCCTGAAGCACATCCGCCAAGATCCCAGCGTCTGAAACATGGGGATATTCGGTCCAATCCTCTCGGAACGTGACTGCGCCAAGCACATCTCTGACGGCCTGAAAAAACAGGTTGCCGTCCATTGCATCGCTGTCCACCAGCGTGCCGTCCACATCGAAGATCACATTGAGCATGGGCGCAGCCCTTTCTTGCGCCCGGCCAGTGAGGCCTTACCCAAAGGGCCCTTTCAATCCGAGCCGCTCCATCATAACCGCATATTTGTTGGAATTGCGGATCAAATCGGCGCCATGGCGTTCAATCAGCTCAGCCCGGCGGGCCGGCTCGTCAATGGCATCGATGGAGCCCCAGATGGCCGCAATATCCTCAGCCAGGTGGCGCAGCTCCGCGGTGGTCTGAGGGCTGTCGGACGCTGCTGCCAGCGCCTGGCCGGTCACCTTACCGACGCCGGCCACGGTCTTGGCACCGCCGCTGGTGTAGCCGTCCGGCAGATCGCCTTTAAGGTTGGTCACCCGCTTATACTGGATGGCATCGAAGATCTGGTCCACCGCCTGCTTGGCGCCTTCCACGCGCGACAGATGCTCGGTATCAGCGGCCGCGTGCGGCAGAAGCTCCAGCTTGCCCTTGTGGCGTTTCTCCACGTCCAGATAAGGCACCATGGGCCCGGACAGGGCCCCGGTTTCAGAACACTTGAAGAGGTCGGCATCAATGCCGGCATAGCGCACCTTGCCGCTGTCCAGCGCCTTGTTCAGCGCCTCGCAGCAGACCACCTCGCCGCGGTCATAGTTCACCACCACAGCACCGTCGTTGAGATTGTTCAAAACCGCCTCGTTCACCAGCTCAGCATTGGCAAAGCGCCCTGTGTCCGCAGAAACGGGGCCAAGGCCGGTGTGCGGGCTGATGAAGTCCGCGCCCTTGGCGGCATCTTCGGCGGTTTCGGCATAGTCGAAGCCCTCCGACATGATCCACTCTTTGTGAGCGGGCCGAGCGTAAACAGAGACGCTCATGCCAAAGGCCTGGGCAAGCTTCGCAACCTCCCGGCCGATATTGCCATAGCCGATAATGGCCATGCGCTTGCCTTCCAGCTTTTCGGTGGGGAAGTCGCGCAACTGCTTGCCGGTGTCAAAGTCGCCGGCAACCACCATCTCATGCATCTGGTCCACCGGCAGGTCGGGCGTGCGTTTCAGCAAGGCCTTCATGGTCATTTGTGCCGTAGCCCGGCTGTTGAAGCTGGGGGTATTCATCAGCGGTGCAGAGCCGCCATCTCCATTGCCGCCGCCCCAGGAGGCCGAACCCATATTGCCCGTGCCGGCCCCGATGCGCACACCCCCTTCGGCGAACTGGGCGCCTTCAGGGATGAAGGTCGCCGCAGCGATCAGGGCATCATATTGCCCCTGATCGGTTTGCGGCAGGATTTCCGCCTCCGTGCTGAGATCGGGCTGATAGAAGAAGTGGATCTTGCCCGCTTCCAGATCGGCGCCGTTGAGGCCGCCTTCGTGGAACACCCCACCCTTGGCTTCCACATAAGCCTTCACTTCGCTGTGGTCGGGATGGCCAGCAGTGTCGAACTTCAGGCCCACCAGATCAGCCACGAGCACTTTATAAGCGCGGTCGCCATCGTCCTGGCGATTGGCATCACCGGAGGAGGCGGACGCCGCAAACGTCTCGCCTTGCTCGGCGAGCAATTCTTCCAGCACAACAATCTTGGCCCGATGGTAGGCATATTCCAGGTTATCCAGCAGCGCCTCAATGTCTCCGTGGGGACGGATGCCGCCGATCCAGGCGCGGTAATCGCCCGGCGTGCCCGGGAACGCGTTCACGTAGCGCGCCACGTCGAGGCCCGCCTCGCGCTCGCCGTTGGGGTGGGTCAAGCCCTCATAGGCCAGGATCTGCTTGGAACGGGCAATGATGCGGTTGTGGAGGTCGGCATCGGTGATGTCCGGATCTACCACCTTCAACAAGGTCACCGCAGCGCCCCGGCGCTCTTCCTTCGCCACGCCCAGTTCGAACAGGGGATGGGCGGCCACCCACTCATTGATGGTCTGGCGGTTCTTCACCGAGCGGGCATTAAGCGCGCTCACTGATCCCACGATTTTCTCCGAGCGCTGCAAGCCGAAGGTGGTTTCGGCAAAGGCGAGCGTGGAGTAGGTGTTGATGATGCCGCCTTGCATCTTGTGGCCGTCAGGATCGTAGATGGGGCCCAGCGCGGTGGACTTCTCTCCGGAGAGCGGACGCTTTGGGTCAGACGGCACAACGATTTTCAGCTGCCGCGGAATGGCCCAGGCCGGGTCTTTCTGGTTCGCCTCGATCAGGTCCATGGCCTCCGGCGTGAAGGACGCCACAAGATATCCGGAGATGCCGCCGATCGCCTTCTGGAACGGCATGAACATGCAGCATTTCGACATGAACTCCGACACCGTCTCCTCAGGCCAGGGCATGGCGCCCAGCATGGAGGTGGCATCGATCACGGCGTGGTGGTTGACCGGGTCGCGGTCGATCCACTCAAGCAGATTGGCAATGTCGCCATCGGTATAGGTGGTGGCGCCGGTGGTCTCGTGACCCACGCCGACGAACAGTTTGATGCCCATGGCGCTGAGCTCATCGGCTGTGGGGATCGTGCCTTCTTCGTCGCTGAAATGCAGGCGTGCCTCATCGCCGTTCTGGGAGAAGCGGTGCATCTCGATCATCTGCGCGCCCCAGGACTGGCGGAAGAAACCGCCGGCCATGGCCGCGTCCGATTCCGGGCGCGGTGTATCGACGAAAATGTGCTGGCCGGCATCGTTGGCGTTCATCATGTGCATGATGCAGACCGTAAAGCCGCTATGCCCGCCGCCGAGACCCACGGCCATCTTGTTCTTCTTCGGGAAGCCGAAATAGCGGTGGATCTCGCCCATCATGTCGAGCAGGATTTTGTCGGCCGGATAGCCGCGGTGCATGCTGCGGCCGATTTCTGCGGAGGTGAAGGCGCCGATCGGATTGTTATTATCGTCCAGCTTGCGGTAGTTCGCTTCCAGCCAGGCTTCAAACTCAAAGCGCATGCGCCGGCTGTCCACTTCATCAGCGGTCAGATCGGTGATCGGTCCCACGCCGAAAAACTGGTTGATGGTGCGTGTGGGCGGGCCCCCTGCTGTGGCCGCCAGGGAGGCTTCGCGCTGAGCCTTGAGGGTTTCGATTGTCGCCATTTTCATCCTCCACGTATCCGCTTTCGCGGCATGGCGTGCGTCCTAATCCGGTGTGCACACCGGGCGGTCAGCCGCCAAATTTCTGTAAGCGCGTTCCCACTCGGTCCTGACGCGCGGGAGGCAAGATATTCTGACCTTTGGTGAAGTGAGGTCACGTAAGCGTCATCCTATTGCGTGGAAACGCCACCCACGGGCTGGAAGCCGCCGTGGGTACACCAGAAAATGGGTCACAAGGACTTTTCGTTTGACAAGCGCCAATAATAGAGCGTTCTGACGGGCTTCTTCTTGCAGACGGTGCAAACATCGGATCATGGCGCGATGGAACAGCTCCCAGTTTTCTACAATGTGAAAGGCCGCAAGGTGGTGGTCACCGGCGGGGGCACAGTGGCGGCCCGGCGCACGGAGATCTCCCTGCGCTCCGGTGCTCATGTGACGGTGTTTGCCGAAAGCTTGAGCGATGAGTTCCTTGAGTTTCGGGGCCGCGCAGATCTCACGCACGTGACGCGGGCGCCGGTTCTGGATGATCTCACCGATGCGGTCATCGCGTTCGGCGCCAGCGAAGACGAAGCCATTGACGGGGCGCTCTATAAGCTGACCCGAAAGGCCGGCGTTCCCGCCAACATTGCCGATGTGCCCGAACAGTGCGATTTCATCATGGCTTCCATCGTGGATCGCTCGCCCCTGGTCATTGCAGTGTCGTCCAGCGGCACCGCGCCCATTCTGTCGCGCATGATCCGCGCGCGGCTGGAGACCATGTTACCGGCAAGCTATGGGCGACTGGCAGAATTTGCCGGCCAGTTCCGCGAATTGGTGGCGCACAAACTCTCCAGCGGACTGGCGCGGCGCAAGTTCTGGGAGCGCACCATTTATGGGCCAACGGCAGATCTTGTTCTGGCCGGCGATGAGACCAGGGCAGAGCAGCAGCTCAGATCGGAACTTCACGCCATGGTCCGCGAAGAGGAGGGCCGGCCGATCGGCCAGGTGTTCCTGGTGGGGGCTGGTCCCGGGGATCCGGATCTTCTGACTTTTAGAGCGCTGCGCCTGATGCAGCTGGCTGATGTGGTGGTGCATGACCGGCTGATCGGGGAGGGGGTCTTGAACCTGGTGCGGCGGGATGCCGAACGGGTCTATGTGGGCAAGCGCCCGCGCGATCACACTCTGCCGCAGGAAGAAATCAGCCAGCTTCTGGTGCGCCTCGCCAAAGAAGGCAAACGGGTGCTGCGGCTGAAGGGGGGTGATCCCTTCATCTTTGGGCGGGGCGGCGAGGAGATCGAAACCTTGGCGGCTGAAGGCGTGCCGTTCCAGGTGGTGCCAGGCATTACGGCGGCTTCAGGCTGTTCGTCGTACGCCGGCATCCCGCTCACCCACCGCGACCATGCGCAGTCATGTGTGTTCGTCACGGCCCATGGCCGCGACGGTGTGATTGATCTGGACTGGACCTCGCTCCTCAGGCCGCGCCAAACCGTCGCGATCTATATGGGGCTCGGCTCGCTGGACACGGTGACGGGGGAATTCATCGCCCGTGGAGCTGATAGAGATTTGCCGGCCGCCATTGTCGATAACGGAACCCGCGCCAACCAACAGGTGATCACCGGAACCTTGGGAACCATCGCGGAATTGGCCGCTTCGGCGCAGGTTAAGGGTCCGGCATTGGTGATCATCGGCACGGTGGTGAGCTTGCGCGATCAGTTGCAGTGGTTCGAAGGAGAGACGTCCAACCCCAACTTGGCGGAGCGTTCAATCTCCACCGAGCTGCTCATCTAACTCACCAATACGTTAGACGTACTTGGATTGAAGTGCTTCGCGCGTTCTATTATATTAGAGAAGGCGAATATGTTGTCCTGACAGGCGTCTCCGCCCGGCGCGGCTTTGAACAAGAGAGAGATCGGTTTCGATGATTCCCAACGTCAAAGGGTTCTTTGATTCAGCAACGAACACAATTAGTTACGTGGTCTCCGACTCGAAGACCAGCAAGTGTGCGATCATCGACACGGTGCTGGATTTCGATATGGCGGCCGGGCGGATCAGCTATGAATCGGCCGACGAAATCATCGATCATGTGCGCTCCAGCGACCTTGAGGTTGAATGGGTGATCGAAACCCATGTGCATGCCGACCACCTCTCTGCGGCGCCCTACATTCAAGAACAGCTCGGCGGTAAGCTCGGGATTGGCAAAAACATCACCGTGGTCCAGGAGGTCTTCGGCAAGGTGTTCAACGCCGGCACGGCCTTTGAGCGCGACGGCAGCCAGTTTGATGCGTTGTTTGAAGATGGCGACACTTTCACCGTCGGCAGCATGAATGCGTCCGTGATCCACACCCCGGGCCACACACCGGCTTGCCTCACTTATGTGATCGAGGATGCCGCTTTCACGGGCGACACCATCTTCATGCCGGACTTTGGCAGCGCCCGCTGCGATTTTCCCGGTGGCAGTGCGGAAGAGCTCTACAACTCGGTGCAGCGGATCTTTGAGTTGCCCGACGATACGGCGATCTTTGTTTGTCACGACTACAAGGCGCCGGGCCGTGATGAGTTTGCCTGGCAGACCACCGTGGGCGAGCAGAAAGCCAAGAACATCCATATGGGCGGCGGCGTGGCCTCCGATGAGTTTGTGAAAATGCGCGAAGAGCGTGATGCAAAGCTTGGCATGCCCAAGCTCATCCTGCCATCGATCCAAGTGAATATGCGCGGCGGCCACCTTCCGCCCGCAGAGGACGACGGCAATCAATACCTGAAGCTCCCAGTCAACCGCTTTTGAGCGCCTGATCAGCGTCACACCCGATGGAGAATGGCATCGAACATGAAGGTCTTATAAGGCTGAGTGTTTTCGCGGGCGTCTTTGCGATTATGGCGGCATTGGAGATGTCCATGCCGCGCAAGGAGCGCACCGAGCCCGTGTCCCGCCGCTGGTTCACCAATATTGCTATTGTGGTGGTAGACACACTCGCCCTGCGCCTCTTGTTCCCCATCCTGGCCGTGGGCATGGCTGGCTACGCCACGGCGCAAGGCTGGGGCCTGTTTGCGCTTGTCGATCTTCCCTTTTGGTTTGAGGTGCTGATCTGCGCTGTTCTGTTGGACCTTGCCATCTATGGACAGCATGTGGCCTCCCACAAGATCCCTATTCTGTGGCGGGTGCACCAGATGCACCACGCCGACCGGGACATTGACGTCACCACCGGTGCACGCTTCCACCCGGTGGAGATCATCCTCTCCATGCTCTACAAGTTCGTTGTGATCATTTTGCTTGGCGCCCCGGCGCTGGCGGTCTTCATCTTCGAGGTTCTCTTAAACGGCTCGGCCATGTTCAACCATGCCAACTGGCGCATGCCGCTTTGGCTCGACAAGATCGTGCGCACGGTGTTTGTGACGCCGGATATGCACCGGGTGCACCATTCCGTTCATCACCGCGAGACCGACAGCAATTACGGTTTCAATCTGTCCATCTGGGACCGTATGTTCGGCACCTATATCGACCAGCCGCGCGACGGTCATGAAGGCATGACGATCGGTCTCACGCCCTTTCAGGACAGCAAGCCGTCCAACATTCTGTGGTGCCTGACATTGCCGTTTAAGGGCAAGAAACCTTGAGTTTTCACACTCTTTGATTTTTCGTCAAATATCGAAAAATATGGTTTCCCGCTCACCCTGCAGGTGGATGTCGAAGGTGTAGGTATCGCCTTGCCGTTCAGCAATTAAAGTGGGCACGCGCACCTTATGTTCCAGGCGGGCAAGGATGGGGTCTTCCTGGTTGGCGGCTTCCTCGTCACCAAAGTACATGCGGGTGTTGAGGCCCAGATTGATGCCGCGCGCGACAATCCAAAAAGAGATGTGCGGGGCCTGATCGCGGCCATCTCCAAACGGCACCCGGCCCGGCTTGATCGTCTGAAAGCTGAAGACGCCCGTTTCCAAATCAGTGGGCTGACGGCCCCACCCGGTGAAGTTCGGGTCTGCGGAACCTCTGAGCTCAGACGGGCTGTTGTAGAGGCCATTGGCGTCCGCCTGCCAAATCTCGATCAACGCATCCTTCAGCGGCGTGCCGGTCCCGTCGAACACACACCCGGTTACGGTAATGCGCTCGCCTGAGGTTTTATCATTGACCATGGCGTGCCCCAGATCGTCCGGATACACCCCGGCCATTCCCAGAAAATTCGGCGTGCAGCCGATATGCACGTAAGGCCCGGCGGTTTGGGAGGCGGATTCTTTCAACCTGTTGAGGGATTGGACCATATCAATTGCCCTCCAGTTTGTTCTCAAACGGGCCAGAGCGGCGTCCCCTCAGCACGATATCGAACTTATAGGCCCGTGCATCCATGGGGATGGTGTTCGCCATGTCGAGCGGCGCGATCAACTGCTCGATGGCGCGGGCATCGGAAATGGCGTTTACGATCGGGCAGAGCGGGATCAACGGATCGCCCTCGAAATACATCTGCGTAATCAGGCGCTGGGCAAAGCCGGCGCCAAACAGGGAGAAATGAATGTGCGCCGGGCGCCAGTCATTGACCCCGTTGGGCCAGGGATAGGGGCCAGGCTTCACCGTGCGGAACTCATACGCCCCATCTTCATTGGTGATGGTGCGCCCGCAGCCGCCGAAGTTGGGGTCGAGCGGGGCAATATAGCCCTCATTCTTGTGCCGGTAGCGGCCTCCGGCGTTGGCCTGCCACACTTCGATCAAGGCGCCTGGAACGCCGCGCCCGCGCTCGTCCAGCACCCGGCCATGCACGATAATCCGCTCGCCCAGGGCACTTTCGCCGGGCTTGGCGAAATTGCAGATCAGGTCATGATCCAGCTCACCCAAGATGTTATGGCCGAACACCGGGCCTGTGATTTCAGAGATTGTGTTGGGAAACGAAATCAACGCTTTCTGCGGCGAGCGCACGACGCTGGTCTTATAGTCCGGCGTATAGGCCTTGGGCTGCCAGCTGCGGTCGCGCGGAAAGAACGGACCGGTTTCCGGATTGAGGTTGCTCATCGCTTATCTTTTGCTCATACGCTCTTGATGTTAAACCTAGGCCAGAGGCCCCCCAGCGCGCAACCACGTCTCCTGATGCACAAACCGTTGAGAGCTGCTGTGTGCCGTTTTTCCGCCGCGAAATGACTGTTATAACGCCGCATGACTGCCATCTCCATGATTCTCCGCAGCTTAAAGGCAACCCTAGCCCTAGTGCTGCTCGTCTGTGTTTTCGCCGCACCGGGGCTCGCCCAATCCGAAACGGGGACGGCTGAACAAAAGGCCTCCGAAGAAAGCGCGGTCCGCTCATCGCTGGATGCCATCACCAGTATTTTGGACGCTCAGGCGGCCAAGCGCGAAACCGCCAAAGAACTGCGCGAGGCCATCGATCAGGCCCAAACGGAGGTGGACAAGAAAGCTCTGGGCGAGAAGTTGAAAGAAGTGAACACGGAGCTGGAACGACTTGATGACCAGGTGGTGAGCCTGGCCACGGGCGTCTCGGAGGAAGATTTCAAGCCGACAAACGAGAAGTTCCAACTGCAAGATGAACTGGAGCAGCTGATTAAGCCGTTCGTGTGGATCTTAAAGTCCGCAACGGAAAATGCCCGCCAGATCGAGCATCTGAAGCGGTCTCTGCTGGCCGCTGAACAGCAGGAAAAAACCGCGCGCGATGCCATTGCCCACATTCAGCCCATGATTGAGCAGGCCCCCGAAGACGGAGCGATCGCCGAGCGCCTGCAATCGATCCTGCAGAACTGGGAGCGCCGCCAGATCGCGGCCAAGGATCAGGCCACAACGGCCCAGCAGCAATTGCAGGTGCGTTTGTCGGAGCGGGTGGATGCCCGCGACACCGCCAACCGCGCCTTCTCCTCGTTCTTCAGCAATCGAGGCCGGAACCTGCTCTACGGTATCCTGGCCTTCTCCGGTGTGCTTCTGGTGATGCGGCTTTTGCGCAGGGGCATTCTCCGGCTGATCGGTGCCCCGCGCAACCGGAGCTTCCCAGTGCGCTTGGGCTCGCTGATCTATGACATTGCCACGGCGGCAGCCGCATTCGCCACCGCGATTGCCATCTTCAACTACTATAATGACTGGCTGCTGACCGGCTTCATGTTGATCCTGTTCATCGCCATTGGCTGGTTCATTCTGAAATCCCTGCCGGCTTTGTTTGAGCAGATCACCCTGCTGCTCAATCTGGGGGCGGTGCAGGAAGGTGAGCGGGTGGTCTTCAATGGCATCCCGTGGCGGGTCAACAAGTTGGACCTTTATTCCACCTTGGAAAATCCGTCCTTGCGCGGCGGCTTCTTCACCGTGCCTGTGCGCGAGCTGAAGGGTCAGCATTCCCGGCCCATGGATGAAAAGGAAAAATGGTTCCCGTGTGAGGAGGGCGATTGGGTGGTTCTGGAGTCAGGCCTCTGGGCCGAGGTAATCCTGCAAAGCCCCGAAGCGGTGCATCTTCGCGAGGAGGGTGGCGCGATTTCCCATTTCACCACGCAGGCTTTCCTGGAACAGAACCCGAAAAACGTTTCTTTGGGCTTTCGCTCAACCATCGAGTTCGGGATCGATTATTCTCATCAGGCTGCCGCGGCATCCGGCGAGATCTCGCGCGTGATGCGCGATTATGTGGAACGGGAAATCCGTTCCACTGTGGATTCCGACAAGCTGCTCGCCACAATTGTAACGCTTTTTCGCGCCGGCTCATCGTCTTTGGACTATGAAATCGAGGTGGATGTGGCCCCGGGCACCGGCCATCTTTACGAGCCGGTCGCCCATTCCATGGCGCGGATTGCGGTCGAGTGCTGCACTGAAAACGGCTGGACCATTCCGTTCCCGCAACTGACAATCCACCGGCAATAGCCTCGCCGGCTCTATAACTGTTTGAATTTTATAGATTTTGTCGATCCTGCCCGAAGGCGGTTGGTCGGAGTGGCAGGATTTGAACCTGCGACCCCCTCGTCCCGAACGAGGTGCGCTACCAGGCTGCGCTACACTCCGCCAAAGGCGATGGGTTATAACGCTGTGCACTCTCGCCCGCAAGCGGTGAAAAGTGCAAATTCGACGATTGAAGTCGCGCGCACAAGAGACTATGTTCCGGCCCGACTCACGGAGTTGTCTCGCAAGGTCCTGCGTGCTGGTCTTATTTCGCTGAAGACCGGACCGGCATGTAAGGGTTGGAGAATTGGGGCGTGGCCAAGTGGTAAGGCAGCGGCTTTTGGTGCCGCCATTCGCAGGTTCGAATCCTGCCGCCCCAGCCAATCCTTCTCCAGCCCATGCGGTCAACACCGGATCGTTCATCAGTGCTTCCGTGGTGCCGCCATCAAATCCCTAGACCAGCGTTACTTCATTGTCTTAGGGGCTTGCCTCACGCAATTCTTCATCATCGGTTTGCTGTTTTGCTACGGCTTGTTCTTTAAAGAGTTCGAGACGGAATTCGGTTGGTCGCGCACCCTTCTGTCGAGTTGCATCTCACTGGCCTTTCTGGTGATGGGCGTCCTGGCGTTTTTCGCTGGGGGCCTGAACGACCGCTACGGGCCGCGCGTGGTCCTCAGCGTGGCCGGCACCTTGTGCGGCATTGGCTATGCCTTGCTCTCCCAGGTCAGCCAGCCGTGGCATCTGTTCGTCTTGTTCGGCATGTTCATCGGGGTCGGTATGGCGACCCACGATGTGGTGACCTTGTCCACGATCGCACGCTGGTTCCACCAGCGCCGGGGGATGATGACCGGCGTGGTGAAAGTGGGCACGGCGGCAGGACAGATCACGGTGCCCCCCGTCGCGGCGTCTCTGATCGTGCTCTTCGGTTGGCGCCCGGCCCTGATCATCTTAGGCTTGACGGCGGTGGTCATGCTGCTCACCGCGGCATCCCTGCTCAAGAGCCCGCCGGCCCCTGAGGGTGCCGCGGCGCAAGCGGCCTCATCGGGCCACTCGTTTGAGGAGGCGCGGCGCAGCTCTCTTCTCTGGATGCTCTGCGCCATCCAGTTCTCGTTCTTTCCAACCCTCACCACCATCCCACTGCACATTGTGGTCCACGCCATGGATTTAGGGATGACGCCGGCCACGGCAGCCATCTTGCTCTCCGTGATCGGCGCATCGAGCGTGGTGGGCCGTTTAACCTTTGGAGGGCTTGCCGATCAGATTGGCGGTAAGCGCGCGCTGCTTCTGTGCTTCATCCCGCTGCTCTTCAGCCTGGCAGCGTTTCTGATCATCCAAACGCCATGGGTGCTGTTTGCAGCGGTGGGCCTTTACGGCTTTGCCCATGGCGGTTTGTTCACCGCGGTCTCGCCCACAGTGGCGGAGTATTTCGGGCTGAAAGCCCACGGTGCCATCTTTGGGCTGATTTTGCTCTTCGGCACAATCGGCGGGTCTCTCGGACCCATCTTGGCAGGCTGGGCTTTCGATGTGACGGGCAGCTACACCAGCGCCTTTTCCGCGCTCGGCGGCCTTTTGTTGTTTGGGCTCATCCTGGTTCTACGCCTTCCGGCCGCGCCTGCGTCAGGTTCGTCTGGTTAACTTCAGCCGTCCCTGCGCTAACGAAAGTAAGGAGTGGCCACAGCCGCTGCGAGACATTGAACCGAGGCGTCCGCTACCTATTGCAAACGGCGCGGCGGCTGCCCCGTATGCGCACGTAATGGCACTTCGAGCCGGTCCAAGCGCGCCTCAGCACAGTGCAGCTCTTCTTGGTTCGCTTGTGTCTAAGGCAGTTCCTTTTGGCAGCCGCAATAGCCCTTGCACGGGTGGGCATGTTTGACACGTAGCCGACAGCGGACCGATCAGCTGATCCATAAATGGCAGCCCACTTTTTCGAGGCCGCCAGAGCGTCGCCGCCGGCAACCAAAACGGGCACTCCCGCTAAGAGAGCTGTGAACACAACCAATAAGCACTTCATAATTACCTCCCTGGTCAAACATCTCTTGGGCGCCGTTTGCGCCAGCCCATTAAGCCCAGGACACCAACACCGCCTGCGAGGATTGGGAATGTGGCGGGGAGGGGAACCCGGGACACGCTGAAGCCGATATTGTCCACCGTAGCTTGGCAGTTGACCTCACACGCCAGCGTAAAATGCGTGATATCCGTGAAACCGGTGAGCAACCTTGTGCCAAACGCCAACGAACTTATGCTCGTTGAAGCACCGTTAGAGCCAACAATAAGTAACTTCCCCATGGCCGCCCAGTTTCTAACGCCGGACGGGTCTTCGACGTCGATGCTCAACAGCCAATGTTAGTATTACATTTCGGAATAAAGCCATTACGCTATCTCTTCTTAATTGAAAGAGAAGTCTATTTAGCTCAGCACCTATTCACAATACAGATATTGAAACCATTATGTGTATATTCGGCGAAAAAATATGACTGTGGAATGCTTCTAACAGTGCAGTAAAATTCTCAATGACCTGCTTGTTTTGTTCACTGCCGAGGCGGCGCCGACTGCAAGGCGCTGTGCAAGGGTGAATGAGAGCGTGAACCAATAAAGCGGGCTAGACCCATAAAATTCTAACTAAAATTGCAAAATCGAATTCAGCTCGCTTTGGTAACGTTGCTGTGAGTGAAGAGTAACGCCGACATTGCAACCTTAAGTGAGCGTGGGTCCTATGAGGTATCTTTTTCGTGCTTGCCTGATTGCCGCCTTGAGCATGATTGTCGTTAATTCGCCATCCAGGTCAGAAGACAATCGAACCAGGATTCTGTGGGATCAGAATAAACGTGCCATTGCCGCGACAATGCGGGTTCAATCAGTACCCTCTGAAGAGCCGAACACTCCAGGCCAGTCAAATCTCGAAGAGGTGCGTCTTCAAGATATCGAGTGGATAAAATACAACGGAGACATCGCCATCACCAGATGGGGTGAAGCAAGACCTGTCCTGTCCATTGACGCCTCAAACAAACGAACAAGCGTCACCGGAATTCTGGTGGGGTGCAGCAAGTCCGGCCGGTATCTGGCAGTCGAGGTTGACAAGAGCGGGCCGCTCAAGGCCGGCGATCTGTTTAAGACCAGCCGTTCTGCCAATAGCCAGCAGCCGGATGTCTTTAGAAAATACGTTGAATTTCACAGGACGTTTGATGCCGGTCCTCAGAAAAGCGTCGCCAGGCAAAACATGGCGCCGGAAGCGCCTTGGTCCTGCAAGGTTCACGAAACCCAACACGCGCTTGGCCACGTCCCGACAGTTTACAGCTCAACGCAGATCATAAGCTTCCGCAAAAGATAACGAGAAGCCTCAGACGGAACTCAATTGCAATTTCCAACAGCAAACACATAAGAATCTAGGGTCGATACCATGCGTTTTCTCGCCGCTGTCTTCTCGCTTTTTGTTCTGATTTTTTGCGGTGTCTATTTCTTTTATCCGAACGAGACAGAACAGACGCAAACCGCAGCGGTGGAGCACTCTGTGCCCGGCGAGGCGGTTGAGGGTGAAGTCCATAGGCTCGACCCTCCCATGCCAGCAAGCGATGCGCCGGCGCACACCATGCCGCTGATTCCCAAGGCCATGATCAAGAGCGAAGTGATGGAGCGCGAACGCGCGAGAAACTACGTCACACTGCTGCTCATAAACTCTGATTTCAAACAGCTTGAGGAGTTGGCTGAGTATTACAGGTCAAGACAGGAACGCACGCCCAGCGGCCTGTGGTACTTGTCCTTCTTCTATCAGGGCGTTGATCGATATCTTCAGACCGTTCGGTCAAAACCGATGAACCAACCTGCTGGTGTCCAGTGGACAGGCAGCGCAGACGACATGCATGCCAAGATCTTCAATGCTTGGCAGGCGGCTTTTCCGAAGTCCCCCACCCCCCTCTTGGCTCAAGCGATCAGGCTTCGCGCCCAGGCATGGAGGATCAGAGGTGGCAGCTATGCACATGACGTTCCACAAGAGGCATGGCAGCCCTTTTATGAAACACTGAAGGCAGCGCGGGATTTACTCATCAATCACCGGGCGGTCGCCGCCCAGGATCCGGAGTGGTACAGGCTCCGGATCAACATCGCCACCGAACTTGGCGAGCCGGCAGAAACGGTCATGGATACGCTGACGCAAGCGACTGAGGCCGAACCCTACTACTACACCACCTATTTTGCAGCCTCACGCCACTTTCTTTCAAAGTGGGGCGGTGATCCTAAATACATCCCGGCCGTGATTAACATGGCCGCAGACAACACGATGGCAAAAGACGGAATGTCCCTCCATGCACGTATCTATTGGTATTTGGGCGGGAACATCCTTGACGGTCCACCCCTCTTTTCCATCACTGTTGCCTCGTGGGCCAAGATAGCAACTGGCATGGATGATATTCTGCGCAGCTATCCGGACAATTGGAACATCAACCATTTTCTCTATTTCTCCTGCGTGGCCGGCGACCGCGCGCAGGCCAAAAAAGTCCTCGATCAAATGATGGGCGAAGCCATCATGTCGATCTGGCAGGAACGCGCCGTGCTGAAAGAGTGCAAAGACTTTGCGCGAGGTTTGGATCAAAAGACCGAGCCGGGCAGTCCCACGTAATGGCCTCCGCGTCCGGGCAAGAGTGATCGTTGAGACCAAGCGCACGCAGCGCGGCACGGTTCGAGCGGACAAGCTTCTCTCGGTGTACAACGCGCTGTGAGTCTGGTTTACCCTCGAAAGTTGACATGGCTGCTACGGTAGAAAATGGCCCTGAACGGACGCTCGCCTTCTCAAGAGTATCAATTGAGCTTAGCGCAGAAACGATGAGCATTGAGTCTAGCTCAACAGGTTCTCGTCATAAGGATATGTGTCGAGTTGTTCGAGATCGGTCGCGTTGACCAGAAACTGGTGCTCGATCTTAACGCCGCATCCACCGCGATCAGAGCCGACGTAGCCCTCAACGCACATCATCATGTTTTCCTCGATAACGCCGTCATAGCCTGACGTTTCCCAGTCTTGCGGGTAGGGAATAAAGGGATACTCATCACACATGCCGACACCATGCATGATGCAGGGATACCGATGCGCATGAAATTCTTCAGGATGTCGGTAACTGTTTTCCGTCAGTTCCCTGAATGACACTCCCGGGCGCACCAGCGCTTTGTTGTGCTCTATCTCGTCCAGCGCACGTTTAAACAAGTCGCGATATGTCTCTGGCGCTTTGCTATCCCCCAGAAACCAAGTGCGAGAAATATCTGACATGTAGCCGAAGGGGCCAACCATGTCGGTATCAAATCCAACCAAGTCACCCAAGACAATCTGCCGTTCCCCAGCTTCCTGAAGCCACGGGTTGGTGCGCTCACCTGAGGCGAGCATGCGCGCTTCGGACCACAGGCCACCATGGGCGATGTTGATCTGGTTCAGAACGCTCCAAAGTTCGTTTTCTGTTATTCCGGGCCTCAAACTTTCGCGCATCCTTCTAATGCCCAGTTCGGCGACCTCGACAGCATATCGGACCAGCGCAATTTCTTCGGGAGATTTGATGGAACGCGCCTTTTCGAGAAACCCAGGGCTGTCGGTGACTTCAAAACCTGCCTGCATCAATCCCTGCACGGCAGAGGCGTCCAACCGATCCACTGCAACGCGGCACCGGCCCTTTCCCGACAGTCGCGAGCGGACAAAGTCAACGAAGTTTCGTGTTTTGTCTTGCTGGTCAAAGCCGGCAAAAAATGGAGCAAGCCCGAAGGTCGGGACATATTCCGTCACGTTATCGAGAGTCTTGATGAAGGCCCCACTGAAGACAACTGGTCCGTCTGCGAAGATCATCAACATCATCAAGGGAATACGCGCCTGAAATTGCATGTACTCATGATAGTTGACGGCATACCGCATGGTCAGTGGATTGGTCACGATTGCCAACTCCACATCGCGCTCTTCCATGGCCTGCCGGATCCGTCCTAGACGATAGTCATTTAACTTGGCCCAATCGATTTCTGGGGGAGTGAGCAGTTCCGTGGGGAACCCACCATGGCGCTCGCCTTCCATCATTGGCTGACCCTTTCTCCATCACGGCCATTCTTCCGATCAATGTGGTCTCAAATGGTCCCAGGAGCAACACTATGACGTGCGTCTGTTGCCGGACAATTTTCGATGCTGATTGGTTCTCTCAAGTTTGAACACCGATCTTTCCGTTCTGCTTAAGCGTTGTACGTGTCTTAGGGGATATCTGCTTGAGTGCCCGAGATCGGGTTTTTCCAGGTAGTCTCATGGTCACCAAAGCCGCCTTGCTCCTCAAACCTGACCTAGAGACGTGTGGGGCAAGAAATTTCCCAACCCTCTGACACAGCTCCCGCTCCATGCTGCATAAGCCGGCACGATCCCGCATGGTCAACGTAAGTAGAACTTGCGGTCTCCCTGGCTTTCCGGTAATCGGGTCCGTGGGACACCTCTCCCCAACGAGAGGCAGCTATCTGGAAGGGTAGGGACATGACAAACATCCCCACACCGGCCGCGCGGCCGGCAAATCCGCGTTTTTCGTCCGGGCCTTGTGCCAAAATCCCAGGTTGGACCCCTGATCTGCTCAACAACGCACTGTTAGGACGCTCGCACCGGGCCGCTGAAGGTAAGGCGCGTCTGAAGCTTGCCATCTCGCTCACCCGTGAGGTGCTTCGCGTGCCCGATGACTATCTCATCGGCATCGTGCCGGCCTCAGACACTGGCGCTGTGGAAATGGCCATGTGGTCATTGCTGGGTGCGCGCGGGGTCGACATGGTGGCCTGGGAAAGCTTCGGGTCCGGCTGGATCACGGACGTGATGAAGCAACTGAAGCTGGAAGATGTGCGCCTGATCGAGGCTGGATATGGCGAACTGCCCGATCTCGCCGGTGTCGATACCAAAACCCGCGACTGCGTTTTCACCTGGAACGGCACCACATCCGGCGTGCGCGTGCCGAACGCAGACTGGATCGCTGCCGACCGGGAAGGTCTCACCATCTGTGATGCCACCTCAGCGGCCTTCGCCCAAGATCTCGATTGGCCAAAGCTCGATGTGGTCACCTACTCCTGGCAGAAAGTGCTGGGCGGCGAGGCGGCCCACGGCATGTTGCTCCTGCGCCCCCGGGCCGTGGAGCGGCTGGAGAGTTATGTGCCCCCCTGGCCGCTGCCCAAGATCTTTCGGCTCACCAAAGGCGGCAAGCTCAACGCAGCCATCTTTGAAGGCGCCACCATCAACACGCCGTCCATGCTGTGCGTGGAAGACTATATCATCTCGCTGCAATGGGCCCAACGCATCGGCGGCCTGGACGGGTTGATCGCGCGCGCCAATGCCAATGCGGACGCCATCGCCCGATGGGTGGAAGAGCGCAGTTGGATAGACCATCTCGCATTGGTGCCCGAGCAACGCTCCAACACCTCTGTCTGTCTGAAGCTTTCAGATGAGGCGGTGGCCCGCCTCTCCGATGAGGAAGCCGCGGCGCTGCCGAAATCCATGGCCAAGCTGCTGGATGAAGCCGGCGCGGCCCATGATATCGGTGCGTACAGGGACGCTCCCCCGGGATTACGCATCTGGTGCGGTGCCACCGTGGAAACGGCCGATGTGGAAGCCTTGCTGCCGTGGCTCGACTGGGCCTACGAGCAGGCCTCTCTCGTGACCGCCTGATTTTTGCACCTCAAGCTACACTCACATTTCCCTTGGAGGACAAGGTTCGATGACCCCTCGCGTATTGATTTCCGACAAACTCTCGCCCACCGCCGTTCAGATCTTCAAAGATCGCGGCCTTGATGTGGATTACGAGCCCGACCTGGGCAAAGACAAAGATGAACTGCACAAGCGCATTGGCGACTATGACGGCCTGGCCGTGCGCTCGGCCACCAAGGCCACCGAGAAGATCATTGCCGCTGCAGAAAATCTGAAAGTGATCGGCCGTGCCGGCATCGGTGTGGACAATATCGACATCCCCGCCGCGACGGCTAAGGGCATCATTGTGATGAACACGCCTTTCGGCAACTCCATCACAACCGCTGAACATGCCATCACCATGATGATGTCGCTGGCCCGGCAAATCCCCGCGGCCAATGCCTCCACGCAAGCCAGCAAGTGGGAGAAGTCCCGGTTCATGGGGGTTGAGCTCTTTGGCAAGACCTTGGGCATCATCGGCTGTGGCAACATTGGTGCGGTCGTGGCCGACCGGGCGCAGGGCCTGAAAATGCGCGTCGTGGCGTTCGATCCGTTTCTGTCTGCTGAACGGGCGCTGGAGTTGGGCGTGGAGAAGGTAGAGTTGGATGAACTCCTGGGGCGGGCCGACTTCATCTCCCTGCATACACCGCTCACCGACAAGACCCGGGGCATCATCAATGCCGACGCGCTTGCTAAGGCAAAGAAAGGCGTGCGCATCGTCAACTGCGCGCGCGGCGGTCTGATCGATGAAGCCGCTCTCAAAGAGGCGCTGGAGAGCGGACAGGTGGCGGGTGCGGCCCTGGATGTGTTCCAGGACGAGCCGGCCAAGGACAATCCTCTGTTCGGCATGGAAAACGTGGTCTGCACGCCTCACCTGGGCGCCTCCACCACGGAGGCGCAAGAGAACGTTGCGCTGCAAGTTGCAGAGCAGATGGCCGACTATTTGCTCACCGGCGCGGTGACCAACGCCCTCAACATGCCCTCGATCAGTGCCGAAGAGGCCCCGGTCTTGAAGCCCTTTGTGGCGCTCGCCGAACAACTGGGCTCGTTTGCCGGCCAGTTGACCCAGACCGGCCTTAAATCGGTGGTGATCGAATATGCCGGCGACGTGTCGGAGATGAACACCTCCGCGCTCACCTCCGCGCTCCTGGCCGGCCTCATGCGACCGGCCCTGGCGGATGTGAACATGGTCTCCGCTCCCAGCATCGTGCGCGAGCGCGGCATTGCGGTCGACGAGGTGCGCCAGACACCGCGCGGGGCTTACGACAGCTATATCCGTCTGATCGTGAAAACCGAACGCCAGGAGCGCTCGGTGGCCGGCACGGTGTTCTCAGACGGCAAGCCGCGCATCATCCAGATCAAGGGCATCAACCTGGAAGCGGAACTCGGCCCGCATATGCTTTATGTGACCAACGAGGATAAGCCGGGTTTCATCGGCGCGTTGGGCACGTTGCTGGGGGATGCTGAGATCAACATCGCCACATTCCATCTGGGTCGGCACAGCCAAGGCGGTGATGCAATCGCCCTTGTGGCAGTAGACGGCGCCGTGCCCGCCAAGGTGCTGAACCAGATTGAAGCTTTGCCGCAGGTCAAGCAGGTTGCCGATCTGACCTTCTGAACCAGCGCTCATTTGCTTGTGGCGTCGATCACCCCGTCCCAATCCTTGGGCGGGGGATCGGCGCGGAAGGCGGCGATACGGGCTGCATAAAGGTCATAGATGCCTTCACGTGAGGGCCCGTTGCACGCGGTGCCCCGGGCCTTGGAGAATGCAGCTTCCGCCTCGTCCCAGTTTTGCGTGCGGAAGGCCGCGAGGCCACGCTCGTGATGTTCCTTCATGGTTTTGAACGCGCCATCCTCCGCTAGCTCCTCCCGGCCCAGGAGTGCCGAGACGAGCTCAGGCTCCTGTTTGCCCACCACACGGATGAGATCGACCTCCAAGTGAGCAAAACCGGGTGCATCGCGCATGGTGGCTTCGCCGACGAGAATGGGCACGCCATAGGATTTCGTCAGGCCTTCAATCCGCGAGGCCAAATTCACCGCATCGCCCAGCGCAGAATAGTTGAAGCGCTGGAATGACCCAAAGTTACCAACGCTGCAGATCCCGGTATTTATCCCAATGCCCACCTGAATGTCGTGGCCTGTGTCCGTGCGCACCTGTTCAAGGCGTTCCAGCATGCTCAGGGCGCCGGCGCAGGCCTGCGCGGCATGGTCTTTGACATCCAAGGGCGCGTTCCAGAACGCCATGATGGCATCGCCGATATATTTGTCGATGGTCGCTCCATGATCCATCAGCGTATCGCTCATCGGCGTCAGGAAGCCGTTCATCAGTCTGGTCAGCTCTTGGGAATTCAGCTTTTCGGAGATCTTCGTAAAGCCGCGCACGTCTGAGAACAGGATCGTCAGCTCTTTGTCTTCACCCCCCAGCTTCAGCCCGTCCGGGTCTTCTGCCAAGCGTTCCACCATTTCAGGTGCCAGATATTGCGAAAACGCACGGCGCACCGAACGCCGTTCCCGCTCGGCGGTTAGGAACAACACTCCGGAGACCACCAGATAGACCGCAGTTGACCCGAGAATGGGGTAAACCGGATCGAACAAATACTGATGCTGCGAGAACGCATACCAGGAGCCGCCGGCCGACCAGGCAACAATGAACCCGCCCAAAACCGCGCACCAGAACGGCCCGATCTTCGGCATCAGGAAGATCAGCGCGAGGGCGGCGGCGACCATCGCCCAGCGTTCAGCGCCCGTCGCCCAATCAGGCCGGGTTAGGTAGATGCCGGCCAAGATCTGTTCGATGGCTTCCGCATGCACCTCCACACCGGCGGTGGAGGAGGAGAGCGGAGTGGCCCGGATATCGAGCAGGCCGGGGGCGCTGGTGCCCACCAGGATGATCTTGCCGGCCACTTGGTTCTGCAAGTTTTGCAGCTCGGCTTCATCGGCGCTGAGGATCTTGTTCACCGACATCACGCGCCCGGGGCGGTCGCCGGAGTAATAGATCCACACTTCGCCATTCTCGTTGGTCGGAATGACCACCTGGCCCACCTTCACCAGAACAATCCCGCCCTGACTGCCTGCCGCCCATTCCCCGCTGCCATCGTTGCTCTTGATGAAGATGGAATCTTCCCCTTGTGCCACCCTCAGGGATTCCGCCACCAGCGAGGGGTAGATCGTCTCGCGCAACGCCGAGACGAGCGACAAGCGGCGGACCACCCGGTCCACGCGGTCCGGTTCAAACGAGAAGTAGCCAAGGCCAGGAGGTGCCTCATCCAGGATATCCAGATTGCTGACCGCACCCTGGAAGCGCGGCAGATATTCGGCCGGGTCCGTTCCGCCGTGGGACGTGCCCCGCTTGAGCGGAGGGCGCCGGTCATTGCTTTCGTGGGTCAAGATCATCCCGCCAATGGTCGGCGTCTGGCGCAAGAACTCAGCAAGAATCTTGTCGTTGTCCGGCAAGCTTTCCAGATTTGCATCCTCCTTTAGGAGATCCAGCGATTTCAAGAGGCTGGCTAGCCGATTGGGCGACGTTCGGTCCGGCTCTGAAAAGACAATGTCGAAGGCAATGGCAGCCGCGCCCAGGTTGGTCAGCCGTTTCACCAGCTCGGCGATCTCCGTGCGCGGCCAGGGCCACTGGCCTCTGGCTTTTAGGGAGCTTTCGTCGATATCCACCACCAGCACGGCGCTGTCTTCCTGTTGGCGCGGTTTGATCCTTTGGTAACTGTCAAACACTGACAGACTGACGGCTTCAATCAGCAACGGCTGAGCGTAATGCAGGTAGATGGCGCCGAGCAGCACCAGCGCGCCGGCGGCTGGGGCGAGCCATGTTTTTAGTTTTGTTTTCAGCTTTGTGGCCAAAGCGCAGCCTCAAGGTGGGAATCGGTTTTGGCGCCACCATAGCCGAAATTTTCAGATCAGGTGAGCCGATGGTGGCTGGGCTGCGTTGAATAGGGTAAAACAGGCTTCATGATGCTCAAAAAGACAGTCGAACCCGCCGAACATTTCCCTGCCGGCCATCCCAATGTTGCTTATGGCAAAGTTGGCGTTTTGTTGATCAATCTCGGCACTCCGGAAGCCACGTCATACTGGCCGATGCGCCGCTACTTGAAAGAGTTTTTGTGGGATCGGCGCGTGATCGATGTGCCGCGGCCCATCTGGTGGTTCATTCTCAACTGCATCATCCTGACAACCAGACCGTCCAAGTCCGGGGAGGCCTACGAGCAGATCTGGAATCATGAGCTGGACGAGTCGCCGTTAAAAACCATCACCCGCAGCCAATCGGAGAAGGTGGCGAGCAAGCTGGCTGTGCACCCTGGCATTGAGGTGGAATGGGCCATGCGCTACGGCTTGCCGCCGATCAAGGAAAAGATCGAGAAGTTGAAGGAGGCCGGGTGTGACCGGATTCTGCTCTTTCCGCTCTATCCGCAGTACTCAGCGGCCACCACGGCGAGTGTGCAGGACAAGGCGTTTGATGCGCTGAAGGAGATGCGCTGGCAACCGGCACTGAGGACCGTGCCCGCCTTTCATGATCATCCGGTCTATATCGATGCTTTGGTCAGGTCGATGCAGGCTCATCTCGCCACTTTGGACTGGACCCCGGATCTTGTGCTGGCGTCCTACCATGGTTTGCCCAAACGCTATCTGGATCTTGGCGACCCGTATCATTGCCACTGTATGAAGACCACCCGGCTCATGCGCGAAAGGCTGGGGTGGGAGAAAGACAAGCTGCAAGTGGTTTTCCAGTCACGCTTCGGCAGCGAGGAATGGCTGAAACCCTACGCCGAAGACACGGTGCGTGAGCTCGCTCAAAACGGCACGAAGAACCTGGCCATGATCATGCCGGCGTTCATTTCCGACTGCGTGGAGACCTTGGAAGAGATCGCAATCGGGTTGAAGGAAGTGTTTGAGGAACACGGTGGCGAGAACTTCGCCGCGATCCCCTGTCTCAACGACAGCGACGAGGGGATCGAGGTGCTCACAGCCTTGGTCGAAAGCGAGCTTTCAGGCTGGCTGTAGCCTTTTTACTTGGTGCCGTACATTCGGTCGCCGGCATCCCCCAAACCGGGCACGATGTAGCCATGATCATTCAAATGGCTGTCCAGGGCGCCTGTGAAGATCGGTACGTCAGGATGGGCAGAGGAGAGGGCCTCGATGCCTTCAGGGGCGGCGAGCAGGCTGACGAACTTGAGATTGACCGCCCCAACCTCTTTAAGCCGGGTCAGAGCTGCTGATGCCGAATTGGCCGTGGCCAGCATGGGATCGACGGCGATGGTCAGCCGGTCGCCAATATCCTCCGGCACCTTCATGTAGTACTCCACGGGCGTGAGCGTGACCGGGTCCCGGTAAAGCCCCACATGGCCCACACGGGCGCTCGGCACCAGATCAAGCATGCCGTCCAGAAGGCCGTTGCCGGCTCTCAGGATGGAAACGAACACCAGCTTCTTGCCGGCTAAAACGGGCGCAGCCATCTCTTCGAGGGGCGTCTCGATCTTCTTGGTGGTGAGGGGGAGATCCCTCAACACTTCATAGGTCAACAATGTGGAGATCTCGCGCAGGAGCTGACGAAACACGGCAGATGGGGTGTTCTTGTCGCGCATCAGCGTGAGCTTGTGCTGCACCAGGGGGTGTTCAACAATAGTGGCGTTAGTGGACATGAGGTGCAGTTCCTTCGGGCGTTCGTCGCTGAGGTAATGTGCGGCAGTGCAGGGCGCCTGATCAAGGGGCAATTGCGCACCATGCACGCCCGTCCACACCATGCTGAAAGCGAAAGTTGCGAAACCGCAGCATTAAACCTTTAAGCCGATTGCACTGGACCTGATGGGTCATTTTGGTCAAACTGGGCGTTTTCCTAACTTTCCGAGGTGGGAAGGGAGTAAAAACATGAGTGAGCAACGCCACATCGTGCTGACGTCGCATCCTCCAACGGGGGATGCGAAACCCTCCCCGGTGCACTGGGGTGCAGCCACGCCCTCTGAGCGCGGGCCGCTCATCGGCAACTTCCACGACGCCAGCAAGCGCAATGTGGTCGGCGCGCATTCTGGAGCTTACGGGCTCTACCGGGCCTTGGCCATCGCGGCCGGCACGCTCGATCCGGTGCACAGGCCGGACCTCACCAACACGGCCCCATCCGTCAAGATCGGCCCACATCCGCAATGGTCGGACCCTTCCAAGATTGTCTCTCTGGACCCTTACGGCGCCATGGTGGCGGAGGCCTTTGCCGACGAAATAAAAGCGGGCCTGTCGATCCAGCCTACAATCGCCATCACGCGCGCACGCATCCAACTGCCGGAGTTCCGCCACGCCATAGAGGAAGGCCGTCTGTTGCCGGACGGTGTGGTGCTGTCGCAATCAGGTGAGGCCTCGGTCACGAAAGCGGCGCTGGAACCGGTGTGGTATCTGCCGGGAATCGCCGAGCGCTTGAACCTGGACGAGGGCAATCTGCGCCGGGCGCTTTTTGAGTATACAGGCGGGATGTTTCCTGAACTTGTGACGCGCTCGGATCTCAAAGTGTTCTTGCCCCCCATCGGCAACATTACGCTCTATATCTTCGGTGACACGGAAGGTTTGAGCGATCCCGCCACCAAGCTGACCTGCCGGCTGCACGATGAGTGCAATGGCTCAGACGTATTCGGCTCCGACATCTGTACATGCCGACCCTATCTCATCCACGGCATCGAGGAGTGTGTGAAGCAAGCGCAACAGGGCGGAACCGGGCTCATTGTCTATAACCGCAAAGAGGGGCGTGCGCTGGGGGAGGTGACCAAGTTCTTGGTCTACAACGCCCGCAAACGCAACCCGGATGGCGATCATGCCGGAGCCTATTTTGAACGCACCGAGTGCGTGGCCGGCGTTCAGGATATGCGCTTTCAGGATCTCATGCCCGATGTGTTCCACTGGTTGGGCGTCACCCACATCGATCGTTTCGTTTCCATGAGCGACATGAAGCACGATGCGCTTGCCAAGCAGGGCATCACAATTGGGGAGCGCGTGCCGATCCCCGACGAATTGATCCCGCCGGACGCCCAGGTCGAGATGGACGCCAAAAAAGCGGCCGGCTATTTCACCGACGAGAGCGTGTCTCAGCCGGACGATCTGACGAAGACCCAAGGCCGGGCCCTTGAAGATTACTGACGCCGCTCCGTTTGCCTCCGATGGGGAACTGGCGCGCTGGTTACTGACGCCGGAAGCCATTCGCGCCCGCTGCGGGGAGATCCTGGCCGCCGGGGATCGCGGCGCGCTGGCCCACTTTGCGCTGCATCGGGACCGGTTGCCGGCGACCGCCGATTATGTGTTGGAGACCATCAGAACCAACTACCCGTCTTTGGACATTCCATTTCATGCCCGCTGGCGCCATTTTGTGGTTGCGGGCGAAGACCGTTGGGCCCAGCTCGCCGCAGGCCACGCCTGGGAACGGGTGGAACGGGCGCGCATTGCGTTCGATTTGGTCGTGACCAGCGTTTTGCTGGACGCCGGAGCCGGCCCATCCTGGTCTTATATCGATCGCCAGGGGATAGAGACCCGCCGCTCTGAAGGGCTTGCGGTGGCAAGTTTGGAGGCTTTCACCTCAGGGCTGTTCTCCGATGATCCGGCCCGTCCCCTGCAGGCCACCGCATCCGGTCTTTCCGGTCTGACGGTCGGCAAGCTGGCGGATGCCTTCCAGGTGACGAGGGATAATCCGCTCGCCGGACTGGAAGGCCGGGTTGGCTTGCTGCAGGCGCTGGGCCGGGCGCTGTCCAACCAGCCGGAGATGTTTGGTGCTGAGGGTAGGGTCGGCGCCATGGCGGACCGCTTCATGACGAGCGCCGGGCCGCTTGAAGCACGGGATATCCTGCTCGCGGTTCTGGAGGGCTTCGGCAGCATCTGGCCGGGGCGCTCAAGCCTTGGCGGGGTCAATCTGGGAGACACCTGGGCCCATTCCATGATTCTGGCGGAAGATGGGCTGGTGCCGTTCCACAAGCTCTCGCAGTGGCTGAGCTACTCTCTGATCGAGCCACTTCAGGCGGCTGGTGTGGACGTGGTCAACATTGACGGTCTTACGGGTCTGGCGGAGTACCGCAACGGCGGGCTCTTGATTGATCAAGCCGTGCTCCAGCCGCGCGATCCTGATCTCACCTCTCAACCGTTGAGCCCCAGCCATGAGGCCATTGTTGAGTGGCGGGCCCTGACGGTCATGCTTCTGGATGAGCTGGCGGATCTGGTGCGCAGCCGTCTGGGGGTGAACGAGCTGGAGTTCCCGTTAGCCAAGGTGCTGGAAGGGGGAACCTGGGCGGCCGGCAGGCGTATTGCCGCTGAACGCCGCGCAGACGGAGCCCCGCCGATCAATATTGTCAGTGACGGCTCAGTGTTTTGATTTGATCGAACCTGCAGCATCTGTGTATGGAATCATAGGGGAAGCCATGTAATATCCGTCCAACAGAGGCGGGCCGGCAACGAAACGTTTAAAGAGGTATTCCTATGGGCCTTGGGCATCTCAACCGATTTGTTTTCACCGCGTTTCTCTCACTTTTCCTCGTCACTTCGTTCGGATTTGACGCTTCCGCGCTGTCGTTGCGCGAAGCGATCCAGGCGCGCATCGACAGCGGCGAAGGCGGTGGCTTGGGCGACGATGACGATGAGCGCATGCTGCGGGTCCATGATTTTTATCGGGAACGCAATTTCGAGCCCGTTTGGACAACGGACGGTGGCGCCACGCAGAAGGCCCGCACTTTGGCCAAGCTGCTGCATGCCGCGGGCGATGAAGCGCTTCATCCCAACACCTATCGGGCTGATGTTCTGGACGATCTGATCAGCGCGTCAGACAGCGAAACCCTCTCTGGATTGGAGCTGGTCCTTTCAAAGGCGCTGATCGACTATGGCCGGGATCTGGGCTCAGGCACGGTGGTGCCGAACCGGGTGAACAAAGACGTCTTCGTCTTTCCCAAGGGGCCGACACCGGAAGGCTTGCTGGCAAGGGCTGCCAGCACTGATGACATCAACGCCCTTGTGGCCTCGCTCAAGCCGCAGACCGCCAACTATGAACGGCTAAAGGCCAAGCTCGCAGAATTCCGCGCCTGGGCTCAGCGCGGCGGATGGGGCACCGTGCCCAAAGGCCCAACCCTAAAGCCGGGCATGGAGCAGGAACGGGTAATCGCGCTGCGTCAGCGCATGATCGCCGGACTTGATCTGCCCGCTAAAAAAGCAGCACAGAGTAAGGCCTCAGGTATCGTCTATGACCCAATACTGGTGGAAGCGGTTAAGCATTTCCAATACCGCCACGGAATTGATCAGGACGGCGTGGTCGGTCCCGCCACCTTGGCCTCAATCAATACGCCGATCGAAACGCGCATCCGCCAGATGGAAGTAAATATGGAGCGGCGGCGCTGGATGGAAGACGATCTGGGCCGACGCTATATTTTCGTCAATCTGGCCGACCAGTTCCTAAAGGTGGTGAGCAACGGTAAGACCGTTCACACGGCCAGAACCGTGGTGGGCAAGACCTATCACTCCACGCCGGTATTCTCCAAGAAGATGAAGTACATTGTCATCAATCCTTATTGGAATGTGCCATCCTCAATTGCCCGCCGGGAGTATCTGCCCAAGCTGCGCCAGGATGCAGGCTATCTGCTCCGTCAGAACATCCATGTGCTGCGGGGCGGCTCTCGGATCGACCCGTATTCGGTGAACTGGAACGCCATATCCCCGGCGGCCTTCCCGTTCCGCTTGCGCCAGGACCCGGGCACAAAGAACGCGCTTGGCCGCATCAAGTTCATGTTCCCCAACCGGTTCAACGTCTATATCCACGACACGCCGGCCAAGAGCCTGTTCTCAAAATCCAAGCGGGTGTTCAGCCATGGCTGCATCCGGGTGGAAAACCCGCCCGAACTGGCCGAGGTGCTGCTGAAAGAGCAGGGCTGGAGCCTGAACAAGGTGAACAGTGCGATTGCGGCCCGCAAGAAGCGCGTGGTGAACCTGAAGGAGCCAATCCCCGTGCACATCACCTACCTGACGGCCTGGGTGAACAAGGACGGGTCCACCCATTTCCGCGAAGATGTGTATGGCCGCGACAAACGTCTGGCCGCAGCTCTCGGGCTTGCTCTTTAGGCAGGAAGGATCAGCCGCCTGTGACGGGCGGGAAAAACGCCACTTCGCGTGCGCCCTTGATGGAAGCATCAAACGGCTGATGGCTTTGGTCGACGGCCGCGCGGATGGCGCTTAGGTCTTCGAAGGCATAGGCATATTCTTCGCCGCGCTGTTTCAGCCAGGCGACGAGATCACCCACGGTCGCAACATCGTCCGGCAGCTCGACCGTCTCAGTCTGCTTGCCAACCTTCTGGCGTACCCATGCGAAGTAAAGCAGCTTCACGGCGGCTCAATCATCCTCAACGATGTGGCTCAGGCCGGCCCGGCAGTAATCGTAGCCGGTGTAGAGCGTCAGAATAGCTGCAACCCACAGCCCGGTGATGCCGATCTCCCAATTGTGGGGCAGCACTTTGTCACCGGCCGTTCCGGCAATGAGGAAGCCAATGGCCAGCATCTGCAGCGTGGTCTTCCACTTGGCCAGTTGGGTAACCGGAACGGACACCTGCAGCTCTGCAAGATATTCCCGCAATCCAGAGACCAAAACCTCGCGGCACAGAATGATGATGGCTGCCCAAATGTTGACCCCGTAGATCGATCCGTTCGCCACCAACATCAAAAGGGCAACGGAAATCAGAAGTTTGTCGGCAATCGGATCCAGCATCCGCCCAAGCGACGATTGCTGGTCCCAGATGCGGGCAAGATAGCCGTCGAAAAAGTCGGTGACACAAGCTGCCACGTAGATCCCCAACGCGATCCAGCGCGCTTCATCGGTGTTGTAGAACAGGCAGGCCGCCAATGCGGGCACAGCCGCGATCCGCCCATAAGTCAACAGGTTGGGCAACGCGGTCAGCACGGCACTCGGATCCCGGCGGCGCTTCACCCTGATTTCCTTGTTCACCGTGTCGCTCATTCAGCACCCTCGTGGAAATGCTCGTGGATCTGTTTTGCCAGGGCCTTTGATATACCGTCAACACAAGAAAGATCTGTTACACTGGCCCGGCCCACTGCGCGAGCAGAGCCAAAATGCCGTAATAACGCTTTTTTGCGTCCCGGGCCAATACCTTCGATCTCATCCAGCGGATTTGCCCCAATAGCTTTTTTGCGCCGGGCACGGTGGGTGCCGATGGCAAACCGGTGGGCCTCATCCCGCAGGCGTTGAATGTAGTAGAGCACCGGATCGCGCGGCTCCAGCATAAATGGTGCCTGGCCGTTCACATGAAAGTGCTCGCGTCCGGCATTCCGGTCCGGTCCCTTGGCAATGCCGGCAACCGCCACATCCTCAACGCCGAGTTCTTCCATCACCTCACGCACGGCGGAGAGCTGGCCTTTGCCGCCATCAATCAATATCAGATCGGGCCACAGCGCTGTGTCTTCATCACCGGTCGCCTCGCTGTCGGCCTTGCTGCCTTGCTCCTTGAGCAACCTGGAGAACCGCCGGGTCAGGACCTCGCGCATCATGGCAAAGTCATCACCCGGCGCGATGTCTTTCGATTTGATGTTGAACTTGCGGTACTGGTTTTTCAGGAAGCCTTCAGGCCCCGCCACCACCATGGCCCCTACCGGATGGGAGCCCTGAATGTGACTATTGTCGTAAATCTCAATGCGCTTGGGCGGCTCTTCCAACTTGAAAACCCGCTTGACCCCCTCCAGCAAACGGGCCTGGGAGGAGGATTCGGCCATGCGTCGGCCCAAAGCTTCGCGGGCATTGGAAACCGCATGAGCCACAAGGGTCAACTTCTCTCCCCGCTGGGGCACATTGATCTTGATGCGCGTGCCTGTCTTGACGCCCAGAGCGTCCTCCATCAACGCCCGCCCTGAAATATCATCGGACAGCAGAATGAGCTTCGGACATGGCTTGTCGTCGTAAAACTGGGCGAGGAAGGCCTCCAGGATCTCCTCCCGGCTATGGCTCTTGTCGGCGCGCGGGTAGTAGGCCCGGTTGCCCCAGTTCTGCCCGCCGCGGAAGAAGAACACCTGGATGCAGGTCTGTCCGCCTTGATCGGCAATGCCAAACACATCCGCTTCGCTCACCGATTGCGGATTGATCCCTTGGTGGGCCTGCACGTGGCTGAGGGCCGAAATCCGGTCGCGGTAACGCGCGGCCTGTTCAAAATCCAGAACCTCCGCGGCATCTTCCATGGCCTTAGCCAGAGTATCTTTCACCTTTTGGCTGCGGCCGGACAGAAACTGAAGCGCCTCCCCAACGAGATCGGCATACT
Source organism: Hyphomicrobiales bacterium (assembly GCA_028285595.1). Lineage (GTDB taxonomy): Bacteria > Pseudomonadota > Alphaproteobacteria > Rhizobiales > CAJQND01 > JAAEUE01. The sequence continues at coordinate 34,993 of JANQOW010000161.1, forward strand.
CTTCTTCGGAGATCTCACCGGTGCAGGGCGCTGCGCAGCGTTTGATCTGATGCAGCAGGCATGGCCGAGTGCGGTTGTCATAGACCGAATCTGAGCAGGAGCGCAGCAGGAAGGCCCGCTGCAGTGCGTTGATCGTGCGGTTCACGGCACCGGCAGAGGCAAAAGGCCCGAAATAGTCGCCCTTATGGCTCCGCGCGCCGCGATGCTTGCGGATCTGGGCCACCGCATGATCTTTGGTGATCAGGATATAGGGAAACGACTTGTCATCCCTCAGCAGCACGTTGAAGCGGGGTTTGAGCTTCTTGATCAGATTGGCTTCGAGCAGAAGTGCCTCGGCCTCAGAAGCTGTCGTCACAAACTCCATGGATGAGGTGGCCAAGATCATCCGCGCAATGCGCGTATCGTGCCCCACCAACCGGGTGTAGCTCTGCACGCGCTTTTTCAGGTTGCGCGCCTTGCCCACATAGAGCACATCGCCAGCCTCGTTCAGCATGCGGTAGACGCCGGGCTTGTTGGGCAGGGTTTTGACAAACGCGGAGATGACCTCTGTCCCGCGCGGCTTTTCAGCAGTCGGAGCAGGTTCAGGCGTGCAGAGAGCTTCCGTTTCGCTTGTCATTTCGTTGAGAGTTTGGATCAAAATCCTCGCAAGTTCCAGATCTTACACCATTGTCTATAGTCTCGCCGGGGTCACCTTTGTGTCAGTAACGGTCACCGTCCAGCATATCGCCAAGACCGCCCAGCACGGAGCCTTCACCCGTGCGGCGCCCGCCGGTCTGGGGCATGGATGCATATAGTCGTCCGGCGAGCCTGGAGAAGGGCAGACTTTGAATCCACACCTTGCCCGGACCCGTCAGCCGGGCAAAGAACACGCCTTCGCCGCCGAAGATCATGGATTTGATGGATCCGGCTCGCTCAAGGTCAAAATCCACTGTCGGGGTCATGGCGGCGACACAGCCCGTGTCCACGTGGATCTGCTCACCCACCTCAAGGGTGCGTTCCACCAGGGTCCCGCCCGCATGGATGAAGGCCCAGCCATCCCCGTCCAGGGTCTGCATGATAAAGCCCTCGCCGCCGAACAGGCCGGTCATGATCTTCTGCTGAAAATAGATGCCGAGCGAAACGCCCCGGGCGGCGCATAGAAACGCATCCTTCTGGCAAATCAGCCGACCACCCATTTGATCCAGTTTCATGGGCACGATGTGGCCGGGATAGGGCGAGGCAAACGCCACACGCGCTTTGCCCTCGCCCTGATGGGTGTAGACCGTTGTAAAGAGGCTCTCCCCGGTCACCAACCGCTTGCCGGCGCCTACGAGCTTGTCGAGAAAGCCGGTGCCGCCGGCCGGCTCTGACCCGTCGCCGAATACGGTTTCCATGGTGATGTGGGCATCTTTGAACATCAAGCTGCCGGCTTCCGCAATGGCGCTTTCGCCTGGGTCCAGTTCAATCTCGATAAACTGGGACTCGCTCCCTTTGATTTCGAAGTCAATGTCATCTGCCAGGCCCGCAGATCGGTCGTGACGGGCAACAGGCACGTTCGGCACAGAGCCAAAAATCGCCATCGTTCTATTTTCCCCTGCAGTTTTGCACAGTTAGCGCTTTTCCTACTTGATTCGTGGATTTCGTAACATTTTACCGTTAAGATACTGACCAGAATAATAGAGGCGCGCGCCAGATTGAGTGCGGGTACTGGCGCACCATTACAGGCAAATTGTGACCAAGGATGCATCTTGGGCTGGGCATTCGTCCGCGCTGGGCGATGCTGAGACCATTTCGCTATCAGGGGGTGCTGAGGCTGGGAGCGGGCACCTAAACGCAATTCAGGCGCGGCTTATGGCCGGCGCCGCAGCTTGCCGCGAGCGCAACTTTCAAAAGGCCAAGGCGCACTTCGACAAATGCCGCCAAGCGCTGCTTGCCAGCACAGACGATCCCGCGCAGCATTTCACAATGGCCCGGCACTATGCCGAAATCGATGATTTCTCAGTGGCGCTGGAATTGTTGGAGCCACTTGCCAAACGTTCGCCTGAAAACATGGAGATACTCCGCTTGCTGGGCACAACGGCCCAACGGTCAGGAAAGCTGGATTTGGCAGTGACGACCTACAAGAAGCTGGTGGCCCTCGACCCTGAAAACGTGGAGCTCCACAAACAGCACACCCGTGCTCTCCTGGCCCGGCGCAGGTACACAGACGCACTGGCGGCCTGCGAGGAGTGGTTGAAGGTTACGCCCGGAGACACCGAAGCGCTCAGCCTCAAGATCATCGCGACCAATGAAGTAAAAGGGCGCGCGGCCGCGGCCGAGCTTCTGGATTTTGAGAAGTTCGCTTCTTTCGGCAAGCTCGAGCCGCCTGACGGCTATGGCTCGGCGGCAACGTTCAACATGTCCCTGGAAACCGCGGTTTATGCGCAAACCACCGTTTCCGTGCGCCAACCGCGCGGTGACTTTCGCGTAACCGAAGAACTGTTTGGTGCAGAGACCGGGCCGCTCTATGAGCTGGAGAACATCATTTGCGAGCATGTGGATGCTTATTATGATGGTTTGGACAAGCGGCGGAAAACGCCCTTTATGCGCACAATTCCAGATCAGTACATCCTGGACGGTTGGGGGCGCATTTACGAGGGGCCCTCAGACCAGGAACCTGAAATCCACAAAGATGCACACTTGTGCGGCTACTATTATGTAAAGGTTCCCGACGGGGGCGAGGCCAACAGCAGTGCAGCAGCACTTACCTTGGGCCCGTCCGCGAGCGGTATTGGCGGCAGGCGCAAGCTGCCCAGTTTGAACGTATGGCCCGAACAAGGCTCAATCGCCTTGTTCCCGGCCTATGTGTACGCGCAAACAAAGCCGGTGATCACCGGCCAGCGGATGATCTGCATCGCCTTCAGCGTGATTCCGGCTTAAGCTCAGCTCCGTGCCTCAGCGATGGTGCGCCAGATCTTTTCCGGCGTCAGCGGCATGTCGATATGCTCAACACCCAGTTCGCCCAGTGCATCACACACCGCGTTCACCAAGGCGGGCGGCGCTCCGCTGCAACCCGCTTCGCCGGCACCCTTCACGCCCATGGGATTGGTTTTCGTCGGCTGATCCTGGTTCAGATGAACCTCGATGTTGGGCACGTCGTCCGCCCGGGGCAGGGCATAGTCCATATAACTGCCTGACAGCAGCTGACCGCTTTCCTTGTCGAACACGGTTGCCTCCAGCAAGGCCTGCCCGATGCCCTGAACCGTGCCGCCGATGGCTTGGCCTTCTGCAATCAGCGGGTTCACGACCTTACCGAAATCATCCACGATGACGTAACGCTGCAAATCGATGACACCGGTTTCCGGGTCAATCTCCACTTCAGCCATGTGGCAGCCGTTTGGATAGTTGAACGCTTCGCGCTGCGAGGCGCCTTTGCTCGTGAGGCTTGCCGGCACGTCATCGGGCAGATCATCTGCGCTGGCGATGGCAAGGCTCAGCTCCAGAACGGAGATGGTGCGGTTGGTGCCGCGCACGGTGAAGAGGCCGTCCTTGAACTCAATGTCGTCCCGCGCCGCATCCAGCACATGGGCCGCGGCCTGTGCGCCTTTGCTGCGCACGTCGGTGGCTGCATTCATGAGAGCCACACCGCCCATGCTCAGCGAGCGCGAACCGCCGTGCCCGCCACCGGTCTCAATCTTGCCGGTGTCGCCCTGTAACACCGTGACCTTGTCTGCGGGAATGCCCAGCTCCTCATCCAGCAACTGGAGATAGGCCGTCTCGTGCCCCTGGCCGGTGGATTGAGTGCCCACCAGAAGAGTGACCGTGCCGTCAGCTTCGAAGCGGATCTCCGTGGCCTCGGCCGGATTGCCCAGAGTGACTTCCAGGTACGTCGCCGCTCCCACGCCGCGCAGCAGGCCGGCCTTCGCCGACTTCTTCTTGCGCTTTTCGATGGTGCCAAGCCCGATGTTTTGGCTGGCGAGATCCAGGTTCTGTTCAAACGCCCCGCAATCGATCACCATGCCCAGGGCCTGGGTATAGGGGAAAGTGCGGATCAGATTTTTGCGTCTCAGCTCAAAGCGGTCGATGCCGGTCTTGGCGGCGGCAATGTCCACCAGACGCTCAATGATATACGCCGCCTCCGGTCGTCCCGCCCCGCGGTATGCATCAACCGGCACCGTATTGGTGAAGACCGCGCGCACATGCATGGAGATGGCCGGAACGTCGTAGATACCGCCCATCACCACCCAACTGGCGCTGGTGGGGATAATGGTGGCAAAGCTGGAGAGATAGGCACCCATGTTGGCAATGGTGTCTACCTTGAGAGCGGTGATTTTGCCCTCCGCCGACAAGGCCAGGGTTGCCTTTGTAAGGTGGTCGCGGCCGTGAATCTCCGAGGTGAAGTTTTCACCCCGGTCGGCGACCCATTTCACCGGCCTGCCGAGCTTCTTGGCGGCCCAACACACCAGAACATTCTCCGGGTACACAAAGTTCTTCGCGCCAAAGCCGCCGCCCACATCAGGGCCGATCACCCGCACGTGCTCAGGATCCACCTTGAAGATGGCAGCGGCCATCTGACCCTTTTGCGCATGCACGGCCTGACCGGACACATAGAGCACATACTGCTCATCTGGCGCGTTCCAAAAACCAATGGCCCCGCGTGCCTCGATGGCAGAAGGGATCACGCGGCTGTTCACAAGGTCGAGTTCCACCACGTGGGCTGCCTCGTCGATGGCCTTCTGGGTCTTGTCTTCATCACCCTTGTGGAACGTGTAGCAGAGGTTGGTGCCGATCTCCGGCCAGATCACCGGGGTCTTTTTATCCAGCACCGTGGCAAGATCGACAACCGGCTCCAGGTCTTCGTACGCAACGTCCACCAGCTCTGCCGCATCGCGCGCCTGTGCCCGGGTCTCCGCCACGACAAAGGCCACGGCGTCACCGACAAAGCGGACCGTGTCGGAGGCTAAGGCGTGGCGATCAGGCCGGCGCACGCCGTGCTCATCAATGCCGGCCACCTCAGTGAGAGTGGGGAAGGGGCCATAGCCCTCCTGCATATAGTCTGCAGCCGTATAGACGGCGATCACGCCGGGGGCACCTTCGGCTTCGTCCGTGCGAATGGAAACGATGCGGGCATGGGCATAAGGGCTGCGCACCACCGCCGAATGGCAGGTGCCCTGAAGCTTAATGTCATCCAAGTATTGCCCGGCGCCCGTCAGGAAGCGTTCATCCTCGCGCCGCCGCACGGCCTGGCCAATCCCAAATCGTTCCATTATTGCCTTAGTCCCTGTTCTCGTTCACCGAATGGCTGTCAACCTGGCCATCAGGTCAGCCTTGTTTGCCGTAAAGCCGCCCGCCACCCACCAATCCTCCAGTGCCAGCAGTAAACGGCCCAACTCTTTTCCCTCTGCAATGCCTGCAGCCTGTAAGTCTTTCCCCCCAACTGGCAGTTTCGGCCTTTGCCAAGCCTGCGCATCGTCTAGAAGGGCAGCATATCCTGCATCATGTGCCGGCAGCCCGCTGGCGCTCCAATCGAGCAGGGTTCTATCGATAACAGCCTGACTGCCATGCCAATAGAGCAATGTTTGCCTTTCCGCATGCCGAAAAGCCGGCGAAAGCGGCGGCAGGTGCTCCAAGGCCTCCAGACGCTTCGTTTCGTCATTGCTGAGCACGAAGGCATTGCGCATATCCTCGGCTGTCTGATCTCCACTGAGGGCCCTCAAGCGGCGTATCGGATCAGGCACAAGGCCTTGAGCGCCTTCAATCGCCGCGAGCGCCTCGAACCGGGCAAGATCGAAGCGTCCGGCCAGAATAGCGTTCAGCACCTTGCGCTCATGCATCAATAAAAGGGTGGAGGCGGCTTTTGGCGCAGCAACAAGCTTGAGCATTTCCTGGCGGATGCGCTCGCGAGAGAGTTTTGCCAAGGTCGCCCTTGCGCTCACGCAGGCTCTGAGGGAACCCGTATCGGGGCTGCCTTCACCGTACCAGGCAAAGAACCTGAAAAAGCGAAGAATGCGCAAATGATCCTCCTCGATGCGCTCCGCCGGTGAACCCACGAACCTGACCTGCCCGTGTTGCAAATCCTTCAGCCCATCCACGAAATCGAAAATCTCTCCATCCTGGTCGCAATAGAGCGCATTGATCGTGAAATCGCGGCGATGGGCATCGACCGACCAATCGTCGGTGAACGCGACCTTCGCGCGCCGGCCATCCGTCTCCACATCCATCCTCAGCGTGGTGACCTCAAAGGTTTTGCGGGCGTCCTTGGGGCCGGCCACCACCGTCACAGTGCCATGTTCCAGGCCGGTGGGGTGAACGGAAAGGCCCGCAGACTCTGTGAGCCGGATAATCTCCTGTGGGGCCAGATCTGTGGCCATATCGATATCATTGATCGGCTGGCCCAGCAGAGCATTGCGTACCGCACCCCCGGCGACCCGAGCTTCGCCGCCATCAGCCCGTAGAGCCGCGAACACGGCGCAAAGGGCTGGATCGCGCAACCACTCAGCATCTTTGAGGCTCGCAGGCTTAGACATTCCGGACCGCATCGCCACCGGGCAGCGCACCGGGCGCATAAACCCGGTCATAAAAGTTGCGGATCATGCCGGCGGTGGCGCCCCAAATGTAATGCCGGTCGTAAGGCATGGCGTAGAACCAACGCTTCTTGCCTTCCCATTCGCGCCCGTGGCGTTGGTGGTTCCCCGGATCCATCAAAAAACCAAGGGGCACCTCGAAAATCTCGGCCACTTCCCCGGCCTCCGGCTGCAATGAAAACCCCGTGCGCACCAGAGCCACAACCGGGCAAATCCGAAATCCGGTGCGTGTCTGATAGGTGTCCAAAAACCCGCACGTCTCGATGAATTGACTGGCCAATCCGGTTTCTTCCTGGGTTTCTCTCAAAGCCGCGCCCACGGGCCCGTCATCGCCGGCATCGATCTTGCCGCCCGGAAAGGCCACTTGGCCGGGATGGCTGGGCATATCGTCCGTGCGGCGGGTGAGCAGCACCGTGAGCCCATCCTCGCGCATCACCAGAGGCACCAAAACGGCCGCTGCTCTGGGGTTGGACACAGGATCGAATGTTGCGCCCAAATGCCGGTTCAGATCATCGTCCGAGCGCGGCGCAGGGATGCTCATGTCCCGCATTTCCTGAGGCACAGAAGGGTGCAGCCGCTGGGCGGCCAGGTCCTGAAATTCAGAGGCATTGAAGAGAAAGGACGGCGTGCTCAACGTTCAGCCCCAATCTCGTCTGCCAGGGCCATGGGCCAGAATGTGCCGGCGCTCCAGATGCCGAACCAGTCCGCCCCGTCATGAGGCGCCACCACGCCAATCTCCACCAACTCATAAAAGATGGCTCGGTTCACGAGGGCTTCCAGATTGCCGCGCACCAAAACATAAGGCTTTATGCCACCTTCGGCATCGGTTTGCTGAAAGCGAATTGGGTGCTCTGCGTTTACGGTGACCTGCTCATCAAGATTGGTGCGCAGAAAGAGAGTCTGATTCGCGCCCGGGTCCTCAATGCGCATCTCAACGACCGTGAAGGGCGCATCGTCAACCGTGATGCCATATTTCTCTTGGGGCGTGACCATATAGGTGCGCCCATCGTCATCTTTGCGCAAAATTGTTGAGAAGAGACGCACCATCCTTTCCCGCAGAATGGGAGAGCCTTGATAGAACCAACTTCCGTCTGCTGCGATCCGCATGTCCAAATCGCCGGTATAGTCGGGATTCCAATGGTCTACGGGCGGCAGTTTCCGCGCGGTTTTGGCCACATTTTCGAATTTGGAAAGTTCACCCATAGGCAAATCCGCCACACTCCTGTCATCGTTTAATGGTGCACAGGACGGCGACGGCCTCAAGCTATCGTGATGGATTTGAATATCCATCGGCAATTTCTGCGCTTTCACATCAGCGATTGGTGCAACTATAATGGCCAGCATGCAGACCATCAATGAAGCCCCCGATCAGATTGACCAGGAAATCGTCAAAACGATCGAAAAGACGGGTGAACAACTTGGCCAGGTGCGCGATGCCATCAGCCAAGTGATTTTTGGACAACAAAACGTGGTGGATCTGTCCACCACAACCATCCTCACGGGCGGCCATGCCTTGTTGGTGGGTTTGCCGGGCTTGGCCAAGACCAAGCTGGTGGAAACCATCGGCACGGTTTTGGGGCTCTCCGAAAAACGGGTCCAGTTTACCCCGGACCTGATGCCGGCCGATATTATCGGCTCAGAGGTTCTGGAAGAGAGCAAATCGGGCAAGCGCTCGTTCCGCTTTATTGAGGGACCGGTGTTTTGCCAGCTTCTCATGGCCGACGAGATCAACCGTGCCAGCCCGCGGACCCAGTCAGCCCTGCTGCAGGCGATGCAGGAACACCATGTGACGGTCGCCGGCCAGCGCTACGACCTTCCTAAGCCGTTCCACGTTCTGGCCACCCAGAACCCGCTGGAGCAGGAAGGGACCTATCCCTTGCCGGAAGCCCAGTTGGACCGTTTCGTGATGCAAATCGATGTGCCTTATCCGGATCTGGACTCTGAACGCAAAGTGCTGTTCGCCACCACCGGGACAGAAGACGCAAAGCCCACCCAGGTCATGAGCGCAGACGACCTCATGGCTGCTCAGAGAGTGATCCGCCACATCCCCGTTGGTGAAAAGGTTGTGGACGCGGTTCTGAAACTGGTCAGGGCCGCCCGTCCGATTGCCGACGCCAGTGAGTTCGTTCGCGAGAACGTGGCTTGGGGTCCAGGCCCGCGCGCCAGCCAGGCCCTGATGCTGGGCATCCGTGCCCGGGCCCTGATGGATGGCCGGTTTGCGCCTTCCATAGACGATGTGGTTGCATTGGCCGGACCCGTTCTGCACCACCGCATGGCGCTGACCTTTGCCGCACGCGCGGACGGCATCACTCTGGATGATGTCATCGGGCGGCTCACATCGGATCTGGTGTAGGGCGCCAGAATGGCGATAGGCACGTTCGGACAGGGCAAGAAGCCCCAACATGGCCGGGCTGAGACCGCTCGCGAGGCTGCGGAGCGGATCTCTTCGGCCTTTCCGGCGTTGCTTGTTGAAGCTGAACGGATTGCCCAGACCGTTGCTCACGGTATTCATGGCCGCCGCCGCGCGGGCACAGGGGAGACGTTCTGGCAATATAAGCAGTATCGCTTTGGTGACAGCGCCTCCACGATCGATTGGCGGCGGTCGGCCCGGTCTGATGAAGTGTTCGTGCGGGAAAACGAATGGGAGGCCGCCAACACCGTTTGGCTCTGGACCAACGTTGGCGCCTCAATGGCCTTCAAGTCCCATCTATCGGAGATTTCAAAGAAAGAACGGGCGATCCTGATCACGCTGGCGCTCTCAAACCTTCTTCTGCAGGCCGGCGAACGGGTCGGCATGATGGGCCTGGCTCAGCCGCCCTCGCACCATTTGGCGGCGATGCGGCGCTTTGCGCATTATCTGACAGACGAGAACGCCGATTCCGCCGAACTGCCGCCGTCCGTGCGCATTCCGCGCTTTTCAACGATTGTCCTGGTCGGTGATTTCTTGCAGCCCATGGAAGAGATCAACCAGAGATTTGGCGAGTTGGCAGGCCGCGACATTCAAGGCCATATCGTCCAGGTTCTCGATCCTGCCGAAGAAACCTTGCCCTATGAGGGCCGCAAAGAGTTTGCTGAAATCGCCGGGCCCCTGAAGCTGACGATCGGCAAAGTGGAAGGTCTACGCGGCGAGTATCATGAGAAGGTTGAATCGCATCGGCGCGAACTCAGCCATTTGTGCCGCCGTTTGGGCTGGACGTTTGGCGTTCATCACACCGATGCGTCGCCACACCAAGCGCTGCTAAGCCTTTATGGCCGACTTTCTGGCGACTTCGCCACGGGTCGAGCCGCTGTGGCGGGTGGGTGAGAGCATGTGGCAGGTGGGCTCCATCGCATTTCTGAACCCCTGGGCCTTGGCGGCGCTCATCGCGCTGCCCATCATTTGGTGGCTCTTAAGGTTTACCCCGCCACGCCCAGACCGCATCGATTTTCCGCCCTTCCGCTTCCTGTTGGAACTGGTCTCCCGCGAGGAGACGCCGCATAAGACGCCGTGGTGGCTGATCGCATTGCGGCTCTTGGCAGCCGGTCTATTGATCGTTGCCCTGGCCCAGCCGGTGCTGAACAAAACGCTCCCGATTACGGCGGGCACCGGTCCGATGCTGGTCATTGTGGATGATGGTTGGGCCTCTGCGAAAGACTGGCAGCGCCGCATGGGCGTATTGCAGGAGATTGTGGACTCTGCGGAGCAGAGCGGCCGCCTCATCTCAATCCAGACCACGGCGCCGCGCAGCGCGCCGCGACCGATTGAGCCTCAGCGGGCCCGCGATGTGTCTGCTCTTGCCTCTGCCTTGCAGCCTCAACCGCTCACGCCGGACCGGGCCACGCTTGGCGCGCTGCTAACACCGGCGCTGCAGGAGGCCAGCGGTTTGCAAGTCACCTGGCTCTCAGACGGCCTGGACTATGGTTCGGCCCGCGCCTTTGCTGACACCCTTGAAGATTTGGGCTCAGGTGCCGACGTGAGCGTGCTCGCCCCACCACCCGTGGAAGTGTCCCACGTCATGGATGCGGTCACGCTGGAAGAAGGCAATTTGACCGTTTCCGTAAAGCGGGCAGATACGGTCGGGACCGCAAGTGGCGCGATAAACGCCGTTGCGCTCAACGGCCGGGTCCTGGGCACTGTTTCCTACCAGTTTGAGAATGACGCGGCTGAAGCAAAAGCCACGTTGGAACTCCCCGTGGCCCTGCGCAACGAAGTGTCCCGGCTGTACATCTCAGAGGCTCGCTCCGCTGGCTCGGTCTTTTTGCTGGACGATAGCTGGCGCCGCAAGTCCGTGGGCCTGGTGTCGGGCGCGAGCCTCTATTTCGCACAGCCCTTGCTCTCGCCGCTCTATTATGTGTCCCGTGCGCTGGAGCCGTTCACCGAGCTCAAACGCGCGCCGATTGACGAGGGTGACAGCGGCATCAAGGCGTTGATCGATGGCGGCCTGTCCCTGCTGGTTCTGGCAGATGTAGGACAATTGCAGGAAAGCGACCGGATCGCCGTTGAAAGCTGGGTCGATAATGGCGGCACTCTGGTGCGTTTTGCCGGTCCGCGCCTGGCCGCGCGTCAGGATGAGCTTGTTCCGGTGAAACTGCGCCGTGGCGGCCGTGCCCTGAGTGGCGCATTGTCCTGGGCTTCTCCGCAGCCGCTCAGCCCGTTTGATGAGCAAAGTCCGTTCTATGGCTTGGATGTGCCGGAGGACGTGACCGTGGTGCGCCAGGTTCTCGCCGAACCTGACAGTGCCCTTAACGAAAAAACCTGGGCCAGGTTGGGCGATAACACGCCCCTGGTCACCGCCACTCAGATGGGGTCGGGCACGGTGGTCCTGTTCCATGTGACCGCGAGCCCCGAATGGTCCAACCTGCCCTTGTCGGGCCTGTTTGTGGATATGCTCAGACGCTTGGTTGCCCGCTCGCAGGGCGTTTCGGGTCAGAGCCAACAAGCTGATTTCAATGCAACCGGGGCGTTTGCGCCTGTGCGCGTGTTGAACGGCGCCGGTGAGCTGGCATCTCCGCCCGCAGACGCTGCGCCCGTGCCGGCGACAGAGATCCGTGAAGCTAAGCCGGCGCCTGAGCATCTGCCGGGCCTCTACCGCCGGGGTGGGCAGACCCATGCCATCAATCTGGCCGGCTCAGGGTTGGAGTTTTCCGCGCTCGGTTCCCTGCCGTCCGGTGTCGCCAGGGCCGGTTATGCGAAGACCCCTGCTTTCTCTCTCAAACCCTGGTTGCTGACGGCGGCCTTTATCTTGCTGCTCGTGGATGCTCTGGCCAGTCTGTGGCTGGCCGGACGCCTGGCGCGCCGCGGCGGTCTGGTGGGCACGGCCTCTGTTGCTTTGCTGCTTATCGCCGGTGGGTTGGCGAACACCCCAGCGGTGGCGCAACAAGCCGATGGCGGCATTAGCGTGGCCGATCGGTTCGCGATGCAGGCCACGCTGCAAACCAGGCTGGCATTTGTCATCACCGGCAACGCCGACATGGATGAGGTGAGCCGCACCGGGCTTTACGGCCTGTCCGATTATATCCGCCGCAAAACCTCCCTGGAACCGGAAGCGCCGGTTGGCGTGGACATCGAGAAGGACGAAATTGTTCTCTTCCCGCTGCTCTATTGGCCGGTTGACCGCAATGCCCAGGCGCCGTCCCAAGCCGGTCAGGCGAAAATCGCAGCGTTCTTAAAGAGCGGCGGCACCATCTTCTTTGACACGCGCGACCATCAGGATGCGCTGGCCGGCGTCACCAGCGACAGCCCCGCCCGACAGGCTTTGCGGCGCATTCTGGCGGGCCTCGACATTCCGCCCCTGGAAACGGTGCCGCCTGACCACGTGCTGACAAAGGCGTTCTATCTGCTCAACCGCTTCCCGGGCCGCTGGGCGGGCGGCAAACTGTGGGTGGAAGCGACCGACCGTGCCGGCACCGGCACCACGTCCAACACCGACGGTGTTTCCTCGGTGATCATCGGATCAAACGATTACGCGGCCGCCTGGGCCACCGACCCGACGGGGCGGGCGCTCTACCCCACCGTGCCGGGCGGCCAGCGCCAACGTGAATTTGCATTCCGCACCGGCGTGAACATCGTGATGTACTCGCTCACCGGCAACTACAAAGCCGACCAGGTGCACGTCCCATCAATTCTTGAGCGCATAGGCCAGTGAGATGAATCTATCATTGGAACTCTCGCCCATACTTCCGATTGAAGCCCTAACCATTCTGGGTCTGGCTGCCTTGGCCATCATGGTGCTGGGCATTGTCAAACGGGCCCGCGGGGCCTGGCTCCGGCTGTTGGCGACAGCAGCCGTGTTCCTGGCGCTGCTCAACCCGATCGCGCGCGATGAGGTGCGCACGGTGCTGCCTGATGTGGCCGTGGTGGTCACTGACCTCAGCCAAAGCCAGACAATAGATGGCCGCAGCGAGCGGGCCGTCGAAACCGGGCGCCAGCTTAAAGAAGATCTCAAAACAGCCAAGGATCTTGAGGTCAAATACGTCACCGTGCGCCCCGATCCGGTGCCCAATGATGAAGGCACGCAGCTCTTCAAAGCGCTGAACGAAGCGCTTTCAGATGTGCCGCCGGAACGCTTTGCGGGCGCTGTTCTCATCACTGATGGCCAGGTGCACGATGTGCCCGAAAGCCTCAATTCTCAAGGGTATGACGGGCCCGTCCAGGCGCTCATCACGGGGCGCAAGGGCGAACGCGATCGCCGCATTGTGGTGGAAGAGGCGCCGAAGTTCGGGATTGTCGGACAACGCTACACCGTGAAGTTCCGGGTTGAAGACCACAATCTGCCGCCGGGCAGCGCAGAAGTCACCTTAAGCCGGGGCGGTCAGGAGACCGAACGCTTGCGCGTCCCGGTGGGCCGCAGCGTGGAGGTGGAAATCACCATCGACCATGGCGGCCCCAACATCACGGAGCTGGCCGTTGCGCCGGTGGACGGCGAACTGACAGCCATCAACAACCGCGTCGTCGTCCTGACGGACGGTGTGCGCGACCGGCTGCGTGTCCTTCTGGTGTCCGGTGAACCCCATGCCGGCGAGCGCACCTGGCGCAATCTTCTGA
>JANQOW010000005.1 GCA_028285595.1 Hyphomicrobiales bacterium
TGCGGAGCCTTCAGCTCGCCCTGATCTGTGATCAGGCCCGTCACCTCCCCTTCGTCCGTGGCTTGCAGTTCGACGGCAGCGCAATTCTCCAAAACCTTACCGCCCAGCGCTTTGGTTTGCTCTGCCATGAAACGGGCGAAGGTTGGCGCGTCCAGATAGGGGTCACTCATGGAGAATATGGCTTCCGCATCATCGGGAAATTCAATATGCGGCTCCATTGTCCGCAATTCCTGAACCCCAATCCATGCATAAGGATAATCATAGGCCTCAAGCAATCGCGCTTGTTCCTGCGCTGCCGCATAGCCGCCGGCATCGGACCGGCGCACGACACCCAGCGCTCCCATGGGCTGGGCGCCTAGATTTTCCTCGCCAAACTCCACCATCAAATCGCAATACATTTGATGGCCGCTGGCATTCAGCCGGTGATAGGCTTCGTTGAACACTTTCGCGGTCGCGTTCACCCAGGCGAAGGAGTTACTTGTCGTACCGCCGCCGATCTCGGCCCGTTCCACCAAAGCGACCTTCAAACCCTTCCGGGCAAGATAGAATGCGCTCGTGCACCCCACGATTCCGCCGCCAACGACAACAACATCAAAAGTCATATCGCATTTCCTCCGTTAGTGCGGCGCGAGTAGTATGGAGTGCGTTATCGGACCTTGCGCGCTTTTACACAAGGCGGGAATAGCAAACCGCTGTAGGTGTGGAGCATCCGTCCATTTCGGTCTAGAACTAACACTAAGGGTGGGAGAGGCTCAAAACGGCGCAATGACACCGCAATTGGACTTGAGGGAGATCACCAAGCGCTATCCTGGGTGCTTGGCAAATGACCGTGTTGGATTGACGGTCATGCCCGGTGAGATCCACGCATTGCTGGGCGAAAACGGCGCTGGAAAATCCACTCTGGTGAAAATCATCTATGGCGTGGTCAAGCCGGATGCCGGCGAGATTTGGTGGAACGGTTCCCAGGTCGATATTGCCAATCCAAACGCCGCCCGTGCGCTCGGGATCGGCATGGTTTTCCAGCACTTCAATCTGTTTGAGAGCTTAACCGTCGCGGAAAACATCTCTCTCGGGATCGATCCGGGGCATGATCTTGCAAAACTCACAAATGAGATCGGCGAGATTTCCGAGCGCTACGGACTTCCGATCAACCCGCATCAACACATTCATACTCTGTCTGTGGGCGAGCGTCAGCGCGTAGAGATTATCCGTTGTCTGGTTCAGAACCCGAGACTTCTGATCATGGACGAGCCCACATCGGTCCTCACCCCTCAGGAGGTCGAGAAGCTCTTTGAGACCTTGCGCCGCCTGGCATCAGAGGGTTGCTCGATCTTATACATCTCCCACAAGCTGGATGAGATCAAAGCCCTGTGCGATACGGCCACAGTGCTGCGGCTCGGCAAGGTGACGGCCCGGTGCTCACCAGCGGACGAGACGCCCAAGAGCTTGGCGGAGATGATGATTGGATCTGCCCTGCCTGTGACGAAGAAGTCGACAAACAGGGAGCTCACGGAGGAACCTCTGTTGGAGCTGCGCGGCCTTGATCTCCCCGCCGCAGATCCCCTGGGGACACACTTGCAGAACGTGACACTCACCTTGAACCGCGGCGAGGTTGTGGGATTGGCAGGTGTTGCCGGCAACGGGCAAAAGGAACTGCTGGCGGCCATTAACGGCGAGCGATTGGCACCCGATAAGGCAATGCTCCGTTTAGACGGGCGGGATGTCGGCCGGGACGGGCCAGAAGAACGCCGGGTCCAGGGGCTTGCATTCGTGCCGGAGGAGCGCCTCGGGCGAGGGTCCGTGCCGGAAATGTCTTTGACCGCCAACACACTATTGACGTGGCACCACAAAGGACAGGTGAAAAGAGGATTCGTAGATCTTGCTGAAGTGAGCGCACAGGCAATCACAATACGCGAGATGTTTGATGTGCGTTGCCCTGGCGTTGAGGCTGAGGCAAAGAGCCTGTCGGGTGGCAATCTACAGAAGTTCATTGTGGGGCGTGAAATTCTCCAGGAACCGGAGGTGCTCATTCTTGGCTACCCGACCTGGGGCGTAGACGTGGGAGCGGCGGCGGCCATCCGGCAAGCCATATTGAACCTGTCCGCAACGGGGGCAGGGGTGTTGATTGTCTCTGAAGATCTCGATGAGCTGTTTGAGATCTGCGATCGGATTGCGGTGATCGCTGAAGGTCGCCTGAGCCCGGCCCGCAGAACCGGTAACACCAGTATCGAAGAGCTTGGCTTGTGGATGTCCGGCCAGTTTGAGGCCGCCGAGGTGTCCGATGCAGCTTAGGCTTGAGCAACGTCAATCCACGTCGCGGGCCATGCAGTACGCCACGCCAGTGATTGCGGCTGGTCTGACGATGATAGCCGGAATAGCTCTCTTCGGCGTTCTTGGGACCGATCCGTTCCTTGCGCTTTACACCTTCTTTATTCAGCCACTGACGTCCCTTTATTCGATCGGCGAGCTCCTGATCAAAGCAACACCCCTTCTGTTGTGCGCTCTGGGGCTGTCCGTGGGTTTCAAAGGCAATGTGTGGAACATTGGGGCGGAAGGCCAATTGACCATGGGTGCCATTGCCAGTGGCGGCCTTGCACTTGCCGTATACGCCCAGGACGGACCGTGGCTGTTGCCTTTGATGCTGTTGGCCGGCGCCCTTGGGGGTATGGCCTGGGCGGCTATCCCGGCTTTTCTGAGAACCAGATTCAATGCCAATGAGATCCTGGTCAGCCTCATGTTGACTTATGTCGCTGTGCAGATTCTCGGCCATTTGGTTCATGGCCCCTGGCGCAGCCCGGAAGGGTTCAACTTTCCGGAGACAAGAACGTTTGGTGATTGGGGTCAGCTTCCCATCTTAGTGGAGGGGACCCGGCTCCACGCAGGGGTGTTTGTGGCGCTTCTGGTGTTTCTGGCCGTATGGTTGTTTCTGTCCAGGTCATTTCAAGGCTTTAAGGTTACGGTCGCTGGCCAGGCTCCGGCGGCCGCGGCCTACGCGGGCTTCAGCAACAAGTCGGTGGTTTGGGTGTCTCTTATGATCTCGGGAGCCACCGCAGGGCTGGCCGGGACGGTTGAGGTGATGGGGACGATACAGCAACTGCAGCCGGTCATCTCGCCGGGATATGGTTTTGCCGCCATCATCGTCGCGTTTCTCGGGCGCCTTCACCCGGTGGGTGTTGTGCTGGCCAGTCTTCTCATGTCGCTCATGTATCTGGGCGGTGAGTCTTTGCAGATGAGTATGAACCTACCGCTGGCCGTCACCGGAGTGTTCCAGGGGTTGCTCCTGTTCTTTGTGCTCGGGTCCGACGTCCTGGTGCGTTACCGCATCAGGCTTGTACGCACGCATCAAACGGAGCCGGCGTGATGGACGGTTTGGATGCCGCAATCACAATTCTGGTCGGAGCCATCAGGGCAGGAACACCATTGGTGTTTGCAGCGCTGGGTGAGCTGATTGCCGAAAAGTCCGGTGTGCTGAACTTAGGCGTCGAGGGCATGATGTTGGTGGGTGCCGTGGTTGGCTTCATGGTGACCGTCACCACCGGCAGCGTCTATATCGGGATCCTGGCCGCGGTCGCGGCAGGAATGCTGATGTCGCTTGTTTTTGGTGTTCTGACCCTGTCTCTGCTCACCAATCAAGTGGCGACGGGTCTGGCGCTGACCATCTTCGGCGTGGGTCTGTCTGCGTTCCTTGGCATCAAATACGTAGGCACGCCCATTAACGGTCTAAAACCGTTGGATATCCCTGTCTTAAGCGATCTCCCTGTGCTCGGTCCGTTGGTGTTTGGTCATGATCTATTGATCTACATCTCATTTGCATTGTTCGCCGCCGTAGCATGGTTCCTTTATCGGTCACGGGCTGGACTGATCTTGCGGGCCGTAGGCGAGAGCCACGATGCGGCCCACGCGCTGGGATACTCGGTGATTGCCATCCGTTACATGGCAGTGCTCTTCGGCGGCGCCTGCGCTGGCTTGTCCGGTGCCTATCTGTCGCTCGTGTACACCCCCCAGTGGGCAGAGAACATGACGGCCGGGCGAGGTTGGATCGCATTGGCATTGGTTGTGTTTGCCACGTGGCGCCCTGGCAGAGCTATGTTGGGTGCTTACCTGTTTGGCGGGATCACGATCATGGGGCTCCACGTTCAAGCGCTGGGCTTTGAGGTATCCTCACACCTGGTGGCCACACTTCCTTATATCGCTACGATCGTTGTCCTTGCGGTCATTTCGCGCGACGCAACGAAAATACGTCTCAATGCGCCGGCGTCGCTCGGCAAACCTTTCCACCCGAGCGCCTGACCGCCATGACCAAGCCCCTCTGGATAAAGGCACCGCTTTCTATTCTGGCAGAAGACGCTGAACGGGGAGTGATCGTGTCAGGCGGGAAGATCATCGAGCTTGTCCCTGCTGGCGGCGAACCGACGCCGGGTGTCTCTTACGACGTATTCGATGCGTCGGCGTATATCGTTCTACCCGGACTGATCAATACCCATCATCATTTCTATCAGACACTGACACGCGCCTTTCGCCCGGCCCTGAACAAGGCGCTCTTTCCTTGGCTGTGCGCGCTTTACCCCGTGTGGGCGAAGCTCACGCCGGACATGGTGTATTTGTCGAGCAAACTTGCCTTGGCGGAGTTGATGCTGTCCGGGTGCACGTGCGCCGCAGATCATCATTATCTTTTCAACGACGCCATTGGAGATGCCATCGACATTCAAGTCGGTGCCGCACGGGATTTAGGGATGCGTGCGGTCCTCACCCGCGGATCCATGAGCTTATCGGTGGAGGATGGCGGTCTGCCCCCCAAACATGTGGTTCAAGAGCCTGACGACATCCTAAGGGACTCCCTTCGCCTGATTGAAGCGCACCATGAACCGGGTGAAGGCGCGATGATCCAGATCGCCTTAGCGCCGTGTTCGCCGTTCTCGGTCAGTGAAGAGCTGATGACGCAAACGGCGCACTTGGCCAGATCAAATGGCGTGCGTCTGCACACGCATTTGGCGGAGACGGAAGACGAAACCCAGTTTTGCCTGGAGAAATTTGAGGCTCGGCCGTTGGAGTATCTGGAGCGCTTGGATTGGATCGGGCCGGAGGTCTGGCTTGCCCATGGCATTCACTTTAATGACGCTGAGATTGACCGCTTGGGTGCGGCGGGCATGTCCATTGCGCATTGTCCCTCGTCCAATATGTATCTTTCATCGGGCATCTGCAGAACGCTTGAGCTGGAGGCCGCCGGGGTAGCCGTCGGACTTGGTGTGGACGGATCAGCCTCCAATGATGGCTCTAACCTCATTCAAGAAGTCCGTCAGGCACTGTTGCTCCAAAAGCTGAAATATGGAGCAGAACAGGTGGACCATCATCGCGCCTTTAACTGGGCAACCAAGGGGTCAGCCGACTGTCTGGGGCGACCGGATTTGGGCCGGATCGAGGTGGGAGCTCAGGCGGACCTGGCTCTGTTCAAACTCGATGAGCCACGCTTCTCCGGCGCTGACGATCCGCTGGCCAGCCTCGTGATATGCGGTGCAGTGAAAGCAGACCGTGTGATGGTGAACGGCAATTGGCGAGTTATCAACGGGCATGTGGATGGGCTTGATATGGACAAACTCATGAAGGACCATTCACAAGCAGCGCGGTCTCTGCGCCAGGCGGCGGCAGAGGTCACACAAGGGGCAAATGCGATCCGCTTCTAAGCGAGCCGGATCCAAGAATAAGATGATGCGATGACGGATCAAGTGACTCTCACAGTGCGCGAACTGAAGCAGTCAACGTTCGCACCCTACGGTGATATTATCGAAACAAACGGCGCCAAATCGTTTTTTATCAATCAAGGCACCACGCAAAGGTTCCATGATTTGGCCGAGGTGGACGTGGATGACCGCGGAGGCCGCCCGATCATCAGCATCTTTCGTGGTCAGGCCTTTTCTCTCCCCATTCCCATAAAGATGCTGGAGCGTCATCCTTTAGGGAGCCAGGCCTTCATCCCAATAACGCCCTACCCTTGGTTGCTGGTCGTGGCTCCAGCAGAAAAGGATGGCTCGCCGGGAATACCGGAAGCCTTTTTAGCTGGTTCTCACCAAGGCGTAAGTTACCGCAAGGGCGTTTGGCATCACCCCCTTCTGTCACTGCAAAAAACTTCAGATTTTCTCGTCGTGGACCGAGGTGGTGAGGGCGAGAATTTGGAAGAGTTCATATTCTCCGAAGGCGGATATGCGATTGAGGCGTTGCCCCATCCACATCGCTAATTTGTGGAGACCACCCGAAAGCATAGCATCTTGGCGATGTTTTGCAGCAGCTTCGCGGCAGTTTTAGGTTCATTCTCCATCAAGGAGCGCAAGGTGGTTTCGCTTAAGCTGATCACACGGACATCTTCGGTCGCCGCATAAACATCGAGCGTGCGTGGCAGGCCGAGGAAAAACGCAATGTCTCCGAACATGTCGCCGGCTGACAGTATGGCCTTCACCTCTTCGCCGGCCCTCACTTCCAGGGTGCCTGAGAGCACCACAAACATATTCTGGGCCACGTTCCCCTTCTTGATCACTCGGTCGCCCGGGCTGCACTCAATCACGTTGCTTTTTGCAAGGCACAGCTGAATTTCTTCATCGCCGAGCTCGTCAAAGAGTGTCGTCCGACCATCTTCGAACCGCGTGAGAGCGCTCGCCACTGCTGACCAGTAAGTGGGCATGGAAATCAGCCGCTGGCTCAACACCGCCTTACCATCGGCAAGCAGATCATCCAGCGCCGCGGGCACCATGGCCTCATCGCCAAAATCCTTTATGACCCGAACGATGGGAGATTCAATAGCCCGCAGGTAATCCAGATCTTCGGGCACCAGTACGAGCGGCACCAGATAGCCGGTTTCGGCGCTGTTCACGTTTCGCTTGGTGTAGGGCCTAAATCCCAACCCCTGATAGACATTGAGCAGATGCGGCTCGCAATCGCCAAACACCAATTGGATGCGGCGCTCGTTCACGAACGACAGGTAGGCCGTAAACAAACGGAACAAGAGATTGCTGCCGCGCAAAGAAGGCTCGATCATGAAGCGCTCGCCGATCACAAGCTGCTCTTCAGGCACTTTGGCCAAAAATGGCTTCAGATCATACTGCTCAATATGGCGCGCGTTGATGGCATTATCTCCCCCCCAGGTGAGGCGCATGGTTCCAACCACTTCTCCGTTCAACAGAGCATGATAGATATGGCTGTTGTCGTCATCGGGTTCATGAAAGCGCCGGGTCTCATGATCAGCGATGGATCGATATCGATTCATCTCTTCGACATAAATGCGGTAGCGAAAGCGATAGACCGCATCGCGTTCTTCGGTACTGACAGCGGGGCCTATCGTGATCTTTTCGCGTGGTTCTGTCATGACGGTGTTCTGGTCGGGATTTCCAACAACTCTAGCATTATCCGGTTTGACATCGAAGCTCCAGCGAGCAATGGTCCGGCATGGCGGAGATAGAGTTTTCTGACAACGATCTGGTGATCTTTGATGGACGCCAATCGGAAACCGCTGCGGCCATCCAACGTGGCACAGGCCGGATGCTGCGCGAAGCCGGTTACGCGTGGGTACCGGAATTGCCGCTCGTGACCGGACGACGCGTCGATATTATTGCCGTAAGCAAGGCCGGCCTGATCTCGGTGATCGAGATAAAATCTTCGGTGGCCGACTTTCGCGCAGACAATAAATGGCATGAGTATCGGGAGTTTTGTGACAGGCTGTATTTCGCGGTCACGCCTGATTTGCCCCAAGAGATCCTGCCTGCGGACACAGGTCTGATCGTGGCTGATGCGTACGGCGCGGAAATACTGAAAGAAGCCCCTGAACACAAAGTCAGTGCAGCGCGGCGAAAGGCGGTGCTCCTGCGGTTTGCTCGCGCAGCCGCGTTACGCTTGCACGATTTGCATGATCCAAGTTTTTAGATGTTATTCAGCGCGGTGCCCGTTTGGCCAGAATGCGCTGAAGTGTGCGTCGGTGCATATTGAGCCGGCGAGCCGTTTCCGACACATTGCGGTTGCACAATTCATAGACCCGTTGGATGTGCTCCCAGCGCACCCGATCGGCTGACATGGGGTTCTCCGGCGGGTCCGCTTTGTCTTGAGGATTGGCCAGAAGAGCGTTCAAGACATCGTCGGCATCTGCTGGTTTTGCCAAATAGTCGATGGCGCCAAGTTTTACCGCCGTTACCGCCGTTGCAATATTGCCATAACCGGTCAAGACGATCGCCCGCGCTTCAGGACGCGCCTGGTTCAATGTCTTGATCACATCCAGTCCATTGCCGTCCTCCAGCCGCATATCCACAACGGCAAACGCCGGAGGAGACTTTTTCACATGCGCAATGCCCTCAGTCACCGTATCGGCAATGATCACATCAAAGCCACGCGTTTCCATCGCCCGGCCAAGACGGCTCAGGAACGGCTTATCGTCATCGACGATAATCAGGGATTTGTCCTGAAGTTTGGCGATTGTTTCGCTGTGGTCAGTCATAGTCAAAGGGTCCGGCATGTGGATCAGTCCGACAGAACAATTAATATAGGAGAAGACTGCGCGAATGTGTACCGCAAGTTCAGTTTTGCTTAAAGGGCTTAGATCGTTGATGTTGTGTCACGGAATGGCAGCGACCAGGTAACAATCGCCAAGGCACCGCGTTCCGGAGGAGGGCGCTGGGCTAAGGTAACCGTCGCGCCAGAGCGCTCCAGGAGCGTGTTGGAGATAAAAAAGCCAAGCCCCATGCCTTGATGATCGTCGCGCAGGTCTTCAATATCGCCCGCATAGCCTGGCCGTGTCGTAACATAAGGCTCACCCAGCCGATCGATCACATCTTGGGAAATGCCCGGCCCATCATCGCGAATGACCAGTCGCAGGCGATCGTCAGACCAACCGGCTTCAATTTCAACCTTATCCTCGGCAAAGTCGACGGCATTTTCCAACAGGTTGCTAAGGCCAAACAGAATACCAGGGTTGCGCGGGAGAACCGGCTCGGGTGACCCATCTTCCGCTTCAAGCAGCTTAACGTCGATGCTCACGCCCGAGCCACGCAACGGCTCGGCGATTTGTTCCAACATGACCGAAACGGAAAATGATGAGTGCATCTCATCGCCGGCATCCGCCCGGTTGGCGAGTTGGGCCAGGATTTCGCGGCACCGCGCAGCCTGACTGCCAAGCAGCTCCAGATCTTCCTGGTAGCTGGCTTCATCGGGGAGCTCACGCTTCAGCTCCTTAGCAACCAACTGAATGGTGGCGAGCGGGGTGCCAAGCTCGTGGGCGGCCGCTGCGGCCAATCCGTCGAGGGCGGACAGCTGTTGCTCCCGTGCCAATACCAATTCGGTGGCAGCGAGCGCGGCCGACATTTGCCGGGTTTCCTCAGAGATCCGCCAGGCAAACATGGCGGCAAAAACCGTTCCGCACAAAACGGCTGCCCACACGCCCACCATATAGAGCCGCGGCAGGTAAAGCGCGTCGGCAGGATTCCAGGGCAGAGGCAAATGATAGAATGCAAGTACGGTGGAGGAAAACAAGGCCATACCGCCCAGCAGCAGAGTGCGCTCCAACGGCAATGAAGACGCAGAAACGGTCACAGGGACCAGGAAGAGAAACGCGAACGGATTTTGCAGCCCTCCGGTCAAGTACAGCAAGACGGCCAACTGCAAGATGTCATATGCCAGCACCCAGGACGCATGCTGATCGCTGAGCCGCACATTGGCGCGATGCCGCAGCCCAAGAAAGATATTGAGCCAGGCAGACAGGGCAATGGCTGCGGCGCAGAAGCTGAAGGGCAGGGGCCAGCCCAAACCAAAATAGACCACCATGATTGCCGACATTTGTCCGAAGATGGCAAGCCACCTGAGGCGGATCAAAGTGAGCAGGCGCAAGCCGCCGCGGCTCTGCACCAGGCGTGCGGACAATGGTGAGCGCGATTGCAAGCGTGCAGAACTATTGTCTGATGAGAGGCTTGTCATTCGACAAGACTACAA
Source organism: Hyphomicrobiales bacterium (assembly GCA_028285595.1). Lineage (GTDB taxonomy): Bacteria > Pseudomonadota > Alphaproteobacteria > Rhizobiales > CAJQND01 > JAAEUE01. The sequence goes on from JANQOW010000005.1 coordinate 9,961, forward strand.
CAAACCACTGGAGATGATAATTCTCAAACGCCAAGTGCCATCCCGTCATGGCCCGGATCCGCGCCCCCAGTTAGACGGTCACCGTCGATCCGAATGCCATGGACAGCGGCAATGCCGAAGGACAGGGCCGAGCGCACCACCTCGTATCCCTCTTGCTCTAGGGGTTCGACCACGTAGCCCGGGATCCGGTTCATGATGTCGATGGCGTTTGACGTGGATGAGAACCTGGGTGCCGATACGGCATCCGTCGCCGACATATCGAACTCCATCACATTGAGCAGCGCCTGCAAGACGCCCATGGCAATCTGTGTGCCGCCGGGGGCGCCCACCACATAGCGCGGTTCGCCGTTTTTGAAGGCAATTGTCGGACACACCGAACTGAACCGGCTCTTGCCCGGTGCGATAGCTCCGGCTGCGCCAGGCCGGGGGTCGAACACGGCCATGCAGCCGTTGTACATGAACCCAAGCCCATCGCTGATAACCCCTGACGGCATACCCAGCGAATGGGTCATGGTTACACACATACCGTTGGCATCGACCACGGCGACGTGGGTGGTGTCTTTCGGCTCGGGTTGCCCCAGACGTTCAACGGCCAGCCGCTCCCCGGATTTGATGCGGTTGGCAATTTCTGCCGCATACGGCTTTTCTGTCAGGTGTGCCGGAATGTCCACGAAAGCCGGGTCGCCCACATGGGCATCCTTGTCCGCTGTTGCGGCCTTCATGGCTTCGCACACGGTGCGGATGTAATCAGTGGAATTGTGGCCCATAGCCGAGAGATCAAAATTCTCCAAGATGTTGAGCATCTCCACCAACATGATGCCACCCCCTGGAGGATGACATGTGGCCAGATCATAGCCGTGGTAGGTGCCCTTCAGCGGCGCCGTACGGGTCAGTTGGTAGCTTTCAAGGTCTGCTTTGCGGATCAATCCGCCATTGGCTTGCATATCGGCATCAATACGTTCGGCGATCTCGCCTTTGTAGAATACATCCGCACCATGCTTTGCGATGAGCCCGAGCGTGCGGGCCAGGTCCGGGTTGTGCACCCGTTCGCCGATTTTCTTTGGCTGGCCATCAGGCCCAAAGTAGATGTCACGGCCCGTTGCCGAGAACGCCAAACGCTCCGAGACTTGGACCCGGCCAAGATCGGCGCCATGGGTCCACCAGTAGTGCACGTGAGGGCGCACGCTAAAGCCTGCTTCCGCTTGGGCCACCGCGGGCGCGCAGATGTCTTCCCATTCCCAACTGCCATAATCGCGCGCCACATCATGATAGGCCAGAAGCGAGCCGGGTGTTGTCACGGCCTGGTAGCCTAAGTCGTTCACATTGCCTTTCAATATGAAGCCAAAACCATCCCGGGTTTCCCCTTCCAGAAGATCAAGCCACATGTCGGGCGTTGCTCCGAGAGGTGTTTTGCCGTGAAAATCAATGCACTCATGAATGCCCTGTTTTGGGTCGTAGACCTGACATGTGCCAAAGCCGGCAATGCCGCACATTTGCGGATCCACCACCCCTTGCACCAAGGCCGCGGCCATCGCCGCGTCCACGGCGTTCCCACCCTTCATCAATACACGCGCGCCAGCCTCGGAAGCCTCAGGCTGGGCCGTCACAATCATAGCTTTGGGATTTGCGGTCATGACGGCGTTCTCCTGGCCGGTTAGGGGCGATGACGCATAATGGTCAGAGCCACGGATTGTGTTCTGGGGACAATGGTTGCGACTTCAAGATACTCATCAGGGCTATGGTTCTTCCCGCCCACGGGCCCAACGCCGCAGAGCGTGGGCGCGCCCACGGCGGCCGCAAAGCCTGAGTCGGCGCACCCGCCTGAAAACTCACCCTCAATCTCCAATCCCGCCTCACGGGCGTTGGAGACATAGTGTTCAAACAGGGATCTGGAGTCTGCGGACTGCTTCATTGGTCTGAATTCGCCCACAATAGACAAGCTCGCCGATGTGCCCGGTACTGTGCAGTTCACCGCAATGTGCTGTACGGCCTCAAAGATCGCATCGCGCTCATCGGGTTCCACATAACGCACATCGATCTCGCAAGTGGCAAGGGGTGCCACCGTGTTGACCGATTGTCCGCCGCCGATCAGACCCACGTTAACGGTCTGGCCCCGGTCCAGATCCGTCAGCGCGTGCCAGGCTTGGATCTTGCGGGCGAGCTCTTCGATCGCGCTGGCACCATCCTGGAAGTTTGCGCCAGAGTGCGCAGCTTTGCCGGCCACTTCGCAGCGCATGAAGATGCCGCCCTTTCGGCCGGTCACGATGTTACCCGAGGGCCGTCCAGGTTCGGAGTTGAAGACGGCGCTGACGTTCTTTGCCTCGGCTTCGATAACCGGCCGTGACGTCGGTGAGCCAATCTCCTCATCTCCCGTGAAAAGACCCACCAGCGGTGCCGGCGCACCTCCAAACTTTGCAAAGGCCGCAAGAATGAATGCGTTCATCACAAGACCGGCCTTCATGTCCGAAACGCCTGGACCATAGGCGCGGCCGTTTTCGATCCGAAATGGCCGCCTGGACGCCTCGCCTTTGGAGAAGACAGTGTCGCGATGACCCATCAGCAAGATCGGCCGGTTGGCGCTCTGTCCTGGCGCCGCCACTGTAGCGCGGTAGGCATCGCCATGGGTGTCGATCCCGATAGTTTCAACTGGAATACCGCGCGCTTCCAGAAACTCTCTGATCAGGTCCCCAACCGCATCCACACCGGGTTTATCGTAGCTGCCGCTGTCCGTATTCACCAGTTGCTCAAGAAGTTCGAGCATGGCGCCCTGCTGCGCGGCCAGCCAGTCTGTTATCTGAGATTCTGACATTACGTGGCCTCTGGGATCTCGCCGGCGCCAATGTCCCAATACAAGCCGGTCATGATGGGAAGCGCGCTGCGTGTCACCGACATCAAGATGTGTTCATCCGGTGCATGCTGTGAGCAAGCGGCATAGGAATGGGGGATCCAGATGGCCGGCAAGCCAAGCAGATCAGTGAAAAGATCGTTGCAAATAGAACCGCCCATGCTGGGAATCACGGCGGGTGCCGCGCCGATTGTGCGCTCCATAGACGCGCGGACGCAGCTTACCCACGGGTGGTCAGGTTCGGTGCGAGACGCGGCAAAGCCGGCAGCGTTCTCCGGAGGCGGCCGCCCGATCTCAACCATACCAAAACCATGTTCATCCAAGTGTTTGCGCAAGGCCGGGATAATGTTCGCAGCATCGGTGCCGGCAAAGTATCGCAGCTGGCAATGAGCCTTGGCCCAAGGTGAGATGGCGTTCACCGGGCTCTCCGGATTGCCGGACTTCATGGCCAGGACCGCAAAACTGTTCCAACTGTAAACCTTCTCAGCCGGGGTGAGGCCTGGCTCGCCCCAGTCCGGGTCGATCTCAGGCGCACCCGGACCGGCCTCTATCACCAGCCCCTTCAGCGCGTCTTTCACCGATGAAGGCGTTGGTGGTGGCAACCAGTCGGCTATCTTGATCTGCCCGGTAGGACCAACAATGCTGGCAATCGCATGTGCCAAGATGGTGGCCGGATCGGCGATCAGACCACCCCAGTTCCCCGAATGATGCCCGCCATCACGAAGATTGACGAACAGATCGAAATTCTCTGCCCCGCGTGCGCCCAACGTGAGGGTCGGTTGGGAGGGGCTCATGCGCGGGCCGTCCGACCCGATGAAGACATCGGCCGAGAAATCATCACGGTTCTGGTCCAGCAGTTCGCGTAACCCAAGCGAACCGTTCTCCTCACCCATCTCAATCAGGAACTTGGCATTATATCCAAGCGCGCCACGTTCCTGGAGTACTGACCGCGTAGCTGCCATGTTTATGGTGTGCTGGCCTTTATTGTCGGCTGTGCCCCGGCCGTAGAGACGGTCTCCATCCTGAGCCACCTCCCACGCGCCTTTGCCTTTTGTCCATTGGTCTTCAAGCCCAATGATCACGTCACCGTGCCCGTAGCCGAGCACCGTTGGCAGACCGTCTCCCTCATGCAAAGTGGCCAACAAGAACGGACCACCTGTGCCTCGGGGATTGTCATACTTGCGACAGACAAACCCCATGGCCTCAAACGCCGGTATGATGTCGTCATCGAGATAGCTGTGCAGAGCCGTTAAGGTGTCCGGCTTCTGGCTCTCGGTGCGATAGGAGACGCGTTTTGCGAGCTCGGTCTCAAAAGTTCCGTTATCAAAATAGTCCAGGGACCGCGCGATCGCGCCCTCCCTCGTGCCCGAATTGCTCATGACGCGCGTCTGCCTCCGGTTTCGTCAAACAAGTGGCACTCCACGTGTCCATCAGTTTGCCCGATGGGCACCGGGACAGTGGAGGAACACTGCGGCATGGCCTGCGCGCAGCGGGGATGAAACGTACAACCACTCGGCATCTCCAGAGGATTGGGGTACGCTGCCCCCAGATGCGTGTCCGGCACACCCAGTGTGGGATCAGGGGTCAGCACTGAATCCAGCAACGCCTTGGTGTAGGGATGCTTGGGCTTGGCAAATACATTGGCCGCATCTCCCTGCTCCACGATCCGGCCGAGATACATGACCGCCAAACGGGTCGCCATGTGCTCCACCACCGCCAGGTTATGGCTGATGATGAGGTAGGTCAGCCCGAGCTCGGCTCTGAGGTCCTGAAGCAGATTAAGGATCTGCGACTGTACCGAAACATCCAGAGCTGACGTGGGTTCATCACAGATCACCACCCGAGGCCGGTTGATCAGCGCCCGGGCAATGGCCACGCGCTGGCGCTGGCCTCCGGAAAGCTGATTTGGATAGTTGTTGTAAACGCGCCGCGGCAGGCCAACCAACTCCATCATCTCTTCAGCCCGTTTCTGCCAGGTCTCCGGCTCGGGGTCGCCTTGTACCTTTAAGGGCAGGGTGATGATGCTGCCAATCGATTTGCGCGGATTGAGTGAGGAGTAGGGGTCTTGAAAAATCGGTTGAACCGTTTTCGCCACGGTCATCCGATCCATGGATTGAACCGGTTGCCCGTCGAGCTCCAGGGTTCCGGAGGTTGGGCTCAGAAGGCCCAGAAGCATCTTTGCAAGAGTGGTCTTGCCGCAACCGGATTCTCCGACCAATGCCAAGACTTCGCCGCGGGCCACCGTGAGATTCACCCCGTTCACAGCATGCAAGGGGCGTTTGGGCCGCATGAAGCCGGATGACACCATGAACGTTCTGCGCACATCTGTCGCTTCCAGGACGGCGTCACTCATGCGGCACCTTTATAAGACACAGCTTCTGTGTCCTTTTGGTCCAGCAAGCAACGGAACACGTGCCCTGCACCGGATCCATCACGCATGGGAATGCTCTGCTGTGCGCAATCGTTGCTCACCAATGGGCAACGCGATGCAAAGTGACATCCCGGCATGTGGCCGACCAACGACGGCACAATACCCGGGATGGCGCCTAAGCGTTCACCCGGACTGGTCTTGCCGGGTATGGGGATGCAGTCCAGCAGGCCACGAGTGTAAGGGTGGGCGGGCGAGCCGAACACTTGTTCCGCCGTGCCGTTTTCAACGAACTGGCCGGCGTACATCACAGCAACCCTATCGGCGATGCGTGCGACCACGCCCAAATCGTGCGTAATCAAAATAAGCCCCATGTCGAACTCGTCCTGCAGTTCGGCCAGCAGATGCAGGATCTGCGCTTGAATGGTCACGTCCAGTGCGGTGGTCGGTTCGTCAGCGATGATCAGGTCCGGGCCGCACATCAGGGCCATGGCAATCATCACGCGTTGCCTCAGGCCGCCTGAAAGCTGATGAGGATATTGCCCAAGGCGGCTCGCAGCCGCAGTAATCCCAACCTTCTCCAAAAGGTAGATGGCCCGGTCGCGCGCTTCGTTTGCGCTGACCGGCTTATGACGTCTCAACGCTTCGGCCAGTTGAGTGCCCACCGTGTACGCCGGGTTGAGCGAGGTCATGGGCTCTTGAAAGATCATGCTCATGCGATTGCCGCGCACATCCGCCATGGTGCGTTCGCGCGCATCTTTCAGCTCTTCGCCAGCCAGCTTGATGGCATCCGCAGTGCGCACCGCCTTCTGTGGCAGCAGATCCATGATGGCCAGGGAGGTCAGGGACTTGCCACAGCCGGACTCGCCCACAATGCACAACGTTTCTCCGCGATCGACGTGCAGAGAGATGTTCTGCACGGGACGCAGCATCCCTGAGGGCACCGGGATCGACACCGCCAGATTGTTCACCTCCAGGATATGCTCACTCATCAGCAGTGCCTCAATTCCGGTTCTCTGGCGCGGTGACATCGCGCAAACCGTCGCCCAAAAGGTTGATCGCCAGCACCAGAGCAAACAGTGCGGTGCCAGGAATAACGATAAGCCAGGAATCAAAGAACATCATACCTTTGGCCTCGGCGATCATGAGACCCCAGCTCGGTTCTGGCGGCTGAACCCCCAGACCGAGGAATGACAACGCGGCTTCAAGCAAGATGGCGTGAGCCATCTCGATTGTGGCAATGACGATCAGTGAGTTGGCGATGTTGGGCATGATTTCGGCAAAAATGATGCGCGGTGTGGAGCAGCCGACAGCCTGCGCCGATGTGACGAAATCCAAGTTTCGCACTTGTTGCGTGGCGCTGCGCATGACGACGGCAAACCGGTCCCAGATCAATAGACCTAGAACCCAGATCACCATCGTAAGAGAGGAGCCCACAAGGGACACCACGGCCAGCGCCACCAGAACAACAGGCATGGAGAGCCGTGTGGTCACAATGAAATTGACCACCATGTCGACGCGCCCACCGAAGTAACCGGCAAGCACGCCAATGGTCGTTCCGATGACACCTGAAATCAACATCGCGGCGAAGCCGATCAGCAATGAAATCTGTGCGCCATGAAACAGCCGGGAGAGGTAATCGCGCCCGAGATGGTCTGTCCCCAGCGGATGCTCCCACGTGGCCTTGGCGCTCTCGTGCCAAATGGGCGGGATCAGTTTGCGGGCCAGAACCTGGTCGTAAGGATCATGCGGCGAGATCACCGGTGCCAAGATCGCCATCAGGAAGATGGTTCCCAGAACAACTGCGCCAATCATAAAGCCCGCGTGACCGAAGATCCGTCGGCGCAGCAGTGTGCCTGGCGACGGCTCCATCATCTCTGCGTTGACTTGGGCTTGGGCGGGACGCTCCGTGCTCACAGTATCGGTCATCTCAAGCCACCCTTATCCGCGGATCCAGAAATGCGTTCAGCATGTCGGCAAAGAACGTCAGGAAAATGTAGAACACACTGAGCACCAGAACGATGGCTTGCATCATCGGAAGATCGGCGCGCAGGATTGATTCCCACGCGAGGAACCCGAGACCGTTAATGGCAAAGATGGTTTCAATCACGATCGATCCCCCCAACATGAAACCAAACTGTACAGCCGCGAGGGAAACCACGGGAATAATGGCGTTTCGCAAAGCGTGCTTAAACAGCACGGTCATGGGCCTCAGACCTTTGGCCCTGGCGGTGCGAATGTAATCTGACGATAACACCTCCAGCATACCGGCCCGCGTTAAGCGCATAACAGCCGGCGTGACATAGTAACCAAGGGCAATGGACGGCATGATGAAGTTCTTCCAGCTGTCCGTGCCCGTAATGGGCAACAAGCGCCACGTGATCGAAAACCATAAGATCATGGTCAGCGCGAACCAGAAGCTCGGCATGGCCTGACCGATCACCGCAATGGTGAGCGCAACCCTGTCGATCAGGCTGTTCGGACGGATCGCTGCCACCACGCCAAGCGGTATCGAGAGCACAAGGGCAAATCCCAAGGCGCAGGCGCCTAAGAGCATGGTGGTCGGCAGGCGTTCGAAAATGACGCTCGCCACGTCTGATTTCAGATAGTTGGAATGTCCCAGATTTCCGTGAAGCGCATTCCACAACCAATCCCCATATTGCACGATAATCGGACGGTCGAAGCCATAGACCCGGCGCACGTTTTCAATGTCTTCCTGACTGGAGCCCTCACCGGCAAGCGCAATGGCCGGATCCCCAGACAGATACATCATCGAAAACGAGAGAATCGATACGGTCAGCGCCACCAAAACTGCGACGCCAAACCGTTTCACCGCAAAAACTAGCATGGGCTGCCCCACCTCACGGGACGAAGCGACCGGGCAGCATCATGCCGCCCGGCTCAGCCTCAAGATGTTACTTCCACTTGGCCGTGTAGAATCGCGGGATCTCGTCAGGTGTTGCTTTGAAGTCAAGATCCTTGGAGTAGGCGTAGTACTTGGCGTAGGTGAACATCGGCAGCCAGTAAAGCTCGCCGGAAATCCTGGCGAAGGCCTTCTTGTAGTTCTCCTTACGCACGTTCTCATCGATCGAGTTGTCGGCGATGTCGAGCATCTCCCTGGTGAGGCCATCCTTTGCTGGATCATCCGGTCCGTGCTTGAAGAAGTGACTGACGATGGCCGACACATCAGGGATCGAGTAGGAGCCCCAGGTCATGTGGTTGATCGGGGTTTCGCCCTTACGCACGATGTCGCGCAAAGCCCGGTACTGCAGCCAGTTGAGCTTTGCCTTGATGCCGACTTTGGCCAAGTCGCCGATCACCGCTTCAGTGAACTCTCTTTGACGATAACCGTAAATGTCGAACTCAAAGCCGTCCGGATAGCCTGCTTCCGCCAAGAGGGCTTTGGCCTTCTCAGGGTTGTACTCCCATTGAGGTACATCTTGAGTGCAGCCAAACTGATCTGGATGGCAAGCAGAATGAATGACCTCTGAGGCGGGGCCTACGAGGTTCTCGGCAATCGCCTGGCGGTTGATGGCATGTGCCACCGCTTGGCGAACCTTCTTCTTGGTGAAGACGTCGGTGCCGCTATCACCATCCACGTCGAAGGCCAGGTATGAGATGCGGAAAGTCTTGGCATTCTCGATGGTCACGGCCGGATTGTCGTTCATGCGCTCGGCCTGATCTTTCGGTACATCCCAGATCCAGTCCAAACCACCGGTAAGGAGTTCCGCAAGTTGCGTGTTCATCTCCGAGATCGTGCGGAACCTCATCGTGCCGATCTGTGGCGCGCCCTTGGGGCTGTTCGCCATGTAGTTCGGGTTTTTCTCCATAACAACGTGGGAGCCGGCCTTAACTTCGCCCACCATGTAGGGACCTGTGCCAACAGGCTTCACAACACCCCAATCCTTTTTCCCGTCTGCTTTCGTCGGGGCGCTGTCGTAGTGGCCGGATGGCATGATGAAGACGGCGTTTGCGAGATAGGCCAGCGCTGGCGGAAACGGTTTGGCCAGATTGATACGCACTTTGTGGTCGCCCATCTTTTCGGCGTTCTTGATCCAGCTTACGTTACGGTAGGTGAGCACGCCGTTGTCTTTGTTGGACACGTGATTGAGCGTGTAGACCACGTCGTCTGCATCGAAGCTTGAACCGTCGTGGAACTTCACATCGTCGCGCAATTCAAGGTCGAGGGCCGTATCGTTTGCCCAGTTCCAGCTTTTCGCCAACAGGGGTTTGAATTCGCCCGTATCGATGTCGCGATACACCAGGCCGTCCCACCCCATGTGGCCCATAACAACCAATTCACGCGTGTTGTTGTAATACGGGTCGATCACCGCAATCTCGCGTGTGGTTGCCCAGTTCAGCGTATCATCCGATTTGCCGGCATAGGCATCAGCCGCACTGAACGCAAGCATCGCGCCCACTGCCGCTCCCATCAAAAGGTGTGAAAATTTCATTGGGTGAACTCCTCCGCGTTTTTGACACTGCTCCCGATCCGCCATGCTAGCGAGCCGTGTGCTCCAAGGTCAAGCAGGTGCAGTCCATAAAAGCAGATGCGCCGGGCAGACTTTGCCCCTATAGATCGATGTGATGAACACTGGTGCACGAGCGCGAACGAACGATCCGGTTGCCGGCGTGCTCTGGATGATTGTCTCCTGCGCCCTCATCGCCGGAGTGGCTGCCCTTGGACGCTATGCCACCACGGCGGGCGTTCCCCCCATGCAGGTGGTTTTCCTGCGGGTGATCTTTGCGCTCATTACGATGCTGCCTCTTTTGGCCTGGCGCGGGGCGTCTCTGGCCCAAACCGATCAGTGGAGAACCTACGTTATTCGGGTCGCCATTGGGGTGTGCGCCATGTCCAGCTGGTTCATTGGTCTTTCCATGGTGCCTGTGGGTGAGGTTACGGCCATCAGCTTTCTGGCGCCCTTGTTCGCCACGATCTTCGCCGCACTGCTGCTGAAGGAGGTTGTGCGGGCGCGTCGTTGGATAGCCACCTTGATCGGCTTCGCCGGAGCGTTGGTGATATTGCGTCCCGGAATGGCTGACACGTCCATAGGTGTTTGGATCATCGTGTTCTCCGCAACAGCGATGGGGCTGTCCACCACGTTCATCAAGCGCCTTACAAATGCGGATGATCCGGACAAGGTGGTGTTCATCACAACGGTGATGATGACACCCGTCACGTTACTGCCCGCGCTCTACGTTTGGCAGTGGCCCGCATGGGAGGTTTGGCCGTGGCTCGTGGCTCTTGGTCCGGTCGCTACCCTGGGCCATGTGACGTTGGCTCGGGCCTTTGCGGCAACGGAAGCCTCCATCGTCATGGGCGTCGATTTCGCACGCCTGCCGTTTGCGGTGCTCTACGGCTATGTTCTGTTCGCCGAAATTATCGACCTTTGGACCTGGGTCGGCGCGGCGATTATCTTCGCCTCCAGTGTTTACATTGCCCGCCGCGAAGCCAAGCTACGGGCTCAGCCCGTCGCCTCCCACACGCCCCGTGCGCCGGGCCTGTGACGCGGCTACCAAGGCGCGGTGAAGCGGTCTTCCAACGGCACATCCAAGGACTTCAGGGTGCGTCCGACGCAAACATAAAAGCTCGCTGTCAAAACCAACTCGACGATCTCTGACTCCGTATAATGGACCTTAAGGGCTTCAACGCTTTCAGCAGCAGCCTCAGGGCCCAAAGTTATCTCTTCGGCGACCGTAAGTGCGGCTCGTTCCGCATCCGAAACCGTATCGGGGATAGTCCCTTTTAACAACGCATCAATCTCGGCCTCGGTCACTCCGGCGTCTTTGGCGAGCGGCACATGATGAGCCCATTCGAACGCAGTCTCCGACAGTCGCGCGCCATGCAGGATCATCAACTCGCGCACACGGCGCGAAGTTGTGGCATTGAGGCGCAAGGGCCAGGCCATGTCCAGCCAGGCCCTCAGCATCTCCGGCGCATTGCCCAACACGCGGTAAAGGTTTGGCACGTGGGGCCAGCGTTGCTGGACCTCGGAGAACATTTCGGCAAGCTGAGGGTCTTCGGGCTCCTCGGGAACCATGGCAATGCGGGACATACTGACTTTCTTTCAGGCTTAGAGTGGCAGTTGGCGACCCAGATCGAGCGCTTTGGCTTTCTTGAGCATAGCAGCGGCCAGAGCGATGTCTGAAAGAGACAAGCCTCTGTGCCAGAAGAGAATGGTTTCTTCATCGTGTTCACGGCCCGGCTTAAGACCGGCAGCGATCTGCCCAATTTCGCCGTGCAGAGTCTCAGCGGTCAGTTTCCCGTCGTCCACATGGCGTCGCAAGGCGCCGAACGGACCTGCCGAAGCCTGCCCCCAATCGTCCATCACGATCTTGTCCATGATATCGGTAAGCGAGTATTCAACGGCGCTAATCGTTCCGTACGGGACCACCAGTGTTCCGGGCATAATCCATTCTGTCTTGAAATGGGGCTCCGGCTCAATCAGGCGGCTGGCCTCGACCATGATGTCTGCGCCCAGCAGGCAGTCCTTCCAGTTGTCGGTGACCACGACGGGCTTACCCAAATCCGCCTGCAGGCGCTCGGCGAAAGCCTCGCGGCTCTCCGGGCGCCGTGAGTGCACTCTTATCTCCTCAAAATCAAACAGATGATTGAGCAGCCGCACGTTCCAATAGGCACTGCCGCGCGCACCGATATGGCCGAGCACCTTTGAATCTTTGCGCGCAAGATATTTTCCCCCGAGGGCGGTGAGCGCTCCGGTTCGCATATCGGTTATGGCTGTGCCGTCGAGAATGGCTTGGGGGATGCCGGTCATCGGATCGAACAGCAAAACGAACGCCATCTCCGAGGGCAAGCCGAGCTTGTAGTTGTTCACATAGTCGCCAACCACCTTTATGCCGGCAAACTCACCAAGCGCCCCGCGCAACACGTTGAAATGCCCTTCGGCACCTTTCGGGCGCAGATGCATGCGCGGCTCAATAACCGTTTCCCCACGTCCCTGTTCTATGATCTGCGCATCGATTGCCTGCAGAATCTCATCATCGGTAAAATCCAAGGCCGCGATGTCGGCGCCGCTCAGGTACGTGAACTCTACATCCGGGTGCATCAGTTGGGCTCCGCTGGTTGGGGCGTCGGTTCTTTGGTATTGCCATCCCGCACTCTCTTGCGGGTGCCGTTCGCCTGCATGGTGTTGAACGCATCGCCCATTTCGTCCGCCAAGTGTTTGAGTCGCAACCGGTTGGTGATCGGCGCCGTGCACCCTTCCGCCTTCAAGCCTTCAAACCGCGCCCACACGGCATATTTCTTTTTCATCTGATGCGGCTGAAAGTCGGTGATGTCCTTCGGGCTCAGATGTGGGTCGTCCACGCCCAAAGCACCATCATGGATTGCCGCTTCCAACAATTCTTGGCCCGCCAAGGTTCTGGCGATCATTGCGTTGGCACCGGGGTCCTGATCTTCTGTTTTCGGGTTCGGCGAGCCGCCGGGCCATGTATCGCAAACGGCGATATCTGCGCTTTCGCCGATCCCGTCCGGGCACACTTTGCAGCGGAACGGCAACGACCATCCGCTCTCATCCTCGCCCCAGAAATCCGTATAGCGCAGTTCTTTCACCAAACCTTGTCGCGTCTCAAACCGCGTCGGTCCCGGACATCCGCGGCCGCGGTAGCGGAATGCGGTCACATCGGTTGGCGCGACATCATAACGGGCGAGAAAATCGTTCATGGCCGCAGGTGGCATGTAGCCTCCGCACACCAGAGTCAGCCAATACTTGACCAGAGTGTCGACACGCTGATCATGACGCGCGTAGTTGCGCAACGCACCGATGTCACACGGCTTGCCGATAAAGGCGAACGGTTCGCCGCGGTTCAAGACGTCCTTGATATCAACCAAGGTTGCCGTGGGCCCGTAGCGAGAGCCGGCGGCCTCCCACACATCGCCGGAGGTGAAGCTCAACGTGCTTTCCCCGAAGGTGGGCTCTGACCTGGACGCCTTGGTATGGAAAATGAACTTCACCCGCTGGGTTTCCAACAAATAGGTGCCCAGCGCCGTAAGCACTCCACCGGTCGAGCCCTCAAAGCGAATGGCCGGATCGCCGGCATGGGCCAGAACGATTGTGCGGTGTGCACCCCAAACGGGATCGATTTGAGTGCTCTCGTCAACCAGGCGCTCCGGCAACCCGTCCACCCGGGTCCCGGGACAAACATCGTAGATCAGGTCAACGTCCTCATGATCTAAATCAGGACCGGCCACCGGGCGAATGTGTCCACTGGTCACCTTTACCGCTTTTACCTTTTCGGGCCCGGCCACAGCCTGACAGAGGCCGCAGCCGATGCACATACCGTCCTCGACGATTTTGTGGAGGCGTTCTTGGGGGCTAGGTTGCACGTTTAAATCGGACATAAGTCAGCTTAGGACACCTTACTACCCTGTCACCGTGATGGCTTTGGTTTCGCAATAATTGGCAAGCGCTGCGAGACCTTTCTCGCGGCCAATGCCGGATTGTTTGAAGCCACCGAACGGGACAGTGTCCCCGGCACCGTGATACCCATTAATGAAGACTTGACCAGCCTCCACCTGGCGGGCGAACCGCATGGCCTTCGAGATATCTTGAGTGTGGATGCCGGCCGCCAGGCCGTAGGCCGTGCCATTCGCAATCTCAATTGCCTCTTCCAAGGAGCCGACACTCATCACCGCCAGCACGGGCCCAAACACTTCCTCCTGTGCCAGCTCATCGCTGGCCGGGACATGGGCGGCCACGGTGGGCTCAAAGAAAAATCCACCCTCACAGCCGTCAATCACCGGCGCATTGCCGCCGGTTAGAATTGTGATGCCGCGTTCTTTCGCTCTCTCCACAAATCCGGTGACAGTTTGCAGTTGGCGGTTGGAGACCAAAGGGCCCATGTCAGGACTGTCAAGTCCGTGCCCCAAAGTCATGTTCTGTGCACCAGCGACCAGGCGCTCGGTTAGCTCGTCACAGATCTCTCGTTCGGCAAGCAGCCTGGTTCCAGCGCTACAGATTTGTCCGGCATTTCTGTAGACACCGGCAAGAGCATCCGGCACCACCTTATCCAGATCGGCATCTTTCAATATGAGATGCGGGGACTTTCCACCGAGTTCCAGCGTGACGGACGCCAGGTGGCTCGCCGCGGCGATCATCACGGCTTTGCCGGTTTCTACCGAGCCGGTGAACGTGACGTGCCCCACATCTTTGTGGGCCGCCAGAGCGGCGCCTGCCGTTTCCCCATATCCGGTGACCAAGTTGCACACCCCTGGGGGGAGCCCGATCTCCACCATGAGTTCGGCCAACAAGATGGCGGATAGAGGCGTATCTTCCGCCGGCTTCACCACGGCCGTATTGCCGCACGCCAGGGCCGGAGCGATCCCGCGGGCGACCATTGAGACGGGAACGTTCCAGGGAACAATATGGCCGGTCACACCAATGGGTTCGTTCAGGGTGAAACAGGTTTTGTTGTTCCCCAGCGGTACGGTCTCTCCCTGCAGCTTGTCGACAATGCCGGCGTAGTAGCAGAAATAGTCGGCCGTGCGGAGGATCGTGACGCGAGCTTCTTTCAGGGGCTTGCCCTGGTCCAGGGTTTCCACGAGCGCAAAATGGTCAGCCCGCTCGCGGATTGCCTCTCCGATCCGCCATAAGAGGCGCCCTCGTTCGCGCGGCGCCATGTCGGCCCAAGGGCCCTTCAGGGCACGTTTGGCATCGGCCACGGCAGCATCAATGTCGCCAGCATCCCCCGCTGGAACAGAACCGATCACGCCGCCGGTGGCGGGGTCCAAGGTGTCGAGCCGTTCGCCGTTTAGGGCTTCAACATGGGTGCCGCCAACGAACATTTGTGTCGGCAGCTTCCCGGTAACCGCTTCAACCTCTGCAAGTCGCGGGCTCATCGTGCTCTCTCCCTGGCCATTATGGTGTAGCCTTCTAAGGAGCATTGCTTAGAATTCCAGCAGGTTCAACCAGATAGCGCGCGTGGGTGCATGGGGTAAGCACTTTTCGCCGACCATTGTCCACAACAGCAGCGCCCCGCCGGTGGCCGGCGGGGCGCAAAATCGATGAGCGCGCTGCGGGCCGGGAAGGCCCAGCTGCGCTTATTGCAGATAGTTCAGGCTGATGGAGGCAATGCCTGCCGCCACATTCAATCCGGACTGGGCCTGCACGCTCACAGGCTGCAGGGTGATTGAGTTATTTGCACCCACGAGCGCGTTGGCGCCAACACCGACGCCAGCCGTTGCTTCGGCGGAGGCACCGCCATAGGTGCCGGTCAGGGCGCCGGGATTAAGGTTTGTCCGCGGAGCGAACACGGCCCATGCGATATAAGCCTTGCCGGTCACACCAATGTCGATGCCGAACTTGCTGATCTTGCCGGAGTAGCGCTCTTGATTGCCCGCTTGCTCGAACACGCAATCAAGCGACTTGGACGAGCCAAAGATGAAGCCGACGCCGCCGGCGACGACACATTTCAGCACCCCGATTTCAACAGCATTTTGCGCTTGAGCCGAGGGCGCGGCGAGCATAAGAGCTGCGGCTAAGCCGGCTATAAGTCGTTTTTTCATTCCTGTTTCTCCTATTGAAACGCGTTTCGCGACAGTCCGGCGAAGCCGGTGGTGACCTCAATTGGCATCAAATCACCACAAATGTGACGCGAACTTGGCAAAAGGGCTAAATCCCTTGACTCTAGCATATACCAATTGTTGCTTTGACCTAACAGGTTGTGCAGCATAAGCAATTGCGAAAGATCAAGCGCACAATCGCAAAGGAGTTTCCGATGACCGCATGTATTGTAGGCTGGGCGCATATGCCGTTTGGCCGCCGCGATGAGCCAGATGTGGAGAGCCTGATCTTAGGCGTCGCCGGTGACGCCATTGCTGACGCGGGTATTGGTGCCGAAGAAATCGATTCCATCCATGTCGGCCTGTTCAACAGCGGTTTTCAAAAGCAGGATTTTCCAGCCTCTCTGGTGCTCCAGGCCGATAGCGCCCTACGCTTCAAACCCGCCACCCGAGTGGAGAATGCGTGCGCCACCGGATCTGCGGCGATCCACGCGGGGCTCGACAAGATTGCCGCCAAGAAGAGCCGCTTCGCCCTCGTCGTGGGCGCTGAAAAAATGACCGCAACGCCCGGCGCCCAGATAGGCGACATTCTGCTGAATGCCTGCTACCGCAAGGAAGAAGAGGACGTTGAAGGCGGGTTTGCCGGCATCTTCGGCAAGATCGCCCAAAGCTACTTCCAGAAATATGGCGACAAGTCCGAAGCTTTGGCCCGCATTGCCGCCAAGAACCATAAGAACGGCGTGGCCAATCCATATGCACAGATGCGCAAGGATTTGGGTTTTGAGTTTTGCAATCAGATATCTGACAAGAACCCTTACGTGGCCGGCCCGTTACGCCGCACCGATTGCTCTCTGGTGTCCGATGGGGCCGCGGCCCTCGTCCTCACCGATGTGGAAACTGCACTGAGTATGAAGAAGGCCGTGGCGTTTCGCGCGGCTGTGCAGGTCAACGACTTTCTGCCGATCTCCCGCCGCGACATCATCAAATTCGAGGGATGTGCGGAAGGTTGGCGGCAAGCTTTTGACCAAAGCCGCCTGAGTTTGGACGATCTGAGTTTCGTGGAGACCCACGACTGTTTCACCATAGCCGAGTTGGTGGAGTATGAAGCGATGGGGCTAACCGCACCTGGCCAGGGCCACAGAGCCATCGATGAAGGCTGGACCGAGAAAGACGGCAAGCTGCCCGTCAACCCCTCCGGTGGTTTGAAGGCCAAGGGTCACCCCATTGGCGCGACCGGTGTGTCCATGCACGCTCTCACGGCAATGCAACTGACCGGTGCGGCCGGCGACATGCAGATCGCCGATGCCCAACTTGGTGGCGTCTTCAATATGGGCGGCGCCTCCGTGGCTAACTTTGTGAGCATCCTGGAGCCGTTGCGCTGACCTCAGTGGGGTCGTCCACGAACGCGACGATCCGGCCTATCACCGTCTTGTCTTCCAGGACGCTGATATGTCCGAGCCCGTCAGTGGTGTGTGACACTTTCTGCGCATGATGGGCCAGTTGGGCGAGCGATCCGTCATGGGGGATGAAGGGGTCGTCTGCGTCGTGAAACGTCAGGGCGGGAACATTGGCCTCATCCAGCAATTGCTGGGCGTGGGTGTCGTTCAGGCAATATCCCAGATCCCGCTCCGCCATTGCGCTCACCTGATCGATCACGCGCGGTGAGAGGCCAATGGCCCCGCCAAGCCCCGCAATCACCGCGCCGAGGCTCACCGGACTGTTCAGTGTCACCAGTTTGGAGACATGGGCTTTGCCGCCGATGGCCTCATGGCCGGCCGTCACCATCAGAGCCAGCAAGCCGCCCAACGAATGACCGATCAGACAATGGAACGGGCCGAAACGGCAGTTGAGTTCCAGGATCGTTATCGCGGACAGGCGAGTGTCCACCGCGCCGCCCTTTGCCGCACCTTGGCCGGGTAGGTCCGGGATCACCACCTCGTACCCCCGCGCCATCAAAGGCGCCACAAGTGCCCCCATCAATCCCGCCTGCCCGCCCCAACCGTGCAGCAACAACACCTTGCGGGAACCCGGTTCGCCGGGCCAGTGCCAAACGGGGATCTCTCCCGCAACGCCGTCATGGGTCAACTTTTCAGCAGCAGAGAAAATGCCGGCCGAATGCGCCACCAGCCGTTTTTCCTCAGGCGTTGCATAGTTGAAGGCGGACGGATGGCGGAACAGCCAGTATCCCAACCGTGCTGCCATCTGGGGGGCAATAAAGCTGAGCGCGCCGAATACGCTCTGAGTGGCCTTTACGAGAAGAATGCTAACCGCCCGCTTTCTTCACCAGTGCATCGACGAGTTTACCCACGAACTCCAGAGAGGTCTCGTCGGTCAGATCGCCATTGGCATCGAACCTGGGTCCGGAGAGCCCGACAAACACCTCCGGCTTTCCCACCAGATCTGCATCAAGTGCGCTCAGCACTTTGCGCAAATCATACTGAACGCGCGCCGTACCGATCGGCCCGGGTGCGGCGCCCAAGATGGCTGTGGGCTTGCCGGCAAAAGGTGTCGGCCGAATGCGGCTGATCCAGTCAATGAGATTCTTTAATCCGCCCGGAAGGGAGAAGTTGTATTCGGGACAAGCGATGATCAGGGCATCGGCCTCCTGGAGCGCATCGGCGATTTCCTTTGCCCGGGCATGGATGCCGGAGGCCGCTTCGTCATCACCGTTGTAGATCGGCACATCCTGGTAATCCATAATCTCAACGCCGTCCGGCGCGAAGGTTCCTGCGGCGCGAAGCAGTCCGGTGTTGGTCGAAGCTTTCCGCAAGCTCCCTGAAAGACCGATGATCTTCATGTCATGTTCCCACTGTTAATCCATTCACATTCTCAGATAGGTCAGCCGGCAACATGTGCAACCAGCCGGTCCATAAATTTCGAGCAGCTCTCGACCTGTTGCAGGCTCACATATTCATCAGGCTTGTGTGCCTGCCCGATACTGCCCGGTCCGCAGATCACCGTAGGGATGTCGATGGCTTGAAAGTAACCGGCTTCGGTCTGGTAGGACACGGCAAACGTCTCGTTCTGCCGGGCGAGGGCCATCACCAGAGTTTCTGCGGGCGAGCCGTCTTGAGGCGCGAGCGCCGGGATCTGGTCCATGTGTCTGGTGATGATCCCGGTGTCAGGAGACACCGCATGCATCTGCGGCAAGACATGCTCGGCAGCAAAGCCGTTCATCCGGTCAACCAGTGCGTCAGGGTCAAAGCCGGGCAAACCGCGGGCTTCCCAGTCGATCGTGCACTTGAGCGGGATGATGTTGAGGGCCGTGCCGCCTTCGATCAAGCCCACCTGGATGGACGTATAAGGCGTATCAAATCGGGGATCGCGGCCTGACGGAGACTTGAACTCCTGCGCGGCCCTGTTGATCTCTCCCAGCATTTCGCCGGCCACCATGATCGCATTTACGCCCTTGTCCGGCAGCGAAGAATGGCCCTCAAGTCCGGTGATTTCCGTGACGAACCGGTGCCCGCTCTTATGGGCGTTGACCACGGTCATATCGGTGGGCTCGCCCACGATCACGATGGCCGGTTGCGGGAGATGCTGCTTGATGTGTTCCGCCAGAGGCCGCACCCCGAGGCACCCCACTTCCTCATCATAGGTGAAGGCCAAGTGGACCGGTGTTGACAGTGTCCGCCCCACAAGGTCCGGCACCTTGGCAAGCGCAATCGCGAGAAACGCTTTCATGTCGCAGGTGCCGCGGCCGAACAACAGGCCGTCACGTTCAACCACGCTGAAGGGATCGGTCGACCAATCCTGGCCCTCGACCGGGACCACATCCGTGTGGCCCGACAGCACGATCCCGCCGGGCTCGTTGGGGCCTATCGTGGCGTAGAGATTGGCCTTTCTGCCGTCCTCGTTGGGCAGCAGTAAGCTCTCCACGCCCCACCCCGCCAGATAGTCCTGGATGAATGCGATGAGGTCCAAATTCGACTTATGGCTCGTGGTATCGAAACTGATCAGTTTCTCGATCAATTCCCGCGGACTGTATCTGGTGCCGGTCATGCTGCCTCTCTTTGCTCAACGTCTCTTCGCACGGGCCCGCCCTCACGTCCGCCAGAACATGGGCGAGAACAGCACCAACACGGTCAGCAGCTCCAACCTGCCGAGCAGCATGCCAAAACTGAGCACCCATTTGGCCACATCCGGCAGCCGGCCATAGGTTTCTGCAGGTCCTACAATGTCGCCAAGCCCCGGTCCCACGTTAGCGATGGCACTCGCGGCCGCGGACATGGATGTGAGGTGGTCGAGGCCCACAAGATTGAGGGTCAAAGCCAATAGGCCAAAGCACACGAAGAACAAAAAGACAAACGTCATCACAGCAGCGATCACATTGTCTTCCAATCGCTTGCCATTGTAGCGGGCCGGAAAGACACCGCTTGGATAAAGCATGCGGTTCACACTGATCCGCACGGTTTCAAGCACCACCTGCAGACGGAAAATCTTCAGCCCGCAAGATGTGGAGCCGGCGCAGCCCCCAAGGAACATGATGCAGAAAAAGAAGATCAACGAGAACTCGCCCCACAGACCATAGTCGGTAGTGGCGTAGCCCGTGCCGGTCACAATGGAGATCACATTGAAGATGGCCAGTTGCAGGGCAAAACCGGTTTCGTTGACATCGCCATACACTTGATAGGCCCATGCAATAAGGATCAGCACCACCAACATGATCAGGAAGAACTGTACTTGAGAGTCTTGCAACAGGGGCCCGGAATTGCCCCTCAGGGCGATAAGGTAAAGCGCGAACGGCAAGCTCCCCAAAATCATGAAGACGGACGCCACCATGTCCACGGACAGCGAATCGAAGTAACCCAGCGACAGGTCGTGATTGGAAAAACCGCCTGTTGCAATGGTCGTCATGGAGTGCACCACCGCGTCGAACACCTGCATGCCGGCGAAGAAGTAAGACACCGCGCACAGCGCCGTAAGCGATGCGTAGAGGACGGCGAGTGACCCGGCGATCTGCGTTGCGCGCGGCAGGATCTTGCCCGAGGTGTCCGAAGATTCCATACGGAAGAGCTGCATGCCGCCAATTTGCAGCATCGGTAGAACGGCGATGGACATCACAATGATCCCGATGCCGCCGATCCACTGCAACAGCCCGCGCCACAGCAACAGGCCCGGCGCCACGCTGTCCAATCCCGTGATCACCGTGGCGCCTGTGGTGGTGAGGCCCGACATGCTTTCAAAAAACGCATCGGTGAACGAGAGCTGCAACTCGCCGAGCCAAAACGGCAGGGCCGCATAGGTCACGAGCGCCAGCCAGGACACCACGGTCAAGACGAAGGCCTGCTTGACGTTCAGGGTCTCCGATCGGCCCCAAGTGGCCAGCACCAGCGCAATACCGCTGAAAAGCGTCAGGCCTGCGGAAAACACGAACGTCAGCCAGTCCCGGTCCGACAAAAGCAGGTCCAAGATGGCCGGCAACAGCATTGCGCAGCCCAGAGTCGTCAGGAAGATCCCCACGACCAGGATAATCGGCCGGATATCAAGCACGGATCAGGTCCAGCCTCGGCCCGCGAACATGTTCCATCAGTGCACGGCGCCATCCATATGCGGGCTGTCTAAGGAAAACGGCGGGATCGCCACGTCGAAATGCTCACCGCTGGAGTTCCGCATATTGTAGCTCCCCACCATAAAGCCGGTCGGCGTCGGTAGCGGCGCACCGGATGTGTATTCAAAGCGTTCGCCCGGACCGAGCACGGGCTGTTCACCAATGACTCCATCCCCCCGCACCTCCTGCATATTGCCCTGGGCGTCCGTGATCTGCCAGTGGCGCGTGAGGAGTTGTACGGTTTCCTGGCCTTGGTTCTCAATGGCAATCGTATAGGCCCAAAAGTACCGCCCGGCGTCAGGATCCGATTCGGTCTCAAGATAAGTTGGTTCTGCGGTCACCAGTATGGAACGGGTTGTCCGGTCGTACATCCTCTCACCTTTCCCGAAAAGATAAGGCCGCACCTGAAATTACCCCATTCTGGCCCCGGACTTCTACCCAGTTATCCACGTGGGGCGGAATTTGTGTTGAACCTTGGGCCCGCCGCAGAGATAGTGCGCTCCAAACCAACCAGGCCGTATCACCGCACATGGGTATTCACGCTTTGTCCGAGAACCGCACCGAGTTTGAGACCGGCATTCTGCCGGCCGCGTCCGTTCAGGATCTGGAGGCTGAGGGACATATTCTGCCTGAGATCCCGTTTGATGCTGACCAGATACAGCCGGCCAGTCTCGATCTGCGCCTGGGCTTGACCGCCTATAGGGTGCGGGCGAGCTTTCTGCCTGGCTTGGGCTCCAAGGTAAGTGATCGGCTGGACCAACTCTCCCTGCATCGCTTCGATCTGAGCGATGGGGCGGTGCTGGAAACCGGATGTGTCTACATAGTGCCGCTCATGGAGGCCTTGGACCTTCCCGATCACATTTCGGCGGCGGCCAATCCCAAGAGTTCCACCGGACGGCTTGATGTGTTCACCCGTGTGATTGCCGACAACGCACAGGAGTTCGACCAAGTGCCCGCCGGTTATCGCGGCCCGCTTTACGCTGAGATTTCACCGCGCACATTCTCCATTTTGGTTCGGCCCGGCTCGCGGCTTTCGCAGATCCGGTTCCGGAGCGGTGAGATCGAAGCGTCCGACGATCTGATCCGGCAGTTGCACGATGCCGAACCGCTGATCACCACAGGGGCGGTGAATGTTGACGGCGGACTGGCCCTGTCCGTGGAGCTGAGAAGCCAAGGACCGGGGCAACCCATCGGCTTCCGGGCAAAGCGTCATGCGGGCCTGATCGACGTGGACAAGAAGGCCGCGTGCGACGTGCTTGACTATTGGGAGCCGATCTGGAGCGAAGGCGAACTGGTGTTGGATCCCGACCAGTTCTACATCCTCGCCTCCAAGGAAGCGGTCCGCGTCCCGCCGGCTTACGCTGCCGAGATGGTGCCGTTCAATCCGCTGGTGGGCGAATTCAGAGTGCACTATGCCGGCTTTTTCGACCCGGGCTTTGGCCACGTGTCCGGGGGCGGAGAAGGCGCCCGCGCCGTGCTGGAGGTGCGCAGCCACGAGGTTCCCTTCATCCTCGAAGATGGCCAGATCATCGGCCGCTTAATCTACGAACGCTTGGCAAACCAACCCGAGCAGGTCTATGGCCAAGGCATCGGCTCCAATTACCAGCGCCAAGGCCTGAAGCTGTCCAAGCACTTTAAGGCTTACGACCCCGGTTCGCTCTGAGGCCGTGCGCCGTCTTTTCCCAGTAGAACGGATCGCTGACAAGCTGCCACAGCGCGTACCATCCTGCGGCGGAGACCAGCAGCCAGTAGATCGGCATGGCGGCTATGGAGGCGGTTAATCCGCTCAAACCTCGAACCGCCAGCCCCCGCCAGGCGATGAGCATCATGGAGCCGTACCCCAGCAAGAGCACCACGAGCTGAAGCGCGAAGAGAAAGACCGCAAGCGCACTGGCCGGGTGCGGCCAGAACGTTCCAGCGGCCAGCCCATAGGCGATGCCCACCAGGAACACGGGGTGCACCAGGGCAGAAATCACGATGCCGCCCATAAGCACCTGGAACACCGTAAAACCCGCCGCTCCCATCTCGCGCCATGTGGTCACGGGTGAGCGCATGTGCACAAGCCAGGTTTGCATCCAGCCCTTGAGCCAGCGTGAGCGTTGCCGAAGCCAGTTTCCAAGGCTGAAGGCAGCTTCTTCTAATGTTGTGCTGTTCAGCACATCCACCCGGTATCCCAGCCGGTCCAGCCGCACGCCGAGATCGGCGTCTTCTGTGACATTAAACGGATCCCAACCACCTGCCTCCCGGAGCACGTCCGTGCGGAAATGGTTCGAGGTTCCGCCCAGAGGAAGAGGTTGCCCGTAAGCGGCCAGCACCGGCAAGGTCACATCGAACAAGGAGGCATACTCGATCGCAAACTGTCGGGTGAGCCAGTTTTCGTTGGCATTGTAGAACGCCAGGCGGGCCTGAACGCAGGCCAGATCAGCCGGACCGTGCATGAGGGCCGCCGCCGCCAGCCGGAGCTGATCAGGATCGGGAATGTCCTCAGCATCGTAGATGGTCAAAAGGTGGCCGCATGCAAACGGCAGTGCGAAGTTGAGCGCCTTTGGCTTTGTCTTTGGACAGGAGGGCGGCACCAGAATGATCTCAAAGCAGGCCGGCAGGCGGTGAGCGCGAACCACGGCAAGGGTGTCTTTATCGTGCTCCTCCAAAATGAGTTTGATGTCGAGCAGAGCGGCGGGATAGTCGCGGCATTAGGTAGCAAACGCACCAACAATCTTATGGCAGATATCGTCCGATTTGGCCATTTTAGGCCATGGCAGATCCGCAGGTTATCAACACGCTCAGTCAGAAGCGCAAAGAGATAGAGGCGCACATAGGTTCGCTTGAGCGTGACCTAGAAGACGCTCGCCGCGATCTGTCTGCAATCCTCGCTGTAATCAAGGTATTTTCAGCCGATGGCCATAGAGTTACGGCTTACATGAACCTTACGCGACTATTCCCACGCCATGAGCTTCCCAAACTGTGCCAGCAGGCACTAGAGACACATCCCAACGGCATGAATACGAGAGAGATGGCCCTGTTTGTGATTCAGGCCAAAGAGCTTGACCATACAGACCGTCACCTGCGCCAATCCGTTGCTTACAAGATCGTGCAGATTATGCGGCGGTGGGAGAAACAGGGGCGGGCAAGGCGCTTGGGAAAGGTTTCGGGGGCGATTGTGTGGAGTAGTTTAGGCTTGACTGCGAATTAAATCATTGTTCTCATGTTTTCATGCAAGAACTCGCAAATGATATTAGTGGGATTGGTGGCGCTCTTTCTGGTCTATTATTAGTGTTTTTAGGTGGTGTTGTGGCTGCGTATGAATCCTACTCCACAACAGAACAAGATACTGTTAGATCAAGATTTCAAAAAAGAGGCTGGTTTGCGTTTGCAGCCTTCGCTATGGCGCTAACGGCAACCTTTCTGTCATTTGCCTACAATTATTGGCCTTGCGATCAAATCGTGCACGTAGCAGCGATCATGCTCGTGCTTTCTTTTGCGGCCGTATTCATTGCAGCTCTGATAGAGGTTTTGGGGATCAAATGAGATGGCACTGACACTCCGTGCAGAACAGAGACTCGCAAAAGCAAAATTGGTTGAATTGTTTGACAATAATCGAGCAACGTGGCTGCAGGCCGCCCAAAGAACGTATAATTTTGTTAAGGGTGGATTCCCACCTGGATCAACCATACGGCCAGATGATGTTGCTAAGGCCCTAGCGCCAATTATGGAAGTTGACGAGTCACTTCGCCGCACCTTAGACGCTGCAAAACTTCGTCAGAGGTATTGGGTTACAGACTTCACCGATCTTATAATCGACCGAACGTGGGAAGAGCTGGTGAATGATGATGAATAGCAGAACCGAATACGCAGAGGATTTTGTTAGGCGCGTGCTTGAGGATCTTGGTCAAAAGCCTAGCCAAGAAACCATAACCGCGGTTGCTCAGAAAGTCGCACGGACGATTCCAGAAGAAAAGGCAAAGGAAGCCGCATAATTGCCATCTGAAAACGGCAATTAGCTCGGTTGGCGATCACACGGAAAAATACTGCACGAACGATCTTGGGATACAACCGGGCTCCCCCTCGCTAAAGTGATGGCCGTAAACGTACATCAACCATCGGGGGGACTGAGATGGAGAACCGTCAAATACCCAAGCAAGTTGGGCAGGACGATCTGGCCGAATATATAGAGCAAATCGCCGGGCAGCTTGCTGTTCGCACCAGAGCGGCGAAGCTGCCGTTCCTTACGTACTTAATTGAAATGGTAGCGCTAGAAGCTCAAAGATTGCGGAATTGCGGATAGGCGCGATTGCGTGGACAATGCCAATATGATGGCATCTCACAAGATGTGGTGGTGGCTAACAGGTTTATGCTACTATCCCTTGAACGATTCAGCCAACACGGTTAAACGGAAAGGGCCGGTCCAATTAGTGACCGGCCCTCTCTCCATGTGGAGACGTGGCAGAGTGGTTTAATGCAGCGGTCTTTAAAACCGTCGGGGTAAAGGCCTGATCTAGCTCTAACTTCGTCCGGCAAACACCTCCGTGGGTTCGAATCCCACCGTCTCCGCCACAGGGCCTCCTTCGGGAGGCCCTAAGCTTTTCATCCAAGCAAATCAGATATTGCCTGTCGAATCATTTCGACTCTAATCTCGATTCAAGGTATATAACATGTTCTCCCATTGCAAGAACATTGTTAGTAAAGTGTATGCCAAAAAAGAAGAACGCCAATCAGAGCACTGAGCAGTTTTCGATCTCACTGCCAAGTCAAGCAGTTAGAATGGTTGAGCAGCTTATTGATGTCGGTTTGCACGGGAGCAGTAGGGCTGAAGTTGCCCGCACACTGATATTAAATCGGCTAGAACAACTCGTTAGAGACGGGATCATCATGCCGCCCGCTGCCAATACCCCTTCCAATTCCGGCTAACCGGATGCGCCATGCTTAGGCCGATCAGCCGACCAGCAAGTGCACCGTTGCTTTCCCTGCGATGATCTTCAAGCCAAGCAGCATGATTGGCGAATTGGTGAAGATATTTCGGGCTTACGTGGTGGTGCTGACCACGCACCATCCGGCGCAGGCGAGAGAAGTAACTTTCAACTTGGTTCGTGCAAACGCCATCCAGGCTGTAGGCTTCTGAGTGGTTGATCCGGCCAACCTGCCAGCCATCATGCAGCGGGTCCCAATGCGTAGCCTCATCGGCGTGCATAACGGCCATGCGGTCAACATGCTGTTTGGCCAACTCAACCCCTTCGCCTTCATTCTTGGTTACGAAAGGCAGCGTCCGGCCCCCGCGTTTACGGAAAGCCACCACCACACGGCGCTTGCCGGTCTGGTGCTTGGCAAGGCGACGATCCACACGGTTCTCAGCTTCGTTTACGGGCCGGATGTGACCGCCAAAATATGCCCCGTCAACTTCAACTTCGCCGTCAAGCTCAACCCCTTCACGCTCCATAGAAAGCGCTTCACGAAGCTTGTGTGCGAGAACAAACGCCGTTTTGTACTGGACATTTAGATCGCGCGAAAGCTGGAGCATAGACATACCCTTGGCGCCATTTACAAACAGCGCAATTGCGGCCAGCAGATCGGTGAAGTCCAGCTTGTGCGAGGCAAAAATTGTCCCACTCGTAACGCTGTACTGGTGATGGCAGGCCTTGCACTTGAACTTGCGGCGCGTAGAGATGCTGTAAGCACCAATGCAGCCACACTGCGGGCAAACAGGCTCACCGTCCGTTGAATGCCAACGGATGTTGCAGAACGTCTCATAAGCCTTGTCTTCACCGCCTTTGTAGATTTCCTTGAGGCTCAGGGTGCGGGCCTTAGCGGAAAGAAGGAAGTGTTGCGACATTTGTACTATCTCCGATATCTTATGTATCGTATATAGTACGTTGACGTATCTCTTACAAGGGCATATATATCATTTATGATACATTTTTTATCGCAGGTGATACCATGCCAGATAAGGACAAGTGGGAAACGCTAGTTGCAAACCTCCTAAAGGCCGAATTGAAGCGAAAGGGTGTGACCTACGCGCAACTGGTTGAAGGACTCGCAGAAATTGGTGTGAATGAGAAAGAAGCCAACATTCGAAACAAGCTGGCGAGGGGGAAATTCAGTGCGGCTTTTTTGGCGCAGTGCTTAGAGGCAATAGGTTGTCGCGAGCTGATTTTTCGACATTGATTGAATAGACCATGCTTTCGGGCAGAAGAAGCTCCTTAGTCTCTTCATTCCACTCGAAATCGATATTGATCTGCTGCGCGCTAACATCGTCTCCACTAAATCGGATTTGGACCCTATAGCGCCCTGTTTTTGCAAATAATTTTGCGTATTTTAGCGGAGCGCTTCTTTCTAGCAATATAGGGTATTCGTCTGCGCTTTGCTTCGCAAAACATGCGTAGTAACGGACATCGCCGGTCATCTTAATTCTGTACTCTCCATTGTCTGGGTCGCCCCATTTCAAAGGGATTGTGTCTGTAAAATCCAGGCTATGGGCTATGCCGGAGGGACCAATACGATGCACATTAACTACTCGAAGTTCGCAGTCGTTAATTCTCGATCCTGAGCGGCTTACGCAACGGACTCGGAGGTACTTTTCTTCACCTGTGACGGTTACTTTGCGCATACCTTCTGGTGCGTCATCTACCGTTCCAGACAACATAGTTTCGTAACAGTCCGTCACCTGAAAATGCATATCAACTACAGGGCCACGATCTAGCCCCCTAACAGACCGAAACCAGCGACGAACGTAAGGGCGCAGATCAATCCAAAAAATGTAAACTAGCGCGACTAAAGCAAACAGCCAAAGAGCGGTGTTTTGATCAACCATGGAAAGCGCTCGCTTCCATGGTTCTAAAGCTTCTCTCCAGTCCGCCGTATCTCTGGGGAGCCAAAAGATGCCTACCAACGTCAAGGCAAACGAAATTGCCACCCAGAATTTCTTGAAGAAGCTCATGACCAAACAATGCCGTGAAAGTTGCGGCATGTGGAGTCTGTTTGGAATGCCTGTTAATCATTGGTGCGTTTGCTACCTAATGCCGGATAGTCGAGTGCGCAGAGAGCATCCAGCAACTGCGGCACCATGTTGGCCTCCCCGTAAAGCGGCACCAGTACGCTGTAGGTGGGCAGCTCAGCGTCCCGCAACGTAAGCTCCGGGCTCACCGGCACGGAAGGCGGCCAGAGCACGAGGCAGCGCAATGTGATCACGGACAGAAAGAAGCAGGAGAACACAATAATGAGTGTCGCCAGCGCCGCTGCCGGGGTTGCATAGGCACAACCGGCAACGCCCAGAGCGATGCTGAGGGCAGAGCCGATCTGACCCCAGGTCATGCGTCTTGCGGCGGACATCTCCGGCTGGTTTCGGGCCAGGCCCTCAGAGGCCTTCTTTGAAAGATACCTGCGGTGGCTGTTCCGCAATGAGTCGCCCAGTTCCTGGCGTGTGGTCAGCCCGGCTATACTGCCCGGGTGGGCTCCGCGTTGGCTCGATGGCAGAACCGCCGCGTAGCGGGTTCCGGTTGTATCCCAGCTTGCCGGAATGCGGCCCGCGCGGGCAATCTGAGCAATCCCGGAGGGGTCACAAACAGCCGCGGCACGGTCCAGGAAGGGACCTTGAAGATAGTCGAGCGAGCCGGAGCGGCTCAATCTGCGGCAATAGTCCTCGGCGCTGACCAGACCGTAAGACAAAAGCACAGAGCCCACATCCATGCCCGATCTCTGGCTTTCCCGGCGGGCGAACGCCAAGTCTTGCGGAGCGATGGCCAACTGAACGGGAGGAGGATCTGGCGGAGCATGTTCATCCTGAACGCGAAAAGGAACGCGTGGCGGCACGCTGCCAGATGGGTCCATATCGAGCTCCCCCCGATGGCTCAACATTCAAACCGAAAACTATACTTAAAGTTGTATCGTCTTCAGGGTAGCTATGCAATCAGGTTTGTGACAAAACAGCCCGCGAATTGTGTGACTTGAGGGCAATGACCGATCGTACTTTCCATAGGGTCGCGTGCACGCTTGCGTTGGTGTGTTTGGTAACTGTGTTCGGTGCGGCAGCGCTGGCGCAGGATGCCAGCGAGCCAGGGCCCATGCCGGTGCCTCTGTTCTGGCGGATCGAAAAGCCCGATCCGGCGCCTGATCTGAGCGTGGTGGAAACGCTGAAGATCATCACCGGCGACGATTACCCCCCGTTCAACTTTCGCGATAAGGACGGTTCTCTTCGGGGCTTCAACGTTGAGATCATGGCAGGCATTTGCGAGACGCTCCGCCTGAATTGCGAAATCTCCATCGGCGCCTACGAC
>JANQOW010000096.1 GCA_028285595.1 Hyphomicrobiales bacterium
AGCGCAGAGGCACAAAGCCGAAGACACCCGCCTCAATTCACGCGCAGTTGGTCTGCAGCTCCGACATTTCCAAGGCCGGCACAAACCGGTCATAGGCCAAGATCATGTCAACCTGGCCTTCCTCCGACCCCAAAGGCAGCCTCAGCCAGAATTGCACCAGATGATCTTTCGTGCCGCACGGGCCCCGCACAACCCCTTGCGCCGGGCGCGCGGACTCAACGATCTGCGCATAGGTG
Organism: Hyphomicrobiales bacterium; assembly: GCA_028285595.1. Classification (GTDB taxonomy): domain Bacteria; phylum Pseudomonadota; class Alphaproteobacteria; order Rhizobiales; family CAJQND01; genus JAAEUE01. The sequence goes on from JANQOW010000096.1 coordinate 237, forward strand.
CCGGCCCAGTAGTCCGGCTGGTCAACACAATCGAGCTCCTCCACGAAGCATCCCGTCACTTCGCGCTCATAGATCTCGCGCAGCCGGGTGCCGGACAGCCGGATCTTGAACCGATCCGCGTGCCGGTCCCGCTCCACCAGAGAAATGAAGGGGAGAAGCCGAGGAAAATGGGAGGGACAGATATCCTTGCGCGATGGCATGAATCTGTCCGCCGATTTCTCCAGCCAATAGTCGAACAACTGGCGTTGTTCGGGAATCACCAATTGTGATCTAAATGCTTCTGCCGTTGGAACTTTCACGCCTGCCGCCCCTTGCGAATCACGTTCTATCAACGTGATTCGACTATGAATCAGTGCTCAGTGATTTGGCAAGCACCGATCGGGCGAGAGCAGTTCTTTGGGAGCTCGCCGTCGAGCCCCCAATAACCACGGGCTTTTAGGCCGCTTTGCGCCGTCCGCCGCGCTGGCCCAAGCCCATTTTCTTGGCAAGCTCAGAGCGCGCAGCCGCATAATTCGGCGCCACCATGGGATAATCGCTGGGCAGGCCCCACTTGTCGCGATACTCCTCCGGCGACAGCCCGTAATGGGTTCTCAAATGCCTCTTGAGGGATTTGAACTTTTTGCCGTCTTCCAGGCAGATCAAATAGTCATCAGTGATAGATCTGCGGACCGACACTGCCGGTTTCAACGGCTCTTTGGTTTCTTTAGCCTCTGATTGAGTAGAAGCCATGGCACCATACACGCTGGTGATCAATTCCGGCAGTTCAGATGCCGGTACAACGTTATGGCTTACATAGGCTGAAACGATTTCGGTAGAAAGTTCGAGAAGTTCTGAAGTTGTTTCGACTTGTTCCTGTTCCATTTTTTACTCGCGTTTATGGGTTAATGCCACCTGCCACGCACCTAGTGCAGTCGTTGAACCGGTGTAAACGATAACGAAACACCGGCGCGCAGGCGTCCCCGGCCCCAAAATGGCCAAACACTGTGATGGATCTTTCGTCAACTAAAACTTGTCAACTAAAACTTGTCAACATTTCCAAATTCATCACAATATCTTTGGACGCGTTATTTTTATCTCAAAATGTGGCGAAAATCAACATGACTAAAAATAGATATAGTATTTTTGAGAAGTAATGTTCCTGACGACCTGCACCGCGCGGATCTCATACTTAATGGCTCGGCCGTTCACCTCGGTGCAGCGTTGCAGGGCGAGTAGGCGAAACGTTTTCCCCACAGGATGCGGCCAAACCGTGGTGTAGATGCCACACCTGCACCATAATCCGCAGACCACAGCCCGTTTTGATTTACGAATAAAACTCTTGTTCGGTATTTAGCTCTAGGAAGCTTGGTTGAACCATAAAAGGCTGAGATAATAATATGACCTCTAGAGCAACACTTTTTTCCATGACTTCAACCAGCTTTGCAGCGGCGCTGGGCGCGGCGGTCTTCCTCGCGCCCGGAGCGGCTTTGGCAGAGAATAACGGGTTCTCCAGCGGCAAAGGCACCTTCGGGTTCAGCTTTTTCAGAGCCGCCGCGCCGAAAGGCAAAATCACCGCCAAGATCGATATCAGCGATCAGCGCATGAACGTTTACGTCAATGGCCGCCGCTATCATTCGTTCAAGGTGTCCACGGCCCGGCGCGGTTATGTAACGCCCACCGGATCCTGGCGCCCCACCCGGCTGCACGAAATGTGGCACTCGCGCAAATACAACATGTCGCCCATGCCGCATTCGGTGTTTTTCAAGGGCGGATACGCGATCCACGGCACAAACCACATCAACCGCCTGGGCCGGCCGGCCAGCCATGGCTGCATCCGCCTGCATCCAAACGATGCGCGCACGTTCTACAACATGGTGAAGGCCAACGGGCGTAAGAACACGACGGTTAAAATCGTTCACTAGAGATGCGCTGGGGGGCTCATCTCTAAGCGCGGAGGACTTCGGTCCTCCGCGTTTTTTTATGCTTCGTCCCGGGGCACCCCTACCTCACCACCTCCGGCAGCACCACGGCCTGGGCCACAATGCAGGTGGCGCCGTTATAGGTGATGGCCGGCGAGCCATAGAGCACATAGCCCTCGGCCAAGGCCTCCGACACCCGAACACAGAACGCATGATCATCAGGGCCGGTCAAAAGCCGGTAACTGGGTTTATCGTCACTCATTGGGGCCTCACGTACTCCGCGCGAAAGTGAGGGATTTCGCCCTCTTCGCGCAACACAAACTTCTGAAAATTCTTCACTTCAAGCCCTGCATTCAAGAACCCGTCAAACTCGGACCGGGCCAGCGGCCAAGGCGGGCCCTTCGGCGCGTCGTCCTCGGCCCGCGCCCGGGCGATCACCAGAAGGCGGCCTCCAGGCTTCACGAAGCGTGCGAGGTGGCCCATGGCCTTTTCCCGCAACCCCTTGCCCGGCATCAAAGCCTGAAGCGTGTAAGTCTCATGCACCAGGTCAAAAGCGCCCGCCCATGCCTCCGGCGCCTCAAACAAATCCGCCGCCACATAGGTCACCGGTGAGCCGGCAAAGCGTTGGCGCGCCCAGGCAACCGCCGTGGGCGAAAGGTCAAAAGCGGTCACCTCATAGCCCAACTGGCCAAGCGCTTCGGCATTGTCTCCCAGCCCGCACCCCACATCCAGTGCCCGGCCCTCATACAGGTTTCCGCTGCGGCCGATCCATTCGGCCAGGCCCGGATGCGGCTCAAGGTCGGCCCACATCACCCGTGCGGGATCGCCGGCAGCGGCCTTGTACACATCTTCAAACCAGCTCTGGCCGTTATCGTCTTCAGCCAGGTTCCGTAGCCGGCTCGTGGCCGCCTCGCGCGCCTCGGCCCGGCGTGCGTCAAAATCCTGCCGCGCCCCGCCGCTCACGCCTTTTTCTCCCAGCGCCCTTCCGGCGACTGCTGCCAGTAGGTGGCGTCGTGGCCTTGCGCCTTGATCGCTTTCCAGGTTTCCCGCGCCGCCGCGACCGCGCTTTCATCATGACCGTCAAACATGTAAACCGCCCGCTCATATCCCGAAACGTCTTCGCTGGAGGCGCCCGCCACAAAGAAGCGGATCTGAGCGCCATTGGGGTTTACGGCCCCTCCGGTCAGAAAGATCGGTTGCATCTCTTCATGGCCATCCGCCGCGCTGCCATGAGGCAGGAACGCTTCGTCCCGGTAGGTCCAAAGCGTCTGCGACAACGCCTCGGCCCGCTCTTCGGACCCGGCCTGAACAACCGCACGCCACCCGCGCTCCAAGGTCTTTTCCAGGAGCTGCGGCAACACCTGCTCCAAGGGGCGGCGTTCGAGATGATAAAACAGAACTTCGGTCATGAGCTTGAGGGGCAAGATATAGAACAGCATGACGGCTGCCAAAACTTTATTGACCCCCGCCCCCAGACTTGCTTGGAATGCGCCGGTGCGTTCACAACACTCAGAGGCCCTCCATGCCCGCCAACGGCTCGCGTACCATCCGCGTCTCCACCCACTCCGGCCCCGGGTCAGATCCGGTCATCAATGAAGTGCCTTGGCCGAAGGTGCCGCCCAAAGGCGCGCTCATCAAAATAGGCGCGTGCGGGGTCTGCGGCACCGACCAGCACATCCTGCGCGGTCACTGGCCCAAAGAGCTGCCCTGGCCTTTCACACTCGGCCACGAACTGGCCGGCGTGATTGTGGAAATCGGCGATGAGCTCAAGACCGACTTCATGGGCAAACCAATCACCGTGGGATCCAAGCTGATGCTGCCGCCGCTCATGCCGTGCGGCCATTGCGACTGGTGCCTGCACTATCCGGAAACCGCCAACAAATGCCTCACCCCGGTCTATTACGGCCGCTATCTGGGGTTCGATAAGCCGCCGCACCTGTGGGGCGGATGGGCGGAGTATGTGTTTGTGGATCTGGGCGAGTTGCCGGGCACCAAGATCTACAAGCTGCCCGACGATATGTCCTTGCTTCTGGGCTCGCTGTCGGAGCCGCTCACCTCGTGCATCCGCGCCTTCAACCGGGCCATGAAGGCCGGCGGCTTTAAGTGGAACGACACGGTGGTCATTCAGGGCACCGGCCCGATCGGCATTCTGGCCGTGGCCGCGGCCCAGGAAATGGGGGCCGGCCGGGTCATCGCGGTGGGCGCTCCGGAAGAGCCGCGCCTCGCGCTCGCCCGGGAGTTCGGCGCGGAAGCCACTGTGAACATTGAACAAATTCTAAAGCCGGCAGACCGCATTGCCGCCGTGCGCGAGATCGTTGGCGGATACGGCGCCGATCTGGTGATGGACTGCTCCGGCCACCCCACGGCCGGCCCTGAGGGCATTGAGTTTCTACGCGACGGGGGCACGTACGTGGAGATGGGCCAGTTCACCGATGCCGGCGAGATCATGACAAGCTGGCACCGGATCTGCGCGAAAGACCTCAACGTGCTGGGCTCCTGGGCCTTCACCGCCAACGATTTGCCGCTTGGCGTCGATATGCTCTACCAGGCCCGGGACAAATACCCCTGGCACAAGATGCAGACCCTGTTCCCCTTCACCGAGGACGGCATCAAGGATGCGGTCGGCCAGGCCATGGCCATGAAGACCGTAAAATCCACAATCATCCCGTTTGAGGATATGATCTGAGCGCCTCATGAGCAGCAACACTGAGCCCGCGCCCCTGGAACACAATCTGGCGCGCGGCTTGCCCGCCGTGGCGGCAGCCATCTTCTTTTTCGCCTTTGCCGATGCCCTGGCCAAATGGTTCGGCCAGGCCGGCTACGATTCGGTGCAGATCGTGTTCTTCCGCTACGCCTTCGGCCTCATCCCCGTGGCCATCGCCATCGCGGTGAGCGGCACGGCCGGGTTGCGCACAAAGCATCCCTGGCTGCATGTGCTGCGCGGCCTTTTGATGTTCTCAGCCCTGGCGCTGTTCTTCCGCGGTCTCAAATATCTGCCTCTGGCAGAAGCCATCTCGGTGGCCTTTTCGGCGCCCCTCTTCGTCACCGCCCTGTCCTGGCCCATGCTGGGTGAGCGCGTGGGCCCTTACCGCTGGCTGGCGGTGGTCATCGGATTTGTGGGGGCGCTCGTCATCTTGCAGCCGGGCACCGATGCGTTCCGGCCGGAAGCCTTGCTGATCCTGGCATCGGCGGTGTTTTTCGCGCTCGCCGTGCTGCATACCCGCCGCATGTCCCGCACCGAAACCAATGTGGCCATGTACACCTATTCCACGATCTTTGCAGGGCTCGCCACCACACCGTTCCTGCCGTTCGTGTGGGTTGCGCCGCAAACCAACCATCTGGGGCTGTTTTTCACCTTGGCGCTGATCGGAGGTACGGCCTCCTATCTGATGATCGTCGCCTACCGCAACGCACCGGCCGCGCTGAACGCCTCGTTTGAGTATACGGCCCTCATCTGGGCGGCCCTGATCGGCTGGTTTTACTGGGGCGAGCACCCCGGCGCCTCAGTCTGGCTGGGCTCCGGACTGATCGTCGCCGCGGGCCTTGTGATCACCTACAGGGAAACCAAAACGGGGATGGTGCTGCCAAAGCGCGGGCGGTGACATCCAGCCCGCGTCCCTGCTCCAGTCTGTCATCCCTGCTCTAGTCCGTCATCCCTGCTCTAGTCCGTCATCCCTGCGAAAGCAGGGACCCAGGGGCGCAACGCTCTGGGCCCCGGATATTTGCTGGTGCAAATTCCGGGGTGACGTTTGTTTGCAAGCCCCTATTTCCCCTCGTAATGCTCCGCCACAAGCCGATCCAGCAAGCGCACGCCCCAGCCGCCGCCCCAGCTTTGGTTGATCGCGGTTTTCTTCGACCCCATGGCGGTTCCGGCCACATCCAGGTGCACCCAGGGCACATCGTTTACGAAACGCTGCAGGAACTGCGCCGCCGTGGTGGCCCCGGCCTCGCGTCCGCCGATGTTCTTCATATCGGCGAAGTCGGAATTGATCATCTTGTCATAGGCCGGACCCAGCGGCATGCGCCAGACGGTCTCGCCCGTGGCGTGCCCAACCGCGGTGAGACGCTCGCACAGCTCGTCGCTGTTGGAGAACATCCCCGCATGCTCCTTGCCAAGGGCGATGAGGATGGCCCCCGTCAGAGTAGCCAAATCCACCATAAACTGCGGCTTGAACCGCTGCTGGGTGTACCAGAGCGCATCGGCCAGAACCAGCCGGCCCTCTGCGTCCGTGTTGAGCACTTCAACGGTCTGGCCGGACATGGAGTTGACAATATCGCCAGGCCGCTGAGCCCGGCCATCCGGCATGTTTTCCACCAGCCCCACAATGCCCACGGCATTCACCTTGGCCTTGCGGCCGGCAAGCGCAAGCATCAGCCCGGTGACACAGGCTGCACCGCCCATATCGCCTTTCATGTCCCCCATGCCGGCGCCCGGTTTCAACGAAATACCGCCCGTATCGAAAGTCACGCCCTTGCCCACAAACGCAACCGGCTTCTGGTTCCGGGGCCCACCGGACCAGCGCATGATGGCCAGCTTGCTCTCGCGCTCTGAGCCGTGGCCCACGGCCAGAAGGGTCTCCATGCCCAACTTCTTCATCTGGCTCTCGCCGAGCACTTCCACTTTCAGGCCGGATTTGCTTAACCCCTTGATCCGTTTTGCAAATTCCTCAGGATGAAGAATGTTTGGCGGCTCGTTCACCAGATCGCGCGCCAGATGCACGCCGTCCGCCAATGCGCTCAACGGCTCAAACGCCTTGCGCGCCTTGAGATGGTCCGCCGACACGATGGTGATGTTCTGCGGGCCCTGATCGGCGCCCTTTGCCGGCTTCTTCTTCGATTTGTAGGTATCAAAGCGATAGGTCCGCAGCTTCATGCCTGAGGCCAGCCGCGCGGCCGCGTCCGATTCGGCGATGTTCAGCTCTGAGGCACACTCAACCGCAATGGTGGCCTCGGTGCCCTTGTGGCCTTGCAACTTTCCGGCAAGTGCGCCGCCGAGAAATTCCATGGCTTTCGCGCTCAAGTCTTCCGGCGCGCCGACCCCGGCCAGGAACACCCGATCAGGCCCCACGCCCGTGAGACCGGGCACATCCACGAATGTGTCTTTCTTGCCCTCAAATCCCGCACTCTTCATGGCCCGGCTCAGTTGCTGACCGCTGGCCTCGTCGGCACTTTGCCCCAAAGACCCCAGTTTTGCGCCCTTTTCGACGAGCAATACCAGCGTGCCTTTCTTCGGCAGCTGCGGCCGTGCAAACTTGATTTTCATGGAAATTCCGTAGTTGTTTGTTGCAAAAAATGAGAAGGCCCGGGCGCGACGTGCCCCACTCTGACCTAAGCTGAATCTAGGCCCTGGATCGGGCACATTCAACTGCTAGAAATCCGCCTGTCGAAAAGGTTGCACAGAGCATTAAGATTAGCTCTAAAAAATTCCGGTAAAAATTGAGGTAATTATCGGAAATTGCTGGTAAATGAATAAGGCTCCGGGCTACAAAGGAGCATGGGGCGCACCAGTGTGGGATTCTCCCGGTTGAGTGCAGTTTGCGGAGTTTGGATGTTGCAGGGCCAAGCACTTTTGCCCGCAAGGGGCGATCGGCGTGGGGCGGGGGTAAAGACGCTCAAGCCGTTGGCCGTGTGCGCGCTTCTGATGAGCCTCTTCTTCCTGCCCGCAGCGCCCGCCTTCACCGCAACCCAATCCCCGGTCTCACCGTTCCTGAAAGCGCCTGAACGCAATGAAGCCATGGACGTGGTGGCGGACCGGTTCACCCATAACTCTCAAAGCCGTGTTTCTATCGCCGTGGGCAATGTGTACATCGTCTACGGGCGCTACCGCCTGAAGGCCGACAAGGTGGTCTATGACCGCCGGGCCGGTTTGCTCAAGGCGTTCGGCAACGTTTGGCTGCGCGAGCCCAACGGCAACATTGTCAAAGCCGACGACCTGGTTCTGGACGATAAGTTCAAAACCGGCTTTGCCAATTTCGTTGAGTTCCTGATGACCAACGACGCCACGATCAAGGCGGTCTATGTGAAGCGCGAAGAAGGTCCGATCACCATCTTCGAGCAAGTGGCCTACACGCGCTGCAAATCCTGCGTCAGCGCGGCGGGAACCCCCTTCTGGGAGCTCAAATCGTCAAAAGCGACCTATGTGGAAGCCGATAACCGGATCTATCACGAAAACGCCCGCATGGAAGTGGGCGGCGTGCCGGTGTTCTGGGTGCCCTATCTGTCGCACCCTGATCCGCAAACCAAGCGGGCCACGGGCTTTCTGGTCCCTAAGTTCGGCTATTCCGACACTCTGGGCGGCATCGCTGAAATCCCCTATTTCATCAACCTGGCGCCGAATTACGATCTCACGTTGAGGCCCACCATCACCTCAAAGCAAGGTCCGCTCGCCCGCGCTGTCTGGCGCCATCATACCGGCAACGGCGCTTACGAGATTGATGCGGCCGGGATTTATCAGTTGAGGCACCGCCGGGTCGACCCGCCCGGCGACGTGCGCCTGCGGGGCGCCGTGCGCTCGTTCGGCCAGTTCAACATCAATTCGGCCTGGTATTGGGGCTGGAACGGAACCCTGACCTCAGACGACACGTTTCTGAAGCGCTACAAGATCGACGGCACCGACACCTTCACCTCAACCGCCTATTTGACCGGCCTGAAGGATCGTAACTACTTCAACGCCGCCATTTACCACTACCAGAGCACCATTGCCGGCGAGGGCAGCAGAACACTGCCCTTCGTCACGCCCCATATTCGCTCCAGCATCATTTTCGACCGGCCCGTGTTCGGCGGAGAGCTGGGGCTGGACACCAAGTCCTATGTGCTCAGCCGCAACCGGGGTGTGGATGCCAGCCATTGGACGTCCGACCTGCACTGGCAGCGCCAAATGATCAGCGACGCCGGATTGCTGGTGACCCCCTTCGCCAATCTGCGCGGCAGCGTGGCCACCAGCACCAACGTGCTTGATCCCACCGTTCCCGGCGGCGTTCGGGGCAACGAAAGCGTCGCCCGCGTGATGCCCAAAGCGGGTATGGATATTCGCTGGCCGTTCATCAGCTCCGGTGAGGATGCTCAACACATCATCACGCCGGCCGCGCAGATCGTCACCGCCACGAACGAGCGGAAGGCCAACAAGATTGCCAACGAAGATGCCGTCACGTTCACCTTCGACACCAGCAATCAGTTCCTCTCAGACCGGTTTTCCGGCACGGACCGTTTCGATGGCGGCACCCGGGCCGATATCGGGCTGATCTACGAATATCTGATGAACAATGGCGGCTTTGCCAAGGTGGCTGTGGGCCAGAGCTATCATCTGGCCGGACGCAACAGCTTTGCGCGCGATTCCGGGCTTGAGAACACGTTCTCGGATTTTGTCACATCCGCTGTGTACGCGCCCAACAGCTACCTGACATTCCACTATATCGGCAGGTTCGACAGCCGGACGTTCGATCCCAAGCACCAGGAACTGCACGCTGAGTTCAAGTACGACAAACTCTTTGTTGCGGTGAACTACAGCAACGTTGATGCATCACCCGCTTTCGGCAGAGTGTCGCGTCAGCACCATATCTGGTCAAAGGCCGCACTTCAGCTTGGCCAGGACTTCCATCTGTTCGGTGGTCTCAGATATGACGCGAGCGACGGCTATCTGGTGACACAACACGCCGGAATAGGTTATGAATGTGATTGCGCCACCATCAAACTGACATATCGCGAGAGCAGAACGCGTGATCGCGACGTGGAGCCGGACCGTTCGTTCCTCTTGTCAGTGGAGTTCAAAACTCTTGGCACGGTCGAGGCTGGCACAGACGTAAACTGACTTAAGCTGTTTTGAGACGGGCCATTCGCGAACGCAAGGCCCGGCGAACCGAAGATCAGATGACGATCCAGATGATTAGACTTTTGACACCTTCCCCTCAGCGCCGCATCACCGGCAAACTGCTCGCGGGCCCCCTGCTCGCCGGCGTTCTCGCACTTGCGGCATCCGCCACACCGGCCAGCGCACTCTCCACACGTGTGGTGGCAACCGTGAACGACACCGCAATCAGCGGATACCAGATCACCCAACGCATCAAACTGCTGAAAATCCTCAGACCGGATTTGGTGAGTGGTTCTGAACGACAACAGAAAAAGGCAGCTCTGCAGAACCTGATCGACGAAAAGCTGAAGACCGAAGAGGCCAAACGGCTGAGGCTCCTGCTCCCCAACGACAGGGTTGAGAAGATTATTGCCGACACGCCCAGCCTGCAAAACCTCGCCAAACGTTTGAGATCGCAAGGTTTGTCGGCGCGTTTGGTCAACACCTACATCGCCACACGGATGAGCTGGAACCGTATTGTCTCAAACAAGCACCCAAATCTGCCGCCGATCAGCGATGCCCAGATAGACGCCAGCATGAACAAGTTCCAACGGGACTTCCAACGGCAAATCAGCCAGCAGGCGGTCAGTATCTACGAATTGTTGCCCATAACTTTGCCGGTTGACCGGCAGGCCACCCCCGAGCTCACAGGTGAGGTGGCAAGATCGCGGCTGATCGAAGCTGACCGCATCGCTCAGCGCTTCAAATCCTGCCGATCTGCCCGCAAGGCCACAAGCGGCGTGTTCAACGTGCAGATCGGTAAGCGCTTGCCTGCAGACCCCAGAAAGATGACGCCTGAGATGCGCAGCACACTGGATAAGGCCGGACCGGGCAGTGCATTCGTGATGGGCGTTGCCCCGGACAGATCCGCGGTGCAGATCATGGCCTTCTGCGGCCGCAAGCGGATTGCACCGGAGGCCCCTAAAATCACCCGCGTAGACGTGAAGCGGCGGCTTGAGGACGAGCGCCTCGAAAACCTCAGCAAGAGCTACTTGAGAGAGCTGCACAAAAACGCCTTCATCGAATACAAGGACGTGTCCCTCCGCAAGTGAGGGGCATCTTGCCTGCCCCATGCACGCCTCTTTTGCAGAGCGTCCACTGGCTCTGACGTCGGGCGAGCCGGCGGGTATCGGCCCGGAAATCACGGCAGCGGCGTTCAAGCGCTCCCGCAGCGAAGCGATGCCGCCGTTTTTCCTCATCTGCGATCCTGAGCTCTTCCGCGCACGGGCACCGGACGTTCCGGTGCGCAAGATCACCTCGGCCGATCACTGTGCCGAAGCGTTCAAGACGGCCCTGCCCATTTTGCCGATTGCCGCAGGCGGCCCTGTAGAGCCCGGTCAGCCCACAACGGCCACCGCCCAGATGGTGCTCTCCAGCATTGAGACGGCCGTCTCCATGGCGCTGTCCGGCCAGGTGGGTGCCGTGGTCACCAACCCCATCCAGAAAGCCATCCTTGCCGATGCCGGGTTCAAATATCCCGGCCACACCGAGTTCCTCGCCCATCTGGCAAGCCCTGGAAAGCCCCCGGCCCGCCCGGTGATGATGTTGGCCAACGAGACGTTGCGGGCCGTGCCTGTCACCATTCACATCCCACTGGCTGCGGTGCCCACGGCCATCACAACCGACCTGATTATCGAGACCTGCGAGATTGTACACGCCGATCTGAAGCAGCGCTTTCACATCGCCGAGCCGCACCTTGCCGTATCGGGTCTCAATCCCCATGCCGGCGAAGACGGACATTTGGGTACGGAAGACAGAGACATTATTGCCCCCGCCGTGGAGCGGCTGGCCGCACAGGGCCTGAACGTCACCGGCCCCTACCCCGCAGATGCCATGTTCCGCGACACCGCACGGGACGGCTTCGACGTGGCCATCTGCATGTATCACGACCAGGCGTTACTGCCTGTGAAGACCCTTGGCTTCCACACCTCCGTAAACGTGACCTTGGGCCTGCCGTTCGTGCGCACGTCGCCGGACCACGGGACGGCGCTGGATCTTGCCGGCACCGATGGCGCCCGGCCCGACAGCTTGATCGCGGCCATCAACATGGCAGCAAAGATGAGCACTCAAGCGGCTGATGCCTGACCAGCTCCCCCCTTTGCGCGAGACCATTGCCGCCCATGGGCTGTCGGCGCGCAAGAGCTTGGGCCAGAACTTTCTCCTCGATTTGAACCTCACCGGCCGTATTGCCAGATCAGCCGGGCCGTTGCAGGCGTGCACCGTGGTGGAAGTGGGGCCGGGTCCGGGCGGCCTGACCAGAGCTTTGCTCAACGAAGGCGCGCGCCACGTGGTGGCCATTGAACGCGATGACCGCTGCATCGCCGCGCTCGAAGAGCTGGCCCGGCACTACCCCGGCAGGCTCACCATCATTCCCGGCGATGCCTTAAAGCTCGACCTCGCCGCTCTGGTGGACGGACCGGCCAAGATCGTCGCCAACCTGCCCTACAACATCTCCACTGCCCTACTCACCGGCTGGCTGTCATCAGACCCCTGGCCGCCCTGGTTCACATCGCTCACCTTGATGTTCCAAAAAGAGGTGGCCGAACGGATCACCGCACCACCGGGCTCCAAAACCTATGGGCGCCTGTCTGTTCTGGCGGCCGCCACAGCCGATGCAGCCTGCCTGTTTGACGTAAACCCAAGCGCCTTTACACCGCCGCCAAAAGTCACCTCAACCGTGGTGCAACTGGTGCCCCGCGATCAGGTGCTCCTCGGCAGTTCGGTGGCCACATTGGAAAAAGTCACGGCTGCCGCGTTCGGCCAGCGCCGCAAGATGGTCCGCCAGAGCCTGAAGGCCTTGGGCGTCAAGCCGGACGTGCTGCTCGAATGCGCCGGGCTGTCGCCCACCATGCGGGCTGAGGAAATCACGCCGGACGGCTTCTGCCGGCTGGCCAACTGCCTGGATGGAGCACCGCGCTGACGAGCCCTTCGCACAGCACCGCAGCCAACGGCCCATTGGTGCTGGCAGGTGCCATGGTGCTCACCTTGACATTGGGCTCGGTGCACGCCTTCTCGGTATTTCTCGCGCCCATGGAAGAGGCCTTCTCCGCCAGCCGGGCGGAGGTCAGCCTCACCTACTCCCTTGCCCTGGTGTGCCTCACCCTGGCGGTGCTGGGCGGCCACCGCGTCTTCGGTCTGCTGAAGCCTCCGCTGTTCGCACTGATCTCGTGCGCTCTGGCCGCACTGGGATGCCTGATCGCCTCCTGGAGTGGCACCCTCTGGGGGGTCTGGCTCGGCTACAGCCTTCTGTTCGGTGCCGCCAACGGGTTTGGATATGGATACGCCCTACAGATCTCCGCACAGGCCATGCCAGCGCGCAAAGCCTTGGCCATGGGCCTCACCACGGCGGCCTACGCCCTGGGGGCGGCGGTGTTCCCGGGCCTGTTGACCGAGGCACTCACCAGCTCCGGCCTGGCAGGCGCTTTGCAGAGGCTCGCTATGGGTCTGGCTGCGGCAGGGCTCGCCGCGGGCGGCCTTTTTCATTTGGCCCGGGCGCGCTTTGAGCTCGCCGCACACGCACCATCCAGCCAAGACGCAAGCCACACACCGCGTCTGCTGGTCCACCTGTGGATCGCTTATGGCGCAGGGGTGTCTGCAGGACTTATGGTCATCGGCCACGCCACCGGCCTGGCAGCAACAGCGGGCGCCTCGACCTCCTTGCTGGTGTGGGCGCCGATCCTTGTGGCGGGCGGCAACATGTTGGGGGGTGTGCTGGCCGGTTGGCTCACAGACCGGATCTCAACGCGCACGGTGCTCACCGGCCTGCCCCTCCTGAGCCTTGCCGGCCTGGCGGTCTTGCTCATGCGCAGCGGTCCGCAGGCCACTTTGGCCGGGCTGGCGCTCATCGGCTTTGCCTATGGTGCGATCATCGCCGTTTATCCAGCGGTGATCTCCTACCTCTTTGGCACCTTGAACGGCATAAAGGCCTACGGGCGGGTGTTCACCGCCTGGGGCACTGCGGGGCTCATCTTCCCCTGGTTGGCCGGATATCTCTTCGATCTGAGCGCGAGCTACACAACGGTGCTCACGCTCGCCGCCGCGATCTCCGCGCTCTCTGCGTTCGGCGCCCACCGCTTGCCTGAGGCGGGCGCCAAACACAAAAGGCCCTGAAGCCTAGGACTTGGCTTCGTCTTCCTCGGATGCGGCGGCATCCTCACCGCCTGCGTCCGCGTCACCCTCTTCGGCGTCTGCTTCAGCTTCAGCAGCGGCTTCCTTTTCCGCGGTTGCAGCTTCGGCATTTGCGGCCCATTCGGCGTGGGCTTCATCGGCAGCTTCTTCGGCAGCTTCGGCCTCAGCCAACTCAGCCGTTGCATCGGCGGCCACGCTTTCGTCTTCAAACACCTCTTCCGGCGCGATCGCTGCGTCGTCGTCCTCGTCGACCTCTTCAGCAAAGATGTCTTCGCCGCGGGCCTGACGTTCCGCTTCGTCCTCAGAGCGGGCCACGTTGAGCGTCACCGTCACCGACACATCCGCATGAAGGCTCACCTCAACCTCGTGCATGCCGATATTCTTGATGGGGTTCGGCAGAACAATGTGGTTGCGGGTCACCGATGCACCATCGGCAGCCACAAGCGCAGCAATGTCGCGCGTGGACACAGAACCATAGAGCTGTCCGGCTTCCCCGGCCGAGCGGATCACCACATAGCTGGACCCGTCGATCTTTTGAGCCGCATCCTCGGCGCTCAGCTTCATTTCCGCGTTGCGCTTTTCCAGCTCCTCACGGCGGGCTTCGAAAACGGCCATGTTGGCCTTGTTCGCCCTCAGTGCCTTGCCTTGCGGCAAGAGAAAGTTGCGGGCAAAGCCGTCCTTGACCCGCACCGTATCGCCCATCGCACCCAGCTTGGCGACGCGCTCCAACAAAATGACTTCCATGATTGATACTCCTTTAAGATTTGTTGAATTCTCTAATTGTTAGGTGGACGCAGGGCCCGCCGGTCCGCTCGGCGGTTGCGCAAAGCGGGCCCGCAGTCCCAGCATGTGTTCAGCCAGCCCCAGTGCCATGACACCCGGCAGGGCCAGGGGAAAGAAGAAGATGATGGTGTAGGTGAGGAACAAGAGCGGCGTGCGGGCGCTGCTGTGCTCCAACAGGCCATGGACCGTGGCCAGGCCAAGAAGGCAGAAGGCGGTGATCATGGTGGTCATGCCGGCCTCGCCAATGAGGCCCAACTGACCCGGCAGAAAGCTCGCCAGCAGTCCGGCGCCCAACGCCAGCGTGGCGCCGCGCGGGAACGCCAACCGGCAGAACGGTGCCCAGGTGCGGATGTTGCGGCCCGCGGCCCCCAAAAGGCGCGCCGCCATGCCGAACACGGCCAGGGTCATCACGCTCCAGACCATCGCGGTGATGGACAGAATGTGCGGCACCAAGCCTTGGAAGGCCGCTTTGAAATTGTCCAGACTGGTTTCATTGCCCGTCTGGCTGGCCACCTGCGACTGCAGCTTGGTGATGTGATCGAGCGCCTCAGCGCCCCAAGCCTTCAGAACGTCCTGGTCGATGCCCGCCACGATCACAATGATCCCGATCATGGCCGTTACAATCGCGCCGGTCCACAGCACCAACCGGCCTTCCGGATACCACTCCACGCCCGTGGGCTGGCCATCGGGGCCGGATGCAGCGGGCCGGGAAATCAATGACAGATAGGAGAGCACCACCGGCGCCACGGCCATTTGCAGGGCAAAGCCGAGGCCGACCTTAAAGCCCGCCATGAAGACAAGGGCAATGGTGCCCACAACCGCCCCGGCGAGCGCGCTGACCACGCCCCATCCGAGGCCGGCGATAAACAGCGGCAGAGGAATAAGGAAAACAAGGCCAATGGAGACGGCGGAACCGGTGATCACAGCGCCAAAGAGCACTGCGGCCACGAGACCGGCCACCAAGCCAACGATCAGATATGTCGGTGCGTTACCGAGCATAGGCTGTCCCGCTGTTCGCAGCGGTTAGAGACGGGTGCCGTTACCAGCCCCGCCCCAACCGGGATTAACATTCAGGTCCGTCTAGAACCGCCGATCCTATTGGATGACGTACGGCAACAGACCCAGGAAACGCGCCCGCTTAACGGCGCGCGCCAGTTCACGTTGTTTCTTCGCCGAAACCGCGGTGATGCGGCTTGGCACGATTTTGCCCCGCTCTGAGACATAGCGCTGCAACAGACGGGTGTCTTTGTAATCGATCTTCGGGGCGTTCTCGCCGGTAAACGGGCAGGTTTTGCGCCGGCGGAAAAACGGACGGCGGCCACCGCCACCACTTGGTGCTGCCATGGGTCTTACTCCTCTGCCGGTGCGGCTTTTTCTGCCGGTTTTTCTGCCTCGGCCTCAGCGCGCGGGGGACGGCTGTCCCGGTCGCCGCGCGGACCGCGATCATCATCGAACTTACGCCGCGGACGATCGTCACGCTGCGAGCGCGAGCGCATCATCACCGAGGGCTCTTCTTCATGCTCATCCACCTTGATGGTCATGAAGCGGATCACATCCTCGCTGAGGCGCATTTGACGTTCCATTTCGGACACCGCTGCGCTCGGCGCATCGATGTTCAAAAGGGAGTAATGTGCCTTGCGGTTTTTCTTGATGCGGTAGGTGAGAGATTTGATCCCCCAATACTCCGCCTTGCCAACCGAGCCACCGTTTTCGGTGAGAACGGTCTTGAACTGATCCGTCAGCGCTTCGACCTGTGCGGACGATGCATCCTGGCGCACCATAAAGATATGCTCATAAAGGGCCATAAGGGTTGAGCCTTTTCCGTTTCGTTTCTCATCACGTGATGTCCGGCGCAGAGCCCCTTAAGAGCCTGGCGAAACAGGCTCAAAAGCCGATGAACTCAAAAGGACGAAGACACGGGGAGCCGGGGCTTTGTGGTTTCCCACCCCTACCGGCCATCAAAGACCGGTCTCCCGTTCAGCCTCCAACCGGAGCCTCACGAAGCGCGGGTTATAGCCGATTGGCGAAATGTTGCAAGTGCGAAATCCAATCTCCGCACTTGCCCAGGGCGGCAAACGCTAGAAACGGTAGCCGATACCGCCACCGATGATCCAGGGGTCCAGATCGACGCTGGCTTTGGTCCGGGCCGCCGTAACCCTGGCATCCATGTTCAAGAACAGCTTCTTCACGTCCAGGTTGACGCTCCAATGATCGTCGATCGCGTAATCGAAACCGAATTGCAGGGCCACGCCGAAGCTGTCATCCCACTTATCAATTCCGCCAATGGCCGCCGTTGCGTCGCTGTCCAGGACCACGGTGTAGTTCAGCCCCACGCCAACATAGGGCTTAAAGGCGCCAAACGCCTGGTGGTACTGCAGCGTCAGGGTCGGCGGCAACAGCAGGACTTCCGTGATCTTGCCGGCGCCCGGCAGGCTCACATCGTGCGGAGAGACCGCCAGGATCAGCTCAAGGGCGATATTGTCGGTGAGGAAGTAGCTGATGTCGAGCTCGGGCATCACCGCATTGTCGACACTGTACGCCGCCCGCGCGCCGCCCAAACGGCCATCGTTTTCATCCGGGATAACGCCGATGACCCGGCCCCTGATCAGCCAGGAGAGGTCCTGCCAAGGATTGTAAGCGCCGTCCGACCCGGCAACGTCCGCCGCCTTGGCCGGTGTACCTGCGCCGGCCATAACCGCAACGGCGCCGACAGCCAATGCATACCCAACCTTCTTCAACACGTTCATGGTTCCACCTCGGATTTCCCGTCTTGGAAACAGCCCAAGCGCTGCCCCAGGATTATTGTCAATGTCCGAAATAGCACCGCGGCAGGAGCGCTACATTGACTGCAATCATGAAAATGCCGAGTGAGCGCACGTGTTACCAATTTGTCACATGAGCTGCTTGACCCAGATCAACGCCGTGAAGACCAAATCCCCGTCATGTGGAGGACCTAAGCAAACGCAGGTCTGATCTCAGGAACCAGAAGATGGGGACAATGAAGGTCAAAGGCATCATCAAGAGCTGTGAGGACTGCTTTATCGCGCAGCTCGTCAACAGCAGTTGCAGCCGCATGACCGAGGACGACAAGCGCCTATTGTGGAACCATTCTGAGCTTGTGAAGATCAATGCCGGAAACAGCATTGACGGCCACATCGCAGGCGTCCCGGCCGTGATCTCAGTGTGTTCCGGCAGCGTGGGCGTGCGCCATGGGTTGAGTGATGGCCGCCAGGCCATCTCGACCCTGTTCAGTCCTGGCGACATTATCGACCTGCGCGATCTGCCGGCTGAAGCCCACAGCAAGGTGGTGGCGCTGACGGATGCCTTCCTGTGCATTCACGACAGTGCGGCGTTTGAAACCCTGATCCGCCGCAATCAGGCCCTTTCGGACATTCACTACCGCAACACCTTAAATCAGTTGCGTCGGTCCGAGGCCCGCTGCCTCGATCTTGCCCGCAAGACACCTCTGGAACGGGCGGCGACATTTCTGATGGATCGCTACGGACAGGTGTCCGACGACGGCAACCGGCCGGCCACACTGCACATGTTCGAAAAACGCGCCGACATTGCCGACTATCTCGGACTTCAGCCGGAAACCCTCAGCCGGGCGCTTACGCGTCTGCAGTTTGAAGGGTTCATCAAACTGGTGGGGCGCCAGATCATTGTGGTGGAAGACCCCGCCGGTTTGGCCAAGATTGCCCAAGGCGGCAGGCCACGGCTTGGGCATGGGCCCCGGCAGGACCGTAACGCGCTTGCATAACCGCCGTTCGCTCAGAAGGCAGCTTGACAGCCCCCCAGGCGAGCCACATGGTCCTGGCAGTTCTGGAGGGTCAAATGGCGCGCATAGTTCTGATACGGCATTCAGACGAGCCCGACGACGACCGGGTGGTTTCGTTCTTTCGCCAGCATGGCGCTGCCTTGGAAACCGTGAAGCCGTTCAACGGAGAAGCTCTTGGCGACGTTGATGGCAGTGTGGCCGCGAGCGTTGTCTATGGCGGCCCTTTCAACACCTTTGAGGAGGACAAGCACCCCTTCCTCCATGACGAGAACCGCTGGATCGAGCAGTGTCTGAAGCATAACGTGCCGATCTTGGCGATCTGCCAGGGCGCCCAGTCCATGGCGCGGGTGCTGGGCGCTTACACCGGTCCGAAGTCGGGTGAGCCGTGCGAGTTCGGCTATTACGAGATCTTCCCAACCGACGCCGGACGGGCCTACTTCCCTGAGCGCCTGGTGGTGACCCAGTCGCACTTTCACGAGTTTCATATTCCGCACGGCGCCGAGCATCTGGCCTCAAGCGAAACCTTCGCCTACCAAGCCTTCAAGTATGGCGCCTCAGCCTTTGCCTTCCAGTTCCACGCGGAAGTCACGCCGGCCGGTTTCCGCCGCTGGCAACACGCAGACCGTGCCATCCAGAAACTGCCCGGTGCCCAGAGCCTTGCGCACCAAAACGCGCTCATGGCCGAACATGATGCCCTTCAGGACGCCTGGTTCATGAACTTCATGGCCGACCACTTCCAGGAGGCCGCCCAAGCCGCACGTCGTTAGGCCTCAGGTGCGTCAATCCAGCTAAACAATTGAAGGCCGCCGTCAACCACCACGGTGGTGCCTGTGACATACCCCGAGAACCGGTCGGACAAGAGCGCAAGCGCCGGGCCTGCAATGTCTTCCGGCGTGCCGAACCGGCCGAGCGGGATCTTGCGCTTGGGCTGAAAGCTGTCCTCGCTTGTGGCAAACCCGCCACCTGGAACAGCGCCCGGAGCAAGAGCGTTTACACGAATGCCAAACGGCCCCAACTGCCGCGCCATCTCCTTCATGATCATTGTCATGGCGGCCTTGGAGCCTGAGTAGTGGGGCAGATTGCGGGGCGTGTGCGCATGGAGCGATGTCATGAAGAGAATGCGGCCAGCCTTGCCGGCGTCCTTCATCTGGTTCGCCACGGCCCGGGCCAACAAGAAGCCTGATCTGGCATTGGTGTTCACCATGGCATCGTACGTTTCCTCAGAAACCTCCATGATGAGGTCGGCTTCGTTGCGCCCTGGGCAGGCCGAGTGCACCAGCATGTCCGGCACCTGCCCTTCCAGGGCCGCCAGCACATCCTTCCAGCCGCTCGGCGTGGAAAGATCTGCGACCACGGCCCGACAGGTTCCGCCCGCCTGCTCCACCTCAGCCTGCAAGGTCTGCAGCCTCTCGTGATCGATGTCGGTGACGATCAGCTCAGCGCCTTCACCGGCCAGCGCCGCAGCAACGCCGCGCCCAATGTTCGAGGACGCGCCGGTCACAAGAGCAAGCTCGCCTTTGAACATGCGCTTAGAATCCCACCTGGTCGCCGCCTTTCAGGTGCAGGATCTCGCGGGCTTCATCGGGCGTTGCGATCTCCAGTCCCTGACCTTCCAGGATTTGGCGCACCATGCGCACCTGAACCGCATTGTTCTCTGCAAGTTTGCCTTTGCCGGCCCACAGAGAATCCTCAAGCCCCACCCGCACATTGCCGCCCATGGAGGCCGCGATCGATGCAATGCGCATCTGATGGCGTCCGGCCCCCAGCACCGACCAGCGATACTGATCGCCGAACAGCCGGTCGGCCGTGCGCTTCATCATCATCACATCTTCTGCATGGTTACCGATGCCGCCCAAAATGCCGAACACGGACTGCACGAAGAAGGGCGGTTTGATGAGCTCGCGATCGGCCATATGGGCAAGCGTATAGAGGTGCCCGATGTCATAGCACTCCACCTCAAACCTTGTGTTGTTGTTGGCGCATTCTGTGAGGATGTACTCAATGTCCGCAAAGGTGTTGCGGAAGAAACCGGAGCGCGAGCCTTCGAGATATTTGGGCTCCCAGTCGTGCTTGAACTCCTTGAAGCGGCTGAGCATGGGGAACAGCCCGAAGTTCATGGTGCCCATGTTCAAAGAGGCCACTTCAGGTTTGAACGTGATGGCCGGCTTTGCCCGCTCTTCCACGGTCATGGTCATGGCGCCGCCGGTGGTCAGGTTGAGCACGGCGTTGGAGGCCTGTTTGATGACGCCGAGGATGGGCTGATAGGCCTCCAGGCTCTGGTCCGGCGCGCCGGTTTCCGGATCGCGCGCATGTAAGTGAATGATGGCCGCCCCCGCCTCGGCCGCGCCGATGGCGTTATCGGCGATCTCAGAGGCCGTAATGGGCAGATGCGGCGACATGGTGGGCGTGTGAATTGACCCCGTGACCGCACAGGTGATGATCACCTTGTTGTTCACACTCATGACCTCAGTTCTCCTTGCCTTTAGTCTTTGTCATAGCGCGGCGCATCCCGCAGATGGGCCGCGAGCCCGGCGAGACGGCTGTCCCGCCACACGGTTTTCTCGGCCACTTGATCGGCCGTTGGCGCAGCGCCCCAACTGTCCGCAACTCTCTGGCAGTTTGCCCGATCCCAAATCTCCTCGGTCACCGGTTCGCGTGACAATCCAAGCAGCGTTTCACCGTAGCGCTCGCAATAGTCCATGATGCCGCCGGGTGCGTTGAGCTCGATGGTTTCCACCGGCCCCATGAACGACCAGCGGCGGCCAAGCCCGTCTTTGATGGTTTTGTCCAGGTCTTCCGCCGTCACGTACCCCTGGCCCACAAGCCGGAACGCTTCGGCCAAAAGAACCGCTTGCATCCGGTTGAGAATGAAGCCGTCCACTTCCTTCTTCACCTCAATGGTGGTCTGGCCCACGCTGTCGTAGATCTCCCGGGCCCGGGCAACCGCCGCCGCATCGGTCCACGGCGCACCGCACAGCTCCACAATGGGCACCACGTGGGGTGGGTTCACCGGATGTGCGATGAGGCACCGGCCCCGGCCGGCCAGCTCTTCGGTGAAGCGCGACGCCACAATGGCCGAAGAGGAGGAGGCAAGGATGGTGTCCGGCGCCGCCGCCGCATCCAGTTGGGCGAAGAGGTCCAGCTTCACCTCCACCCGCTCCGGCCCGCTCTCCTGGATCAGGCTGGCGCCGTCCGTCATGGCTGCAAGCGACGAGGCGGTCCGGATGTTGGACGCCTTGCCCGGCGCATCGTCCACCAAACCGTGCCGCGCCAGATCTTCCAAGCTGTCTGCGATCAACTGCGGCGCGCGGGCCAAAGCCTCTTCATTGGCGTCCCACAGCACCACATCCCAGTCTGCGCGGGCGAAGACATTCGCCCAGGCCCGGCCAATCAGACCCACGCCTAAGATTCCAACTGTCGGCACGTGACCTACTCCTTACTCTGCTCACAGATGTTCACTTGCCGTCTTTGTTCTGCCCAAACACTTGAGCCAAAACCAAGAGGCTTGAGGACACCAGAACCATGATGGTGGAAATCGACGCGATGGTGGGATCGATCTGGTCCCGCAACGTGATGAACATGCCGCGGGTCAAGGTGGCGTTGTCGCCGCCGGAAATGAAGAGGGCGACAATCACCTCATCAAAGCTGGTGAGGAAACTCAGCAGCGCGGCGGTGATCACCGAGAAGCGGATTTGCGGCAAAGTCACCACCATGAACGCCCGCAAGCGCGAGGCTCCAAGGCTGCGGGCCACCATCTCCTGGTTCATGTCATAGCTCTTGAGCGCCGAACTCACCACAATGAGAACCAGCGGAATGGCGAGCATGGAATGGGCCAGCACCAGGCCGGTCATGGAGTGCACCAGCTTCAACTTGGCGTAGACGTAAAACACCCCGATGGCGATCAGCACCACCGGCACCATCATCGGCGAAATCAGAAGCAGAAACACCAGATGGGCAAAGCGGAAACTGGAGACAAACAGGCCGTAGGCGGCCATCACACCAAGAGGCGTTGCCACCACCATGGTGAGAAACGCGGCGATGACGGATGTGCGCGTAGCGGACATCCACTCATAAGAGTTGAAATAATGATCGTACCAGCGCGTCGACCAGGTGCGCGGCGGAAACTCCAGATATTGGCTTTCCGAAAACGACATGGGGATCACGATGATGGTGGGAGCCACGAGGAAGACCATCACCAGACCGGCCACCACATAGAGCCACAGCCGGCTGCCATGGGTGATCTGGGTTTCAGACGCTGCTTTGGAGAACCAGCTCATGGCCTAGTGCCCTCCCCCGCCGCCGCCGAGGATGCGGTCAAGGTTCAAGAGCTTTGAGGCGGCAAACAAGCTGCCCAATGTCATCACCAGAAGCACCACGCCAAGCGCACTGGCGGCACCCCAGTTGAAGAAGAGCTCGATGGTATCGGTAATGCTCATGGCGACCATGATCACACGGCCCCCGCCCAACACAGCCGGTGTCACGAAGAAGCCGAGACACAACACAAAGACAATCAGCGCCCCTGCGAAAAGCCCTGGCAGAGAGAGCGGGAAGAAGACCTTCCAGAACGCCTGGATGGGCGAGGCTCCCAGGTTGGCCGCGGCCTTCACATAATCCGTGTCGATCGCCTTCATGGACGCATAGACCGGCAGCACCAGGAAGGGCAGCATGATGTGGACCATGCCGATCAGGGTGCCGTTCAGGTTATGCACGATCTTGATCGGCTCATCCCAAAGCCCCAGCTCTATGGCCCAGGTGTTCACCAGACCTTTGCGCTGCAGCAGCACCAGCCAGGCATATGTGCGCACCAGCAGCGACGTCCAGAACGGCAAGAGCACGGTGATCATGCACAATGCGGCCGCGCGCCTTGGCAACTGAGCCAGGAAATAGGCCAGCGGATAGCCAATCGCCACGCAGACCAGCGTGGTCAGAACACTCACCTGAAACGTGGTGTAAAAGATCCGCGCGTAGGCCTTGCTGGCGGTGAGCCGCTGATAATGCTCCAGCGAAAACGTGCCCTCATCTGAAAGGAACGACAGATAGAACAGCCAGATGACCGGCAGGACCATGGTGACCGCCACCAGCAACAGCGCCGGAGAGCACAAGCCCAAAAGCTGCATCCGCTCCTTAACGGCATCCGACTTCAACCCCGCGGCATTGGGCGCCTCTTCCGCGCGTGCCCCGACGGGCGCTTGAAGGCTTTCTGCCACGCTCATGCCGGCATATCTCCAGCATCGGGGATGAGCACGGTGTCGTCCTTATGGAGACCCAGGCTCACCGGCTTGCCCACTTCCGGGACAATCGCCATGGCATCTTTCTGGGTGGCGCCGCGCACGGCCACTTGGGTTCCGTCGCTCAAGTCGGCATACATCAAAAAGCTCTCGCCTTGGAACACCAACTCGCTGACGGTTCCTTTGAAGACGTTCACATCCTTCGGCTTGCGGCCTGACACAAAGGACAGCCGCTCGGGCCGCATCATCAGATTGTACTTGGTGGCACCATCAGGCTGTGTCGCAGTCTTCAAGGTGGCGCCGTCATAGCTCACCTTGCCGCCGGAGACCGACACGGGCACGAATGTGGATTCGCCAATGAAGTCGGCCACGAACGTGTTGGCGGGAAAATCATAGATCGTGCGCGGTTCATCCAACTGCATCAGCTTGCCATGGTTGATCACCGCAATGCGATCCGACATGGTCAACGCCTCGCGCTGGTCATGGGTCACATAGACCGTGGTCATGCCCAGCTTGTCGTGCAGATGGCGCAGCTCGATCTGCATATGCTCGCGCAGTTTCTTGTCCAGCGCCGACAGCGGCTCGTCCATCAGCAGAATTCGCGGCTCAAACACAATGGCTCTGGCGAGCGCCACACGTTGCTTCTGACCGCCGGACAATTGATCAATGCCGCGTTGGCCATAGCCGCCAAGCTGCACGGTCTCCAGCGCTGCTTCCACCCTTTCGGCCAGCTCGGCAGCCGGCACATTGCGCAGCTTCAAGGGGAAGCCCACATTGGCAGCCACATTCATATGCGGGAACAGGGCGTAATTCTGGAACACCATCCCCACGTCGCGCTTATGAGGCGGGGTGCGGATCACTTCACGGTCGCCGAATTTCAGGCTTCCATGGTCAGGCCGCGTAAACCCGGCCAAGACCATCAGCAGCGTGGTCTTTCCCGAGCCGGACGGCCCCAACAGCGTCAAAAATTCCCCTTGCTTCACATCCAGCGACACATCGTCCAGAGCAAACACCTTGCCATAGGTCTTCGTCACATTGGAGATGTAGATCGGAAGCGCTTCTGCGCGCGCCTGGTTGTTACTCACGTGAGCCCACCCTTCGATTCCCCGACAAAACTGGCGGCACCCTGAAAACGGATGCCGCCATATTGGTTCTTAGAGTGCGCGACCTATTCGGTCAGCATCTCCTGATACTTCTCAGAAGCAACCTTCTCCCACTTCGCATACCAGCTATTGTCCACAACAAGCTGGGTTTCCGCATTGTGCGGGTGAGACGGAAGGGTCTTGGCCACCGCATCGTCGATGATCCCCATCTCATAGGCGCGCTTATCGGTCGGGCCGTATGTGATGTATTGCGGCATGGCGGCCTGGTATTCCGGCTTGGAGGCTTCCGCCAGGAACTTCATGGCCAATTCCTTGTTCGGTGCCCCTTTGGGGATGCCGAAGCAGTCATAGTCCAGAAGCGCGGCGTTGTAGTTGTAAGCCGCTTTGGCGCCGTCCTTGATGGCCACGTCGAACCGGCCGTTCCAGCCGGTGGTCATGTCCACTTCGCCGTCCTTCATGAGCTGAGCATGCTGAGCGCCGGACTTCCACCAGATCGCCACATCGTCCTTGATGGAACGGATCTTGTTGATCGCCCGGTCGATGCCTTCTTCTGAATCGAGCACCTTATAAACTTCGTTCATGGGAACGCCGTCCGCCAGAAGAGCGGGCTCAAGAGCGCCATGATACTTGGCCCGATAGGCGCGCTTGCCCGGAAACTTCTTCGTGTCAAAGAAGTCGGCCCAGCTTTTCGGCCCACCGTCCTTGTAGGTGTCGGTGTTATAGGCGAACACGGTTGAGAACGTGATCGTGCCCACGCACGCCGGAAGGTAAGTGCCTTCCACAAAGTTCGAGACGTCAATCATGTTGTAGTCAAGCGGTTCCAGGATACCCTCAACGCCGCCGCGGGCTCCGCCGCCCGAACCGGTATCGATAATATCGAACGTCACCGCACCGGCTTTCACCTGCAGACGCACATCGGAAATACCGCCATATGATTCTTCCTTGATGGTGATGCCGAGCTTTTTGGCCACCGGCTGGAAGATCGCCTTGCTCTGCGCGGCCTGATAGGACCCGCCCCAGGACGCGATGGTCAGATCGGCTGCCAAGGCCGCACCGGCCGTTGCGCTGATCGCGAAAGCCGCAGTGGCGGCCAAGGCAAAAAGTTTGGTCTTCTTCAGCATTCTCTAAAGTCCTCCTGATCCGGCCAGGGTCATCCTGGCACTCTCACCCGTAACCGCCCCTGTTGTCTGTTGAAATTTACTGTGTGACAGTTGGCGACTTAGATATCTTGCCAAGTTAACCAATCGCACGCAAGGGCAAGGCGGGAGAGAAGAATGGCACTGCACTTTTCGGTAGATGAGTTTTCTGAACGCCAGGCCCGCACGCGCCGCGCCATGGAGGCGGCCGGGTTGGACGGAATCGTCCTTTTCCGCCAGGAAAGCATGTACTACCTCACCGGATACGACACCTCCGGCTACACCATGTTCCAAGGCATGTATTTCGGCGCGGATGGTCGCATGGCGTTGCTCACCCGTTCAGCCGACCGGTTACAGTCCGCCATGACCAGCGTGCTGGAGGACATCCGCATCTGGACCGACCGCGAAGGCGCATCACCGGGAGATGACCTGCGCGACCTGCTCGCTGACTGTGGCTGTGCAGGAAAACGGCTGGGTCTTGAGTATCACGCCTATGGGCTCACCGCCCAGCGCGGCAAGATGGTGGATGCCGCACTCGACGGCTTCTGTGAAACCGAAGATGCGTCCGATCTGGTGCGCATTGTGCGCCTCATTAAGAGCGAGGCGGAACTGGCTTATGTGCGCAAGGCCGGCGAGCTTTGCGATGCGGCCTGGCACGTGGCCAACACCAAGACCCAGCCCGGTGTGTTCTTAGGCGAGGTCTACGGGGAGATGATGCACACCATTATGGCTGGTGGGGGCGACCCAAGCGCCAGCCGCTGGCCCATGGGCGCGGGCGAGGAAGCCATGATGGTGCGCTATCACACCGGCAAGGAAACGGTCGCCGCGCAGGACCAGGTGCAGCACGAGTTTGCAGCCGCGTATCGGCACTACCACGCCTGCGCCATGAGCGTGGTGGTCACCGGCACCCCAACAGCAGAGCAGCGCTCCATGTTCACCGCCGCCAGCGATGCGCTGAAGGCCTGCAAGGAGGTGTTGCGGGCAGGCAAGACAGTGGGCGAGCTCTTCGAAGCGCACCGCTCCACCCTTCAGGCTGCCGGTCTCGGCCATGCCGCGCTGAACGCCTGTGGCTACACCCTTGGCATTTCCTATCCGCCCACCTGGATGGACTGGCCCATGATCTGGGCGGACCATCCGGATGTGTTGCAGCCGGGCATGGTGTTCTTCCTGCACATGATCTTACTGGACGACCGGACCGGCCTGACCATGAGCCTCGGCGACACATCCATCGTCACCGACGGAAACTGCGAGCCGGTCACTCACGCTCCGGACGCGCTGGTCGTAAACTAACGCACCCCTCAGCAATAGCGTTCCGCCCCCGGGAGCTGCGCCACCGAATACCGGTCGCCATGGGCAAAACCCACCGGGAGAAGGCGTTCGATCTCCGCCATCTCGTCATCGCCAAGGTCCCGGGCCACCCCGCGGGCGCAGTCTTCCAGGTTGGCTGCAGAGCGCGTACCGGGGATCGGGATCAGGTGCTCGCCCCGCGCAAGGCACCAGGCAATCGCAAGCTCAGCCGGTGTGGCGCCCATGTCAGCGGCATACGCCTTAAACGGTTCCAGCGCCTTCATGTTGTGGCTGAAGTTGGGCTCCAGGAAGCGTGGATTGTTTTTGCGGAAATCGCCGTCAGGAAAGGTAGACGGATCAAGCTCACGGGAGGTCAGCACGCCGCGCCCCAGAGGCGAGAACGGCACGAAGGTCACCCCCAACTCCTTGCATGTCTGGATGAGGCCCAGATCTGGCATGCGCGACCAGAGCGAATACTCGTTCTGGACCGCCATCACCGGATGGACGGCGTGTGCCCGGCGCAGCGAGGCCGGTGAGATTTCCGAAAACCCGATACCGCCGATCTTGCCCTCTTCCTTGAAGCGCACCAGAGTGCCCATCACGTCCTCGATGGGCACCTCCGCTTCGCGCCTGTGGATGTAGTAGAGTTCCACATGTTCAACGCCCAAGTCGGACAGCGAGGTTTCCAACACCTGGCGCAGATGCTCCGGCCGGTTGTTGAAGATGCGCTCATTGGTGTCCGGGTCGCGGGTGATCCCGCCCTTGGTGGCTATCTTGAACGCACCGGGCCGCGAGGCGATGTAATTGCCGATGACCTTCTCAGAGCCGCGATACACATTGGCCGTGTCCAGAAAGTCGATCCCCAAGTCCAGGCACTTATCCAGTGTCTCGTGGCTTTCTGCTTCGGTTGTCGGGCCGTAGGCGCCGGCAAAACTCCAGCAGCCGAGGCCAAGAGCGCTTACCATGGGCCCGTCCTGGCCCAGTTGCCGTTGCTTCATGTCAGAGTGTTCCCGCTGTCAGACTGTAGTTGGTTCCAGCGCACAGACATAAGTCAGATACCCGCCGGAACCAACCGTCTATCCCGCAGACCGAGAGCTTACTGGGTTTGGCCGTGGCTGTGGCCGGAGTGGTCCGAGCCTGCAGCCTTGTTGCCAACCTTGGCCATAATCTCCACTTCACCGGCCTCTTTAAATGTCAGCTTGAGGGGAAGCATCTCGCCCTTCTTGACCTCACGCTTCAGGCCGAAGATCATCAGGTGCAGACCGCCGGGCTTGAGTTCGGTGTGGCCCTTGGCCGGCAGGGCAATCTCCTCCACCTGGCGCATGCGCATCACTCCGTCGTCCATAGAGTGGGTGTGCAGCTCCACACGATCAGCAAGAGGCGAGGACGCGGCCACGATCTTGTCTGCGGTCTCGGCCATATTGTGGATCTTCATGTAAGCCGCGGCCGGGCGGCTTTGCAGGGTCACGCGGGCCCACGTGTCCGCGATCATCACCTGGCCCACCTTATAGTCATCCGCCACCGCGCTCACGCTTATCGAGGCGAGTGCCGTTGCGGCAATCAACAGGGTCTTCAGTTTCATTGGACTTTCTCTCCAGTCATCAAAACAATCAGCTTGCGGAGGGGGACGGTGCCCCTCAGCTCATGAACAAGAACGATTAGAGAGAGGTTTGGGGAGGAGAGCGCGGGCTGCCCTGGCCCGTCTGTGGTATCTGCGCGTGAAGCGGACCGGATTGCTGCGGCGATTGATCCTGCAGCAGATCAGGCGCGACCAGCCATGCAGCCTCGGCGGACCCGCCGACAATGACCTTCCCGCCTGTAAGGGCGCCGCAGGGACACAAGCACTCGTGAGAACCGGTCTCCCGAGACCCGGGGTCCGCTGGAAAATCGATCTCCGCGAAGCTGCCATCCAGGCAGATCACCAGCCCTTGCCCTGTGCCGTGATCCGGCGCATGGGCGGCCATCACGCCGGTCACCGGCGCATGCACCACCAGCATCAACGCCAACAGAAAATGCCCGAGCGCCCGGACGAGATGAGATCGAACCACCATGACGTCTCTTTGAGCGCGCAGAGAGCCTGAATGCCTATGTGACACAGGCGCACATTCCGGCACGAGAGGACGGGTGCGGCAATCTTCCCAGGCGCTCGAATCGCGGTCACTGGGCACAATTGAAGTCATGTTGAGCAATCGTCTCCTAGCCATTTCGTCGGGCGCGTTGGTGCTTGCCACGGGCCTGATGTGGCAACTGATGCCACAGCAAGGCGCGTTCTCCCCCGCTGATCTCGCCATTGGTCAGACACGGGCAGAAGCTGAGACCGCCTTTCGGGGGCAAGGCTTCTTCGGGCGCACCTGTTTCGGGGAGCTTGCGGTGTTTGCTGATCGCCAGGAGGGTGCGCAGGAACAACATGTGATGGCGTTCATCGACGAGACCACCCGGTCCATCGCCGCTATCGAAGTTCAGCAAGTGGAAACGCCTGTAAAATCGCCGGCACAGTGCGAGGCCATGGTGAGCGAGTGGGCGCAGTCATACGCCACGCCCGTGCGCTGGTCGTCGAGAACCCCCACACACTACTCCGCCGGCGCCACACAAAGGATGTTTCTGCGCCAGCGCGGAACGGACGGCTATATGCACGAGGTCTGGGGCAATCATAAAGGTGCGGCAGGGTTTCAAACCTGCGATCTGCACTGGCGGGTGTCTGTAGACGGCCGCGAGCAACTGAGCGCCGATGGCGAGTGGCATGTTCCCGGCGATCAATCGGTGCCCTTCGATCCGCTGACGCTGGCCCGGTCAGCGCAAACCGGAACCACAGTCGAATAATTGCCTCCCGGGCCGAAACCCGAGAGGCTGTACCGGGTGCGATTAGAACGGCTTACGACTGTTTGCCGAGCGCCGTAATGAGTGTGGTGAGATTGTGCTCAAACATCTTCTCATAGCTGGTCGCTGGACCACCGCGCTCTGACAAGGCATCAGAGTAGATCTTGCCGCCGATCTTGATACCGGTCTCCCGCGAGATCTGCTCAACCAGCGCCGGGCTGGTGATGTTCTCCACAAACAACGCGCCGGCTTTGACCTTCTTGAGGTGATCGATCAGATCGGCAAGCTGTTTGGCCGAGGGCTCAGCTTCCGTATCGATGCCGACAGGGGCAAGGAAGGTCATGCCATATCCGTTTGCGAGGTACCCAAAGGCATCGTGGGCTGTGACCACGGTCCTGCTGTCGGCAGGCAGCTTTGCGATTTCAGCCACCGCACGATCGTGCAGGGCCTTGAGCCGTTCGTTATAGGCTTTGGCATTGGCCTTATAGGCGTCCGCATGGTCCGGATCCGCTTCTGCCATGCTCTTGGCGATGTTGTTCACATAGATCATGCCATTGGTGAGCGTGTTCCAGGCGTGCGGATCGGTTTCGCCGTCCACCTTCAACGGGGTAATGCCTTCAGTGGCGACGTACACCTTGGCCTTCGTGCCGGAATTGTCGATCAGGGTTTGCGACCAGGTCTCAAATCCCAGACCATTGACGAAGATGACCTTAGCGTCCGCAACCGCTTTTGCGTCGGCCGCGTTCGGCGTGTAGACATGGGCATCGGCGTCGGGCCCAACGATGGTTGTCACCTCGGCAAGTTCACCGGTCACTTGCTGTACCATGTCCCCAAGGATGGAAAAGCTCGCGACAACTTTGATTTTGTCATGCGCTGAAGCCGGAACGGCCCAAAGGGCCAAGCCTGCAATCAGCAAAGCGCTAAACAGTTTTTTCATATGCGTTTTCTCCTTTCTTTGCGTTTTCACGTTCGTCAGATGCGGTCTTTCGGCGGCTGGGTTTGAGGCGCGCGCCCACATGGAAGCCCTGATGGGCGAACACCAGGCTGATGAAGAAAATGACGCCCGCCACGAGCACGATGGCCGGGCCCGAGGGCACCTCCGGCAGATAAAACGAGACAATCAATCCGACCCAGCAACTCGCTAGCGCAAACACAAATGTGAGCAGCAGATAGCTTGTTATGGTCGAGACCCAGTAGCGTGCCGCCGTTGCCGGCAGGATCATCAGTCCCACAGCCATCAGCGTGCCGAGGGCCTTGAACGCCCCCAGCAGATTGAGCACCACCAGCAGCATGAACCACTGGGTGACCAGACCGGGATACTTGGACTGGCTCTCGTAAAACACAGGATCAATTGTGTTGATAATGAGCGGCCTGAGGAGAACCGCGAAGCTCACCAGCGTGATGGTGGCTGTGGCGCCGATCAGGATCAGCGTCTCATCATCAATGCCCAGAATGGAGCCGAACAGGAAGCTTTTGAGAGGGACAGCCGAGCCCGCCGCTGACAGGATGAAAATGCCAAGCGCAAGCGCAATGAGATAGAGCGAGGCAAGACTGGCGTCTTCCCGGATGATGGTCATGCGCGCCAGCAGGCTGGTGAGGACCGCAACCAGGATACCGGCTGACAAGCCCCCGACGATCATCGAGCCCACCGACAACCCGGCCACCACAAAGCCAATCACGATGCCCGGCACAATGGCATGGGCCATGGCTTCTCCGGCCAGCGACAGGCGCCTGAGCACCAGGAACGCGCCCACAGGCGCCACCGAGAAGCTCAGCACCAGGGTCGCCGCCAGCGCGCGCACCATGAAATCATAGTCCAGCCACTCAAACATGGGCAGATACCGGCTTGGCATACATGGCTTCGATCCACGCGGCCTGGCTTTCAGACATGTATTTCAACGCAACCAGATTGGCCGGCGTCAGCGTCTGCCTCGGCGCGCCGAACCGCGTGCGCCCATCCCCCACCAGAAGGGCTGAGGTGCAATGTTCCAGGACGGCCGTCAGGTCGTGTAAAACCAAGATGAGCGTGCGCCCCTCGCCGGCCCACTCGTCGATCAAGGACAAGAG
This sequence comes from Hyphomicrobiales bacterium, assembly GCA_028285595.1. GTDB lineage: Bacteria > Pseudomonadota > Alphaproteobacteria > Rhizobiales > CAJQND01 > JAAEUE01. Next base: position 32,308 of record JANQOW010000096.1, read on the forward strand.
CGCGGCCTCAGTGGTCTGGTCAACGGCGGCGAACGGTTCATCAAGCAGGATTAGGGACGCGTTCTGCACCATGGTGCGCGCGAACAAAGCCCGCTGGAGCTGGCCTGCGGAGAGCTTGTAGAGAGGCATGTCGGCGATCTCAGCCGTACCGGTCCGCTCCAAGGCAGCCTGAATGCGTGCCTTGCAGGCCGCATCAATGCGGCCGGCAAGCCCAAGCCTGGACCACGCGCCCATAGCTGCCAGATCGCACACACGGATGGGGAAGCGGCGATCGAATTCTGTCTGCTGGCCGAGATAGGCGATCGGTTCCGGCCTGCCTTGAGGCCAGTTCAATTGGCCGGAAACGGCCGGCAGAGTTCCAAGAATGGTCTTGATAAGGGTGGACTTGCCCGAACCATTGTGACCCACCACGGCGAAGACATCGCCGGGCGCGAGTTCAAAGGCAACATCGCGGACCAAAGGCACACCGCCATAACCAAGCGTGAGCCCTGCCGCCGAGAGTATGGCAGGCTTCATCACAGGACCTAAAGTGCGCTTAAGCGGCGATGGTCGCGGCGATAACAGCCCACAGCAAAGCGCACGTTATGCCGACCACGACGAGACGGTGGAGCGTGCTTGTGCTGGTGAGATTTAATTCCGGCCGATTCCCGGCCTGGGGATTTTGTATAGACATAAAGAACTCCCTAAGGGACACCCGCCCCGAATTTGGGTTTCATTATGCCTGGCAGGTCTTCTGGCTTGTGGTTATTGGGCTTGATGTGTTCGCCTTCCCAGGAAAATCCCAGTGGCTTTTGTGAACACGCCCTACCACACACAGTTGCGGGTACAGCCCCGGATTAACCCCCTGATGGGTACAGCGCACCGGGTTCCCTATTAAGCGTCAGCCTTTGGCGTCTAAGCACCAAGCATGTAGCCTTTATGAGGTCATCGCTTTGCCGCGTCAAGAAAATGATGGCGCCTCTAAACCACCATCAGCTCTAAATCCCCTGCTCCCGCCAGCAGGCGCAAGCCGTCCGCTTCCAACGCGTAGGTTCCGCCCTGGATCACACCCAAACCTTCTTCGGGCAATTGCAGACACGAGTGCAGGACAAACACCATGCCGGGCTCAAGCGTCTCCTCGAACCCGCGCGCGATCTGCAGGGCCTCAAGCCAGATGGGTGGATACGCAATGCCGATCCCGTAGCCGAACCGCATCTGCGCGGCGTGCTCCAAACCTTGTGCGCGAAGGGGCACCAGGGAGGCCTCTTCTACCGCAGAGACGCACACGCCAGGCACAATGGAGGCCATACCGGCGCGCAATGAGGCCAACGCCAAGCCATACAGCTCGCGCACTTCAGGCGCAGGTGAGCCCAGTGAGAGCGTTTGAATGGCCGTCGCATGGTAGCGCTCATGCACTCCCGCGAACTCCGCATGCACCACATCACCGGTCCCGATTGTGCGTCCACGTGGCGTCGCGTGCCCGCCTGCTGAACGCTCTCCGGAGGAAAGCTCGGTTGGAATGGCCGGATAATCGCTGCCCGCCCGCCGCATCGCCGCCTCCACCTCACCGGCCAAGGCAACTTCGCCAACGCCGTCCACCAACGCGCTGCGCAAGGCACCGAGACCGGCTTCCGCGTAGCCTGCAGCTTTCTCGATAAACGCCATTTCGGCAGGAGACTTGATCAATCGCAACAGACCGAACTGCCGGGTCGCGTCCACCAGCTCGGCAGGCCGAAGCGCAGTGCCCAGCGCTTCGCCGAGCGCGTGAGGCAGCGCATAAGATTGGCTCTCCAGGGCGAGCAGGCCACCTGTGACGCGTTTCTCCTTCAGGATCTCAGCGACCCGGCTGGGGAAGTCTTCCAGCACCAGCGAGTAGGTGCGCACATCCTCAACCCAGGTGGTCTCCAGCGCCAGCGCAAGGTCCACATCCCGCAACAGCAACACAGGCGCATCATCTCCGCCGGTGAAGATCAGCGCTTGCGGACTGTTGACCCCAACCCAGCTGTCATAGCCGCCAAAATAATACAGATGCTCCGGCGCGATCATAACACCGGCCGCATAGCCCTGGCTGCGGAGCACGGCCCGCGCCCGCTCAAAGCGGGCCCGGAACTCACTTAACGAAAACGCGGTGTAGGCGGCCCGGTTCAGACCATCTCCCCCTTCAGCGCGTCATAGACCGCATCCAGTGCGATCCTCGCGCGCTCCACCAGCAGATCGATCTCTTCGCGCGTAATCACAAATGGCGGCGAGAGCACCATGGTGTCGCGGCATGCGCGCATGATCAGATCGTTGGCCAGGCAGGCATCACGGCAGATGCCCCCGGCCCGGCCCTCTTCGGCAAAGCGCTCGCGGGTCTGCTTGTTCTTGACGATCTCAATAGCGCCCAAAAGACCAAAGCTCCGCGCCTCGCCCACCACCGGATGGTCGGACAGACTGCCTAGCTTCTCAGCGAAGTACGGCGCCAGGTCGGCCACCCGCTCCACCAGCTTTTCGTCTTCCAGAATGCGGATGTTCTCCAGCGCCACAGCACACGCCATGGGGTGGCCCGAATAGGTGAAGCCGTGGGCAAACTCGCTGTCGGCCGCATCGATCACCTCCATAATGTGATCAGCAATCGCAACCGCGCCGATGGGCGCGTATCCTGACGATAGCCCCTTGGCCATGGGCACAATATCAGGCTCCATGCCCAAGCTCTCAAAACCGAACAGCTTGCCCGTGCGTCCGAAGCCGCAGATCACCTCGTCGGCAATGAGCAACACGCCATACTCCTTGCAGATGCGCTGAACTTCCGGCCAATAGGTGGCCGGGGGAATGATCACCCCGCCCGCGCCCTGGATCGGTTCCCCGATCACGGCTGCCACTTTGTCAGCGCCCATCTCTTTGATCTTGTCTTCCACGGCCTGCGCCGCCTTTAGACCGAAGTCCTCAGGGCTCATATCGCCGCCTTCGGCAAACCAATAGGGTTGCTGCACATGGACGATGCCGGGCAAAGGCAGGCCGCCTTGGGCATGCATGTGTTGCATGCCGCCAAGCGAGGCCGAAGCCATGGTGGAGCCATGATAGGCATTGTGGCGGGCGATAATGACCTTGCGCTCCGGCTGCCCTTTAAGCTCCCAATAATGGCGCACCAGGCGCACGATCGTGTCATTGGCTTCTGAGCCGGAATTCACGAAGAACACTTTGTTGAAACGTTCCGGCAAAAGGCTCGCGACCTTTTCGGCCAACTGCACGGCCGGGATGGTCGTGGTTTTGAAGAAGGTGTTGTAATAGGGCAGATCCAGCATCTGACGATGGGCGGCATCGGCCAGCGACTTACGGCCATAGCCGATGTTGACGCACCAAAGGCCCGCCATGGCGTCGAGAATCTTACGGTTGTTGGAATCCCAAAGCCAGGCTTTGTCGGCATGGGTGATCACCCGTGCGCCGCCTTCCTTCACCATGGCGGCATGATTGGTGAACGGATGGAAATGATGAACGTTATCGAGGGCAACAAGTTCTTCGGTGTTAACGTTTTGAGCTTGGAACGTCATGGGTCACTCCTGAAAAGACGATGAAGGCGCAGGCAGGCTGGCTGCCCGCGAGGGCAATCGGTGGAGAGAACGCGAACCTTAAGGCGTGTAGTCGATTCGAGCGCACAGGATGAGAAGTTCGCCGAGCTTCGTGCGGCGCTTGGCACGGCGGAGCCGGCCGGTTTTGCTGATCGATCCCAACATGGCGGGAAGGATGCCACGCCGGCGCCCGGCGGGCAAGCGTCATTCCTGAGCCTAGAATATGGAGGTGTCCAGCTCCAGCTTGGCCCCCATCCATATGGCATGCTCGGTATGATCGGCCAGATGATCCCCGGTCTCCGGGTGCAGAAAAACCACCAGACCATCCCGGTTCAACGCCAACCAGGGGACAATGTCGGCAAACAGGTCAGGTCCAAACGCGAGCTGGCAACTCCAGCAAGGATGCGGGCCCACCGGCCGTTCATGCATACGCCCCATCTCCGCACCGAACCGATCGCGCGCCTCTTCACACAATCCACGCGCCTGCTCGAGGGTGTCTGCGTCAAAATAGATATGGGCGTGATAGGCTTTGATTGTCGCCATCTGAAAGACCTTTCTCAGCATGCCGGTCTTGCAATGGGCTCCGAGGGCCCGGTCTGTCAAGCGCTCCCGTGAGTGTGATTGGCCCGGAGCGCTGCCTTGAGTTATGAGGGATGCATGGTTCGTGCAGCACTTCTCATGTTCGTTTGGCTCGCCGCCCTGGCGCCGGGCTCGGCTGTGGCAGATCAGTCTGCGCCGCTCTCGCTCTTGCCAGCTGCGCCTGCGATCATTGGCGATCAGGTGCCGCAGGATGAACTGGCGGCCAAGCCGGTGGTGGTGACCTTCTTTGCATCCTGGTGCCCACCCTGCACCGATGAGTTCAAGGCGCTCAACGCCGTGCGGGCCACATACCCTGCGGAAAAAGCAACCATCGTTGCCGTCAACCTGTTTGAAAAGTGGGGCGGCAAAGACAATCCGGCCCGCATGGCAAAGTTCCTCCGCCGCACCAAACCGGACTTCTATGTGGTGAAGGGCAACAAGCAGATTGCCAAAGCCTTTGGCGACATTGAACGCATTCCAAGCCTGGTGGTCTACGATCCCAAGGGGAAGGAAATCTGGCGTTTCGTGCACCTGCGCGGAGCAAAGAAGATGTCAGCCACTGCTGAAGAAATCCAGGCGGCCTTGGACAAGGCCGTGATGCCGGGCACATAGCCTCAGCAACTTCTCTCGTCTCCGCACCGCAACTGGACCCGTCCTTGGTCAACGGGCTTGCATTGGCGTCAACATTTTCGCTATAATATAAGGATATGCTTATATGCTTATTTTTGGTGCGGAGCAGATGGAGACGATCACATGGGCTTTTTCCAGCTACTAGAAGAACGCGACTGGTTGCTCGCAGACGGTGCTACCGGCACCAACTACTTCAAACGCGGCCTTGGATCTGGCGATCCGCCTGAGCTTTGGAACGTTGATCATCCCGACCGCGTGCGCGATCTGCACCGCGAGTTCATCGAAGCCGGGGCCGATATCGTGCTCACCAACAGTTTCGGCGGCAACGCCTATCGCCTGATGCTGCACAATGCCCAAGACCGCGTGTTTGAGCTCAACCACGCCGCCGCGCAGAACGCGCGCGCTGAAGCTGACGCGGTGGACCGGGAGGTACTGGTCGCCGGCTCCCTTGGCCCAACCGGTGAGATTTTCGCACCCGTGGGCACTCTCACAATCGAAGAAGGCCGCGAAGCCTTTGCCCGCCAGGCCGAAGCCTTGAAGGCAGGCGGTGCCGACCTCCTGTGGATCGAAACCATCTCAGGGCCCGAAGAACTGCAGGCGGCCACGGAAGGCGCCGCCGAGACCGGATTGCCGGTGGTCACCACCATGAGCTTCGATACCAATGGCTGCACCATGATGGGCGTCACTCCTGAAGGCTTTGCCGGTCTGACTGCCAATCTCGCCCATCCGCCTGCCGCCATCGGCGCCAACTGCGGCACGGGCGCTGCCGAGCTGGTGGCCACCGTGCTGGGCATCACAAGCGCAGATCCCAATGCGCTGGTTGTGGCCAAAGCCAATTGCGGGGTGCCGGAGTTTGTGGACGGAGAAATCGTCTACTCAGGGACGCCGAACCTGATGCAAGACTATGTGCGGCTCGTGCGCAACGCCGGCGCCCGGGTTATTGGCGGCTGTTGTGGCACCACCCCGGAACACCTAAAAGCCATGCGCCAGGCTTTGGAAGCCCACACTCTGGGAACCCGGCCGGAGATTGCCGAGATTGAAGCTCTGCTGGGCGATGTCTCTGCGCTCGCCAAAGGCGAAGCGCCTGCTGCACCGGACGCCGGCTCATCGCGCCGCAGAGGCCGCAGCCGGCGCCGCACCTCTGAGCCGGAAATAGCCTGAAGCAAGACCACCGGCTCTTACCCCCTGCCCCACCCCGACGCGGCTCAACCTGTTGAGCCGCGTCACAATTTTGCTTAACATTCACAATAGATTTGCTATCATTGGTTGCATAACGCAACCGGGGTATACTTTATGTCATTTGCTGCGCATTCGCCTGTCGCCTCCCTACCCATGTACGACCATCCCGCCGTGCGCCAGTCCACGGACAAGCTCTGGCGCGCCTTTGTAAAGGTGCTGAGGGACGAAGATGTGCGGGCTCCGGACATTTTGAACCGCCAGCCTGATTATGCCAATTTGTGGCTCGCCCCAGGGCTGATCTTTTCGCAAACCTGCGGCTATCCTTACATGAGCGAGCTGCGCGGCAAGGTGCAGTTGGTGGCGACGCCGGTCTACAAGGCCATGGGCTGCGAGGGGCCGTACTACTGTTCGATCATCATGGTGAGGCGCGATGACCCTGCAACCTCTCTGGCCGAGTGCCGCGGCCGCATAGCCGGTTACAACGCCGTCCACTCTCAGTCCGGGTACAACACCTTGCGTGCCGCCGTTGCACCGCTGGCCACCGATGGCCGCTTTTTCTCTTCGACTGTGGAAACCGGAAGCCACAGTGCCTCTATGGATGCGGTTTCTGCCGGCACCGCTGATTTGTGCGCTGTTGATTGTGTGACGTGGGCCCTCATGGTGCAACACGAGCCTGACCGGGCGGCCAAGTTCAAGATCATCCAACAGACGCCAAGTGCGCCCGGGCTGCCCTTCATCACCTCGATGCACACGCCGCCGGAGACGCTGGAGAAGCTGCGCGCCGCCCTCACCGCGATCTGCACGGATCCTGCCCTGGCCTCTGACCGCGATAAGGTCCTTCTTGACGGAGCAGCGCTGCTCGGCGACGATGATTATGAGCGCGTTCTGGAGTTGGAACAGCGCGCCATCGCCCAAGGGTATCCTATCTTAAACTGAACGCGAACACAGCGACCCCATGAAGATCACCGCGGTCCGGGCCACCCCGGTCAATATCCCGTTCACTGCCCCCTACCGCTTCAGCTACGGGTCCATGGCCTCCCTCACCAAAACCGTCGTTGAGGTGGACACCGATGCTGGGATCACAGGGCTTGGCGAAGTGGCGGACGGAGACCGCGCGGCGGACGTGGTGACCATGGCGGACGCTCTTATCGGCATGGACATCCGCGAGACCACACTCGCTGAACGGCGTGTCGTGCCGCAGATGCAGTATTCGGCCTGGAACAACGGCCTGGCGGCGCGGCGGGCCTTCGGCGGCATTGAAATGGCGATGTGGGATGCGCGCGGCAAGATCGAGAATGTGCCTCTCCACACCCTCCTGGGTGGCGCTGTGCGCACGCAGATCGCGCTCACCGAGTACTTCGCCTACCGCCTGCCCGGCGCCAGCGAGCCTGGTCAAAACACCCCAACCGAGATTGCAAACTTCTGCGCCAAGATGATTGAGGATCACGGTGCCCGGTGGTTCGAAGGCAAAGTCGCCACCGTAGGGCTCTCTGAAGAGCTGAAGATGGTGAGCGAAGTGCGCGCGGCCATCGGCGAGCGCAAGCTGCAGCTTGATGCCAATGGCGCCTGGACCGTTTCAACCGCCCGAAGCGCTCTGAGGAAGCTCGACCGGTTTGACATCCACGCCTACGAAGAACCCGTGGAGACCTATGAGGAACTGGCGCAGCTCCGGACCGTGACGCCGGCCGCGTTCTCCTCCCACATCATCAACCTGCCGGAGGCGGTGCGTCTTAAGGCGCCGGACACCCTGGTGACCAACCTGAACGAACTGGGCGGCATCAAACGCGCTGCAGAATTTATCCATGCCTGCGCAAAGTTCGATGTGGGCTTCCGTTTTCACTCCGGCGAAACCGGGATTGCCAGCTCAGCTTACCTTCACGTTTCCGCAGCGATTGAGCACATTCGCGAACCCAGCCAAACCTTGCTGCGGTGGTACGGCGACGATGTGATCGAACAGGGGTTGCTGACGCCAAAGGACGGTTACTTGAACGTCCCGGACGGGCCTGGCCTGGGCGTAACGCTGGATCAAAAGGCGCTGAAACGCTGCCATCAGCGCTATCTGGATGAGGGCGCGTTTCCCTCAGCCTCGCCTGCGGAAGGCTATGGCGGCGGCTTTCGCAAAAGCTGACACCGCCCCCGGCTGTCATGCCTGAAGATCGATCACTCCGCGGGGGCGAGTTGAGGTTTGGTGCCGGAGATCGCCGCCGGCAATGTTGCCACGGCAAGGCAGATGAAGGCTGCCGTGATGGACAAGATCACAAACAGACGGTCAAAGCCCCAGGTGCCGTGGATCCAAGCGATAAACGGAACCGATGATGCCATAACCGAAATGGTGATGGTGTACCGCAGCGCCAGGATGCGGCTGCGCCAGGCAGACTTCGCCACCCGCCCCACCAGAACGTCGTTGATCGGAATTTGCCCAAAGGTCGCCAGCATAAAGGCAACCGAGAACACAACCACATACCAGCCGGTGGCCTGGGCCATGGCGGCGAAGAACACCACCTGCATGGCCGCCACGCCCAAAAACACAAGGCGCGGGGACACCCGGTCCACCAGAGACCCCACGATCAACTGGCCGATAGACCCTACCGCAAACGCAAAGAAAGCCAGCCAGCCGATCAGAGTGGCGCTTGCGGCAATATCGGCAGCCCGCTCATCCAACACCTTGGGCAGCGCGAACGTGGTGCTCTGGAACACCAAACCACCGAGCGCTGTGGTGAAGAGGATAACGGACAGCACCCGAATAAACAGCGCCCGGTCAAACACCGGGTCGGGCACTTTCGCACTCTTGCCGGAAGCTGCTTTGGCCTGCCGGTCCGTCTCCGCCGTACGCCAAATCGTCATCCCATAAGCAATGCCGAGCACAACCGAGATCACGCCCGGCCAAACAAACGCAGACCGCCAGCCGGAGGTATCGATCAGAAACGCGGTGAGCAGCGCGGCAACGGCCACGCCCATGTTTCCCCAGACCCCGTTTATGGCGATGCGCATCCCGGTCTTTGCATGCCCTTCGAGCACCAGGGCGATGCCCACCGGATGGTAGATCGCTGCAAAGGCGCCGATGGCGAACAAGCCTATGCCCATCTGCAAGGGCGTGACGGCCAGTGCGGTGGCGCAGGCGGAAAGGCCGATGCCGATGAAAAAGACCGTAATCAATCCCTCCCGGCTCCACCGGTCCGCCAACCACCCCGCCGGCAGAGCAAATGCTCCAAAGGCGATAAATCCCGGCGTCGCATAGGGAATGAGCTCGCCGTAGCTCATCCCCCATTCCCGTCCCAGTGCCAAAGCCGCTACGGTCGCGAACACCAGCATGAACAGGTGATCGAGAAAGTGGCCAATATTGAGGAACAGATAGTGGAGTTTATCGCGCATGAGATTTCTCGACAGAAGGGCCTGAGACACACCATGGTACAGGAGGGCCGGTTTAAGAACCAGCCTCGGTTTCACGGCGTAAAGCCACCAAGACGGCCTGATCGCCACCCTCTTCGGCAAGATCCATGATTGTCTTTCCGGCCGGGCTCGCCACCTCAACATCCGCGCCTTGCTCAACAAGCAGAGAGACGGCATCGGCGCGCTTGTTGATCACGGCATAAGCCAAGGGCGTCATCCAGTCGGCCTCCATGGGCCCGCAGGCAACCGGCCGCACTTGGGAAAACCGCATCTGGTGGCTTCTGGCATCGGCTGCCAGATGCCTGCGAAGTTCTCCTAAGTTGCCCCTTGCCGCAGCCGTGAAAATGTCCATACGCTCTGCGTCCAGCAGCGCAACCATTTCCTCCTGACCGGCATATTGCGCAAAGCCGATGGCCGGTGCCGCGTGGTTCGGATCGCGCGCCGTCGGGTCCGCACCGGCTTCCAACAACATGCGCGCCATATCCACATGTCCATGGTAGGCCGCATCATGCAGAGGCGTTTGGGTCCCGGTTGCGCCCAAGTCAAAGCCGAGTGCGATCATGGTGGCCAGCGCCGGGCGGTTGCCCTGCACCACCGCATCGCCCAGCATCTCCCGCTCAAGCGGTTTGACGCCCTCCGCCAAGGCCGGGTCTGCAGACTTGAGCGCCTGCGCTTCCTCCGTGTTGCCACTCATGCAAGCGGCCTGAAACCGTTCCAGGGCGGACAGGTCCACCTTTGTGGCGCCATGCTCCAGGAGATAGTCCGCGATCTCATCCTGTCCGAGCAATCGCGCCGCCTCGTAAGGTGTCTTACCCTTCGTGAGCGTATCGTACGTGTCATCGGGCCGGTTTACATCCACGCCATGGTCGATGAGCAGCTTGGCGCGGTCCCCAAAGCCGCGGTGAAGCGCCTGGATAAGATGAAAGTGCATCGTCTCACTGCCGTTGGGCACCAGCCGATCGCCGTCCTCCAACAACCAGTTGTTACGGTCGCGGGGGGCGAGGCCAAACTCCAGCAACAGCTTCAGACACGTATCATCCCGCTCAAAACACCGATTGTAGGCAGCTTGGCTGTCATTGGGATCTGCTCCGGCCTCTAGGAGAACTCTCGCGAAGGCCTCACACTCGGGATGCTCAGGGAAGTTGATCGGTCCACCCTCCCCTTGGCCGAACACGCCGGTAAGCGCGGTAAACCGATATTGTCCGCCCCACATGTAATGCGCGTTGGGATCGGCGCCATGTTCGAGCAGCCTGAGAGCGCCCGCAAGATTTGAGATGCCGGGCGGGCGGGCATAGGCCGCGTACATGAGCGGTTCCCAGCTGAAGTATCCACCCTTTCGATTAAGTAACCCGGCGTCGCCAGCTAGCCAGCGATCGATCCCCTCAACATCGCCAAGCGCCGCAGCCGTATAGATATTCGCCTGCGCAATCTCAGGATGAGCGGCGAGCAGCGCACCGGCTTCTTTGAACCGGTGGGGGCCAGCGTCAGCATCAGGCCGATACGCCAGGCACACCAGGTCCAGGAAGCGGTTGGCCAACTGGTCGCCATCGCCGCCGCGCTCCGATGCCGGGCGCTCCACCACGTCCTTTAGTTTCGTCCAGCTTGAAAATCCGTATTCACGGGCAATCAAAAGCTGCGCAGATTGCAAGCCAATCGATCGGGGATCACCGAAATAAGGACCCACACGGCCAAGCGCAGCCTCATCGCCCGCGCGCGCGGACTTCAGCAGCCGCTTGGCCTGCTTTTTGAGATGATCGATATTGGGGTTATCCGGCAGTTCTGCGAACGCCATGGCACGCCTCCTTTCACACCTGTCCGGTATCCGCGCCCTCGGACGGAAAAGAGGGTCAATGAGAGATCAGTCAACGTTCAGGTGGGCTTTGCCCTTCCCGCGGATCGGCTGCGTCCTGATGCGCGCGAGGATGATAGCACACACACAGCTTCGCCCGAAAGTGCCGGACCTCGGGGTCTTTACACCCCTGAAACGAAATCAGCCGGAACGCGGACGTTCCGGCTGAAGTTCGTGACGAAAAACCAAACGGTCTTAGTAGTACCTGGGCTTCCGATAGCGCTTACGATAGCGCTTGTGCCGCGGGCAGTAATCCCGGTAGGCGTAATCGATGCACCACTTCCGGCAACCGCCGTAGAAGTCCCACCCACAGCAGTAACGGCTTCTGGCGTAGCGCCGCTGATAGCACCGGTGACGCGCAGGCATCAGGTAGTCCAACATTGCCCCTGAGGTAATGGCCCGCTTATCAACAACTGTCTCTTCGGCAACCGTCGGCTCCGTGGTGTTCAGCGGGGTGGCATGCGCGGCGCTCATCAAGCCGATACATGCCAGCACTGCAAAGATTATCCGCAGTGCAGATTTTGGTAGTTCAATTCTCATCACTTCGTTCCATTCGATTCAGTGAATAACCCCCAAGATGAAATCGCGACTCGATCATCTTTGCTGAATTTATTGTGATTGCCAAGCCTCCGGCGGTAGAAATTTGCCCAAATGCTTGGTTTTTTTGGGAAACAGAGAACCTCGATCAGGAAAATAGGCAGAAAAATACACCTTGTGCGCTTGGTCTATCTTAAGATGCAACCCACGCAATCACGCGAGATCACGCGCCGTTGAAGTGCACCACGCCTTGCCCCGAGATGTCGTAACCGGAAAGCTCACTGGCTCGCGCCCGGAACACGTCGCTGTCGCAGAACTGCCAGAAGCGTTGCCATGCTGGTTCAAACCAAGCCCTCCGGTCCACCAGGAGATCGAACCGTTCTTCCAAAATAGGAACGAACCGCAATCTGTGGGTCGCCGCCACTGAGGCAAGACCGAACGCCACATCCGCCTTGCCCTCCAGCAGAGCCAGTGCGGCATCCACTTCGGTTCGGGCAGGCTCGGTCAGGGTCAGTTGATCGGCACCAACCCGGCTCACCTCCAACAGGTCCAAAAGCAGCCTTTGCGCTCCGGCGCTGGCTTGGCGTGGCACCAACCGAAGTCCCGGCAGATCGCTCAAGCCTGCCACAGTGCGCGAGATCTCTGGGCTTAAGATCAGACCCCTCCGGCGTTTGGTCCACTCCACCAGCACCACCGGTTCTTGCGCGCAAGCACGTTCCACCGCATCCAGATTCCAGCCATGGCCCTCGCTGTCCTTGATGTGGAGGCCCGTGGCCATCCCCTCGCGCTGGCAAAAGCGCTCAAGCCCATCGGCGCTGCCATCGAACAAGGTGGCCAGTCCGCATTCCGACTGCCGTAAAGCCCATTCCAGGAGCGGATCATGGCTGCCCAGAAACACCGCCGGACGCTGTGTGGCGCTTGAAGGCTCCGCACTTGAATGCTGAGCCAGGAAGGCACGCACCGCGTCTTCGGGGAACAGCAGTTTTCCGGTCGCCCGTGAGCACGCCAGGGCCCCCGATGAGGCAAGGTCATACACCTTGCGCTCTTTCAGGCGGAGCAGTTGGGCCACTTCCCGGGTGGTAAGATATTCCGGCATGGCCAAGCTGTGGCAGAATTAGCCGCGCGCGGCAAGGCAGGAGCTGGGTGCAATTTTGAACAAACATCTTTCATACATACCAACTGTATGGTATGCATGAAAGATGCCAAGACCAACCAAACTCCACCCCGAACGGGGAAATGCGCGCATTCGGCTGCTAGAGGCTGCGCGGGATGTCATTCGCCGGCAGGGATTTGCCGCTACAACCGTCGATGACCTGTGTGCTGAAGCCGGGGTGACAAAAGGCGCATTCTTCCATCATTTCAAAAGCAAAGAGGACTTGGGCGTCGCAGCCGCGGAGTTTTGGGCTGAGACCACCTCTGAATTGTTCCAATCTGCGCCCTACCACGCGCATGACGATCCGCTTGAACGCGTCCTGGCCTATATTGATTTTCGCAAATCCATAATCGTCGGAGAGATTGCCGAATGGACCTGCCTTGTGGGCACCATGACCCAGGAGGTTTACGGAGCCCATCCCGCTATTCGCGAAGCCTGCGCAGCCAGTCTCTTTGATCACGCTGCAACTCTTGAGCCGGACATTGCCGAGGCCATGCGTAACCACAACTTAAGTTGCGAATGGACCGCTGCCAGCCTCGCAAAACTAACCCAGGTGGTGCTTCAAGGCGCGTTCATTCTGGCTAAGGCAAGCGGCGACAAATCCGAAGCGCTGGACAGCATCGATCACCTCAAGCGCTACGTGCAGCTCCTGTTCAACAATCCAGAAGATCCACAAAGTGACAGTGCTCAAGCTCGGCACCAATAGGGAGGAAGCTGAACAATGAGTGGATTGAAGAAGAAGGTGCGGACCTGCCTTTTTCTGAAGGCCGCTGCACGTGAAGCCGCCCATTTCTATGTTTCCGTCGTGCCAGGTAGTGAGATCGAAGCAGAGTTCGGCGCGGCCCCGGACGGCTCTCCGCTCGTGGTGGAGTTCACGCTCGCCGGCGCGCCTTACATGACCTTGAACGGTAATCCGGAACCCACCTCAAGCTATCTATCGTCCATTTCCGTGCTCACCGAAGATCAGGCCGAGACAGACGATCTTTGGAGCAAACTGCTGACCGATGACGGCGAAGAAGGGCAATGCGGTTGGCTTAAGGACCGCTTCGGCGTTTATTGGCAGATCGTTCCCAAGGCGCTGCCGGAACTCATGCACACAGGCGACCCGGCAGTCGCAAGCCGGGTAACCAACGCGCTCATGCAGATGCAGAAGATCGATGTTGCCAAGCTCCGCGCCGCCGCGGATGGTGTGTGAGGGTTCACCGCCGTTCTAGACGGCCAAAACGAAAGGGCCGCCCCTAGAGACGGCCCTTCCGCAGGTCCCCGCTCACCCGAAGAGGTTAGAGCGCACCGGCTTGCGGGCGCATATCGGCTGGGTTGATGCCGGCCACTTCAACCGGCTTCTTCATCGCATCGCGGCGGAACGGCTCGCCCAGCTCCTGGTTCAAGATGACCTCAATAAAGGTGGTCACCCCATCGTCTTGCGCCTTGCAGGCTTCTTCAAGCGCAGAAGACAATTCGGCCTGCGTATTCACGGTGACACCTTTAAGACCGCAGCCGTCAGCCACCTTCGCGTAGGACAGGTGCGGATCGAGTTCCGTGCCGACGAAATTGTCCTCGTACCACAAGGTGGTGTTCCGCTTCTCTGCGCCCCACTGATAGTTCCGGAAGATCACCATGGTGATTGCCGGCCATTCTTCACGGCCAATCGAGCTCATCTCGCTCATGGAGATCCCGAAAGCACCGTCACCGGCAAAGCCAACGACCGGCACATCGGGGCAACCGATCTTCGCGCCGATAATGGCCGGGAAGCCGTAACCGCACGGGCCAAAGAGGCCAGGCGCCAGATACTTCCGTGCCTTTTCGAAAGCCGGATAGGCGTTGCCGATGGCGCAGTTGTTGC
>JANQOW010000027.1 GCA_028285595.1 Hyphomicrobiales bacterium
CGCGCGCCGCAGTTGAGGACTGAGCCCGTCGAAGCGGGACATGATCCGGTCCTCTATGGATCCTGACGCCTGCACCCCGTGCACCTCGCATTGGCGATATACTCGCCGCTTCTTGTCGTAATATATGTATTAAGAAGGATGGCTGATTGAAACACATGTTTCATTCATTGGCAAGAGGGCTCGAGTTGGTTGTGCTGGCGTGAGGCAGAAGTGACGGACGCAGGCGCGGGCCAGCGCCATTGTGGAGTCGATCGTCTTTTCACTGTCATTGAGAACCGCGGGCAGTTCCGTGCAGCCCAGAATGACCACCTCCGCGCCACGGTCGATCAGCGTTTGAACGACATGCTGAAACACATCGAACGCTTTGGTCCGGTGGCCGGACTTGACCCATGAGATTCCCCTGTAGACCTGCTCGAGCTCGTCGTCGCGCGGAACGAGGCAGCTATATCCGTGCAGCGCCAGTCTTTCCTGGTAGAAGCCGGAGCTCAGTGTGCCCGGGGTGGAGAGCAAGCCAATCTCAGCGCTTGTATGGCCGTTTTCGCGAATTGAATCGATTGCCGCATCTGCGATGTGGATGAACTCAAGGCCGCTCTCGCAAACCAGTTGTTCATACCAGTGATGGGCGGTGTTGCAGGGCATTGCTCCGATCCGTGCGCCGCCGGACTTGAGCGCGCGGGCGTGGCGTACCATCTCGCCAATCGGTGAAACGCCACCATCGATGATCGCTCTGGTTCGGTCGGGAATTTGTGGAATCGAGCGCATGACGACTGGCAAATGATCGGCATCCTGTTTGCCAGGTGTGCAACTGACGATTTTTGATAGAAAGTCCGCTGTCGCGAGCGGCCCCATGCCGCCAAGAACGCCAAGCATCGCCACACCTCTTTGTTCGCGTCTGCTGATTGGTTGGGCGAATGATAGCAACGGGGCTGCACGACCCCGATTGCTATGTCTTAATGGGTTATGCAAAATTTGCATAAACTACGGACAGTGCCGCGATTACAATACCTTGCGGTACACGCTCGGGAGGTTCTCATGGATTTGGATTGGCTCTCTGACTTCCTCGCACTGGCCAACACCCGCAATTTCTCAAGCGCTGCAAACGCGCGATACATCACGCAGCCGGCGTTCAGCCGACGCATCCAGGCGCTTGAGCATTGGGTTGGAACGCCTCTGATTGACCGCTCCAGCTATCCGATCACCCTGACGACCGCCGGGGAGGTGTTTCGCACATCGGCCGATGAAATCGTGCGCGCGATTCACAGCACGCGGGATGAATGCAGGGCTGAAGTTCGTTCTGACCCGGACGCGATATCGTTTGCCGCCCTGCATACGCTGGCGATTACATTTTTCCCGCGCTGGATTCGGGGCACCGAGGAGAAGCTTGGGCCAGTCCACACGCGTATGCAGCCGCACAGCCTCCATGACAGTGTGCAATCGCTGGTAACGGGCAATTGCACGTTTCTGCTGTGTTACGCACATCAACGTGCGCCTGTCTTGCTCGACAGGGATCGTTATCCGTCGTTGAAGCTGGCAAGCGAAACCCTTGCACCGGTTGTTGCGCCGGCATCTGACGGACGGCCCAGATACAGCGTGAAGAGTTCCCGCAGAAAGCCACTGCCGTATCTCGCATATGCACCCGACAGCTTTTTGGGAAAAATGGTGGACCTGATCTTGGGCTCGCTTGCCCAACCCCTTGAGCTGGAGACGCGGTACGAGAACTCGATGGCGGAAGCGATCAAGATGATGGCGCTTGAGGGGTATGGCGTTGCCTGGCTTCCGCAAAGCTGCGTCGCCCGGGAACTCGATG
>JANQOW010000044.1 GCA_028285595.1 Hyphomicrobiales bacterium
CATCGTGCTTGATCCGGTCATGGTGGCGAAATCAGGCGATCCGCTGCTGCAGCCTCACGCTGTGGAGGCGGTCCGCGATATCCTGTTGCCATTGGCCGATCTGATCACGCCCAATCTGCCGGAAGCCGGCGCCTTACTGGGCGACGGTCCGGTTACCGAGACGGGCCAAATGCGCGAAGCTGCCAGTGCCCTGATGGCACTTGGGCCCAAAGCGGTGCTGCTTAAGGGAGGCCATCTTAACGGCGACGAGAGCCCGGATGTATTGATGGACGCTGAGGGAGCTGAAGTTCTCCACAGCACGCGCATTAATACGCGCCATACCCATGGCACCGGGTGTACACTATCATCGGCGATTGCGGCTGGCCTGGCGAAAGGCAAGACAGCGCGTCAGGCAGTGGGTGATGCAAAAGACTATATTACGGCAGCGATAGGCGCTGCTGACGGCCTTGGGATAGGCCAGGGACACGGTCCGGTGCATCATTTCCACCGTCTGTGGAGTTGAGGTTGTGAGGACAGAGTGATGAGTACAAACCGGCGAAAGTTTTTGGCAGGGGGAGCCACCGCAGCAGGCGCCACACTCGCAAGTCCGGCCATTGTCCGCGGCCAAACCCGCACGTGGCGGATGGTTACATCCTGGCCCAAGAACCTGCCTGGTCCGGGCACGACGGCCCAATTCCTGGCCGATCAAATCACCATCATGTCCCAGGGCCGCCTGGAAGTAACGGTCTATCCGGCCGGCGAACTCGTCTCCGGCCTGGGCGTGCTTGATGCGGTGGCCGGGAAAGTGGCGCAGATGGGGCATACCGCCTCGTTCTTCTGGACCGGGAAGATGCCGGCGGCGGCGTTTTTCACAGCAGTGCCCTTTGGTTTGACGCCGTTAGAGCACATTGCCTGGATCGAACACGGCGGCGGTCAGGATCTTTGGGACCAGCTTTATGAGCCATTTCGGGTCAAGCCCCTTATGGCCGGCAACTCCGGCATGCAAATGGGCGGATGGCTGAAGAAGGAAGTGAACAGCCTGGATGACCTGAAAGGCCTGCGTTTCCGCATTCCGGGCCTTGGCGGCGCGATGATGCAAAAGCTGGGGGTGGTGCCTGTTCTGATGGCGCCTTCGGAAATTTTGCCGGCTCTGCAATCGGGCGCCATTGACGGAACTGAGTTTCTTGGGCCGTGGAGCGACCGGGCCGCCGGCTTCTACAAGGCTGCCTCGAACTATTATTGGCCCGGTTTTCATGAACCCAACGGCACGTCAGAGGCGTTGATTAACCTGAAGTCTTGGAACAATCTCCCCGACGATCTGAAGCAGATCGTCAGAAACGCCTGCCGTGCAGCCAATATTCTGGGGTTGTCGGAGACCGAATGGCGCAATGCGGAGGCCCTGCAGGCCTTGAAAGGCGACGGGGTGACCACCCGCCGCTGGCCCGATGACATCGTCCGGGCGGCCAGAGACGTGGCCGCGCAGGTGATCTTGGAATTTGGCCAAGGCAGCGACATTGAGCAGAGGATCTATCTCAGCTACGAAACCATGCGGGCGCGGGCGCGCAACTGGTCGCGGGTCGGGGCGGAGGCATTCCTCACGGCCAGAAACGGCTAAGCTGGAAACACCCCCAAATGTGTTGACGCCGGGCAAGGCAATGCGCCTTGACGCCGGTACGTGTTGATCACATTGTTGTGCATTGCAAAAAAAGTTTCCCATTTTCGCCGCAATGCAACATAAATAACATGAAGTCCTGGGAGGACGATTTTGTGCAGTCAAGTTTTGCTTCGCAAGGAGAACATGATGAACGCAGAGAGTGCCTCCGGGACCACGGTTATTCGCCGTTTGTGGCCGAGTGATCAGTCCCAGATTACGGAGCATTTCCGTCAATTGGACGGGCAGACCCGGCGCATGCGATTCGGCGGTGCGGTGAGCGAGAACTTCGTTGAGCAATATGCCGGAAAACTGATCGAGCTTGGCACCATCCTCTACGGGGCCTTCCCGGACGGGCACTTGCGTGCAGTCGGTGAGCTGCGCGGCCTCCTCGATGACTGGCCGGCCAGCGCGGAAGCGGCCTTTTCGGTGCAGCAGCCCTGGCAGGACAAAGGGCTTGGCGCCGCGCTTATGGACCGCGTGGTGGCTGCGGCGCAGAATCGCGGTGTCAAAAGCCTGCATATGATCTGTCTTAAAGAGAACGAGAAGATGCAGCACCTGGCCCTCAAGCATGATGCGATCTTGGATTTCAACCGTTATGAGGTTGAAGCCAAGCTGGACCGCCCTTGGCCGACGCCGTTCTCGGTTGCCGAAGAGATTGCGAACGATGCGCAGGGCTTTGTGCAGGCTGTGCTCAGGTGGCCGGGCGGGCTTGGCCAGGGGGCCTGACGGTCTAACGCAAGCCTCCGAAACGGCGCCAATAGTCCTCAGAAAGAGCCGCAGGTTCAGATCTCTTCGCGGCCAATTGCCGGGTGAGGAAGTCGTCGGACCTGCCGGCGACGTCCTTGTAGACTTTGGCGCTCAAGCTGAGTGCATCCGAACCCATCCAGGGTTCGGGCAACAGATCGGCGGGCAGATGCGGGTCTTTCAGCAAGATCCTGCGGTATTCGTGGATCAGCACGATGCGCAAAGCAAAGGCGGCGCTGGGCGGTTTTGCGTTCAGATCGTTTACGCTCAGGGGGCCAAAGAGCTGCACAAACTTCGCATAGTCCTCGTTCAGCTCATCAAGCGGCCAGGCGGTCGATGCTGCCGATTTCATATTGGACTGGCCGTTCTCGCCGGTCAGCTTGGACTGGAACACAAGAACCTTCCCGTCCAAGTCCTCGGCTTTCAGGTCTTCTGAAAGTCCTTCCGGCTCCGGGCCGGGCAGGGCCATCAGCGTGGTGCTGATTTGCCCGAAGCCATGCCATCTGAGCCGTCGGCGTAAGATCTGCCTGTCGGCCTGAGACAACTCCTGGAGCCCTTGCACAAGGGTCCAGGTGTTCGTGCTGCGGGGGAGGGTTGGTGCGTAAATCCGCCTGCCTGCCGCCATGAACTTTGCGAACCCGGCTTCGCTCAAACTGTATTGCGCCCGCCGTCCCACACTTCGTGAGGTGAGCCAACCTTCTTGCGAGAGCCGATAGACGCCGGTGCGCACCAAACGTTCCGATAAGCCCAGCAGCCTCATGAGCGCCATCAGGTCGCTCAGCCAAATACTTCCCCCGCGGGGCATGATGGCGTCGCCAAAAACAGTGACGATGAGCGAGTTTGCTTTTGGGCGCACCCGGTCCAGCAGATCTTCAATCTCGCCTGTCACCGCATTGTCCGGTTCCGCCAAACTCACCGGTTGTCCACCACGCGTTGGGCTTTGCCTTCAGAGCGCGCCACGCCGCCGGGCTCATGCACAAGGGCTTCCACGCTGATGCCGATGAAGTCTTTGACGGTCTTCACAAGCGCCGCTGCGGCCGCGGAGCGCTGATCTTCGCCGGCGTCGGTCGGGTTGGCTTCACAGTGAACCCTCAGGCCCTCCATGTTGCCTTGCTTGATGCGCTCGATCTGCCAATGGGGCGAAAGCGCTTCGATTTTGACGATCTGCTCCTCGATCTGCGTGGGGAAGACGTTGACGCCGCGCACGATCAACATATCGTCCGATCGGCCGGTGACTTTCTCCATCCGCCGCATGGAGCGGGCGGTGCCGGGCAAAAGGCGGGTAAGGTCCCGGGTGCGATAGCGGATGATCGGGAAGGCTTCTTTCGTGAGAGAGGTGAACACCAGCTCGCCGAGTTCACCTTCGGGAAGCACCTCTCCGGTGTTTGGGTCGATCACCTCAGGGTAGAAGTGATCCTCCCAAATGTGCAGGCCGTCTTTGGTTTCGATGCATTCATTGGCCACACCCGGTCCGATCACTTCGGACAGTCCGTAGATGTCAACCGCGTGGAAATGAGCGCGGGCCTCGATTTGCGCCCGCATCTCATTGGTCCAGGGTTCAGCTCCGAAAATGCCGATTTCAAGCGATGTGTCCTCCGGGCTTACCCCCTGGGCCTCCATTTCATCGAGAATGTTGAGCAGGTAAGACGGGGTGACCATGATCACCCGTGGCTGAAAGTCCACAATCAGCTGCACTTGGCGCGGGGTCATACCGCCGGAAATGGGGATGACCGTACAGCCCAGCTTTTCTGCTCCATAGTGAGCGCCGAGGCCGCCGGTGAACAGCCCATAGCCATAGGCCACATGGATCATGTCGCCGGGCCGGGTGCCTGAAGCCCGCATGGAGCGGGCCACACACTCAGCCCACATGTCCACGTCATTCTTCGTATAGCCCACGACTGTGGGTTTGCCCGTGGTGCCGGAGGAGGCGTGAATGCGGGCGAGTTCGTTTGTGGGCACGGCGAACATGCCGAACGGGTAGTTCTGCCGGAGGTCCTCTTTGACCGTGAAGGGAAACTTGGCGAGGTCTTCCAGGGAGGTCACGTCATCCGGATGAACGCCGGCGCTGTCAAAAGCCTGTTTGTAGTGGGGGACATTGTTGTAGGCGCGGGCGAGGGTGGCTTTCAGGCGCTCTAGCTGGAGACCGGAAATCTCGTCGCGGCTCGCAATCTCGATGGGATCCAGGCTGCTGCGGTCAGCCGCATAGTCTTCTTTTGGTTTGAGGCTCATCCCGTCTATTCCTCCTCTAGAACCGCACCTTTGATTGTGCGGGATTTTCCTCTGAATTCGGCAACCACCAGCCCGTCTTGATTGCTGACGGCGATATCGTAAATGCCGTTGCGCCCTTCGCGCCAGCGTTCTTGTGCGTTGGCGGTGAGAACGTCCCCCTCAAAGGCCGGCTTTAGAAACGAAATCTCCGCGCTCGCCGCAACCGTGCGCAAATTGTAACTGTTGCAGGCGAAGGCGAAAGCGCTGTCGGCGAGTGTGAATATGAAGCCGCCATGGCAGAGTTTATGCCCGTTCACCATGTCGGACCGCACGGCCATGGACAAGCTGGCGTGTCCTTGCCCCACATCGTCAATCTGCATCCCCAAACCGCGGCTTGCCTGATCCTCAGCAAACATATGCTCGGCGCAGGCGCGCGCGAGCTCATCGTCGTCGGCCATCTCGGTTAAGTTCCCTCAATATCGTCATGCGGTCGTGTCAGACACGATATTATGATACAAAAAATTCTTGAAATCAAAATATTTTGTGTCATATTCACCCGCGTTATCTGACTGGAGGAAACGGTTATGGTGCATGAGGCCGGCTCATCGGACGAAATGAGAGAGCGCTTTGATGCTTGGGTTGCGGCGGAAAACAAGGTTGAGCCGCAAGATTGGATGCCTGAGGGCTATCGCAAGACCCTGGTGCGGCAGATTTCCCAGCACGCGCATTCAGAGATCATCGGCATGCAGCCGGAAGGCAACTGGATCACCCGGGCCCCTTCGTTGCGGCGCAAGGCCATTCTCTTGGCTAAGGTGCAGGATGAGGCCGGGCACGGGCTCTATCTCTATTCGGCCGCAGAAACCCTGAACGTCAGCCGTGATCAGATGGAAGCCGATCTGATGAGCGGGAAGGCGAAGTACTCCTCCATCTTCAACTATCCCACACTCACGTGGGCCGATGTGGGCGCCATTGGCTGGCTGGTGGACGGGGCGGCGATCGTCAACCAGATCCCGCTTTGCCGGTGCTCCTATGGGCCTTATGCCCGGGCCATGATCCGGGTGTGTAAAGAAGAGAGTTTCCATCAGCGCCAGGGCTTTGAGCTCATGATGGCGCTCAGCCAGGGGACGGCCGAGCAGAAGGCCATGGCCCAGGATGCGCTGAACCGCTGGTGGTGGCCGGCCGTTCAGATGTTCGGGCCGCCGGACAATGACAGCCCTCACTCGGCGCAGAACATGGCTTGGAAAATCAAGCGGTTCTCCAATGACGACCTGCGTCAGAAGTTCATCGACATGACGGTGAAGCAGGCTCAAGCGCTGGACCTGGAAATCCCCGACCCGGATCTGAAATACAATGAAGAGACCGGCCATTGGGAGATCGGCGAGATCGATTGGGATGAATTCTGGGCGGTTGTGAAGGGCCACGGGCCGGCCAGCCGCCAGCGCATGGCCAACAAGCGCAACGCCCATGCCGACGGAGCTTGGGTGCGCGAGGCGGCTGTGGCGTTTGCGCAGAAAGAACGGGCACGGGCCCAGAAAGCGGCGGCATAAGATGAGCGATATCGCAACGGACAATGGCGGATGGCCGCTCTTTGAGGTGTTCATCCGCTCCAAGCAGGGGCTTTCTCACGTGCATGCGGGCAGTCTGCATGCCGCCGATGCCAAGATGGCCATTGAGAACGCGCGGGATGTCTATACCCGGCGCAACGAAGGCACGTCTATCTGGGTGGTCCCCTCTGAAGCGATCAGCGCTTCGGCGCCGGAAGATAAAGGGGCGTTGTTTGATCCGGCAGATTCGAAGATCTACCGCCACCCGACGTTCTACACCGTGCCGGACGATGTGGAGTGCCTTTAGGTCATGAGCAAGGTGGACGCCCTTTTTGAGACCTGTCTGCGGCTAGGCGATACGGCTCTTGTGATGGGTCAGCGCTTGGCGGAATGGTCATCCAAAGCCCCCACGGTGGAGCTCGACATTGCGCTCTCCAACCATGCGCTGGACATGATTGGCCAGGCACAGTTATTTTTGGGCTATGCCGGCCGGGTCGAGGGCAAGGGGCGCGATGAAGAGGCGCTGGCCTATCACCGGCAGGACTTTGAATTCCGCAACGCCATGATTGCCGAGTTGCCCAAGGGCGACTTTGCGTTCACCGTGGTGCGCCAGTTCCTGTTTGCCAGCTTTGCCGAGGCCTTTTACGAACGCATGCTGGCCAGCACGGATGCAGATCTTGCGGCCATTGCCGGCAAGGCAGAGAAGGAAATGGCCTACCACATGCGCCATTGCGGCGAGTGGGTGGTGCGCTTGGGCGATGGGACCGAAGAGAGCCACCAACGCGCGCAGGCCGCATTGGACGAACTGTGGCCCTATGTGCATGAGCTGTTCACCACGGACGATGTGGATCAGGCCATGATTGAAAAGGGCATTCTGCCCGATGCCTCCACCCTCAAGGAGGAGTGGTTGGCGCATGTGAAGGCGGTTATGGCGCGGGCGACGCTGAGCCTTCCGGAAGATGACTGGATGCCCTCAGGCGGGCGCACCGGTCAGCACACCGAGCATCTGGCCTATCTGTTGGCCGAAATGCAGGTTTTGCCGCGCACCTACCCGGACGCAAAATGGTGAGGCCGGAAACATCGAAGAACTCCGCCCGAGCGGGCGAGGTTTGGGCCGTGTTGGATCAGGTGATGGATCCGGAAATCCCGGTGGTGTCGGTGGTGGATCTTGGCATCGTGCGTGAGGTTCGCGAGGAGGGGGGTGCGTTGGACGTGATCGTGACCCCCACATACACCGGCTGCCCCGCCACCAAGCAGATTGAAGCCGACATCCGCCAGGCCCTGGATAAGGCCGGATTTGAAGAGGCCGGGATGCAGATTTCCCTGGCGCCGGCCTGGACAACCGACTGGATCACCCCGCGCGGCCGTGAGCAGCTCAAAGCCTTTGGCATTGCGCCGCCGGAGGGCAAGGCCGGCAAGCGTGCCTTGTTTGCCGGCGATGCCAATGTGACGTGCCCCCACTGCGGTTCGCGAGACACCGAACAGATCTCCGAGTTCGGCTCCACCGCCTGCAAGTCGCTCTGGCGCTGTCACTCGTGCCGGGAACCTTTTGATTATTTTAAATGTATCTAAGGATCAGCAATGCCGCGTCCTGAGTTTCATGAGCTTGTGGTTGCCGATGTGCGCAAGGAAACCGATGACGCCACCTCGGTGGCCTTCCACGTTCCGGACGAGTTGGCCGAGAACTACCGGTTCACCCAAGGCCAGTACCTGACCTTGCGCACGCACGTGGATGGCGAGGACCTGCGGCGTCCCTATTCAGTCTGCGTAAGCCCCGACAAGGGCGAGCTTCGGGTGTGTGTGAAGAAAATGCCCATGGGGCGCTTTTCGAGCTTTGTGAACGACAATCTGAAAGCCGGCGACCGGTTGTCCGTATTGCCGCCTATGGGGCGCTTTCACGCGCCGCTTGAGGCGGAGGGCGAGAAGTCCTATGTGCTGTTCGCCGGTGGGTCGGGCATTACGCCGGTGATTTCCATCATTGAAACGGTGCTGGAGTGCGAGCCCTTGGCCAAGGTGACCTTGTTCTACGGCAACCGGGCGACGGGCGACATTATCTTCCGTGAGCGCCTGTCCGATCTCAAAGATGCCTTTTTGGGCCGGTTGCGGGTGTTTCACGTGCTGTCCGACGAGGTGCCCGAAGTGCCACTGTTTGGCGGCATGATGACCGAGGACAAGGTGCGTGACCTGGTGTCGTCCCTGACCGATCCGCTGAGCGTGGACTGGTATTTCATTTGCGGCCCAGGGCCCATGATGGATGGCGCGAAGGCTGCTCTGGAGGGCCTCGGTGTGGAGCCGGGCCGCATCAAGATTGAGAGTTTCGGCTCCCGGCCGGTGGCTGGCAACGGCAAAGCTCCTGTTGCCGCTGAGCAGCCGAGCGATGAGGCGGACGGGGCCGATGTGGAGGTGATCTATCAGGGCCTGCGCAAGAAGATCCGCGTGCCCTTCAAAGGCGCTCCCATTCTCGACAAGGCCCATGAGGCGAAGATCGATGTGCCCTACGCCTGTAAAGGCGGGGTCTGCTGCACCTGCAAGGCCAAGCTCGTGGAAGGCCAAGTGGAGATGGACATCGTCTATGGACTGGAGCCCGATGAGATCGAAGCTGGATACATCCTGACCTGCCAGTCTCATCCGACCACGGATAAACTCGTGGTAGATTATGACGGATAGTTGCCCGGTATTTGCCACATTGTCGTTGAGGTGAGTTGGACGTTTGGCCGAAGCTAGGGCGCGAGAAGATTGGCTGTTTCTGCCACCAAATAGCTGATAATTATTATCAAATCGGTTCGCGATCGCGACCCAGTCGGCGGTTTGATCTGTTGTCGGGCCCTGCCACGCTCAGCCGAATTATTGTCAATCACTCTACATAATTCAGCCCTGAATTCGCCCCGAATATACGTTTTGTTAACTTTATCGAGACGGCGGCCTCATCGGTAGAAAATGCAAATCCGGCAGATTAGCGGTTGGACAAACCGCTCTGCCAAAATAACGGGAGACTTTGAGATGAAAAAAGTTCTTTTGCTTGCTGCTGCTGCTGGTCTGGCCTTTGCTGTACCAGCTTCTGCCTACACCAATCAGATTGTCTATGGACAAGAAGATTGCAAGGAAGGCGAAAAGTGGAATGAAGAAACGCAAAAGTGCGAGGCTTCCCAATAAGCCCACTTGGTTTCTACGCTACTTTCACTTGGAGGGGTCGCTTGCGGCCTCTCCTTTTTCTTGAACAATCGCCTTTCTCTACTATGGGCCAGCGGGAAGTATGCGCTCATAGACCGGTTTCAACAGGGCCGGCAGACAGTAAATCGGAAACTGCAGCACGGCGAAGAACAGCCAGGTGTCGTCGGGCACGCTGACCCCCAACGCCCCGATCACCAGCGCGATATTGCGTCCACCTGCTGAGAACCCCAAAGTGGCGGCACTCCGGCGTCCCGCCTTCCAGAAGAGGGCGGTGGTCACCGCAATGGACACCAGGCTGAGGGCCATCACGAAGGCGATGAACCCAAGCGCGTATACCGGGTCAGCCAGAAGGCGCGCGCCAATCCCGTCCATGATCGCTATGGCAAAGATCGCCATGGCGATGACGTTCAGGCCATCGAAGCTGATGCTGGCCCTGTGGATACGCTCTACGCCAATAACCCTGCGTGCGATCACGGCAATCACAACGGCGCCCCCGACCAGCAAGAGCAACCGTTGAGCAAGCTGGGCGGGCGAGACACTGGTGGCCCCGTCGGTGAAGAGGCCGGTGAAAAACGGTGTGACCAGCGGATGCGCGGCCACGGTGGCCAGAAGGAACCCTAGAGCCAGAGCGGGATCGAGGCGCAGCAGATAAGCGAGCGCCGGGGTGGAAAACAAAGGCGGCGCGGACGCCCAGAAAATCAGCGCCAGCACCAGTCCGGCAGACAAATAGGCACTGCCGAGCCAAATGGCGCCTGCAAAGAGGACCGGCATGGCCAGGAGCGCCCACACCAGACCGAGCGCGGGGACAAGCGGGGAGGCCAGATGCTTGCGCGCGGCGGCCATGTCGACCCGCATGATCAACATGGTCAGCATGACAAAGACGACAGGCGCCAATGCCGGGCGCAGCAGTGCGGCGAGATCGGCCCAGGCCAGCCCCACAAACAGGCTGATCGGCAAAATGCGCGTGCCGTGTGCCCCGAACCAGGGCAGAAGGCCTGACATCACATCTGAGAGGGCAGCCAGGTGGCCAGCCCCGGGAAGACAGACAACACCACCACGGCCAGAAGCATGATCAGGAACATGGGCGCCGCCGCCTTGGCAATGAAATCCATATCCCGCCCGGTCATGCCCTGGAGCACGAACAGATTGAACCCGATGGGCGGGGTGATCTGGGCGATCTCCACCACGATCATGAGGAACACGCCGAACCAGATCATGTCGAAGCCCGCCTGGCGCACAATCGGCTCCACAACGGCCATGGTGAGCACGATGGAGGAAATGCCGTCCAGGAAGCAGCCCAAGATCACGTAGAACACGGTGAGCATGACGATGAGCTGCCAGGGGGACAGGTCGAGGTCGGCAATAAAGGCCGCGAGCGCCCTGGGGATGCCGGTGAAGCCCATGGTCAGGGTCAGGAAGGCAGAGCCTGCGAGTATGAACGCGATCATGGACGAGGTGCGCGTGGCGCCCAATAGGCTTTCCTTGAAGCTCTCCCAGGAGAGCGATCGCTGCGCGGCGCTCATGACGAGGGCGCCCACCACACCCAGCACGGCAGCTTCCGTGGCCGTGGCGATGCCTGTGTAGATGGCGCCCATCACCGCGCCAATCAGGGCTATGACCGGCAGAAGCTGCAACAAAGCGGCGAAGCGCTCGCCCCACGTCGTGTTTGGGTCAGCCGCTTCGCTCGTGCCGCCTTTGAACCACGACCAGACCATGACGAAGGTCATGAACATCAAGGCCAATACGATGCCGGGGATCACGCCGGCGATGAAAAGCTTGGCAATGCTCTCGTTCACCGTGACCCCGTAAATGATGAGGGTGATGGACGGCGGAATGAGAAGACCCAGAGTGCCCGCGCCGGCAAGGGTGCCGATGATCATCTTTTCAGGATATTGGCGCCGGCGCAGTTCGGGGATCGACATTTTGCCGACCGTGGCCACCGTTGCGGCCGAGGAGCCGGAAATGGCGGCAAACAAGGCCGAACCGGCAATGTTCACGTGCAACAACCCGCCCGGCAGATGTTGCATCCAGGGCTGCAGGCCTTTGAACAGGTTTTCCGACAATCGGGTTCGAAAAAGGATCTCCCCCATCCAAATGAAGAGAGGCAGGGCGGCCAGGGTCCAGCCGGACGAGGCCGACCAGATGGTGGTGGCCATGGCATCGCCCACAGGCCGCGAGGTGAACAGCATCATGCCGATGGCGGCCACGCCGGTCAAAGACAGGGCAATCCAGATCCCGGTGCCCAAAAAGAGGAACAGGATGGTGAGGAAGATGGCGATGAGACCGAGATATTCCATGGCCTAATCCACCTGCGCGGTTTCGGTGAGATCGGGCGTGCCCGTCACCAGGGTTTTGATGAGAGCATGCACCACGGTGAGCGCCATAACCGTTGCCCCGAAGGCCATGAGGCTTTGGGGCATCCACAAAAGCGTGGCATCGGCGCCCTCGCTCTTTTCCTCAAACTCATAGGAAAACCAGGTCATGCGGATCAAAAACCAGGCCATGTAGCAGGAGAAGAAACCGGCCACGGCCAAGCACCAGACTTCCAGCAGATACCGCGGCTTGCCGCTCAATGCGTTGCGCAACATCACCACCCGAATGTGGCCGCCCTCGCGGAATGTGTAGGCCAAAGCCAAAAACGACGACGCCGCCATGGCATAGCCGGAATAGGCGTTCAGCCCGGGCACATAAAGGCCGAGCAAGCGCGATATGATCGACAGGAGGATGAGCAGGCCAAGCAGAACCAGAAAGCCGGCCGCAATGACGCCGCACACCCCATAAAACCGGTTTAAGCCCCGGTCTAAAGCGCTGAAAAAGGAAGACATTTGTGAGCTGCGGCCTCCGCACACGGGCAGAATGGGCTGGCGCCGAGGCAAGCCCCGGCGCGTTTGGTGCGGGGGTTTACATCTTCTTGTAGGCGTCGATGACCTTCTGGCCCTTGGCGCCGGCACGCTCAAGCCATTCCTTCATCATGGTCTCGCCGATTTTGCGGAAATCAGCAGAGAGCGCATCGCCTGCCGGACCCACTTCCATTCCGTTTTCGGCCAGCTTGCCCTTATACCAGTCTGCAAGCTCGGAGGCCTTGTTCCAGCCGCGGTCTTCGGCCGCTTTGGCTTTCTCGGTGACGATCGCACGGGTGGCATCGTCCAGAGCTTCCCAGGACTTCAGATTGACGATCACCATGTTTTTCGGCAGCCAGGCCTGGGTGTCGTACCAATATTTCACATGCTCCCAGATCTTGCGGTCATAGCCTGTCGATCCTGACGAGATCATGCTTTCTGCAACACCGGTGGCAAACGCCTGGCTCAGTTCTGCTGCCTCAATCTTCGTTGGGACCGCGCCCATCAGCTGTGCCAGCCGCGAGGTGGCGGCGTTGTAGGCCCGGAACTTCACGCCCTTCATGTCGTCGGCCGAGTTGACCGGCTTGTTGGTGTAGAGCCCTTGAGGCGGCCACGGCACGGCGTAGAGCAGTTTCACGCCCTTGACCTCCAGAACCGCGTTCATGGCGGGTTTTGAGGCTTCATAGAGCTTCTTAGCGTCTGCAAACGAAGTGGCGAGAAACGGCAGGGCATCAATCTCAAAGATCGCATCTTCATTGCCAAGGGCTGAGATCAGACGTTCCCCGATGGGGGCCTGACCCGTCCGCACAGCGCGGAAGATCTCGCCGCCCTTAAACAGCGAGCCGCTGGCGTGGGTGACGATTTCAAGTTTGCCACCGCTGGCTTCGGTAACCTCTTTGGCGAACTGAGCGGCATTCTCAGAATGATAATTGGTGGCCGCATAGGCGAGAGGCATATCCCACTTTTCGGCCAGCGCAGCAAAGCTGGTTCCCAATCCGATGATGGTCGCAGCACCGAGCAGCCGCGCGGTCTTGAAGAGTTGAGACATTGGTTCCTCCCAGTTGTTGTTCGATTTAAGCAGCTTATCCAATGGCGCGCTGGGCGCCAAACGTTCTTTTGCGCTCAAAAGGCGCGGTATGTGATGATGGTGTGGGTGTTCTTGATGCCCCGAATGGAATGGACCTTTTGGTTGATGAAGTGCCCGATATCCTCATCATCCTTCAGATAGAATTTCACCAGAAGGTCCCATTCGCCCGCCGTGGAATGAATCTCTGAGGCAATCTCAGCATCCGCGATCGCGGTGGCGACCTCGTAAGCCTTGCCGAGCTCAGTTTTAATCTGCACGAAAAATGGTGTCATCGCCCTCAGAGGTCCCTCTTGTTTGTCTCAAAGGAACTTATGGTTCTCAGGGATTGCGCGCGGGGTCAAGGAAAACGAACGAGATGGCGATACCTAGATCGGTTCGTCTTCCTTAAGGCTGCCCGCCTGGCTGATGATGGCGGCTGCGCCCCTGAGATAAGGATGGATGTCCAGAGCGTGCTTGATGGCCTTGAGGGCTGAACGCTTTTTGCCCCTGCGCAGGAAAATCAGGGCGGAACCGGAGAGGGCGCCGAAATGCCTTGGCTCCAAGCTCAAGACCTTCACCACATCGGCCATGGACGCATCGAGCTGATTGTCGATGAAGAGCGCGGTTGCTCTGAAATTCCAGCCTTCGGAGTAGTCCGGAGCGCGTTTGACCACCTGGTCGGCAAGTTCGAGCGCCTCCTTCATGTTCCGTTCGGCCAGCGCGATCCGTGCCCTGCTCATCAGGCGGTCGATCTCTGCATTGCCCGATTGGTACCAGGCCCGCCAGATCCGCTGTTCGATTTCCACCGCGCTGCGGGGGCTTTTGGCTTTCTTCAGTTCGGCAAAAAGGTTGTTGAGCAGTGCGGAGGTTTGGGGATTGTCGGCCAGGGCGGTGGTGGGGAGTATGGTGAGGGCCGCCAGGACACCAAGCCCTGCGACCAGGAACATCGTTCTGATTAAACCCATTGTGTGCCCTCCTTGTTTAGGGATCTAAAATAAGGGGGAAATGGGGCTGCGGTCAAAACACCGATTTGACGGGCTCTACAAGATTCAGTGATTAGGCAATTGATTCAGAACCCATAGGCTGAGCTGTTGAACCAAATCATCGCGTGTGGAAAGTGGGCCGGGGCGGTATAAAACCGAGCCTAAGGCGATTTGCTGACGCTCCAGGATCTCCACATCCTCGCGCGCCACCTGCTCCCAGCGCTGATAATAAGCCGCGGCGTTATCGGCAAAATCGGCCCGTTCGGTGACTTGCTGCGGGAAACAGCCACCCACCTCCAAGACTGAGCGGTCCGCCGCCTTGGGCAACACGTTGAGCCACCACATACTGTCTTGGGCGACGGCAAACTGGCAGGTGGGGTGAATGACCGTGAAATAGGTGCCCTGCCGGGCATCCTCATCCAGTCCCTCAATGGCCGGGAACGCGGGCGTTGTGCCGGGCAGGGTGGCGATGGAGCGCCCGCTGATGACCTGCAGGCAGAGCCATTGGCCCTCGGTTTTGAGGGTGCGGGAGGTCTGGGCCCCGACGCTGTCTTTGTGAACCGTGCCGGTGTGATAGGTCTCCATGGCGTTCTCCAACAGGAGCTTCCAGTTGCAGGCGCACTCTATGGTCAGGGTCCAGGTGCAGCGCATCTCGCCGAGCCGGTGGGAGGCCATGCGCCCCGGAAGATCGCCCAGATGGTGCGCCAGGCCGGGGGCGTTCTGATTGAACGTGATGAAGATGAAGCCCTCCCAGGTTTCCATGCGTACGGGGATGAGGCCGTTTTCCACCCGGTCGAAGCCCTCAGCATCCTCCATGTCCGGGCAGCCATAAAGCTTGCCGTCGGTGAAATAGCTCCAGGCGTGATAAGGGCAGACAATGCGCCGGCAATTGCCGGAGCCCTCCAGCAGAATGGAGCCGCGGTGGCGGCAGAAATTGGCAAAGGCGCGCACCTGCCCGTCATCACCGCGCAGCAGGACCACCGGACCGCCTGCCGTGTCGATGGCCTTATAGTCGCCGGGGGTTGGGAGTTGGTCTTCGCGGCCGGCAAAAGACCAGTGCTTCAAGAGGATATTCTGCCGCTCGGCCGTGAAGATGTCCTCAGAGGTGTAGAACCCGGCCGGCATGGATTTGGCTTGGGTGAGGGGGGCTTGCGCTGCGGCCAGACTGTCCTGTGCCAAGTCGGTCATGGGGGCGTTATCCTTTGAGAATGAGCGAGTAGAGCACTGATCCCACCAAGAGCAGGGCGAAGCTCACGTTGATGACCCGGCTCATGGTCGGGGACCGGAACATCCGTGCCAAAGAGGCGCCCACCCCAAGCCACACCGAATTGATGAGGAAGATCATGCCTGTCAGGATGGCCACCTTGAGCGCCGCATCGGTGGTGGGCCGTCCTTCGATGAGGATGAAGCTTGAGAAGACGGCACCAATCGCGGCGTATGCCTTCGGGTTGGCCAAGGCCAACGCCAGACCGTTCCACAAACGCGGAGCATGCTCTGAGCCTGTTTGCGCGGACAATGGCGGGGCCGTGGCGATTTTGAATGCGAGATAGAGAATGTAAGCCGCCGCCAGGCCGATCAGCACCGGCGCGAGGCCCGGAATGGCCAAGATCAGTCCGGTGACCCCAAGGGCGACCATGAGCAGCACGCATGTTGTGCCCAGATTGATACCCAGGAGATAGGGAATGCCGCGCCCGAACCCGAAGGCTGCGCCCGTGGCGGCCATGCTCATGGTGGCCGGGCCGGGGGAACCCATCAGGGCGAGCGAGGCGAGGATGAGGCCGGTGAGCGCTTCCATAACACCGCGCACTGTGACGGAGGGAACGGCCGCATGCAAGCACGCCCTTGAGGGCGTTAACCTCCCTGGGAAATCACAACTGGACTTCCATCCAGGCGCGGTGCACAGTGAGCGTTCCATGTCGAGGAGGCCGCGCCCGACAGGAGAAAATGGGGATGTTCATTTCGCGAACGACACTTTCAGCGGCAGCCCTTGGTTTTGGATTGGGTTTGCTGGGTTTTGGCGCCGCGCCGGCTGATGCCGAGACGCGCATTTGGTCTGCGGACAGGAGCCACCATAAGGTGAAAGGCGCTGTGCGGGTCATCACCGCGCCGCGCCCCAGGGCCAGCAAGGTGCCTAAGATCAGCGATATTGATGCTGTGACCTTCGACGGGGACGAGGAGAAGGTGAAAACCTTCACCGTCACCACCGTGCGCCCATCGCGCCGCGCATTCCGCCGCAATCGCGCGCTCGGTCAGCGTTACCTCGGCTTCAAGAAGCAATATACAGGTCAGCGCTTCACGGGTTTCAAGAAAACCTATCGCGTGCGCCGGAACGTGGTGGAAGTCTCTAAGGGCAAGGTGGTCAAAGGCAAGGACGCCGTGGTCATCTCGCGCACCTTGGTGATGCCGCGGGCGCGGGGGCTCAGAGATTTCAAGCCCAGTCCGTCGGTGACCATCCTCCGCTACGAGTAGAGGCTTGATCTGAGCGGATCTCGCTCTAGGGTGGAGGCTGAAGACCCTGCCTTTTGCTGAACTGGCCGCCCGCCATGTCTATCAGACCTCCAGTCTGGACAACCCGCCTCACCACGCCCGGAGCGAACGCCTTTGCGATCATGAGCGGTTTTGAATCGCTCACCCGCGCCTTTGTGGCGGCGGCCCTGCCGATCCAGACCCAAAGCTTGTTCGGCAATGATGAGAGCGTCAGCACGCTCATCTTGATCGGCTCCGTGGTCTCGCTGGCGGTGGCCTTGTTCATCCCAAAGCTGTCGGTGCTTTTGGGCCGCGCCCGCCTGGCCTATACCGGCTTGACCATGCTTGTGCTGGCCACCGGCCTCTTCATGGCGCAACTGGTGCCGGCCCAGGTGTTCGGGTTCATTATCCGCGCGCTCGGCACGGCCATCTTCTTCTCCGTTCTGTCCATGTACATCATGGACCATGTGCGCCGCGAGCAGATCGGGCGCTCAGAGCCGCTCCGCCTCCTGTTCATCGGTCTGGGCTGGACCTTCGGGCCGTTGATCGGGGTCAAGCTGGAAGAGGTGTGGGGGCCGTGGGCGCCCTTTGCGGCGAGCGGCGTGGCCGGCGTTTGTCTGCTGACCTATTTCTGGGCGCTCAAGTTCGGCAACGCCCCCGTCATTCAGTCCGAAACGCGCCGGGCCACCGGGGCCTCCTGGGCCCATGTGCGCCAGTATATGGCCCAGCCACGATTGGTTCTGGCGTGGCTGCACGGCATTGGCCGCGGATTCTTCTGGGGGGTGTTCAACATCTACACGCCCTTGTTCGCCGTGCAGACCGGGCTCGGCGCGGCGGTGGGCGGCACTCTGGTGGGGGTGGGCTCGGCCTTCCTGTTGGTGATGCCCGTTTGGGGTTGTTGCGCGCGGCGCTTCGGCATCCGGGCGGTTTCGCTGTTCTGCTTTCCCGTGGCGGCAACAG
>JANQOW010000046.1 GCA_028285595.1 Hyphomicrobiales bacterium
CTGTTCTGAAATTCTCGTGGCAGCGCCACGCTCACATCAATCTGACCACTTCTAAAATTCAGCGGGAAAGGACGAGTTCCAACATGCGTGTTTATTACGACAGGGATGCAGATGTTAATCTGATCAAAGGCAAGAAGGTCGCCATCATCGGCTTCGGTAGCCAGGGCCATGCCCATGCGCTGAACCTGCATGACAGTGGCTGTAAAGACGTGGCCGTGGCGCTGCGCCCGGGGTCCGCCACCGCCAAGAAGGCAGAAGCTGCCGGCCTGCCGGTGATGACCGTTGCCGAGGCTGCCGCCTGGGCCGACGTGATGATGATGGCCACGCCCGATGAGCTGCAGGCCGATATCTGGCGCGATGAGATCGCCCCCAACATCAAGGACGGCGCGGCCATCGCGTTTGCTCACGGCCTTAACGTGCACTTCAACCTGATCGAGCCCGGCTCCACCATCGACGTTCTGATGATCGCGCCTAAAGGCCCCGGCCACACGGTGCGCGGCGAATATCAGCGCGGCGGCGGTGTGCCCTGTCTCATCGCTATCGACCAGGACGCGTCCGGCAACGCTCACGACATCGCGCTGTCTTACGCCTGCGCCATCGGCGGCGGCCGTTCCGGCGTGATCGAGACCACCTTTAAGGAAGAATGCGAAACCGACCTGTTCGGCGAGCAAGTGGTGCTCTGCGGCGGTCTGGTGGAACTCATCCGCGGCGGCTTTGAAACCCTGGTGGAAGCGGGCTACGCGCCGGAGATGGCTTACTTTGAGTGCCTGCACGAGGTGAAGCTGATCGTGGACCTGATCTACGAAGGCGGCATCGCCAACATGAACTACTCCATCTCCAACACGGCCGAGTTTGGCGAATACGCCTCCGGTCCGCGCATCGTGAACGAAGAGACGAAAGCGGAAATGCGCCGGGTGCTAAAAGACATCCAAACCGGTGCCTTCACCTCTGAGTGGATCCGCGAGTGCAAGGCCGGCCAGCCCAAGTTCAAGGCCACCCGCCGCATGAACGATGCCCACCCGATTGAGGAAGTGGGCGAGCGTCTGCGCGGCATGATGCCGTGGATCAAGGCCAACCAACTGGTGGATAAGGAAAAGAACTGATCCAGAAGCTTCACATTCGTCCAGCATTGGCGGCCGAGGCCGGCGCGCTCACCGAGCTTGCGCGGGCCTCGAAGGCCTCATGGGGGTACCCTCAAGACCTGCTGGCGCAAATGGAAGCTGAACTGACGGTTCCTGAAGCGGCGATCGTGGACGACACGGTCGCCGTTTGCGTATCGGGCGATGACATTGTGGGCTTCTACTGGCTGGTGCTTGAAGGCCGTAAGGCGGAAGTGGAGAATTGCTATGTGAGCCCGGCCGCTCAGCGCCAAGGCGTGGGTGCGGCGCTCATGAACCATCTGAAGGACACCGCTAAGGCCGCCGGGGCGCTACACATTAAGGTGCAAAGCGACCCGCATGCGGAAGGCTTCTATGAGGCCATGGGCTACACCCGCTGCGGTCAGTCTCCCTCCGGATCCATCCCGGGCCGCTTTCTCCCGGTGCTGGAGATGAGCTTATGACCGTGCGGGTGGAGACGGTCGAACTGTTCGATGATGGCCAGGTCCCCAACCATCCGCGCTTTCCGTTGCTGCTCTATCATGATGCCTTCCTGAACTCCGGCGCTGAAGAGGTCATCGCGACCTTCAGCGCAAACGCCTGGCAGGGCGCCTGGGTCAACGGCATCTTCCCCTACCATCATTACCACGCCAGAGCCCATGAGGTGCTGGCCAATGTGGGTCCCCCCGTGCGTGTCCAGTTCGGCGGGACGTCCGGCCCGGTGCTGTCCTTTGAGACCGGCATGGCCGTGGCCATTCCGGCAGGCGGTGGCCACTGCCGCCTTTCTGACGGCGCGGGCCTCAAGATTGTCGGAGCTTATCCGCGCGGGCAGGAAGACTGGGATTTAAAGCGCGCTGATCGTCCGGCCGACTATGCCGCCGCAAAGGCTGAGATCGCCGAGGTTGCCCGGCCCATGCTTGACCCGGTTGTCGGATCAGGGGGGCCTCTGCTAGAGCATTGGGTCTAGCGTGCCGCCGCCCTTTGTGTCTCTCTTCTGACACAAAAATCGCTCTAGGGTCCCCCTAAAGCCTGTTCCTCGTTCACCTTTGGAGTTGTCATGAGGTTTCGTCTCTTCGTTTTCCTGAGCGTTCTCCTGGTGCTGCCGGTTTCCGCAAACGCCAATGTGAAGAAGAAAATCAAAGCCATCGCCCCATCGGCGCAGGTGCTGGTGCTTGACGAAAAGGGTAAGGAACTGGTGGCTCAGCGGGCGGATAAAGCCTTCGTGCCGGCATCGGTGGCCAAGATCGTCACGGCCTGGCTTGCCCTGGAGGAACTGGGGGCGGACTACCGCTTCAAAACCCGCCTCTATATGGATGACAAACGGGTGCTTTACGTGCGCGGCGGGGGCGACCCGTTCATGGTGTCTGAAGAGTTGGCCTTGATGGCGTCTGAACTGGTGGCAAAAACCGGCAAGGAGCCGTTCAGCGCCATGGTGCTCGACACCAGCTACTTCCCGGCCAAGCTGAAAGTGCCGGGCCGCGAGAACACGGGCCGGTCCTACAACGCGCTCAATTCAGCCTTTGCGGCCAACTTCAACACGATCAATGCCGTGCGCAAAGGCAAGACCGTGCGATCGGCGGAGAAGCAGACGCCGATTACCCCAACGGCGATAAGCCAGTTCAAAGCCCGCGGTCCGAAGAAAGGGCGCGGCCGCATCAGCTTGGCGCAGCAGGACCCCGCTGTGGGTGTGCGTTATGCCGGCGAACTCCTGGCGGCGTTCATCAAGAAGTCCGGAGGCAGCGTGAAGGGCAAGATCAGCTTGGGCAAGGTTCCGGACGGCTTGAAGCCGGTCTATGTGCACAGCCAATCGCGCCCGTTGTCGGAGATTTTGAGCCAGTTGCTGATCGGCTCAAACAACTACATCACCAACCAGGTATTCCTGGAAATCGGGGCCCACCGCTTAGGCGGGCCGGTGAGCTTGGAGAAGTCGTTGAAGGTTGCCCGCAAGCGGCTTGCCGCTCTTGGTCTTGAGAAGGCGGTTCATCTGGAAGAGGGCTCCGGCCTCAGCCGCGGTAACAAGTTCACAGCTCGCGGGCTGGCCAAGCTCCTCCACGAATTTGCGCCTCATGCCGAGCTGATGCGCCGCAGCAAAGCCGGCTCTCGCTACAAAACCGGTACACTGTCCGGCGTGCGCACCCTGGCCGGGATTGCCAAGACGCAGAAGCACGGCATGGTGCGGTTTGTGATTTCAATTAGAGGCAATGCCGGACGCTTGCGGTTCAGTATCTTAAGGGCGATTGAGCGCGGTCTTTAACGGCGGGCCCTTTCGCCCGGCGCCGCTGTTCACTGGCCAGGCTTCCAGCCGGCCACATCAAGCTGTGGGTCCACCGCCCAAACGGCAGGCCCGCAGGACACACCGGAAATCCCGGCCACCCGGGCCAGGTACTCCGCCCGCGGCATGTCGCGATAGCCTTGTTGATACATGAACGGGCTGCCCCGCTTGGCATCCACCAAGCTGAAGCCCCACTCGGCTAGGTGCCGGTTGAGCACCGCATAGCCGCACTTGGAGGCATTGGGTGTGCGGTAGAATTGGCTCTCGGCCAGGAACAGGCCGCCCACCGCCGTACCATAGGCGCCGCCCACAAGTGAGCCTGTCTCATCCCAGACCTCAACGGAATGGCAGTTTCCGGCCTCATGCGCCTGCGTGTAGAGCGCAATCATTTCGGGCCTCAGCCAGGTGAGCGGGGTCTTGCCCTCCCGCAGACCGGCACACGCGGCGATGACGTCCGGAAAGGCTTGATCGAAGGTGTAGCGAAAGGCTTCGCGCCGGATCAGCTTGCGCACTTTCTTCTCGATGCGGAAATCGGCAAACTCCAGGACCGGCCGTTGCGGCGTGGACCACCACTTGTACGGCCCCACGTGGGCAAACGGAAAGAGGCCGCGGCGATAGCCTTCCATGAGCTTGGCCACCGAAAGCTCGCCGCAGAAGCCGCAATAGCCTTGCGCCCGGTCTTCAGCACGGGCGGCATCCGGCGGCATGCCGCCGCCAAGCGCATCGCGTGCCATCGCGCCCAGTAAATAGGGTAACTCGCCAATGCGCGCCGGCATCAGCACAAAGGCCGTGCCAAGGGCGATCCGTCTGACGCGCTGGCTTAAGCTCTCGCGCACCGGGGAAACCGGCTGTTCCGGCTGGAACACCGCCTTTTCAGACAGGGTGTAGTTGTCGCTCATGCTACTCCAGAGGCCCTAACATCGGGCAATTGTTTTAGGCTCACGCACGCACCCATTCCCAACGCAGCGCGCCGGTGCTAGGCCAGGTGCAAGTTCCATGCCCTTCACACCTGGCCGATCAGGGAGAGCACCCGTGCCGTCAGTGATACCTGAATATCGTCTTCACCCGGTTAACCGCATTGAACTTCGGCTGGTGAACGAAACCTGGCCCTTTGCGAAGGCCAACAAGGCGGAGATCGCCAGCCATTGGCAGGCGCTTACGGCACAGAATTCCAGCCTTTTTAACGGCAATATCCTGCTGATGGTGCGCGGCGGGCTCACCGGTGACCTGTTCCAGGCAGATCTCATTGAGGTGGACTATGCGAGCTTCATCACCTGGCGCGATTGGGGCTGGTGTGATGAAACCGTGCATGATTGCTATGGCTCGGCCATTGTGGTCTCCTCAGATGGAGCGCTGGTGATGGGACGCATGGGCCTTCACACGGTGAATGCCGGCAAAATCTATCCGCCCGGCGGCTCGCTCACCCGCGAGGACCTGCTCTACGGGGGCGCGGTAGACCTCACCGCATCCATTGCGCGCGAACTGGTTGAAGAAACCGGCCTGAACGCATCGGAGGCTCAGGCCGGTGGCTTTTACATGGCCGCCTTCGATCAACGGATTGCCATCGGCCAGGTCTTGCGTTTTGCCGAACAGGCTGACGCGCTGGCCGCGCAGACCCGTGCCCACATCGCGGCTGAGGAGCTTCCCGAACTGTCCGAAGCTGTCATTATCCGAACTATGGCCGACATGGATCCGGATCTGATGCCGCCGCACGCCCTGGCGTTTTCCTCCGCACTGCTTGAGAACGCATCTGTTGCACGCTAGGCTCGCATTGATCGCGTTTTCGTCCACGTGCGCAAAAAGGACCTTTAGACCGTGGCCAGAGAGTTCCAGACACTTGATGTGTTCACGACCCAACGCTTCGGCGGCAACCCGCTGGCTGTGGTGCGTGACGGCACGGGACTGTCAACCGAGCAGATGCAGACCATCGCCTCTGAGTTCAATCTCTCCGAGACCACGTTCATCCTGCCTCCGGCCGATGAGACGAACGATGCCCATGTGCGCATCTTCACGCCAAAATCCGAATTGCCGTTTGCCGGCCACCCAACGGTGGGCACCGCGATCGCCATCTGTGAAGCGCAGGCAGGCGAGGGGCCTTACACGCGTGAGGTGCGGCTTGAAGAACAGGTGGGTTTGGTGCCGGTCACCGTCACCCGTGATGAGGCAGGGCGCACCTATGCCCAGTTCACTTGCGCCGTCCTGCCCCAAGCCCAACTCGGTGCTCCAAAGGTGGAAAGTGTTGCGGCGGCGATCAATGTGGGCGCCCAGCAGATTGGTTTCCACGGCCATGAGGTCCGGCTGTTGAGTGCCGGGGTGCCTTATATCTTTGTGCCCGTGAGCAATATGGAGAGCTTGGAGCGCGCAAGCCCAAATCTCGATGCCTGGCGCAGCGCCAATTTCCCGGCCGGCATGGTCGGTGTGTTCGCCTATACGCGAGGCGGGGTGATGGAGGACACAGCCTGGCACGGACGCATGTTCGCTCCCGACCAGGGCGTGATGGAGGATCCGGCCACCGGCTCCGCAGCGGCCACGTTTCCAGGACAGATCATCGCCAGCGAACAGCTCGTCGATGGGCTGCACACCTGGACGGTGGAGCAGGGATACGAGATGGGCCGGCCCAGTCAGATCTATCTGGAGGCTGATGTGGCCGGCGGCGAGGTCACGGGCGTGCGGGTCGGGGGCTATGCGGTTCCGGTGATGCGCGGGGAGTTGTTGGGGTAAAAGATCCCGCGTCCTTGCGAAAGCGAGGACCTTCTCAGCCAATTGCACCGATCATTTCGGCTTCGCAAAGAGATCCTTGCGCAGCGCATTGATGGCATCTGGATCGATCTTCACATGGATGACCGCGGGCCGCTTCTGGGCCAGCGCTTGCTGCAGCGCAGCCTCCGTGCCGCCCGGCGCATCCACCGCATAGCCGGCCGCACCACACAGCTCAGCCACTTGGTCATAGGCGGGGCTCTCAATATCTGCGCCAAGGGTGCGCCCATCAAAGAAGGTTCGCTGATAGGCCTTCTCCGCTCCCCATGCGCCATTGTCGAGGACCACCGCGATCACCGGCAAGTTATACGCAACGGCAGTGGTGAGCTCCGCCACGGTGAAGCCAAAGCCGCCGTCCCCCATGATCGAAACCACTGGCCGATCCGGCACCGCCGCCTGTGCGCCGAGCGCGGCGGCATAGCCGAAGCCCACAAGGCCGAAGTCCAAAGGCGTGACCATGGCGGGGCACTCATAGCAGGCCACCCGGTCAGCCGCTTGCAGGCAGGCATTGCCGGTGTCGAGGGTGAGCAGTGCATCGCGGGGCAAAGCCTTTCGCACCTCACCCAAAACCCGGTGAGGCTTTAGTGGCTGGGCGGTATCGGATTCTTCTTGTGAGCGTTCATGCATAAGTGCCGATTTTGACACAGTAAATTGCGCCCCCCAACTCTTCCAGCGATCTCTTAAGTGTGCCGCACCGGCCGCAATCAGTTCCGCCGTTTCTGCGGCTCCCGCCTGGACACCCAAGGCCACCGGGAAGTAACGCCCGACGGCGCTCGCCTCAGTGTCCACATGAACAATCTTGGCATCCTGGCTCACATAGTCGTGGTTCAGGAAGGTGGAATTAAAGGCAAGCCGGGTGCCCAACGCGACAATCAGATCGCACGTGCGGGTGAGGCCCGCGGCACAGGCGTTGCCTCTTGGTCCGGTCTGGCCGGCCAGCCAAGGGTGGTCTGCCGGCAGCACGTCGAGATGGCCGGTGGAGGTCACCACGGGGATGTTGAGCGCCTCTGCCAGACGGGCCAGCGTGGAAGAGCCGTCAGGTGACTTGAAGCCACCGCCGGCAAAAATGACCGGTCGCTGTGCATCAGCCAGAAGCGAGACAATCTTTTGGACCTGCTCTGCGCTGGGTGCACCCGGCTCCGCGCACGCAAGCTCCGTGACATCCGGCGGATCAATCTCTGCGGAAAACAGATCACGCGGGGCATGAAGCACCACCGGTCCGCGCCGCCCGCTCATGGCCAGGTGCAGCGCTTCAGCCAGCATCTCCGGCAGGCGCTCCGGCGTGGGCACCATGATCGA
Source organism: Hyphomicrobiales bacterium (assembly GCA_028285595.1). Taxonomy (GTDB): domain Bacteria; phylum Pseudomonadota; class Alphaproteobacteria; order Rhizobiales; family CAJQND01; genus JAAEUE01. The sequence continues at coordinate 7,426 of JANQOW010000046.1, forward strand.
GCGCTTTGCAATCGGCTTGAACACCGAGAGCTGATCGAACTCCTGGAACGTGTCCTTGCCCTGGTCCTTGCGGGTGATGGCTCCGGCAATCGCCACCAGGGGCGAATAAGCCAGATGCGCCTCTGCCACCGCCGTGACCAGATTGGCAACGCCCGGGCCTGCCTGTGCCCCCAGAACGATGCCGGGTCCGCCTGTAACGCGCGCATAGGCATCGGCCATATGGCCGGCCGCCCGCTCATCGCGCGCGCCGATATAGCGCATATCGGGATCCGCCCTCAGTGCATCGTAGAGTTCGAGCATGGAGCCGCCCAACAGCCCGAACACCGTCTTCACTCCGGCGCCCTTCAGCACCCTCACGCACGCTTCACCGCCCGTCACTGTCATCATACAGTCCGCCCTGCCATCATACCTTCGTAAACCGCTTCTTCCGCCGACCGCGCAGCGATGCAATCGCCGACGGCGACCACCTGGTCCGCCAGTGTGGAGAACGCGCTGTGATGTTCTTCATCGCTCACGTGACCCATGGAGAGCACCAACGTGTCTGTCTCCTCCACCAGCACCGGCTCGCCGGTCAGCGTGTCCTGGAAGTACACCGTGTCCTCATCGGCCCCATAGAGCCTCATGTGCGTTCTGATCTCCACGCCGAGCTTGTGCAGCCGTCCCACATAATGATTGCGCGCATAGAGCTGAACCGTCTCGCCGGCCAGAGCCGCGTTCACGCAGAGTGTCACCCACGAGCCGGCCCGGACCAGGCGCTCAGCCAGGCCCAGGCCGATCCAGTCGGCGCGCCAGTCGGCAATCACCACACGTGCGCCGGGGTTCACCTCATTGCGCAGCACCTGCCAGGCGGTCACGCAATGCGCCTTCTCCAACCCGTCCAACTCCGGCACATGGGGCTTTGCACCGGTCGCAAGAATGATGGCATCAGGCGCCTCGGCCCGTGCTTCGCGGCACGCATCTTCAACACCTGTGCGCACATCAACGCCGGCACGGTCCATCTCGCGGGCAAGATTAGTGATGATGCCGCCGAACTCTTCGCGCCCCGGCAGCACCTGGGCAAGCCGCGCCTGGCCCCCAAGCTGGCGTTCGCGCTCCAGCAGGGTGACCTGGTGCCCACGGGCTGCTGCAACGGCGGCGGCCTTCATTCCAGAGGGGCCACCGCCAACGACGAGAACCCGCTTGGCGGACCGGGTAGGGGCGTGGCTGGAAAACTCCAGCTCGCGGCCTGATTCGGGGAACTGAATGCAACTGACCCCGAGACCTTTATGGGCCCGGCCGATGCACGCCTGGTTGCAGCCGATGCAGGCGCGGATATCATCCACGTCCCCGGCTTCGGCCTTCTGCGGCATCTCAGGATCGCAAATTAACGCCCGGGTCATGCCGCAAAGGTCGGCCTCACCGCCGGCAATGACCTGTTCGGCAATCTGCGGCTGGTTGATGCGCCCTGTTGCAATCACCGGCTTGCTGGTGGCCTTGCGCACGGCCGCGGCAAAGGGCGCCACATACGCATGCTCAAGGCCCATGGGCGGGACGATGTGCACGGATCCGCCCAGGGTGGCTGACGTGCCCGCCACCACGCTGAAATAGTCAAAAAGGTCCGCCAGGCGCTCACAAGCGCCCTGGACGTCTTCCTGGGAGAGACCGGTATCGTCCAGCTCGGATCCGGAGATCCGCAAACCAACCGTCAAGCCGTCAGCCGCTTTGCGCACAGCCTGCGCCACGTCGCGCAAGAAGCGAAGGCGGCGCTCTTCGTCCCCGCCATAGGCATCGGTTCGCAGATTGACCCTTGGGTTGAGGAACTGAGCGGGCAGGTATCCGTGGCTGGCCACAATCTCCACGCCATCATAGCCGGCTTCGGCAAGATTGGCGGCGTTCTGAGCAAAGCCTGAGACAATCTCTTCGATCAGCGTGGTGGACATCTCCCGCGGCATGATGTGAAACCGCTCGTTGGGCACGGCTGAGGGGGCATAGGCGACCGGCAGCATCCCCCGGGACGCTGATAGGATCTCTCGCCCCGGGTGGAACAACTGTCCGAACACCTTGGCTCCATGGCGCTGGCACGTTTCGGCCAGCCTGCGAAAGGCGGGGAGCGTCGCGCGTTCGCTTGCGCACAAGAGGTCCTTGGAAAAGCCGGCTGTTTCATGGACGGCAATGATCTCCGAGACAATCAGCCCGGCGCCGCCCTTGGCCCGGGCTTCGTGATAGGCAATCAGCGCATCGCTTGGCTCCACATCGGCCAGATAGGTGTGATGTCCGGTGGAGACAATCCGGTTCTTGAGCGTGCATCTGCCCAAGGTGATTTCCGAAAGGAGATGCGGGAACTGGCTCATGCTTCGCCCGTGAGTCTGGGCACAAGGATTTCAAAGCGCTCTCTAAACGCCCGATCCACGTCGCCGTCGAGATAGTTTGGACGGTGGCCTGCGAGAATCTCACTGGCTTTTGCCCGTGCACGGGTCAGCATATCCTCCGACCCTTCCTCTTGCCACTCGCTGGGTGTGCGCCTGTCGGCGATCTGGGGGTAAACATAGTCGCTCTCCATGCGCGCCAGGGTTTGTTCATGGCCCAGGTAATGGCCTTCGCCGTTCACCACGTCCGCGATCACCTCTACCGACACGGTGCTGGCGTCCACCTCTACCCCCCGAATGGAGCGCAGCATGCCGCCCAGCATGTCATTGTCGATCACAAAGCTCTCCAGCGAACAGCCCAGCATGCTGGCCAGGGTGCCGCAGGAATGGGTGATGATATTGCATCCCGCGTGGGCGGCGAGAGAGACCGAAAGGTTCTTTTCATAGCCGGCCTGGGCATCGTGCACCTTGCTGTCGGTATAGCCGGCGATGGAGCTTGTGGGCAGATCGTAGTGACGACCCATCTGTGCGGCTGCGGCCATCAGAACGGCCTGTTCGCCGCCTCCGCCACACATGGCGCCGGTGCGCAGATCCGATACCAGAGGCTTGGGCGCAAAGATGATGGCCGCCTCAGGGTCCACCAGCCAGCCGCCCACCATGCCGCCCAATGTCTCGGCCACTGCCTGCACCAGGGAGCCGGCGAGGGTCACCGGGCTGGTCGCCCCCATCTGTCCGGCAGAGATGTACTGCACCGGAAAGCCGTGGCGGATGGCGTGCTCGGCGATCTCGCATGATTCCGTTGCGAACCGCATGGGCGGTACCACGTGTGTGCACATGATGGTGACGAAGGGCCGTGCCCGGAACGCCTCTTCGCCGCCCGCGGCCAGGTAACAAAGCTCGGCAATGGTCGCCATGTTCTCCGGCGCCGACACGCTCATGCACACATGTTTATTGGTGCCCGCCAGGCAGGCATAAAGCGTGTTCACATCAAGCGCGAGCGGATCTGGCGCGTCCGTGCAGACCACCGGCCGGCTGAACGCATGAATGTGCTCCATCTGGTCCACGATGCGTGCGCAGTCATAAAGGTCTTGCGTCACAGTCGGGCGGTAGGCGGCCGTCTCCAGATCGAGGATCGATGGCGCGCCGCCCCCGGTGCTGGTGTGGACCTTGAGGCCCGAGATCTCCAAATCCAAGCCCGGGCGGCGGGCATAAAGCGTGAGGCTTCGCCGGAAGCCGGCAAGGGCTTCTTCGATCAGAGACTCAGGGAAGATCAGGCGGCCCGCGTCATCCAACCGGCCGCCCCGGGCGCACACCAGCTCGATCATGGTCGCGGTTGCTTGAGAGAGGCCAAGCGTGCTCAGAAGCTCCAACACGGCGGCATGGGTGTGCTCTATCTCGCGTGCGCTGAGCGGGGTATAGCGCCCCGCAACAAGCCCCGGCTCAACCGCCTGGACCGCGTCGTCATGCGCCTCCTGGCGCTGCAGCCTTTTGGCGGAACGGCCCCTCCGGGTGCGCGCCGCGTTTTGCGCTGGCATCGGTTCACACCTGTGATTTCTTCAGCTTCTATCATCATAAGCAAGGGACAAATGGCCGAACAACAGATATTATCGAGGTCTATAGATGAATTTGTGTCAGCTATGTTCTCATGAGCAACCATCCTTCCCTGTCCGGCTTGCGCACGTTTGCTCTTGCCGCGCAGACTTTGAGTTTCAAGCAGGCTGCCGATGCGCTAGGCCTCACCCCCACCGCGGTGAGCCATCAAATCAAAACCCTTGAGCGTGCGCTGGGCACCTCCTTGTTTGAACGCAAAGTGCGCCAAGTGGAACTCACCGCCCGGGGCCGCGAGCTGGCCGATGCGGTCGCCCCGGCCTTCAGTGCGATTGCGGACGCGGTAGAGCGCTTCTCTGGCGCCGATGGACGCCATGTGGTGACACTGGGAGCAGGTCCGGTGTTTGCATCGCGTTGGCTCGTGCCGCGCCTTGATGAATTCTGGCAGGCGCTGCCGGATGTGGATTTGCGCCTGCACCATTCGCCTTTGCCGGTGTATCAGCAACTGGCGCAGTTTGATCTGGCCGTGGCCTGGGGTGATGGAAGTTGGGGCGACGTCCAGGTGGATCCGCTGCTGCGCATTGAGGTGACCCCCGTGCATGCACCGCAGGTGCAGTCCAGGCCGGTCCAACTCAAAGCGCCGCGCGATGTGCTCAGCCTGCCTTTGCTCCACCAACGCAACCACACCGGATGGCAACAATGGTTGATCGAGGCGGGCGTTGAGGCGGACACCGATGCGCTGGCAGGGAGCATATTTGAAGATGCCAACGTGCTGCTCCAGGCCCTGCTGGACGGCAAGGGCGCAGGACTTGGCATTCTGCCTTTTGTGGCGGACGATATTGCGTCGGGTAAACTGATCCAGCCCTGGCCCCTGACGGTGGATCCGGGCGATGCCTATTACCTGATCTACAGGCCCCACGCACTCGACCGGGAACCTGTGCGCAAGGTGTGTCGCTGGTTGCAACACCAGGCGAAACATTGATACTGCCCGATGAGGCAGTGACGCGAACAAGGACGCCATGACAGAACAAAAACCGGTGCGCATTGCGGTCGATATTGGCGGCACCTTCACAGACCTGCAAATCCAAGATGCCCGCACCGGCGCGGTCCATGCCCTGAAAACGCCGAGCACACCGCAAGATCCATCCATCGGTCTCATCACGGGCGTCACAGAGGCCGCCGGCCGGTTCGGTTTTGAGCTCTCGCAGATCGGGCGCCTGCTGCACGGCTCTACAATTGCCACCAACGCGGTCCTGGAGCGTAAGCTGCCCGCCGGGGCACTGATCACCACCCGGGGTTTTGAGGATGTGTTGGAGATCGGCCGCCACATGCGCAAAGACGTCTATGCGCTGAAGGCCGAGCCGCGCTCGTTGCTCGTCCCCCGCCGCAGGCGGTTCGGCGTCGCCGAGCGCGTCAGGGCGGACGGCTCGGTCGAGACCCCGCTTGATGAAGACGCCGTTCGCGAGCTTGCGGAGCGCTTGGGCGACGTGGAGGCGGTCGCCATCATGTTTCTGCATGGCTACCGCAATCCTGAGCATGAGACGCGCGCCCGAGACATTCTTAAAGAGGCAGCGCCCCATCTCAGCATCAGCACGTCGTTTGAGGTGTCACCGGAGATCCGCGAGTTTGAACGCTGCTCCACCACTGTGCTCAATGCGCTGTTGCAGCCGGTAATCTCCGGCTATCTGACGCGCGTGCGCGAGAAGTTGGCCGCCCAGGGGATCACCGCGCCGCTTTATCTGGTGCAATCCAATGGCGGGGTTGTCTCGCCGGAAGATGCCGCACGCCTGCCTGCCAAGCTTTTGCTTTCCGGGCCCGCGGGTGGGGCCATGGCCATGGACGCGCTTGCCCGCCAGCACGACCGCGCCAACCTGGTGGGGATCGATATGGGGGGAACGAGCTCGGATGTTTCGGTCGTGATGGCCGGCGCCATTGGCGAGACCACCGAATCGGAGATCGATGGGCTGCCGGTGCGCATGCCGATGATCGAGATTCGCACCATCGGCGCCGGCGGCGGGAGCCTTGCATCTGTGCAACAAGGCGCACTTAGAGTGGGCCCGGAAAGCGCAGGCGCCGAACCTGGCCCGGCCTGCTATGGCCGCGGCGGCACCAAGCCCACCGTCACCGATGGGAATGTGGTCTTGGGCAGGGTTGATCCGGACGCTTTTCTGGGCGGCGAGATGGCCCTGCAAGGTGATTCTTCCCGGGAGGTTTTTCATTTAAACATCTGTAAAAATTTGGAATTGTCAGAAACAGAGGCCGCCGAAGGCGTGGTTGCTGTGGCCAACACTCATATGGCCGGCGCGGTGCGCCTCAGCCTGTTTGAGAAGGGGGTGGATCCGGCAGACTTTTCCCTGGTGCCGTTCGGCGGGGCGGCCGGTCTGCACGCCTGCGCGGTGGCCGAAGAACTGGGAATGGGCGAGATCATCTTTCCGGCCAATGCATCAACCCTCTCAGCGCGCGGCATCCTTGATGCAGACCTGCGGTGGGACTTTTCCAAATCTGTGATGACCCTGGCCCTGCCGGACGCCCTGGGCCGGATGAGCGCACTCGTCGCCGCGCTCACCAATGAGGCCACCGATAAGCTTGAGCAAGAACAGATCCCGCCCGATGACCGGCACATCGACCTTGCGGCCGATACCCGCTACCGCGGCCAGGCGTATGAGATCACCGTGCCTTGGCCGGAAGCGGCCAGCATGGAACCGGACGCGCTGGCCGGGCTGTGTGCACGCTTTCATCAGATGCATCTTCAGCGCTTCTCTCACCATGCGCCCGAAGACCTTGTTGAGATTGTTGCGCTCCGCGCCGTGGCCACGGGCCGGCTCCCAAAGCAGGATCACGTGGAGACCGGTAAGGACGCCAGCAGCTCAGAAGCCTCTCATCGGAGCGTCTGCCTCGACGGAACCTGGCAGGACGTTCCGTGCTTCAGCCGCGATGAGGCTCTTGCCGCCTTAGAGCCTCTGTCAGGCCCAGTGCTGGTGAACGAGGATTATACCGCGCTCCTCATCACCGCCGGTTGGCAGCTTAGCCCGCTCGGCCGCGGCGACCTGCTGGCGCGCCGCGTGAGGGAGGACACATGACACAGATTGACCCCATTCGGCTGGAGGTGATCCGCAACGCACTGATTGCCGGTGCTGAGGAAATGAACCTCTCCATCTGGCGGACGGCGCGCTCCACGGTGGTGCGCGAGACTTTGGACTACTCAACTGCGCTCTTTGATGGCGAGGGCCAGGCGGTGGCACAATCCACGCGCATTCCGATCCACCTCAACAGCATGTCCGTGTGCCTTGATCAGATCGTGGCCGGCCCCTTGCCGCTTGATCAATGGAACGAGGGAGATGTGATCCTCACCAACGATCCCTACAGTGGCGGGCAACACTTGCCGGATTTCGTTGCCTTCCAACCGATCTTTGCAAACGGCCGCCGGGTGGCCATCTCCGCTTCCATTGTGCACCATGTGGATGTGGGGGGCGGCGCGCCGGGGAGTTACTTTGCCGGTGCCACAGAGGTGTATCAGGAAGGCCTGCGCCTGCCGCCGGTGAAGTTGGCTGAGGCGGGTGCGATCAAGCCGGAGATCTTGAACATTATCCGCACCAACAGCCGCGAGCCGGAGAAGATTGCCGGCGACGTGCATGCGCAGGTGGCCTGCCTCGCCGTGGGGCAGGCGGCCGTCACCCGGCTGACCACACGGTATGGGCCCGAGGCGTTGGTTCTGGCCATGCAGGAGATCGTCGCCCAGTCGGAACGGGCCATGCGCGGTGTCATCTCCGAGCTGCCGGATGGGGTCTACACATTTGAAGACTACGTGGACGATGACGGCCAAGAGGCAATCGGCCTTGCCGTTACCGCAGAAGTCACAATTCACGGCGACAGGTGCACGGTCGATCTCTCCGGTTCGGCCGACCAGGCCCCGGGGCCGGTCAACTGCACGCTCAATATGGCGCGCTCCGGCGTCTATTGCGCGCTGTTGTGCCTCGGGGAAGGTAAGGTGATGGCCAATTCAGGCGCCTATGCCCCGATTGAGGTGATCTGCCGACCCGGCTCCATCGTCAATTGTACAGCTCCTGCGCCTGTAGCCAACCGCATGGCCACCGGTCACCGGGTTGTCACCACGGTGCTCGGGGCCCTGGCCAAGGCGGTGCCCGATAGGGTGCCCGCCGCCTACTATGGCGTCTCCTACGTGGCGGCGCTCTCCGCACCTGATCCGGTGGTAGACGGTGAACGCCGCGTCTACTTCGAGGTGGAGGTGGGCGGTTGGGGAGGACATCCGAGCGCCGATGGCGCCGATGGCGATTCGGCGGGCTTTCACAACCTGGCCAATTCACCGGTCGAAATGTGTGAGAGCCTGTTCCCCATCACGTTTACGGAGTACAGCTTGATTCCGGACAGCGGTGGCGCCGGCACCTACCGGGGCGGCATGGGGCTTGCGCGCGAATGGCGCCTCAACGCCGACTGGGGCACGCTGTCAGGCAATTTTGAACGGTTCCGCTATCCGCCCTATGGCCTCAATGGAGGTGAGCCGGGAGCATGCGGTCGCTTCCTGATGATGCGCGGCGAGGACGTGACGGAGCTGCCCTCCAAGATCTCCGGCCTTGCGTTAAAGGCCGGCGACCGGGTCCGGCTTGAAACGTCCGGAGGTGGTGGATGGGGAGCACCTGCCGGACGTCCGGCCGAAAAGGTGGGGGATGACCTTAAGGAAGGCCGGATAAGCTCTAAGGTCGCCCAAAAATTTTACAGTTTTTCGCACACAAATCGGTCTTGATGTCGGCTATCAGCCCCACGATAGGCGGGATGTTGCGTTAGATAGGCACAAAATGAGGATTGGGCCGTTGCCATCTGGGCGCGCGCGGGGCAAACATTGCCGCCAAGAATGAGGAGGAGGGACCACCAATGACAAATATGATTTCACCGCATGGGTCCAAAACCCTGAAGCCACTTCTCGTGGACGATGCGGAACACAATGCAGCCCTGACCCAGCAAGCTGAAGACCTTCCCTCGATCCTTGTGTCTTCGGCTGCAGCCTCTAACGCAGTGATGTTGGGCGCAGGATATTTCACCCCGTTGCGCGGCTATATGGACAAGGCCGATGCTTTGAGCGTGGCGGACACCATGCACACCACGTCCGGCCTCTTCTGGCCTACGCCTGTGCTCAACCTAGTGCAGGCTGCGCCGGAGGTGGGGCCGGGCCAGAAAATCGCCCTGCGCGATCCCAATGTGGACGGCAATCCCGTTTTGGCAATCATGACCTTGGGCGCGGTGGAGCGGTTCACCGAAGATGAGTTCAGCGCCATGACCCAGAAGGTGTTCGGCACCACCGATCCGGAACACCCGGGCGTGGCGGATTTCACCAGCCAAGGGCGCGTGGTGCTTTCAGGCGCCATTCAGGTGCTTAATCTCAGTTACTTCCCGACCGATTTTCCCGACACATTCCGCACCGCCGTGGAGATCCGGAACGAGATCGAGAAGATGGGTTGGTCGAAGGTGGTCGCGTTTCAAACGCGCAATCCCATGCACCGGGCGCATGAAGAGCTCTGCCGCATTGCTATGGAGCGCCTGGAAGCGGACGGGCTTGTGATTCACATGCTGCTGGGCAAACTGAAGCCGGGCGACATCCCTGCCGATGTGCGCGATGCGGCCATCCGCAAGATGGTGGACGTTTACTTCCCGCCCAACAGCGCAATTATCTCCGGCTATGGTTTTGACATGCTGTATGCCGGCCCGCGCGAGGCTCTGCTGCATGCCGTGTTCCGCCAGAACATGGGCGCGACCCACCTGATTGTGGGGCGTGATCACGCCGGGGTCGGGGACTATTATGGGCCCTTCGATGCCCAAACGATCTTCGATGAAATCCCTGACGATGCACTGGAGATCAAGATTTTCGCCGCGGACCACACCGCGTGGTCCACGAAGCTCAACAAGGTCACCATGATGCGTGAGGCACCGGACCATACCAAAGAAGACTTCATCCTTCTCTCCGGCACGGCCGTGCGCGAGATGCTGGGCCAGGGTAAGGCTCCGCCGCCGGAGTTTTCCCGGCCCGAAGTGGCGGAGATCCTCATCGCGCACTACAAGGATCAGCCTTAAAAGCAAAGTGGGGTAAGGCTCCACCTCCGGTTCTGCAGACGCGGATCTTCTGAGCACACGTGATGCTGGCCTCGATCATGCCGTTTTGGGGCATGCAACCATAGGCAGCATTCTGCATAAAACTTTATCCATCCCGGAAAGCTTCCGCTAGGGACCTTTCGCTACGTTTTTCAGCAATGAAGCGAGGGAACCGCTGGCGAACCAGCGAATTTTGGGAGGATTTTCATGTGTCAAGTTTGTGACTGTCTCGCAGAGGGCCATCACGGTGTTGATAATGCGTTGCAACCAGGAGGTGTGACGTCTGGCAATGCGCGGCCTGTGTGGACCATGCAGGAGATGATCGAACAGCTTGATTCAGGACTGCACTTTCCAGGCGAGGTGCTGGAATATGCATTTCCGAAGGATGCAAGTTTCTGGGTGGGCTTTGACGGCTGGGGCGAAGCGGCGGGGTTTTCCGAACTGACGGCGTTGCAGCAGGAGCAGTCCCGATTGATCTTCACATTGTGGGACGATTTGATCGATGCAAAGTTCGTGGAGACGGACGATGCGGTCGAGGCGGAGATCACCATTGCCAACACCGTTACCGGCATCGACTATGCGCATGCCTGGTATCCGGTAATTGGCGCGGCGTGGTTGAACGGCAACAACGCGGGCTTGCTGAACCCCCACACCGGTTCATACGGCTTTCTGACGATTGTGCATGAATTGGGTCACACCCTGGGACTGAACCATCCCACGAGCCATGCCTTCGATTCTCAAATGTACAGCGTCATGTCCTATCGCGGTGCCGACGCCACCGGAGCCGACGTTTTCGGTCCGAACGGCGAATGGGTTCTCCCGCAAACGCCGATGATCCTCGACATTGCGGCCGTGCAGCACGCGTATGGCGCGGACATGAGCACCCGGTCCGGTGACACGGTTTATGGCTTCAACTCCAACACCAACAGCGAGATCTTCGATTTCACCCAGAACGCCATACCTTTCCTGGCGATTTGGGATGCGGGCGGCATCGACACGCTTGATCTGTCGGGCTTTGCCCCTGAGGCCGGCAACAAAGGCTCGGTGATCAATCTGGCGCCGGGAAGCTTCTCCGACACCGCGCACATGGCCAAAAACATCTCGATTGCCTACGGCGCCTGGATCGAGAATGCTATCGGCGGGCGCGGCAATGACATCATCACCGGCAACAAGCTCGCCAACGAGTTGATCGGCAATGCGGGTGACGACATCCTGAACGGCGAAGACGGCGATGACTATTTGGACGGCGGTGCGGGCCGCGATACTCTGAATGGCGGCGCTGGCGATGACGTGCTGGTCTACGACGCCCGCGACGGGGCCCATCGGCTCAACGGTGGAAGCGGGGAGGACACTCTCCTCATCCTCGGTGGCTCGGTGCCTGCGATCGACTTGGCGAGCCGCGACATCGAGCTGGCCAAGCACGTGCAGACCGGTTCAGCCTACACCTCCTGGTCCCGCAAGACCGATCTTTACGACCAGACCTGGACACGGCTCTCCCAAGAGGGCGAGGCCAAGGACGGCTCCACATGGCGAAGCCAATGGGACGTCGCCGATGAACGATCGTGGGTGAGCCTTACGGACGTCTACAATGCGGCCGGACAGCGCGTGGAACAGACAGGCGAACGAGACAATGGCCAGATCTGGAAGCACACCTGGAGCTTGGACAGCCAAAGTCCCTGGGCGCGCACCACCTGGGTTCAAGATGCCGCCGACAGAGGCATCTGGAGCGAGCGCACGAGCAGCTTCACATCCAGCGGAGAGAAGTACCAGGTTGACGGCGTTCAGGACAACGGCCAAACCTGGACCCGCAAATGGGATGTGCAGGACACCGAAACGTGGGCCCGCCAAGTGTCCTGGGACGATGCTTCCGATCTGACCTGGTGGTCGGAACACACGCTCTATTTCAATGAGGCCAATCAGATCTACCGGCAGACCGGCGTGCGAGACGACGGTGATACCTGGGAACATATCTATGATCGCAGCGGCGCCGAACCCTGGCATCGCCAGACGGTCTACACCGATGAGCAGGACATCCGCAGTTGGGCCGAGCGCATCCAAACGTTCGATGAAAACGGCACACTTTTGTCCACGTCCTATGTGGATGACATCATTTGACTAAATTCAGCTATCCAACCATAGGTGGCATTTTGGGTAAACTTTTAGTGGTCTGAGAAATCTTCGCGCAGAACCTTCTGAGTATGGTGCCGCTCATTGACGTCGGGGTTCGGGGGAATTTGCGAACCGGCGAGGATGCTCATGTGCCACATTTGTTTACAACATGCTGAAGCTGACTGGACCCGCCAAGAGGCGGCCCAACCAGGGGTTGTGCCGACAGACACAGGGAAACCCCTTTGGACCACCTCACAGATCATCGAGCAGTTGCGCACCGGCTCCCAGGTTTGGGACAATGTTATTGAGTATACAATTCCGCTCACGCCGGACTTCTATCCGCTCGGCGAAGCGGACGGGTTCTCGCCGCTCAATTCCCTTCAGGCACAACAGGCTCGGCTGGTCTACGAGCTTTGGGACGATCTGATTGCGCCCTCTTTTGCGGAAACCGGAGACGCCACCACGGCCGATCTGAAAATCGCGAACACCTCCACCAACATTCAATATGCTCATGCCTTCCCGCCGTGGGGCGGGGGCTTCGGCGGCACGGTTTGGCTCAACAGCACAAACGCCACGTTACAGAACCCCACAAGCGGCACCCATGGGTTTCACACCTTGATCCACGAGATCGGACACACGCTCGGGCTCGAGCACTCCGGCAACTACAATGGCGGCCGGCCCACCTATGAGGAGACGGCCGAGTACGCCCAGGACAGTTTGATGTATTCCAGCATGTCCTATTTCCACGCCAACAATACCGGCGCGGACTGGTTCAGCCATGATTACAAATACCACTACGCCCAAACCCCGATGCTGCATGACATCCTGGCCATTCAGGCCATGTACGGAGCTGATATGACCACGCGCACTGATGATACCGTGTATGGCTACAACTCCAACACCAACAGTCCCATCTACGATTTCTCCCAGAACGAGCATCCGATTTTGACAATTTGGGATGCGGGCGGCATCGACACCCTGGATCTGTCCGAGATGCGGCCCGACCTGTTTAACAAAGGGTCCGTGGTCAACCTTGCACCTGGAAGCTTCTCCGATACAGGCTGGATGACCAACAACATCGCCATCGCGTATGGCACCTGGATTGAGAACGCCATTGGTGGCAGAGGCAACGATATCATCACCGGCAACGAGCTGGACAATCGGTTGATCGGCAATGATGGCGACGACGTGATCGAGGGCCTTGCGGGCAACGACTATATTGATGGCGGGGCAGGCCGCGATACGTTGCGAGGCGGGGAGGGGGACGACACGATCGTGTATGATGCCAACGACGATCTGGACGGCTTAAGCGGGGGAGCAGGAACCGATGTGCTGTTGATCAAGGACGGCACTCTGCCTGTGTTCGACTTGGCCGCTCACGGCTTTGAGTATGCCGAGCACGAGCTCACCGGCACCGGCGGGTTTAGCTGGCTCACCAAGACCGAGCGCTACAACGCCTCCTGGCAAAAGATCAGCGAGAGCGGAGCCTACGACTATGGCGAAACGTTCAAGACCTACTACGACGTGGACCATACCAAGAACTGGGTCTCCTACACCGAGTCCTTCGACGAATTTGGCCGACGCTTTCAGCAAACTGGTGAGAGAGATAACGGACAGACCTGGACGTACTCTTTTGACGCCGGCGACACCGGGACTTGGTCACGCATCAACACAACGTACGATACCTCTGACATCGTCTGGTGGACCTCGATCGAGCAGTATATTGACGACAACGGCCAGACCTATCTGCGCACGGGCACCCGGGATGATGGTAGCTCCTGGCAGCACATTTATGATGTGGACAATCAGGAAGCCTGGTCGCGCTTCACCTACGAGTTTGACGAGCGCGGTTTGGTGACCAAAACGTCCGGGCGTTTTGACGAGGGCGAATCCTGGAACGAGCTTTACGACACGACCGGAACCAAGTTCTGGAGCGAGATCGTCAACCGGTTCACCGCGGAGGGGGAAAAGTACTATCAAACCGGCACCAAAGATGACGGCCAAACCTGGAGCCACGCCTGGGATGTCAACGAGACAGAAGTCTGGTCACGCGTCACCACCCGCAACGATGTCTCCGATCTGGCCTGGTGGGATCAACTCACCGTCTACTTCAATGACGACAACCAGCAATACCGGCAAACCGGCATCAAGGACGATGGTGATAGCTGGGAGCACATCTGGGACCGGGAGGGCACGGAGGTCTGGCACCGGCAGACCACCTACTATGACCTGCAGGATATCAGAGGCTGGTCAGAGCGTATTCAGACCTTCGATGAGAAGGGAACGCTCCTCTCAACCTCCTTTATTGACGACATAATCTAGCAGGCGAGATATGATCCCGCGCGGAGGACAAGCGGGATGGCGCAACCACGGCGCGGCGGGGAAGATACGAACGGCCATTTGATTGGCCGGTCCATCGAACGCGTCGAAGATCTCGCGCTTCTGACGGGCCGGGCGGTCTTTATGGATGATCTGCCCGTGACCCCAGCCACACTGCATGCAACGTTCGTGCGCTCGCCCCATGCCCATGCCAAGATCAACGGTATAAACCCGGACCGCGCGCTGGGCTTGGAGGGGGTTGAGGCTGTGATCACCGGGGCCGATCTTGCGGCCCGCACCCGGCCGTTCACCGTGGGGGTGAAAGCGGCCATGGAGCATTATGCCTTGGCGCTGGACCGGGTGCGCTATCAGGGCGAACCGGTGGCCATCGTTCTGGCCGATAGCCCTTATGTGGCCGAGGATGGTGCAGCTTTGGTGGATGTGGACTATGAGCCGTTGCCGGCGGTCGTTTCCACGAAGGCGGCGCTCGGGGCCGATGCACCTCTGCTGCACGATGGTCTGGCCTCGAATACCATTGCCGACCGGTCCTTCGTCTATGGCGATCCGGCAGCGGCATTCGAGAGCGCTCCACACACCGTCGCGGTTGACGTTCAGTATCCGCGCAACTCGGTGACGCCTATCGAATGCTACGGTGTCATTGCCAATTTCGACGCAGCCGAAGAACGCTATGAGGTGACTTCGAACTTTCAAGGCCCGTTTGCTCTCCACCCGGTGATGGCTTTGGCCTTGCAAGTGCCGGGCAACCGGCTCCGGCTCGCCTCAGCGCCCAGTTCAGGCGGCAGTTTCGGCACCAAGCAGGGCGTGTTCACCGCCATTGTCGCTCTGTGCATCGCTGCGCGGATTGCCGGCCGGCCTGTGAAGTGGACCGAAGACCGTCTGGAGCATCTTATGGCGGCCACCTCGGCCACCAATCGCATCACAACTTTGAAGGCAGCGGTTGAGACCGACGGCAAAATCCTCGCGCTGGACTGGGATCAAATCGACGATTGCGGCGCCTACCTGCGCGCGCCCGAGCCGGCGACGCTCTACCGCATGCATGGCAATATGACCGGCGCTTATGCCATTGAGCATCTGGCCCTGCGCAACCGCAATGTGCTCACCAACAAGACCCCCAGCGGCCTCGTGCGCGGCTTCGGCGGACCGCAGGTCTATTTCGCCCTGGAGCGGTTGATCGACAAGATCGCCAAAACTTTGGGGCTGGTCCCGCTGGAGGTCCGCCGCCGCAACCTCATCGCCTCCGATCAGTTTCCCTACCGTACCGCATCTGGCGGCCTCTATGACAGCGGTGACTACCAACGGGCCCTTCAGCGCCTTGAGGAAGAAGGCCACCTTGCCAGCCTTAAAGACCGCGCCCGAACGGCACGTGAAGAGGGCCGGCTCTACGGCATCGGCTTTGCCGCGGTGGTGGAACCGTCGATCTCCAACATGGGCTACATTACCACCGTGCTGACGGCTGAAGAGCGCGAAAGGGCTGGGCCGAAGGGCGGGGCACTGGCCACCGCGACCGTGGCGGTGGACGCCTTGGGCGCGGTTTCGGTGCATGCGTCTTCAGTGCCTCAGGGTCAGGGGCACAGGACAGTGCTGGCCCAAGTCGTGGCGAGTTCCCTGGGCGTTGAGGTACGCGATGTGGCGGTGAACACTGAACTCGACACCGGACGCGATGCCTGGTCGGTGGCGAGCGGCAACTATTCCAGCCGCTTTTCCGGTGCCGTTGCGGGCACGGCCCACTTGGCGGCTGAAGGTCTAAAAGAGAGGTTGGCCGGCATCGCCGCCCCGGAGTTAGGGTGTGAGGCGGGTGACGTGCGGTTTGCGGGCGGCAGCGTGTTTTCCAGCAGTGATCCTGAGCGCAAGCTGCCGTTCCGGCGGCTCGCGGCCACATCCCATTGGGCCCAGGCCACATTGCCTCAAGGGGCAGACCCTGTGGTGCGCGAGACTGTGTTTTGGTCTCCGGACGTTCTGACACCGCCCAATGCGGCAGACGAGATCAACTCCAGCGCGGCGCATGGCTTTGTGTTCGATGCCTGCGGCGTGGAAGTGGACGCGGCAACCGGTCAGGTGCGCATCGACAAATATGTCTCCGTGCACGATGCGGGTACCTTGCTCAACCCGGCCCTGGCGGACGGCCAGATCACTGGCGGGTTTTCCAATGCGGTGGGCGCCGCACTTTATGAGCACTTCACCTATGGGGAAGATGGCAGCTTCCAATCTGGAACCTTTGCCGACTATACCGTGCCCACGGCCACCGAAGTGCCGGACATTGAGATCGTCCACTTGGAAACCCCGTCGCCGATCACCCCGCTGGGCGCAAAAGGCGTTGGCGAGGGCAATTGCATGTCCACACCGGTGTGCATCGCCAATGCGGTCGCTGATGCGCTTGGCGTAGACGAGGTGGACCTGCCGCTGACCCCAGCCCGGGTGCTTGCGCTTATGAACCGACAGGAACCACCGGCCCCGGAGCCGGCCGTGCAAGGCGTTGCCTTAAACCTCAGCCGCTCGGATTTTTCGGTGACGGGCGAGGGCTCGGTGCTGTTGCCGGCAGCCCCGCAAGATTTGTGGGAGGGGCTCACCCAGCCGGAGCACCTGAAGGCCATCATCCCTGGATGCCGCTCCCTGCGCGAGGTGTCCGCCGGAGTCTTCGAAGGCGAGATCGAACTGGGCGTTGGTATCGTCAAGGGCCTGTTTCGGGCTGAAGTCACGTTGAGCGATCTGGATGCGCCCCGATCTCTGCGTCTGAAAGGCAAGGCCGAAGGCCCCCTCGGTGCCAGCCGAGGAGAGGGCGCCGTGCTGTTGGTGCCGGAGGCAGAGGGCACCCGGCTGACCTATCTTTATGGAGCCGATCTTTCCGGCAAAGTGGCCGCCATAGGTGCGCGCATGGTGCAAGGCGCAGGCCGCGCCCTGATCGGGCAGTTTCTGAAAAAGTTGGCCGAACATGTTGCACCGGCACCGGCACAGACGGAAAACTCAGGGCTGTTGGCCTGGCTCAAACGGCTCCTGGGAGGCCGCCCATGAAGCCTGCGCCGTTCGACTATGTTCGCCCGGACAGCCTCGCAGAAGCGGCCGGGCTCTGTCAGCAATACGGCCCTGAGGGGCGGGTGCTGGCCGGTGGGCAATCTTTGATGGCCATGCTGAACATGCGTCTCACAACGCCCAGCGTGCTGATCGATGTGTCTGGTTTGAGTGAGGCCAACTATGTGCACTCAGACACCCAGCACGTGGCGATCGGTTGTGCTACGCGTCAGGCCGAGCTCATGCGGTGGGACCATCTCGGCGCTCAACTGCCGCTCCTGAAGCAAGCCCTGCCATGGGTCGGTCACGTCCAGACCCGCAGTCGCGGGACGGTGTGCGGTTCCATCGCGCATGCTGATCCGTCCAGCGAGTTGCCGCTGTGTCTCGCTTTGCTGGAGGGGGAAGTGGTCATCGCGCACGGCACGTCGAAGCGCTCCGTTTCAGGGCGAAGTCTTTTTACGGGCCTGCTCCAGACCGCATGTGGGGAGGGTGAACTGATCACGGAAGTGCGTTTCCCGCGCTTGCCGGCTGAGGCCAAGACAGCTTTCAAAGAGATGGCCATTCGCCACGGAGATTTCGCCATAATTGCGGTAGGCGTTATCTCAAAACCTGATCGCCTTTCAATCGCAGTCGGCGGAGCCACCGACCGGCCAGAGGTGCGGCACTGGCCACCTCTTGCGGGTGGCGACTTGGACGACGCCCTAAACGAGCTCGCCTGGTCGCTCGACTGCACAAGCGATCTTCACGCGCCCGCTTCTTACCGCCGACACCTCATCCGGACCTTGGGCAAACAAACGGTATTGGAGGCCGCGGCATGAAGCGCCTTGGAGCAAGCGGCAGACATGCTATCTCCCTGGTGGTCAACGGGCGGCCCCGCCGGGGCGAGGCTGAGCCACGCATGCTGTTGAGCGATTTTCTGCGGCACGAACTGGGCCTGAGCGGAACCCATGTGGGCTGCGAGCATGGGGTGTGCGGAGCCTGCACGGTGCAGGTGGATGGGGAGCCGGCGCGCGCCTGTCTCATGTTGGCCGTACAGGCAGAAGGCAGCAGCATTCAAACGGTCGAAGGGATGTGCGAAGAGGACGGCACGCTCGGCATTTTGCAGCAGGCCTTCCGGCGTCATCACGCGCTGCAATGCGGCTTCTGCACCGCTGGTATTCTGTCATCGCTGGATGCCTTCTTCCGGGAAGATCGCAACCGCTCTGAGACCGAAATCCGTGAATTGCTCTCAGGTCACATCTGCCGGTGCACAGGCTACACCTCAATCGTTGCCGCCGCGCTGGACGCCGGAGCGATGCTGCGCGAGCTCGACTCAAATTCTTAGAGGGACCGGTTAAGTGTTTGATATTGGACAGTCTTTGATGGCAGCTAAGGCGCGGGATGAAGACGCATTGGCGCTCGTGGATGGAGAACGGCGCATCAGCTACGGGACGTTGCTGGACGAAGCCTGTCGCTTTGCCGGTGCGCTTGATGAACTGGGCCTGGTGGCCGGCGACCGCCTGCTCGTGGTCATGCAGAACCGCTGGGAGATGGCGGTGGCCTATTTCGCCACGCAACTGGCGGGGATTGTCATCACACCTGTGAACTGGCGGGTGGAAGCCTCTGAATTAAGTTACTTTCTCCAGGACTCAGGAGCCAAGGCCGTGGTCTTTGAGCCGGTCGGGTCAGCCGCTGTTGCAGGCTGCGACGGTGCTGATCTTTTGCCACGAATTGGAGTTAATGGCGCTGAAGGCCAAACCCACGCCTTTGAAGAACTGTTGACGCAAAAGCCTGCCTCAGACCTTCCGCGGGCCGCAGCCGATGATCTGTCGCTGATGCTCTACACCTCCGGTACCACCGGCCGCGGCAAAGGCGTGCCACGCCTCCATCGCGCCGAGCGGGCGGCAGCACTGGCGCACGTGGCGCAGAACACCTATCGGCTCGGAGAGATAACCCTCGGCGTTATGCCGCTCTATCACACCATGGGCGTGCGCTCGCTGCTGGCCATGATGCTCACCAATGGTGTCTTCGTCTGCCTGCCAAGGTTCAGCGCAGGCGAGGCCCTTAAGCTGATCGAGCGCGAGAAGGTCAGCAATCTCTATCTGGTTCCAACGCTCTACCACGATCTTCTGGCGCACGAGGAGTTCTCTGCCACGGACGTATCATCAGTGCGCAAGCTCGGCTTTGCCGGTGCACCCATGACCGATGGTTTGCTTCAGCGCCTTGATGCGGCCTTTCAGCCGGACCTCTTCGTCAATCACTACGGATCCTCGGAGATCTACACCTTCACCATCGACCAGAATGCCAGACACAAGCCGGGAAGCGCCGGCAAGGCGGGGCTCAACACGGAGATCCGGGTGGTGCCTGTGGGGTCCACCGATCCGGCAGAGCGTTGCCGCCCCGGAGAGGAAGGTCAGGTGATCGCGACCCTTAGCGGTGATGAGGCTTTCGAAGGATACTGGCAGCGTCCCG
>JANQOW010000050.1 GCA_028285595.1 Hyphomicrobiales bacterium
CTTGCCGAGAAAGTCCGATCTGGTCACAGTAAGCCACAAGCAAATGCACAAACTCACACAGGCCTATAACGACACACCCAGGAAATGCCTGGGCTTCAAAACACCAAACGAAATCTTCAACCGTGTTGCACTTCAAACGTGACTCCACCTCCCCGCTTTCGCGGGGATGACGATAAGCTTGAGAATGCTTCTCCTTCCCGCATCCCTGCGAAAGCAGGGATCTTCTCAGCGAAGGGATCGGTATGAGCCATGGGCCCCTGCTTTCGCGGGGGCGCGGACGATTAAACCCCGCATCCCTGCGAAAGCAGGGACCTTCTTAGCCAAGGGATCGGTATGAGCTATGGGCCCCTGCTTTCGCAGGGGCGCGGACGATTGAACCCCGCATCCCTGCGAAAGCAGGGATCTTCTCAGCGAAGGGATCGGTATGAGCCATGGGCCCCCGCTTTCGCAGGGGCGCGGGGGCGAGCTAGCTCAAATGATGCACTTCGCCCATGCCGTAGACTGGCGTGGGGATCCCCTCCATGCGGGCCTTGAGCTGCAGCGAGAGGAACTGCGAATAGTGGCGCGACTGGTGCAGGTTGCCGCCATGAAACCACAGAGCTTCCTGATGGGTCGGCTTCCACATGTTGCGCAGTTCGCCCTCCCAGGGCCCGGGATCCTTGGTGGTGTCAGAGCCAAGGCCCCAGCATTTGCCCACCTTGTCGGCGACCTCTTGCGAAATGAGCTGCGCAGCCCAACCGTTCATGGAGCTGTAGCCGGTGGCGTAAACGATCAGATCGGCCTCCAACTCGCTGCCGTCTGAGAACTTCACCGACGTTTCCGTGATCTCGTCCACGGCCACGTTGCTCTTCAGCTTGATCTTCCCGTCGGCCACAAGCTCAGACGCGCCCACGTCGATATAGTAGCCGGAGCCGCGGCGCAGATACTTCATGAAGAGGCCGGAGCCGTCATCGCCGAAATCGAGCATGAAGCCGGCTTTCTCCAATCGGTCATAAAGATCTTTGTCGCGCTCTGCCATCTGCTCATAGACCGGGATCTGCAGCGCATGCATAATCTTGTAAGGGACAGAGGCAAAGATCAGATCGGCCGTGTGGTGGTCGATGCCGTTCTTCACCGCTTCTTCCGAGTAGAGGCCCCCGAGGGCCAGTTCCATCAGAGTGTCGGACTTGGCAATGTGGGTCGACGAACGCTGGACCATGGTCACGTCGGCGCCATGTTCCCAGAGGTCGGCGCAAATGTCGTGGGCTGAGTTGTTGGACCCGATCACAATGCATTTCTTGCCCTTGTAAGCATCGCCGCCGGGGTGCTTGCTGGAGTGATGCTGGTCGCCCTTAAAGCGTTCAGCGCCCTTGAATTCCGGCACATTGGGGACGGCCGACATGCCGGTGGCCAGGACCAACTGCTTGGGTTTCAGCACCACATCCTCGCCATCGCGGTTCACGCGAACGGTCCATTCTCCGGCAGCTTGATCGTATTCCGCGCTGGTGCAGGTGGTGGAGCCCCAATAGTTGAGCTCCATGACCTTGGTGTACATTTCAAGCCAGTCGCCGATCTTGTCTTTGGGCGAAAACACCGGCCAATGATCGGGGAAGGGCAGGTAAGGCATGTGGTCATACCAAACCGGGTCATGCAGGCAGAGAGACTTGTAGCGCTTGCGCCAGCTATCGCCGGGGCGTTCGTTTTTCTCGATGATGATGGTGGGGACGCCCAAACGCCGCAATCTCGCGCCAAGGCCGATGCCGCCCTGGCCGCCGCCAATGATCACGCAGTAGGGCTGGGTGCCATAGCCCAGATCGGCTTGTTCTTCCTTACGCCGCTCCAACCAGGTCTTACGGTCTTCAAAGGCACCGTGATCGACGCCGCTCTCCCGCGTCGGGCCTTTCTTTTCCTCATGTCCCTTAAGCTCAACCATGGTGGTGAGCAGCGTCCAGGCCTTGTCGCCCTTCAAGCGCAAATGACCCTTTCCGCGGGCCGTGGCGGTCTCAAAGGTGATCCAGCCTTCCGTGACCCCGTCCGCATGCGTGGCGTCGCCTTCAAGCTTCCAATTTGACGGCTTGGTGTCAGCAATGCGCGTCTGCAACATATCCTGAATGGCCTGACGGCCTTCCATGGTTTTGATGTTCCAAGTGAACGAGACAAGATCGCGCCAATAACTGTCCTCCTCAAACAGCTCCGCTGCGGACGCGGCGTTGCCGTCAGAGAGCGCCTTGTCAAAGGCGCTCAGCCAGTCGTTTACCTGCTTTGTGGGGTCGTCGCTCATTCGGGCCTCCTCCGGTCTTTTGTGATGGGCGGCTTATGGTGCCGCTGATGGCTATAGTGTTGACCTATTATGTCATTAGTTCAACCATCTGCGATGCAAATGGCCGTAGACCGATTATGAGTTTTCTTAACGATAGCGACAAAGGCGTTTACCACTTTTGCGCCCAAGTCTGCTATCTAAGTTAAACGGACAACCAGAGAGGGGTTTCTGGGGTAAAGAGGAATGCCGGGCGTATTCGGCAGGCTACTGCCTTTTTTGTATGAACGTGTGGCGCCTAACCTGCGCACCATGTGGGCTTCGCGCCAGCCTTTGGCTTGGCTGCTGGCCCTCATCATTGGCGTGGTCGCGGCTTATGGCATTCTCGCCTTCCGTTATCTTATTCTTGGCATTCAATATCCCTGGCTGGATACCTTCCACGAAGCCGACGTGGCCACGTCCGCTGCCCAGCAGGACTGGTGGCTGTTGTTGCTGGTGCCGTGTCTCGGCGGCCTTCTGGTGGGGTGGATCCTTCATAAGTTCCTGCCCTCCGGACGCGCCGAAGCGGTGGCGGACGTGATTGAAGCGCGTGCCATCGGTGGTGCGCAGATGTCTTTGAAGACCGGGCTCTGGAGCGCGCTGGTGGCCGCTCTCTCGCTTGGCTTTGGCGCCAGTGCGGGCCGGGAGGGCCCGGCCGTTCATCTTGGCGCCACCATTGCCTCTGCCATCGGGTCGAAGTTCTCCCTGCCGCCGGAAAAACGCCGGGTGATCCTGGCGTGCGGTGCTGCGGCAGCCGTCTCCGCCTCGTTTAATGCGCCGATTGCCGGCGTGCTGTTTGCCCATGAGGTGGTTTTGGGTCACTTTGCCATTTCAGCCTTTGTGCCCACCGCGATTGCCGCTGTTGGGGCCACCATCATCACCCGGATACACCTGGGGGATTTTCCGGCCTTCATCATTCCAACCTACGAGATTACCTCGCTCTGGGAATTCCCGGCCTTTGCGTTGCTCGGCATTGTCTGTGGGCTAGTGGCCATCGGGTTCCAGTTTGCCGTGATGGCTGCAGACTGGTCGGCGCGCTCGGTCCCCATGCCTTTATGGCTGCGCCCGGCGGTGGGCGGGTTGATGATCGGAGCCATCGCCATCTATGTGCCTGAGGTGTTGGGTGTGGGCTATGAGGCCACAAACCGCGCGCTCAGCCATCAATTGGCGCTGGGCACCTTGTTCACGCTGCTGTTTGCAAAGACCTTGGCCACGGCGATCACCCTGGCCAGCCGGTTTGGCGGCGGGGTGTTCTCGCCCTCGCTCTATCTGGGGGCCATGGCCGGGGGGGCCTATGGGCTCTTGGCCGGCTCGGTGTTTCCAGAGCTTGCCTCTTCTGAAGGGCTCTATGCCATCTTGGGTATGGGGGCTGTGGCCGGCGCGGTGCTCGGCGCCCCCATCTCAACCGTGCTGATCGCGTTTGAGTTGACCGGCGGTTATGAGATGACCATCGCGCTGCTCCTCACCGTCTCCCTGGCCTCGGTGATGATGCAGGCTGTGCATGGCCAGAGCTTCTTCCATTGGCAATTGGGCCAGCGGGGCCTGTTCCTCCATGCCGGTCCCCATAAGGAGGTGGTCCGGCGTTGGCGCGTGCGCGAGTTTATGCAGCCGCTCAGTGAGGAGGAGAAGGCAAATCCACCTGAGGTGGATCCCGAACTGCCGCTGTTGACCCCGGACGACACACTGGAATCCGCTCTGAGGGCCTTCGACACCGGCTCCTACACGCGCATTTCGGTGACCTCTTCCAGCGACACCACAAAGATCATCGGCTATGCAACCCAAATGGCGGCGCTCAGGACCTACAACCAGGCCCTGATTGCGTCACATGAGGAAGAGCATCGCTAAATGCCACTTTTTAGCTGATTTTGTGGATAAAACCAGCCAAAATGACTGTATATCCGAACGAACCCAATTTCTCGTAAGCTCTTGAAAATAAGCTTTAATCAGCGCTATTTGGCCTTGATGGTTGAGAACGGCGCAAGCCGTCTCAGCTTTCCACCGGGCCGTTATAGTCTTCGTCGCTCACCTTCTCCATCCACTCGATGTGCTTGCCGTCGAGCGCTTCCTGGAAGGCGATATGGACCATGGCGTGATCCGGCGCGGCCCCATGCCAGTGCTTTTCCTCCGGCGCGATCCACACCGTGTCGCCGGGAAGGATTTCGCGGATGGGCTCGCCCAGCTTCTGCACGCGCCCGACGCCGGACACCACGTAAAGCGTTTGGCCGAGAGGGTGGGTGTGCCATGCGGTGCGCGCGCCCGGCGCAAAGTGTACCGAAAGGGCGCGAATGCGGGCAGGGTCCGGAGCCGTGACGATTGGATCGTCCCACACATCGCCGCTGAAGTATTCCGGATTTGCCGAATTGGTGGGGCGGCTGGCCGCCTTATAGATGTCCATTCTTGATCACCGTTCCCTTTTGTTCAGTGTTAGCGTTTGATTCCCATCACATGGCCCACCCGGTCCGAGCGGGGCAGGTGCTTATGGCCTTCATACATGGCCTCAATCCTGGCCAGAACGTCGTCTGGAAAGGGCGAGGCTTTCTTCAGGTTCATATCTACGTGCATGCACATGATTTCCGAGGTCGCGGCAAGCCAGCCGTCTGTCTCGTGATACATCTCCTGAAAATAGTGACAGCGCTTTGCGTCATAGTCCAGAAGCTGGAGGTTCACTTTGATGGGGTCGTTCAGGTGCACCTCGCGCAGGTAATGCACATGCATTTCCAGGGTGTAGTAGGACCCGCCGCGCTGTTTCACATACTCCGGTCCCAAGCCGAAGCTTTCGAACACATCATCAATGCAGGCATCGAACAGAACGGTGTAATAGGCCATGTTCATGTGGCCGTTATAGTCGATCCAGTCGGGCTTTACGCTGAGCCCGGTCTTCACATAGGCGCCCTGGTCGGCCATAAAGCGTTCACCTCGCGAAAAATTAAATTCCTGGGCTTGCAACCATCTGTTATTGTGGGGAAATAGCAGGCCTTGGGCGTCAGGCCTAGTGGAAAACGACCGACAGGAGCACCACCGCCATGGCCACTGCAGCTGAAGCCAAGCGCAACTCAACGACCCAGGCGGTTGCTGAGCTGAGAGAGGCCCTCGGCGATCGCCTCTCAACGGCTGATGCGGTGCGCGAACAGCATGGCAAGGATCTGACCTGGCATGAGGGCGAATCGCCCGATGCGGTGGCGTTCGTCCACTCCACCGACGAAGTCCAGAAAATCGTCTATGTGTGCAGCAAATATGGTGTGCCCATCATTCCCTACGGAACGGGAACGTCGCTTGAAGGCCACATTACCGCGCCCTACGGCGGCATCTCCGTGGACTTGCAGCAAATGGACGCCATTCTGGAGGTGAACCCTGAGGATCTGGACTGCCGCGTCCAGGCCGGCGTTACGCGCAAGCAACTGAACGAGAACCTTCGCGACACAGGGCTGTTTTTCCCAATCGATCCGGGCGCTGATGCATCGCTGGGCGGCATGGCCGCCACCCGGGCGTCCGGCACCAACGCGGTGCGCTATGGCACCATGCGTGAGAATGTGCTGTCGCTGACGGCAGTGATGGCCAACGGCGAGGTGGTGAAAACCGCGGGCCGGGCCAAGAAGTCGTCTGCGGGCTACGATTTGACCCGGCTTCTGGTGGGCTCTGAAGGCACGCTCGGCGTGATCACGGAGGTTGCGCTGAAGCTTTATGGAATTCCAGAATCCATTGCGGCCGGGGTCTGCGCCTTCCCGGATGTGGAAAGCGCCTGCAACGCCACCATTCAAACCATTCAGATGGGGATTCCGGTGGCCCGCATTGAGCTGTTGGACACGTTGCAGATCCAGGCAGCCAACGCCTATTCGGATCTCGGCCTGGTGGAAAGCCCGCATCTGTTTTTGGAATTTCACGGTACGGAAACGGGCACTGCCGAGCAATCTGAGCTTTTCGGCGCCATTGCCGAGGAGTGCGGGGGTGGTGAGTTCAAGTGGGCCACCAAGACCGAAGAGCGCAACCACCTTTGGCAAGCGCGCCACGACAGCTTCTGGGCGGCCAAGAACATGCAACCCGGCCTGGAGGCGTTGGCCACCGATGTGTGTGTGCCGATTTCGCGCCTGGCGGAGTGCGTGTCGGAAACCAAGAAGGAGTTGGAGGAGCGGGGTTTCTACGGGCCCATCGTTGGCCATGTGGGGGACGGCAACTTCCATTTTCAGGTGTTCTTCGATCCGGCCGATGAGGCGCAGACCAAAAGCTGCAAGGAGTTTGTGGACAGTGTGGTGCTGCGGGCGCTGGCCATGGACGGAACCTGCACCGGCGAGCATGGCGTGGGCCTGGGCAAGATGAAGTTTCTGCAGGCAGAACACGGGGCGGGCCTGCAAATCATGCGGCAGATCAAGATGGCGCTTGATCCAAAAAATATAATGAACCCAGGGAAAATTGTGTCAGTTTGAGGTAGAACAATCCGGAAGGCGCTAAGGGCTTTTTGCGGCAAAGCTGAGAAGGGTGTCTTTAGGTAAACCGTGAGGTCATTTGTGGGATGAAGTCCCCGCTGCTCATTTTCAGCACGTTGCTGGTGCTGCTCCTGGCTGGCGCGCTGGCCACACCCTTCTTTGTGGACTGGTCGACCTACCGCGCCGAGATTGAGGATTACGGCCGCAAAGCCATCGGGCGCGACGTGCGTATTGCCGGCGATATTGACATTCAATTCCTTCCCCTGCCCACGCTCACTCTGGAAGATGTGCGGGTGGCCAATGTGGAGAATGCCTCTTCTCCCGTCTTCCTATCGGTGAAAATGCTGCAGGCCCGCCTGTTGCTGGCGCCGCTCCTGCGCGGTCAGGTTCAGGTGCATTCCGTCATCTTGGACCGGCCGGAGCTTGATCTTGAGCGTTTGGCCAGCGGCAAGGGCAACTGGGTGCTTGAGCCGTCCGAGGAGCTGGCGCAGATCGTTCCGCTCTCCGGGTTTTCGCTGGAAAAAACGAAAGTGGTGGACGGCACCATCTATGTGAGCGATCGGCGCCGGTCCGGCCGGGCCCGGTTCGATCAGGTCAATCTGAAAATCTCTGTCGGCTCGGCCACCGGACCTTATCAAGCGCGTGGCACCGTGGCCTATGAGGGCGATCCGGTGAACGTGTCGGTGTCTACCGGGAAGATCCGGCCAGATGGCACCATGCGCCTCGGGGTGCGGGTAAAGCCTCAAACGGGCACCCGCCTGCACTATAGCTTCGATGGCAAACTGCTGGGCCAAAGCGCCGAACAGATTGCGGCCGGCACCCTGAAGGTCACGCCGCCGGAGATCGACGATGCGGCCAAATCCAGTCCCTTGTCGAACCTGGAAAAGCTGCCTTTCCTGTTCAGCTCCAAGGTTGCGATCGGAGAGGAAAAGCTGAGTTTCACGGATATCGAGCTGGCGCTCGACCAAGCGAATGCCGTGACCAACGCGGTCACCGGACGCGCGGAGTTCACGCTGGGCTACGATATCGGCTTTGATGCGTCCCTGTCCGCCCGCCGGCTGGACCTGGACGCATTGGCGCAAGATCTCGGCAGTCAGTTGGCGCAGCGTCTGAGGTCTGCCGTTTCGCTCGATACCTTGGACGCGGTCGCCGGTCTGTTGCCCAAAAACGTTTATGGGCGCGTACAGGTCAGCTCCGGTCAGCTGAAAACAGGCGCTGCGGTAATCGAGACCGGCAAGCTTGACGTGAGCGTTTCCGACACCGGTTTGAAGGTGCGCGAGCTTTCGGGCCTGCTTCCGGGGCGGACGCGTTTTGAGCTGTCCGGCCTTTATCTGCCTGATCCGGTCACGCCCCAGTTCAATGGCGCCTTCAAGTTCAATGCTCTGGATGGGCGCGGGTTCATCAATTGGATGCGGCCGGGCCTCTATGGAGAAGAGAGCGGACGTATTGGCCGGCTCAAGTTTTCCGGCTCCTTGTCGGCAACGCCGGAGCATGGACGCATCAACGGGGCGAACTTTGAGTTTGAGGGCGGCACAGGGCAAGGCAGCCTGTTTTGGGCGCGCAGCGGCACCCCCTTCGTGGAAGCCGAGTTGAGCTCGGATGCCCTTGATCTCACAACGATGATCCCGCGCGGCCGCGAAGCCGGCCTTCTCGATGGCCCCGCACTCATCGGTCAACTCAACACAGGCGGCGCACCCCTTGGCCTCAACATGAAGATTGGCCGGCTGACGTTTGCCTCGCGCACCCTGAAGGACTTTGTGGCGAACGTGAAGTTCAATGGCGCCGCAGTGGATATCCGCCGCCTGGCCGGAACGGTGGGGGAGAAGGGCAAAATCGATCTCGCCGGGTCTTTGGCGGGACAAAGCCGCACGGTCAACGGCGAAGTGAGCGGCAAGGTGAGTTCGCCCGATGCAATCGAGATGTTGCAGGTTCTGGGGATCGGCGAAATGCCGGACCATATGCATAAGCTGCTGGACGGCGAACCGCTCGACGTTTGGTTGGAATATGTTTCTAACCCGGAGAAGAACCGCCTGAGTGTGGAAGGGGTGGCCGGTGCCGGCCTGGTCGGGCTGGTTATAGAAACCGACGGGCCTTTTGCAAAATGGCGGAAAGTCAATCTGGATGTGGACGGCGTCTACGAGACCAACCGGGCACACCGGCTTTTGTCAGCGCTCGACCTCGGACCCTCAGAAGCCGTCTTGAGCGGCAAGGCGGATGCTAAAATCAGCCTTTTGGCCTCTGGCGCGTTGCCGTCGGGGATTACCGCAAACCTGAAGGCGCGGATCCTCAGCGGTACGCTTGATGTCACCGCCGATCTTGAAGACCCCGGCACCGGACTTTCCGTGCGGGGCAAAGTGAAAGCGGCCTCTTACGACGCCCAAAAGATTGCCAGGGCCCTCAGCGTCGGCGCCGCGTTCGAGGGTGAGGCGAAGGTGACTGCCGAGTTTGACGGCGACAACCGGCGCTACCGGATATCCGGGCTCACACTGGATCTGCCCGGGATCAAAGGCCGGTTTGATGGCAGTCTCACGCCGAAGAACGAGACCTTCCAAGTGAGCGGAGCTGGCCGGTTCGACACCTTGGATCTGGGCACCGCGCTCGGCGTTCTGACCTTGGGCCCGCCGCTGGACCGCGCGCCGGGACAAGCGTTCTGGGCAGACTGGCCGTTCCGCAACGCTGCCCTGTCCGGGTTGATGCTCGACGTGAGAGTATCGGCGGAGAAACTGGTTTTGGCGCCAGGCGCCGTCTTGAGCGATGCGCGCTTTACCGTGAAGGCTGAGGACGAAAAGCTCACACTCGCCAATGCGTCCGGAGATCTTTATGGCGGCTCGCTTCAGGGCCAGCTTGAGGCGGCCCGTACCGCCAGTGGAAACCTGGCCGTTAAGGCGAAAGTGGATGTGAGCGATGCAGGGCTCGCTAACGTGCTGCGCGATAAGAAAGGCAACGCATTGGCCCATGGTGCTTTGTCGCTTGAAGGCACTGTGGAAGGCGAAGGGCGTAGTCCAGGCGGTATCATATCGGTCCTGAAAGGCAAAGGGGCTTGGTCGCTCAGCAAGAGCCGCCTTGTGGGAACCGATCCCGGCGGGTTCTCTCAGTCCATTGACAACATCAATGACGCAGCCAAGCTGGAAGGCCTGATATCTTCAAGTTTGCACCAAGGCGAGTGGCGGTTTGAGCCCGTCCGCTCAGAGTGGTCTGTGGAGAGCGGATTGGTCAGGCTGGTGCCCGGCGACATCAAATCGGACGTGGCTGCCGGGCGTGTGGGCGGATTGGCCAATCTGGCAAATGGCCGGCTCAACGCAGATTGGACGGTGCAGGTGGAAGGTGTGGCTGAAGCGCCCGCCTATCAGGTCAAACTGGAAGGTCCAGTGGGGGCGCTGGCGAGAAGCCACGATACCACAAGCTTGCGCTCGTTCCTGGTTGTGCGTGTCTTGCAGGAAAGCATGCGCAAGCTGGAAGAGTTGCAGCGGGAACAGGAACGCTTGTTTGAGGAGCGCGAGAAGGCCAAGCAGGGGGGTGCGCCGGCGCCCGATGAGAGCCAAGCCACAGAGCCCGAAGCGCCGGCCGATGAGGCTAAGGACGAGGCGCCTGCCGATGGTTCGCAGGATCAGGCCGCAGCGCAAGAAGCGCAGAAAGAGGCTGAAAGGCAGGCTGCAGAGGCCGCGCGCAAAGAGGCTGAGCGGCTGGCCGCACAAAAAGCTGCAGAAGAAGCAGCGCGCAAAGAGGCCGAGCGACAAGAGGCTGCGCGAAGAGAGGCCGAGCGGCTTGAGCTGGAAAGACTTGCCGCAGAAGCTGCGGCGCGTGAGCGGGCCGAACAGCAGAGGGCCGGCGAGATTGAGCGCAAACGCCGCGCCTTTATCGCAGCGCAGGAGCAGGCGGCCGAGCGCAAGCGGGCCGCGCGTCAGGAGGCCGCCAGACGCGAAGCACGTCGCAAGGAGGCCGAACAGGCACGAGAGGCGGCACGGGCCGTGGCTGAAGCCGAGGCGCTGCGGGCGGCACAGGAGCGCGAAGGCGGCGATAGCCGTGCCTTGGGCTTGCAGCAATTGCGCAACTCAGGACGGGCACAGGACGATAACCGCTGAGCGCGTCCGTGTTCAGGACTTTAGCCGATTGAGAACGTAAACCCGGGCAGCACTGGAGAGATTGCGGCCGTCTCTTGCCTCGTCGATCTGAGTGATGAGATCGGCGAGCGAGCGGCCGTCCCTAGCGGCAATTTCTTGCAATGCGCTCCAGAATTCCGGCTCCATCGACAGGCTGGTGCGGTGACCGGCCACCGTCACGGAGCGTTTTACCGGACCGGTCATGCCGGTTCGCGGTCATCGTCCTCGCCGGTCAGCCGGTGGCCGGCGAGCTTTGC
Source organism: Hyphomicrobiales bacterium (assembly GCA_028285595.1). GTDB lineage: Bacteria > Pseudomonadota > Alphaproteobacteria > Rhizobiales > CAJQND01 > JAAEUE01. Next base: position 11,054 of record JANQOW010000050.1, read on the forward strand.
GTCTTCCTTCTCTTCGCTGGCTTTGGTCAAAGACCGTTCAGCTTTCGTTGTCCCGTGTTTGGCGCGGTTTTCCTTGGCCGCCTTCTCCTTGGCGGCGCGCTCTTTGGCTTTGCGGAACTGTCTGAGATTGATCACATCTCCCATATTTTCCGTCCTCAGCTTGGTCCGATCATCATTTCCGGTCGAACAATCTTGTCGAATTCCTCGGCAGTCACAAAGCCCAGCCCCACGGCCTCATCGCGCAAGGTGGTGCCGTTTTTGTGGGCCGTCTTGGCGATCTTGGTGGCATTGTCATAGCCGATGCTTGGCGCCAATGCGGTCACGAGCATCAAGGAACGCTCCATCAGCGCCGAGATCTGATCATCATTGGCGCTGATTCCCACCACACAATTGTCGGTGAACGAATGGCACGCGTCCGCCAGCAGTCTTATGGACTGGAGCACGTTGTAGATCATCACCGGCTTGAACACGTTGAGCTCAAAATGGCCCTGACTGCCGGCCATGGAAACCGTGGTGTGGTTCCCCATCACCTGGGTGCACACCATGGTCATGGCCTCACACTGTGTGGGGTTGACCTTGCCGGGCATGATCGAGGATCCGGGCTCATTCTCCGGAAGAGACAGCTCACCCAACCCGGACCGCGGGCCAGAGCCCAGAAGGCGTATGTCATTGGCAATCTTAAACAGGCTCACAGCCACCACATTAAGCGCGCCGGACACCTCCACCATGGCATCGTGCGCGGCCAGGGCTTCAAATTTGTTGGGGGCGGTCTTGAACGGCAGCTTGGTGATCTTGGCCACGTGGGCGGCGAAGGCTTTATCAAAACCCTTCTTGGTGTTCAGCCCGGTCCCCACCGCGGTGCCCCCTTGGGCGAGCGGATAAAGCCGGGGCAGGGTCACCTTCACCCGTTCCATGCCGAGCTTCACCTGGGCGGCGTAGCCTGAAAACTCCTGGCCCAAGGTCAAAGGTGTTGCGTCCTGCAAGTGGGTGCGGCCGATCTTGATGGTCTTGCGCCAGGCCTTGGCCTTGTCTGCCAAGGCGGCGTGCAGGTGATCAAGCGCGGGCAGGAGGGCATGGTGCACTTGCTCCACCGCCGCGATGTGCATGGCGGTGGGGAAGGTGTCGTTAGACGATTGCGATCGGTTCACATGATCGTTTGGGTGCACCGGATCCTTAGAGCCAATCTCGCCGCCCAGCAACTCAATGGCGCGGTTGGCGATCACCTCGTTGGCATTCATATTGGACTGGGTGCCCGAGCCGGTCTGCCAGACCACGAGGGGGAAATTGTCGTTCAGCTTTCCGTCAATCACCTCCGAGGCGGCTTTGGAAATTGCCTGGCCTGTTTTCCTGTCCAGGTTCTTCAAATCCATGTTGGTGAGCGCAGCGGCCTTTTTGATGACCCCCAAGGCGCGGACCAGAGGGGCCGGCATGGTCTCAACACCGATCTTGAAATTGCCCAGCGAGCGCTGGGTCTGCGCGCCCCAATACTTGTCCGATGGCACCTTGAGGGGGCCGAAGCTGTCTGTTTCGATACGTGTGTCGCTCATGGGTGTGCCGCCAGTAAAAGTGAGTCTCTGTGTTGGGACCCTCTGTTAGCATGGCTGCGGGCGGGCGGCCAATGGCCACACGCCGCAACCCACATCTTATCGCGCTTTCTGCGTCAGCTCAGTGCCGGTCTGCTCGCCGGATCGGTGAACCACGACCCGGCCTCGGTCTCGTAAGCCATGCCGGCTTGGAACACATCCGCATCGCAATAGGTCCGCCCCACGATTTGGATGCCGGTGGGCACGCCCGTGCTCGCTCGTCCTGACGGCAGGGTCAGGACCGGACAGCGGCTGAGCGTATTGAAGGGTGAGGTCATCACCCAGCCCAGCATGGGGTTCACCGGCTTGCCATTGATCTCCACCGTGTCGTGGGCCTGATCAAAGTCAGCCGCCACCGCCGGCAGGGCCGTGGTGGGACAGATCAGAACATTGTACTCCTCCAGGATGGGGCCCAGCTCGCTGTACATGCGGCCGGCCACTTCAAGGGTGCCCAAGAAGGTTTTGGAGCTGGAAACCTGCCCTTTCTCGGCAAACATGCGGGCATAGTCGGTGAGCACCTCCCCATGCGTTTCGAGTGTTTCGGCAATGTAGGCGCCGAACAGATGTTCCAGATAGGCAAGGGCCGCCTCCAGGCATTCCTCACCCCAGGAGAGCTCAATTTCTTCCACCGTGGCACCGGCGGCGCGGAACACATCCAGGGCCGCTTCGGTGTTGGCGCGCACTTCGTGATCCACTTCGTAGTACCCGAGGTTTGGCGAATAGGCGATCTTCCAGTTGCTGATCGAGTCAAAGCTGGTGGGCAGCTCCAGTTTGGGTTTGAGCGAGGCAATGTCGCGCGGGTGAGGGCCGCACATGACGTTTTGCAGCAAGGCCACATCGGCCACGGTGCGGGCGAGCGGCCCGGCATGGCAGTAGAAGTCCAGGTTAAAGGGAGGGTCCTCGGGGTTGCGGCCATAGGGGGGCTTGAAGCCTGCGAGCCCGCAAGTTGAGGCCGGTATACGTATCGAACCGCCAATGTCTGACCCCGTGCAGAGCGCTGACGTGCCGGCGGCCAGCGAGGCGGCCGAGCCGCCGGAAGATCCGCCCGGCGTGAACTCAGGGTTCCACGGGTTGCGGGTGACGCCCCAGAGTTTGGAGTGGCAGTAGCCGGCGCAGGAAAATTCCGGTGTCGCGGTGCGGGCATGAACGATGCCGCCCTCGGCCAAAATGCGCTCGTTGACGATGGTTGTGGTCTTGGCGATAAAGTCTTTCATGGACAAAGAGCCGTTCGAGGTCGGTTTGCCTGCGATATAGCTCTCATCCTTGATCCCAATGGGCAGGCCCTCCAGGGCGCCGGTGTCTTCGCCGGCGGCGTACTTTGCCTCGGCCTTCTTTGCCAGGGCGCGGGCTTCGTCATAGTGGGTGAAGGTGAAGGCGTTGATGGTGGGCTCCACCGTTTCGGCCTGGGCAATGTAGGCGTCCAGCAGCTCAACAGGGGAGAGGGTTTTGGCTTTGAACCGCGCCAGAGCTTCGGTTGCAGGCAGGTAGCAAAGATCAAGATCGGGCATGGCTGTGCCTTTCAGTGTGGGCGGGCGGGAGTGAGAGCGTAGCGGATTTGAGCCTGCCGTGTCACGTCTTCCTCGTAGCGACCCGAACCTGTCATTCAGAGTGCGCGTGGTGAGAGACATGTTGTGATGTTAAGGTGGGGATCTGTGGTGCAGGGTTTTGGCAATGGGGTAGGGCGTAAATGAGTTTCGCTGGATTGACGGTTATGGATCTGCGGGCCCTGAAGGGCATTCGCCAGATCAGCTTTGTCCAAGTTGCGCGTCAGGAGGAGGCTGAGGCTGCCTCAGAAGCGGGCATGGATATGATTGGCACAGCCTTCATTCCCGAACGCGCGCACTTCGCCAAGGCGGTGCCGGAAACGCATTTCCAGTTTGGTCTGCCGTGGGGCAAGCACGCCACTGCCGAGGAGGCGTTACGCGACGCCATGGCCGCAATGGAGGCCGGTGGTCAATCCATCTATTGCGCGATGAGCCCCGCGATCATCGAGGTGCTGGCGCGCGAAGGTGTGCCGATTATCTGCCACGTGGGGCTGGTGCCGCCCAAGGCCGCGTGGACGGGCGGCTACAGGGCCGTTGGCAAAACCATGGAACAGGCGCTGGGGCTCTGGCAGCAGGTGAAAGACTTTGAAGATGCCGGTGCCTATGCGGTGGAGATGGAGGTGATTCCGTCCCGGCTGGCAGCGGAGATCACCAAACGCACCTCAATGCTGACCATATCGCTGGGTTCTGGAGCAAAGTGTGATGCGCAATACCTCTTCTCGGCAGACCTTCTGGGAGAAAATCGCGGCCATGTCCCGCGCCACGCCAAAGTCTATCGCAACTTTGCTGCTGAGCGTGACCGCCTACAGGAGGAGCGTGTGGCGGCTTATCGTGAGTATATCGCCGATGTGGGCGCAGGCGCCTTTCCTGAAGCGTCACACACCGTTGATATTGACGATCAGGTGCTGGAGGCGTGGCTCGACCGGCTTGAGCAAGACTGAGGCGGCCGTTTTGCAGAAGTTTCGGATCGACCCTATGAGGGGTTGCGCTGCCCAACCAGGTACCAGGATTGGGTCTTGCCAATGCCTTTGATGTCAATCTCTGTGCGCTTCTCAAATGAGAAGTGCTCTGCCAGCGCCGCGCGTGTTTCGTCTGAAACATGGATACGCCCCGCTTCTCCCGTACTCTCCAGCCGGGCGGCAAGGTTAACGGTATCTCCCCATACATCATAGGCGAATTTCGCCTGACCGATGACGCCGGCTGCCACGGGCCCGGTGGCAATGCCAACGCGAATGTTCAGGTCCACACCCTGGCTATGCGCGACTTCAGCGATCGCCGATTTCATCTCCAGCGCCAGGTTGGCGATGCGGAAAGCGTGATCCTCCACCACTTCAGGAAGGCCACCGACGGCCATGTATGCATCCCCGATGGTTTTGATCTTTTCCACGCCCGCATCGGCGCTGGCCGCGTCAAATCGCACGAATATCGCATTGAGCAGATCAACAATCTCGTCAGCCCCCATCTTCCGGGCCAGCGGCGTGAAACCCGCCAGATCGGCGAAGAGCACCGTAACCTCATCGTATCGTTGCGCGATCATTTCCCCCGGATTGTCTTTGAGGTGCTCGGCGACCGGGACGGGCAGCACATTGTGCAATAGCCGCTCTGATCGTTCCTCGGCGTCAGCCGCCATTCGGTAAAAGTACCAAACGACAATGGCCACGATTGCGGTCAGGCTGGTCGAAGAGATGACATAGATCTGGATCAGAAACGAGGCCTCGATAGCGCCCGTCGCCTGTCCGTTTACGTAAAGGATCTGAGCAACCAGATGCAACACCAGGCCGGAGACGATGATGATGAGGATCAGCGCCAGGCGTGCCGAGCCGAAGATCAGAAAGGCGACCGCTGCCGCGCCAAAATACTGCAAGTGGATGCCGGCTTCGCGGCCGAAGAAGTAGGTGAAGTAAAACAAGGTCACGAAGATCATGGCGGCGAGCACAACACCTCCGGCCGCCGAACCGAACCGGTGCCAGAAAGGCATGGATGCGGTTGTTGCGGCGGAGATGAGATTGACCACAATGGGCCACATCAACGTCTCGTAGCTGTGCAGGGCGTAGGTGATTGCGTAGCTCAGTGAGGAGATGGTGGCCAAATACCCGATCATGTTGGTGATGATCAGCCGGCGCCTGGTGGCCGCGGGGTAGCTGGCCGTGCCGGCCTGGCTCAAGTGGAGCAGCTTGGTTCCAACACGGGCCGACAGCGTCTCGTGTAAAGAGTCAAGAAGCTTGTTCATGGCAACCTTGGCGCAGTGGTTGACTGGCACATCGGCCACACTGTCTCGTTTTGCAGCCGAGTTTTCAATAGCCAGCATCCAGAGTGGCGTTCTTGACCGCCACTCCTGAAGGGTCGGATGTGTTCTTCTTCAGCCTGACCGCGCTCTTCCAGGCGGTCTAGAAGTCCCGCGGGATGCGCAGCACCTGGCCGGGGAAGATCAGATCGGGATTGGCGATAATGTGCTGATTGGCCTGGAATATGGGTTGCCATGCGCTGGCATCTTCATAATAGCGCTCTGCCAATGCTGAGAGCGTGTCGCCCGACACCACATCATGCTCCCAGAACCCCATATAGCCATCCAGGATCATCGGCCCATAGAGCACTGGCACGGTGACCGAGGGGATGGGCCCTTCGCCGCCGCCGGTGTCATCGGTGAGGGTGACAAACAGACGATTGAGCCGGAAGGCCGCGGTGTCCGGGATTGTGATGGAGGCCTGGAACTGGCGGATCGATAGAGATCCCACTGTGGCAAGGCCCGTGACCTCGTCATGACCTTCCGACACTTTGATGGTCATTTGTCCTTCAAACGCAACGGCGTTGCCGGCAATCAGGATTTCGTTTGAGACGAGATCAAACGGCTGGGGTTGCTGGACGTGAATGTTCATCGCCACATTCTCCTTGGCTCATACGCCCGCCCGGCCCGTTAGGGTGGAGAATGCGGCAGATTGAAGGCGGTTTGATGACGGCCGTTAAACCATCGTGCGCAACTCCTGGTAAGATGCAGCACCGGTGATCGGCAGGGCCTCCTCGCGCCAGGCCTTCTCAAAGCGCGCGCGTAAGCGCTCCGGCAGAAGCGCCTTGGAGGCGCCCACCTTGCCGGTCTTCACTTTGGAGCTTTCCCCGTCGGCGGGTAGGCCCATCACCTCATCGCGTGCACGGCGCAACAGGTTGTCGTCGAACTGGTGTTTGTGTTCGCGCATGAACTCAATGCTGGATTGCTCCAGAACCAGGCGTTCCAGCGCCTCGTTCCGTTCCAGTCCCATGAATGTGCAGACTTGCGCGATGGCGCCCGCCGGGTCGTTCTTGATGTCTTCAAAGCAGAACATCAGCACCGTTTCCTCGTTCCGCTTGGGCCACCATGACCCCAGATGTGTCCAATAGCGCCAACTGCCTTGGGCGTTCAGAAAGTTCTCTTCGGTGTAGCTTTCCAGCGACACGGTTCCCGGCTCCAGATACCAGCCCACCATGAAGTTGTAGAACGAGATGCATGCATCCATGGGATCGCGGAGTACCACGATGTATTTGGCCCCGCCGGGCAACTCATCGGCACTATAATGGGTCTTGAACGCCCTGGGTGCGAACGCCTGGGGAGCATTGAGGTCGATGCCGCAATCGTATGCCACCTCCATGAAGGGGATCACCTCGGAAATCTCGCCAAACTCCATACTGCCGCCGCTGCGCAAACCGTGCACGATCTGCTGCATCCAAGTGGTGCCGCACTTGGGGAAGGTTGAGATGATGATGTCGTCCGGCTGAGCTTTGAGCTGGGTGCTGTGGTCAATGCTGGCTTGTGTGGTGCTGATGTCGGAGAGCAGGTTGAACTCGGCCAAGGTTCGGGCCCGGCGGACTTCGCCGAGCGGGAGCGGGGTCTGGGTCATGGGGTCCTTCTGGCGTTTGGCGGTCGGATGAGGCTTGTGGTTATAGCAAATAGATCAGCCCAGACCGTCAGGAGATTTCGAGCGCACGCGCCGCTACAGCGTCACACCAACGGGGATACGCGGGTCCAGGTATTGGCGATGTGCCGCTTCAGCACTTTCGATAGCCGCTTGCCATCGCGGGCTTTCAGGGCAGCAATCATTTCCTCGTGTTCTTCCACAGCGCCGCGCCAGTTTTCCGCAGAGCTGTGACCCACAAAGCGGATGCGCTTCATGCGCGATTGCAGCAAGTTGTGCATTTCAGCGAGCGCGCTATTGGCCGCAGCGGCGACGATTCTGGAGTGAATCTGCTGGTTGAGCTTGTAGTACTCCAACCGTTCGCCCGCGTTATAGTGCGCGATCATCAAATCATGAATGGCGCAGATTTCGGCGACATCTTCATCGCTTGCATTTGCACAGGCTTTGTGGCCGGCCAAGGCCTCAAGCTCTCCGATCACATCAAGCATGTCGTGCACTTCCTGCGCGGAGAAGGCGCGCACGATCGAGCTGCGCCCCGGGCGGAGCACCACGAGACCTTCGGCCGCGAGGGTGTGGACGGCCTCGCGCATCGGAGTGCGGGAAACGCCCAGATCAAGGCACAGCCGGGATTCGTTTACCGGCTCCCCGGGGGGGAGATGACCCTCAATAATCATGTCGCGCACGCGTCCGGCAATGATCTCCTGCAAGGACTGCCGTTCAATGGGCGGGGCGATATCTGCCTGTTGCGTTGTTCGCATATTTTATACAATATACAAAAATGCGTATTCGACAATCCCGGAGTTCAGTATGACCGCAGACAGCCGTCCCACACTTGCGCTCGCACTGGGCGATGCCGCCGGCATCGGGCCGGAGCTGGCAGCAAAGGCGCTCGCCGACGAAGAGGTGCAGCAGGCGGCGAGATTTGTGGTGATCGGTGACAGGCGCCTGCTGGAGCTCGGTGCGGAGCAGGCGGGCCTCAAGTTGGAGATCGAAGAAGACTGGTTTGTGGAGCGGAACAATCTTGACCCGGACACCGTCACTCTCGGGGAAGCCAGCGAGGCGACCGGCGCGGCAGCGTTGGACAATTTCGGTGCCGCCCTCACGCTGTGCCATCTCGGCGGCGCCGATGCCACATGCTTCACCCCGTTCAACAAGCACGCCATGCGGCTCGCCCGCCCGGGCTATGTGGATGAGATCGGTTTTATTCAGGCCGTGCTCAACACCGAAGCAGATGGGGCGGAATTCAACGTGCTGGATGAGTTGTGGAACGCACGTGTTACCAGCCATGTGCCTCTCAGCGAAGTGGCCGGCATGATCACGACAGACCGTGTGCTGGAGCGCATAAAGCTGACCGATGCCACCATGCAAGGGGCAGGGCAGGGGCGCCCCCGGATTGCCGTCGCCGCGCTCAATCCCCATGCCGGCGATGGCGGCAATTTTGGTCCCGAAGACGATGAGATCATCGCGCCGGCGGTGCAGGCGGCGCAAAAGCACCAGATCAACGTGTCCGGTCCTTGGCCGTCAGACACGGTTTATTTGAGAGCTCATAAGGGTGAATTTGACGTGGTTTTGTCCATGTACCACGACCAGGGCCAGATCGCGATGAAGCTGATCGGCTTTGACCGGGGTGTGACCTTAATCGGCGGCTATCCATTCTGGATCGCCACCCCCGCCCACGGAACCGCTTACGATATTGCAGGCCAGGGAACCGCCAATCCCCAGGCCACCAAGAATGCCCTGCTGCTGGCCGCAAAGTTGGCGCGGGCGTCCGGAGCGCCGCTGGCAGGGGAAGCTGCACGGCGCTCGGCCTTAGAAGCGATGCTGGACACACCGGCCGCTCAATACACCAATTAAAAGAGGGAGGATAAGATGAAGTTCACCAGATTAAGCCTGACCGCGGCGTTCACGGGCCTTGCAGCCCTGGCCTTGACCAGCACGGCCCAGGCGGAAACCGAGATCATTTTTGGGATCTCAGCAACACCTGGATCGCTGCAACAGCAGACGGCCGCAGAGTTCACAAAGGTTGCCAATGAGAAACTTGCCGGCAAGGCGAAAGTTAAGCTGTTCGATTCAAGTCAGTTGGGCAAAGACAAAGACCTGATGCAGAAGCTGAAGCTTGGCACGGTTCACATCGCGCTGCCCTCATCGATCATGGCCTCGATTTCTGACGAGTTTGCCGTGTTCGATATGCCGTTCCTGGTGGCCAACCGCGATCACGTGGCAAAGATTGAAGCTGAAATCTTCTGGCCGCAGATTGCGCCGACCGTTGAAGATGACGGCTACAAGGTGCTGGCGGTTTGGGAGAATGGTGTGCGCCACATCACCAACAACGTACGGCCCATCAAGACGCCTGCTGATCTGGAGGGCATCAAGATCCGCACACCTAAGTCAACGTGGCGGGTGAAGATGTTCCAGGCTTGGGGCGCCAACCCGACGCCGATGAGCTTTTCTGAGGTGTTCACCGGATTGCAAACCGGCGTCATTGACGGGCAGGAAAACCCTTACACCAACATCAATTCAGCCAAGCTGAATGAAGTGCAGAAGTATCTGTCGAAGACAGGCCATGTGTACTCCCCGGCCTATCCGACCATGGGCAAGGCCTTCTACGACGGGCTTGACCCGGCCATTCGCTCGGTGCTGGAAGATACCGCGCGCGAGCTTGAGGTCTGGGCCCGCAAGAAAGGCGGCGAAGCTGACGATACCCTGCGCAAAAAGCTGGTCGATGGTGGCATGCAATACAACGAAGCCGACCGCGATGCTTTTGTGAAAGCCTCCAAGCCGATATACGACGCGTTTGCGGCTGAGGTGAAAGGTGGCCAGGAGATGATCGATAAGGCCATATCCTTGGCCAGCGGCTCCTAATTGAGGTGGCGTAGGGCGGGGGACAACCCCGCCCTCAGCTATTGACTGATGCGCGCACTGGCCCGCCTTCTCCAGCGATTGCTTGAGGTCATTACCGTCGGCTTGCTCATCACGCTTGCCGGCGTGGTGATCTCCGCTGTTATTGCACGCAAAGGGTTCAATTCATCGTTCGTCTGGTACGATGAGGTGGCGTCTGTGCTGCTCGCCTGGATCACGTTCTATGGCGCCGCTTATGCCGCACTGCGGCGGCGTCACCTGGGCTTTGAGGGCCTGATTATTGCCTGCCCGCCGGCGGTACGCATGACGTTGTTCGTCGTCAGCGAGGTGATTGTCTATACGGTGTTCGTTATATTCGCTTATGCCGGTTGGTTCATCCTGCAGGTGCTTGGCTCTGAGACACTGGTCTCCTTGCGGTGGGTGCCGTTGTGGTTCACCCAGTCGGTGGTGCCCGTCGGCGCGGCGCTGTTTATCGTCGCCCAGCTCCTGTCAACACCGGACACCGTCCGCCGGCTCATGGCCGGCCGCAGCGCTGAAGATGAAGAGATTGCCCAAGAGATCGCAAAGGCGGAAGCTGCCAAGGAGCGCCGCTGATGGAAGCCCTCTTGCTCGTTCTTCTGCTTGCCGTCCTCATTTCGATCAATGTTCCGATTGCCGTTTCCATAGGTGCGGTCGCGCTGTTCGGGATCTGGATTGATAAGGGCGTTTTTGGCTTTTACGACGCTGCGCTGAAGGTGTTCGATGCCGCCACCAACTTTCCATTGATCGCCATCCCTCTGTTCATCCTGGCCGGGGCCCTCATGAACACCGGCGGCATCTCCCGGCGCCTTATTGATTTCACCTCAGCGCTGATTGGCTTCATCCGTGGCGGTTTGGCCATGGTCAATGTGGGGGTATCTTTGTTCTTTGCGGAGATTTCCGGTTCTGCTGTTGCGGACGTTGCAGCTATCGGCTCGGTGATCATTCCGGAGATGAAGCGCAAGAAATATCGCCCCACGTTTGCAGCCGCCGTCACATCGTCCAGCGCCTCTCTGGCCATCATCATTCCCCCGTCGATCCCGATGATTGTTTATGGCGCGCTGTCGGACACATCGATCGTGCAGTTGTTTGTGGCCGGTGTGGTGCCTGGGCTGCTGGGCGGGTTTTTGATGTTGTGTTTGTGCTACTGGTTTGCGGTGCGCTATGACCTGCCGCGCGAGGAGGCGTTTTCTCTGCCGCGCCTGGGCAAAGCCTTTCTTGATGCGGCCCCGGCGCTGCTGTTGCCGGTGATCATTCTGGGCGGCATCTTCGGCGGGATCGTTACCGCAACGGAAGGGGCGGGGCTGGCGGTGGTTGCGGCGCTCGTGATTGGCGGTTTCTGGTACCGCGAAATCAAGCTGCGTGAGTTTTATGAAGCCCTGCTGGAAGGCGTTACGCAAACCGCCGCGGTGATGCTACTTGTGGCAACTTCAGGCGTACTTGGGCTCTATCTCACAGAGATCGAACTCCCCCAGCGCTTTGCGCAATGGATCATCAGTGTGTCCGACAACCGGATCGTTGTGCTGATGATGCTGAACGTCATGCTCCTTATCCTCGGCATGGTGCTTCATGGCGCGGCAGCCATCATTCTGATCGTGCCCATCGTGCTTCCTTTGGTCCGTGAACTGCAGATCGATCCGGTGCAGTTCGGCATCATTCTGACGCTGAACATCGCGATCGGTCAGCAAACACCGCCGGTGGCCAGCGTATTGGCCACCGCCTGTTCCATATCGCGAACGGATATCTGGGCCACCACACGGACGAACATCCCGTTCATCATTCTGCTGTTCGGATTGCTTCTGGTGGTGACCTATATACCCATTGTCCCTATGGGCCTGGTGGAGTTGATCTACCGCTGATGCGGGCGGGCGATATCACCCCACCGCAAACACCAGGGCGGCCCCGCCGGCAGAGGCCACGGCGAGCACTCTCATCAGGTCCCAATGAAGGCGGAACAACAACACCGCACACACCGCGCTGAGCAGCACCGCGCGCCAGTCCAGGCTCGCAAGTTCCGGTGTCCAGAGCACCAATGGTCCTGACTTTTTTGCTTCAACGGCGGTGAAGAACACATGAAGCGCAAACCAGATCGTCAGGTTCAGGATAACGCCCACCACCGCGGCGCTGATTGCCGAAAGAGCAGCCTTAAGCCGCGGCTGGGCACCGATCCAGTCGATAAACGGCGCGCCGGCAAAGATCCACAAAAAGCAAGGAGCAAACGTGGCCCAGAGCGCCACCAATGCACCGACGAGGCCCAGAGCGAAGCCACCCTCGCGGAACGCGGCCAGGAAACCCACGAACTCGGTCACCAAAATGAGCGGTCCGGGCGTGGTTTCCGCCAGGCCTAAGCCGTCCATCATCTCGCCGGCACTCAGCCAGCCAAACTGATTGACCACATCTTGCGCCATATATGCCAGCACCGCATAGGCGCCGCCGAAGGTGACCACGGCGAGCTTTGAGAAGAAGAATCCAATATCGGCCAGCACCGGACTGGGAGAGAGCAACCCCACAAGCGCAAGGGGCAGCACCCAAATGGAAAGCCACACAGCGATTGTGGTCAAGGTGCCACCTAAGGATCCCCCGGATCTCACTTCGGCATTGGATCCGCTATCGTCGGATGAGCGCGCAAAGATGAAGCCATAGGCTGCCGCCGCCGCGATGATCAACGGGAAGGGCAGGGCCAGAAAGAAGATACCGATGAAAGCGAGGGCGGCAATGATCCAGTGGGCGACCCCGCTAAGGGCCTTCTTTGCGACCCGCAGAAGCGCTTCCACAACGATCAACACGACGGTGGCCTTGACGCCCAAGAAGAGTGCGCTCACCAGCGGCACGTCGCCGAGGTAGGCATAAACGGTGCCCAGTGCCAGGATCACCGCTGCACCCGGCAAAACAAACAGGAGGCCGGCGATCAATCCGCCTATGGTGCCGTGCAGGCGCCAGCCAGAATAGGTGGCGAGCTGCATGGCCTCAGGACCGGGCAGGAACATGCAGAAACTCAAAGCGTTGAGAAACTGCTGTTCAGTGAGCCAACCGCGCTCATCCACGATCTCGCGGTGCATCAGCGCGATCTGGGCGGCGGGGCCTCCGAAAGAAAGAACGCCAATTCGGGCCCAAACTCGGGTGGCCTCAGCCAAGGTCGGCGCGTGTGGCTGCGCTGTGTCCGTGTCGGTTGCGGCACTCTCCATTGCCTCAGCTCCTGGGCTTGGCCGTGGGCCAGTCATGCTGTTCATCCGTGGCATCGCGTGCCCACCGGTAGAACGCATCGTAGAGCATCATGCCAGCGTTCAACTGTGCAATATCATCGCGATACATTCGTGACAGGCCCAAGGACGCGGCCAACAGGCCAGCCGCTTCCGGAGCCAGGTCGTGGCGGTTGGTGTCCGCGCCGCGCACAATCGTGGCCAGTCGCTCAAGCGGCTCTGTGCGCAGGCAGAATTCGTCCACCATTGTGTCGAACGTGCAGCGCTCATCCCTGTGGCTCCAATAGACATTCTCCACATCAAAAGGCGTGGCGTTGAAGTGCTGCGCCACGCCGTCAATCTCCGATGGCGAGACGAACAGGAACTGGGCGTTCGGATCCACGAAGCGGCGGATCAGCCAAGGGCAGGCTATGCGGTCGATTTTGGGGCGATGGCGGGTGACCCAAACCGACCGGCCTTCAGCATTGCGTGCCGGGATCTTGTCTGACGGGACCAAGGGGAGGCCCGCATCGCGCCAGGCAAAGTTGCCGCCCTCCAGGTTCTCTGCTGCGATGCCGTGATCACGCAAAATGGCCGCGGCCCCCTGGCTCAACTTCTTGCCCTTCTGGCAAATGACAACCACCCGGCGGTTCTTAAGCTCAGGCACCAAGGCGGGAAGATCGTTGAACGGATGGCGCCGCGCGCCCGGAATGAAGCGCGGGTCGGCGGCAAATTCTTCATCAATACAAATATCGATCAGAACCGGGGCGTCAGGGGTTCCGACGAGACGGGATAATTGGGAAACAGTGATTTCAGTAGGGGACGGCATGGTGCATCCTTCCTCCATTGTTCGAGGGGTTTCAAGGATGCGAATCTCTGGCTGTCGCCTCACGGGGCGCTCGCAAGCCCCATAGATCCTTTATGGTGGGGAACCGTGAGAACGTCAAGAAGCGGCGAAACCGGCAGGGCACAACCATTTGAGCTGACGCGGGAAAACGGGGTTACTCGCCCGTCCGAACCGTATAGTGCCGAGGGATCCCGGCAGACGATTGTGCCCAGGCCGAAGCCTTAGCGCGGGCCTGGTGGGCATCGAACGCTGCTTGATTCTCAAAGATTTCAGAGACCAGAAGCCGCCGTTCCACATCCGGGCAGGGGGCCACTTCAAACTTGATGCAGCCGGGTTCAGCGTGGGTCAATGCGATGTGCTCGGTGAGGGCTTCGCGAACCGATGTCCAGCGCTCTTCCGGCACGTCCAGGTAGCCGTCCAAATAGACACGGGCGCCAAGAGAGGTTGGGGTTTCATCAGTCATGGCATCTCTCATGCGGATTGCGGATCGCGCGCCAATTAGCGCGCTGAAGCGGCTTTGTGCAAGAGATGGCCTATCCGGCAGCGGGAGCCCGGGTGAAAGCGGCACGGAGCCCGCCGCCTGGCTCATAGGTTTCTGTGACCGCGTCCTGTGAGCCCAGCATCAGCACGTGATGGAACAGTTCGTCGATGAGGGCCCGGCGGTTGTCTGGGTTCTTGAACTCTTCAAACGGAATGATCTCGCCCACATGGGCTTCCACCGTTGAACCGGCAAAGCGCCGGAACTCGCTGACCAGCAAAGACGTGCGCAGCACCTGGCTGAAGAGGCTGGCGATGTGGAACAGAATTGAGTTCTGGCCGCTAAAGTAAACCGGGAGCACGGAGGCTTGTGACGATTGGATCAACCGCGAGACAAACGGGCTCCAAGACCATTCCAGGGCGCGGCCAAACGGTTGAGGGGCGGTGGCCACAGCGCCTCCGGGGAAGACAACGATCGTGGTGCCGGATTTCAGCAGTTCTATCGCCTGCTGGCGCGTCTCCAGATTGCGCCGGCTGGGCCTGGCCTCGCCAGCGGGGCCAAACTCGATAGGCAAGGCGTAGGGCCTGATTTCAGGAATCTTCAAAAGATCGCTGTGGATAAGAACCTTGTAAGGCCGGTTTAGCTGTTCGGCCAATGCGAGCATGGCGATGCCGTCACCGATGCCAAAGGGATGGTTCGCCACCATCACCAGCGGCGCTTTGGGGTCCACAAGCTGGGGCCATTGGCGGGTGGTCAGCTCTAGGCGCACATCGATCAGCTTTAGAAGGTCGCCCATAATGGTTGGAGAGGCCGGGACAATCTCCTCCTGCCAAACCCTGTAGAGCCTCGCAAAACGCCGCCGGCCGGAGAGTTCTTCGATAAAGTTGATCACTTGGCGCCGCAGCCACGGGTCGCTGGGTGATGCGTAACTGAGTTCCTTAAGGGCCACTGTGCTCTCCTCGTCTTTTGGGACGGGTTAAGCGAGGAGTAAGACAGCCAAACAAATCTCAGGTGACGGTTTTGCAACAGAACCGCGTCAGGCAAGGGCGCAACTGGTCACTTGCAATTGACAAGCCAATGACCCGTCCGGTTCTGCTCCAGACCCTGCTTCCGGACATGATCTTCCGGCGCATTCACTCAAGATTAAGCCTTCAAAGCCACACTTGCGGCTTGCAAGTGACTATTTGATGGGAGCATTTGATGGAGAACGCACGTTCGGGGTGTCCGATTGCCTCCACGCTCGATTTGGTGGGCGACCGCTGGTCTCTTATCATTCTGCGCGACATGTTGAACGGCAAGCGGCGCTATTCTGAGTTCTTGGCCTCGCCAGAACGGATCACAACGAATGTGCTGGCTGATCGCCTAAGCCAGATGGAACGATTTGGCTTGTTGGAAAGGTCTGCCTATCAGAGCCGCCCCAAACGGTATGAATATACCCCAACCGAGATGGGGCGGGCGCTTTTGCCCCTGTTGCAGCAGATGAGCCTTTGGGCGAACCACTATGTGCCAGGCACTTTGGTGCCGCCGGAAACGTTCATGAAACGGCGAATCGCGTTTGGCCGCTCGCGCGGCGAGGAAAATGCAGCGTGAGACTGGCCGTGGACGAGATGCATCGCGGCCCCTATGATTGCACCGATGCCCGGCCCATCAACGGGCCGCGTTAGAGTGTGGAACCCCCCAGTCTTTGCAAGCCGCAAAGACCCAGAGCAGGGAGCCATGTCGATGGTGGTGTGCCTGGGTTCCTGCAAATCGCAGGACCCGGGGGGCGGAGGGCCGAGGCTGGGATAACCTCTAACCCTCCAATTCCACAAACTTGGCCGCCTGCGTCACGGCGCGGCGCATGTGTTTCTTCTTGATCGGCTCGTTGACGAAGCGGTTGAGCGCGGCCAGCGCGACCGGCTTCCAGGGCGCATCGGGGTTTACGCTAAGCTCTTCTTTCAACGCCGTGGTCAGCTTCAAGGTGTGTGCAGGAAAAATGTAGAGCGGCTCCCCATGATCGAGCATGGAAGACAGAACGTCATCGATGAGATCGTCGGTTGCCGCCGTCCATTGGGAGGTGTCCTGCTCCCAGTCGACGAACTTGGCATTGCGCCCTAAGAAACAGCCCGCCTGCAGGAACGTATTGGCCCAGAGTTCAGGCTGGCTCTGGCAGGTTTTGCGAGCTGCATTGAGATGGGTGATGGCGTGGGTAAAATCCAGCCAATCCACATTCTGCTGCACGGGCTTGTCGGTATGTCGCCTGTAGCTCGCATCGTAGTGCAGCATGGCATCTGCAGCGGCGTACATGAGTGCGTCGTAGAGGCCCTGGCGGTCGCCCGCCCCTTCGGCCACCAGTTTAAGCGCGCCTGGAACGCCGGTCCCGCGGAACGCATCCGGATCAGGCACATCGCCGCCTTCATCGTGCCAGGCGGCTAGAGCGGGCGCGTAGGCTTTGAATTCTGGGATCAAATCTTCCCTGGCCGTGCCGCACAATGAGCGCACCAAAGGCAACATGAGAGCGGTTTCAGCAGGCTTGCCCAAAGACCCATAGAGCTCATAGGCCTTGTCCAGATAGATCACCGAATGCCCGAAGTTCTGATAATGCCGTAGCGATGCGCGCTCCAGAACCGGGCGCAAGAGTTCAGCGCCGCCTTCCTTAAGCCCGGCCCGGGCAAGGGCAATTGCCGTGGCCTCGTCCTCATCCTCAATGGCCTGCTCGAAAGCGTCTGCATCATAAGCCGCAGCTTCGGCCTCCACGAAAGGGAAGGGGCCCTTCTGCATCAGGACGTCCCAAGACAAGTGGCCAATAATCTCCACCACAGGGATGAGATGTTCAATGGGATCACTGGCGTTTATGCGGGAGCGCAAGCTTAGCCAATCCGGAGCGGCCGCTTGGGCGTGAGTGGTGCCGAATTCCAGGCCGTCCATGGCCCAGTTGAGAGCGAGCGACAATGCTTCAAGCGGATCGCCATCGGCGCGTTCAAAGCGGGCCAGCTCGCGGGCGATGCGCTCATAATCGTGCTCATCAAACGCTTCGCGCAAGCCGTCAATCGCCTTGGCGCGCAAGGCTTCCGGCGGCGGGTCGGCGAGATCCAGCCAAATTTCACCGTCCCGGATGTCATACGGATAGTGCCTCAGCGCATCGCCTCCCACCAAGGTCTCTCCATCTTCCAGATTGAACCGCCAACTGTGCCAGTTGCAGGTCAGAATGCAGCCTTCGCTCAGTGTGCCTTCAGCCAAAGGGAAGCCTTCATGAGGGCAGCGGTTGTTGCAGGCGTAGATCTTCTCACCGGACTTGATCAGAAGGATCTGCTTTCCGTTAAGCTTCACCACGGCCTTTCCGGCGCTTTCCAACTCGGTCAACTCCATGGCCTTGGTCCAAACGGGGGCATCAGGATTTAGCATGGTCAATCCTTTCCAGCGTTTCGTGTCTTCTGGGATATGCGGTAGCTGCAGCGGCGCGCACCGGTAAGAATGTGCTCGATCCGTTCGACCTTTACGCCGGGGCCAAGCACCGCCTGAAACAAGATGAGCTCTGAGCGGCATAGGCCCTGGCACTGGGTGGCCGCGGCGCAAATGGGGCAATGGTTTTCCATCAGCAGGAACGTCCCGTCGGGCTCCTTGGCCCACTCCGCCATATAGCCCTCGCGGTCGCGGATCTCTGCCAGGCGCTCCACCCGGGCTTGCAGATCATCGCACCCGGCCATGGCGCGCTTGTAACCGGCTTCTGCTTCGGTCTCCCGATCATCAATCAGCTTCTCAAGACCTGCTTCGCCGAACACGCGGCGCACCGATGTGAGAAGTTCTAAGGTGAGATCGGAGTGGGCATCGGGAAAGCGGGCATGGCCCTTCTGGCTCAAACGCCAGTAGCGCTTGGGCCGGCCCACGTTTTCTCGGCGGTCCGCATAATCCACGAGCTCAGAGTCGTGCAGGTTCGCAAGGTGCTTTCGTGCGCCCACGCTGGTCATGCCCAGCTTTTCCGCTATGGCCATGGCGGTTTGGTCGCCGCGGCTCTTCAGCATGTACAAGATCCGGTCTTCGCTGGCTTCGGGCATTGGCAGGCATCCAGTGTCAGGAGATCTATAAAATAACTAAATGGTTTTTATATGTCAATCCCCGCACGTGTGCCGACTATCAATCCAGCCCGAAACCCTCTACTGCTGCCGACTGGACAAGAATTCGCCGCTCAAAGGACCCTTTGCCCATGACTATACCCAGCACCATGACCGCTGTTCTGCTCACCGGCTATGGTGGGCTGGACAAGCTGGACTACCGCGATGATGTGCCCGTGCCCACGCCTGGACCAGGCGAAGTGCTGATCAATGTGACGGCTGCAGCCATGAACAATACCGATATCAACACGCGCATCGGCTGGTACAGCCCGTCGGTGCAATCGGGCACCACGGCAGAAGGCGGCGCGGACGGGGTTGGCATTGAAGCGGGTGACAGCGGCGGTTGGTCCGGCGATCTGGGCTTTCCGCGGATCCAGGGCGCGGATCTAGTTGGGCGCATTGTGGCGGTGGGTGAGGGGGTCGATCCGGCGCGTATTGGCCAGAAGGTAACGTGCGATCCTTACTTCCGCGACCCGGATGATGAGGCCGGTCTGGAGAGCGCTGCGTTTTTGGGCTCTGAATATGATGGCTGCTTTGCTCAGTTCACCGCCGTTCCGGCGCAAAGCACTTATGAGATCCCGGCCTCGATCACGCTCTCAGATGAGGCATTGGTGACCGTGCCATGTTCTGGTGGAACAGCCATGAACATGTTGCTGATGGCCGGGGTAAAGGCCGGGGACCGCGTGCTTGTGACGGGCGCATCAGGCGGTGTGGGCACTTTTCTGGTTCAGATTGCGAAGCATTTGGGTGCATCCGTTGTGGCGGTGGCCTCGCTCTCCAAGCATTCTGCGCTTAAAGAACTGGGAGCCGATCATTGTATTGACCGGGGTGCTGATGATCACTCGAGCCTTGCGCGTGAGGCTTTGGGCGGTGAGGCCTTCACGGTTGTGGCCGATGTGGTTGGTGGAGAGAGGTTCTCCGAGTATCTCTCGCTTCTGGCACCGGGCGGGCGCTATGTGACCGCCGGTGCGATCGCGGGGCCTATTGTGGAGTTGGACCTAAGAACGCTCTATCTCTCCAGTTTGGAGTTTTATGGTTCATCGGTTTATCGCCGCGACACGTTTCCCGCGCTCATGCGTGTGTTGGCCGAAGGGGGGCTGAAGCCGGCGGTTGCGGCGGTGCGGCCCTTGTCGGAGATCAGAGAGGCCCAAACGGCCTTCTTGGAGAAGACGCACGTGGGAAGCCTCGTGCTTGTGCCTCCAAAGGTCTAGAACTCTCTAGTATTCCGAAGAGTAACGGTTTCTGGGAACCCAGCCCACATGCTGGTCGTGGTCACTCAAAGGTGCAGAAGCCTCAGCGACCGGTGCCTGCTGGCGCAGGGCGGCTGCCTTGCGCACTTCGCTCAAGTGATCTGAAAGTTGAGTTCTCATAACCAGAGCATCGTCAATGGTCTTACCGGTTTTGTCATAGAGCACCTGCATGGCGTCTATGGCTTCGGCGATCTGGACCAGTGTTTGACGTTCACGTGTCAACAACTCGAACTGTGCGTCGATTTCTTCGCAGCACTTCGCGAGCCGTTGCTTCTCCAGTTGCATGAATTGCGTAAATGACGCTTCAGTCATGTCGCGTTCCATTTATTGCCTATGCTCAACCCCTGGTGGATTTAACTATACGTTTTCCAGGGTGCGCAGTTGAACTAAGTAAATAAATGGTTAACGCGCTGTGGCGGAATGGGTTTCGGTCCTGAACGTGTGTGCCAACATGCGGGGGGCCAGTCGCGTCCTCGCCCTCGCCAGGGCGCAGGGGTCTATAGTTCGCGCGCCCTGAAGGTATCGCACGCCTCCAGTTTGCCCGTTTGCATTCCGCGCTTGAACCAGCGGACCCGCTGGGCCGATGTGCCGTGGGTGAAGCTTTCGGGCACCACACGACCCTGGCTTTGGCGTTGCAGACGGTCATCGCCAATCGCGCTGGCTGCATTCAGGCCTTCTTCGATGTCGCCCTTCTCCAGCCAGTTGCGGGCCTTTTGGGATGCATTGGCCCAGATGCCCGCCAGGCAGTCAGCTTGGAGCTCCATGCGCACCAGCAACCGGTTGCCTTCTGTGCGACCGACGCTCTGACGTGCCCGCTGCACAGTGGTGGCGATGCCGAGCAGGGTTTGAACGTGATGGCCTACTTCGTGCGCGATCACATAGGCTTGGGCGAAATCGCCAGGCGCGCCGAGTTTGTTTTTCAAGTCGTTATAGAAGGATAGGTCTATGTAGACCTTCTGATCGGCCGGGCAGTAGAACGGTCCCATAGCCGACTGGGCATTGCCGCAAGCCGATGTCACATAGCCGGTAAACAGCACAAGCTTGGGCTCTTTGTAGGTGCGGTTCATGCTGCGGAAGAGGGGGTGCCAGACATCTTCGGTAGACTTGAGGATCGTGGAAACGAATGCTTTCATTTCGTCCGCCTGGCCTTGCGGAATTGTCTGGGTTTGGGTCTGGGTTGGGGCTTGGGTGAGGCCGCCGCCGCCCGGGCCCAGAATTTGGCCGATGTCGCCGCCGAAGAACCACATGAGCACCAGCACCACGATGATGCCGCCGATGCCCATGCCGCCGCGCCGGCCCCCTGAGGGAATGCGGATGCGCCGACCGCGTCCCGCCGGAAAACCGAAACCGCCACCGCCTTGGCCGCGCCGGTCTTCAATATTGTCGCTGCGAGGTCCCTGTCTCCACCGCATGATATGTACTCCCGGCCTCCTCCCCGAAGGCTCTGTTGGATTTGGTTTTGCTGATCCCAGCGGTTGAATGCTGGCCAACAAGCGTCTCTTGTGCTGAAAATGTTAAATCATTCAGCAGACCAACGCCAATACAGATGCGCACAATTGCATATCATTCTGGTGTCGGTTGAGTTTTATCTGATATCCGAGGTCGCGCGCCACCGCTTGAAGCCGGGAGGGTAGGGTATTATTTTGCCTTCTATGAATCATTTTATCGCGCTGGTGTGTCTTGCATTCGCTGTGGTTGGGCTGACGGCACAACCTGCCGACGCGGCCGCGCGGAAATTCTTTAAGCCCACGCTTCTGGGAGATGTTCTGTCTGCATGCTCGGGTCAAAGCTCCGGGTGCGGAAAGCCGGTGGCCGATCACTTCTGCCGTACCAAAGGGTTTGCGTCTGCTCTCAACTATCGGCTTGATCGAAGCGGTGGCAATCGAGGGCAAGCGCGCACGATCGACAATGAACTTGTGACGATCGGATCGACCAGCCCGACATTTGTGTTCGTGAAGTGTTTCAGCGATGAAACCTTGGACCGTCGATAGCCGACGTAGAATTGGCTGATTTCTCCGGTTACCTCGAGAATTTCGTAAAGTATTAACCAAGAAACAGGATGGTCTCTATGGGGCCTCGTTGCAGCGATGGGCGCTGCTTTGTTTGACGCGTTTTGAAGTGTCTGAACGGCCCCTGGGGGAAAAGAGGCAGCTCATGGATGCGATTGATGTTCTGATGAGTGACCGCGAGGCGCTTGAGCGGCTGGTGGAAGAGCATCGGCTGTTGATGGAAACCATCGAGCACAGCCCGGCCAAATACTGTGTCTATGATGAGAATGACCGGCTCATCATCTGGAACAAGGCCTATGAGGTGGCGCATGCCGGCGTCTTCAAAAACAGAGCAGATGAAAGTCAGCCGCTTTACTATGCCGACATTGTCCGCGACGAGCTGGCGGGCCAGGTGCCAGATGAAGAGCTTGAAGAGAAGGTTCGCGAACGCGTTGAACGCCAGCGCCACGCCACCGGTGAGGCACGAGACCACCACTATGCTTCGGTAGGCTGGCTGCGCATCACCAAGTATAAGGTGCCGAGCGGGGCGGTGGCCGGAATGGCCATCGATGTGAACGAACTCAAAGCGATGGAAGCCACGCTGCATGCCGCTCAAAAGCGGGCGCAGTCCGACCGGCAGCGGCTCCAAGATGCCATAGACACGCTTGATGACGGCTTTGTTCTTTACGACGAAGAAGACTGTCTTGTTACGTTTAATGATGCCTATAAATCCCAGTTCGGCCCTTTGGGCGATGTCTTGGTGAGAGGCACCACGTATCAGGAGCAGGCGCTCAAGCTTGCCCATTCGGGAATGATCCCGAACATTGAGGGCAAGGAGGCAGAATTCGTCCAAGACCTCATCGACAAGCGCCACAGCGAGATCGGGTTGGAAAAGATCTTTAAGGCCCATGACGGCCGATGGATCCGCCAACGCGACAAGAAAACGCCGTCGGGCAACATCGTGGGTCTGAGAACGAATATCTCCGAGCTGAAGAAGCGCGAAACCGAGTTGGACGAGGCGCGCGAAACAGCCCTTCTGGCAGATCGCGCCAAATCCGAATTCCTGGCCAACATGAGCCATGAAATCCGAACGCCCATGAACGGCGTTATGGGAATGGCCGAGTTGCTGCTCAACTCCGATCTGACGCCCAAGCAGCAGATGTTTGCCGACATGATCGTTAAGTCCGGCTCTTCGCTGCTCACAATCATCAACGACATTCTGGACTTCTCCAAGATCGACGCCGGTCAATTGGAACTGTCGCCGGCTCCGTTCCAGCTTGCCGAGGCTGTTGAGGATGTGGCCACGCTCGTGTCAGCCCGCGCGGCAGATAAGAATTTGGAACTGATTGTGCGGGTAGACCCCAGCTTGCCCGCGGCCTATGTGGGCGATGCAGGCCGTCTGCGCCAGATCATCACCAACCTGATGGGCAATGCCATCAAGTTCTCCGATGAAGGCCATGTCTATGTGGATGTGTCCGGCAAGGTCGGGGACGATGGCAACGCAGAACTGACCTTTAGAGTCGAAGACACAGGCGTCGGCATTGCAAAAGAGCAATGCCAGCTTGTGTTCGAGCAGTTTTCACAAGTTGACAGTTCCGCCACGCGCAAACATGAGGGCACCGGCCTCGGCCTCTCGATTGCAAAGTCTCTGGTGGAACTGATGGGGGGGCGCATCGGCGTTGAAAGCGCACTGGGCGAAGGGTCTGCCTTCTGGTTCACCGTAACATTGCCCGTGGAAGAGAACGCCAAGCGCAAGCCGCGCGCGCCGGTGGATGTGACCGGTGCCCGGGTGCTGATCATCGACGACAACGAGGTGAACCGTTCCATCCTGGCAGAGCAACTTGAGGCTTGGAAGTTTGAACATGCGTCCGTCTCCTCCGGTCAGACGGGCCTGGCGGTGATGCGCAGTGCCGCCGAACATGATGTGACCATCGACCTGATCATTCTCGACTATCAGATGCCTGGAATGAGCGGCACGCAGATGCTTTACGAGATGCGCTCTGACCCCGCCATTGCGTCTATCCCGGTTATCCTCCTCACCTCGGTGGACGCGGCCGCTGCCCGCAGCGCCATTGGCGATCTGAAGCTTGAAGCAAACCTCACAAAGCCAACCCGCTCTTCCATGCTCCTGGAGACCATTGTGAGTGTGTTGAGCGAAGCGCGTGAGGCGGCGGCGTCTCAGCACCCAGAAACCTTGGACGAGCTGGCCGAAAGCCTGGATGCCGGCTGGACAATGCCGGCGAGCGACAAACCAGAGCCCGTGGCCGAAGAGCCGCAAGAAACCGAGCTGGAGACGTCATCCCCGGTGGAAACAGGTGAACGAATAGATATTCTGGTGGCTGAAGATAATGAGGTGAACCAGATGGTGTTCACCCAGATTCTGGAAACCACCGATTTCAGCTTCAAGATTGTCGAGAATGGCGCATTGGCCGTGGCGGCCTGGAAGGCCCATCGGCCCTCGGTGATTTTGATGGATGTTTCAATGCCGGAAATGAACGGCCACGAGGCGACCAGGGCCATCCGCAAGGCTGAAGAGGGGGGCGAGGATCATGTGCTGATCATCGGCGTCACTGCCCACGCGCTTAACGGGGACCGGGAAACCTGCTTCGATGCCGGCATGGATGACTATCTGCCCAAGCCGGTTTCCGTGGATGGCCTGAAGCGCGCACTGGCGCGGCATATGCCTGAAAGCCAAAGCAAGGACGAAGGCGACGATATGTGCGAGATCCTGGCTTAGACCCAAGGTTCCATGGGGAACGTGTCGAGCTGCTTGACGCCGTCTTCGGTGACCAGAACCTGGATCTCGAGCTTCACGCACTCACGTCCGCCCTTGACCCCGGTGCAGCTTTCAACACACAAAACCATGCCTTCCTCAATCACCCCTTCATAGCCGTGGCCGCGGTCCATATCCACATGCGTGGGCACGGCCGGATACTCGTCACACAAGCCCACCCCGTGGAAGGCCACAGAGTAGCGCTGATCCCAGAATTCCTCGGGCATGCGCCAGCTCTTGTCGTTGAACTCGTGGAAGGTCATGCCAGGCTTGATGATGTTCTTGTTGTGCTCAATCTGGTTCAGCGCATGTGCATAGAGGCGCTGTTGTTCGTCTGTCGGCGGTGTGTGACCAATGGTCCAGGATCTGGAGATATCGCAGCAATACCCGTAGGGACCCACAAGGTCGGTATCGAATGACAGGAGGTCGCCGAGCTGGCCAACATGGTCCGAACTTTCTTGGAACCAGGGATTGGTGCGCTCACCGATGGCCAGCAATCGGGTTTCGACCCATTCGCCGCCGTTGCGGATGTTCTCGTGATGCAGCTCGGCCCAGATCTCGTTTTCGGTTCGTCCAGGTTCTGAGAGATCGCGCATCCGCCACATGCCCGCTTCGCAGACCTTGATGGTCCAGTTCATGATCTCGATTTCATCGGAGCTCTTGATCATGCGGGCGGTTTCAGTGATTTCCTGGCCTTCCACAATCTCCACTCCACGCTGGCGCAAGATATCGACGCCAACAGGCTCCATCTTGTCGACCGCAAGGCGCATGTTGCCACCGCCGTGCTCGCGCAGGATGTCGGCGATTTCGTCAGCCCACTCAGCGGCCTTTTCCACGGTGCGGGGGCCTGAGGCGAAATAGAACCAGGACGTGGCGGGGCGCACTTCGTCGACGGTTTCCAGGTTCTGCGCCAGGTGCATGGCGTTGCGGTACTCGAAACAAATGGCCGGACCGTCATTGACGATCATCGCGTAGCGCGCCGCGTTGTGGAGGGTCCATACCTGCATGTCCGAGCAGTCGGTTGCATAACGGATGTTCAGCGGGTCAAAGCAGAGCAGGGCCGCCACGTCGTGCTCGGCCAGCTTCTCGCGTATGCGCTGTTGGCGATAGCCCCGGGCGCGCACCAGCGTGTCGTGGGAAATGGGGTTTTTGAGCGGGCGGCCTGCCGCTTGTTCATTCAGGTATTGCGGCTTCTCGCCGATCAGAGGGTCGGAAATTTTATCCATTGGCCATCTCCACTTCTGCTAAAAAGTTGCCTGAATTTGGTGCCTGCGACAAGGTGGATTCGTATGTGCGTAGATGTAAAAAATTCAACCGCTTGCGGCCGTTTTGGCCCGAGGGGGCTTGGGATCGCCCTGCTGGTCTGGCTGGCTTTGGCCGGCAGTGTTCACGGGCAAGCGCGCAGTGCGCCGGATGCGCCCTTTGTCTCCGGAGCGGAGTTTCGGGTGATGTGCACCTCAAACTGGGGAAATCCGGCCTATCTGGAGATGTACGCGGCCTGCCGCGCCTATGTGGCAGCCGTGGCTGATATCCTGGCTCAGGGCGAGGCGGTGGCGTCTTACCGGGCCTGTTTTGACGAGGACGTGAGCAAAGGCCGCGCGGCAGAGGCGGTGATTACGTGGCTGCGCAATCATCCTGGCCAAACGGAGCGTTCTGCCACCCAGTTGGCAGCGTCCGCCCTGGCAAGAACGTATCCGTGCCCGTTCAGCCCGGCAGGGGGGAAGGCCGGACGGGACCCAAGCCCCGTCCGGTAAAGAACCGTTTAGTTGGTGCTGGTGCTTGCCAACTGTGCCTTCAAGTCGGTGACCATCTTGTTCAAGTCGTCGATGTTGGCCGATTGCTCTTCAATGGTTTTGGCCTTTTCATCCACGTCTTTGCTGAGCTCGTCGACCTTCGATGTTGCCGCAGCCGCACGGTCTTTCAGCTCATTGAGCGTAGCGGTGAGACCATCGAGTTTTTCCTGCAGTCCGCTGGATTTCAGCTTCTCCGCAGCGAGCTCTTCGGTTTTGGCTTTGAGACCTGCTACCGTTTCGCTCAGTTCACCGGACTTGGAGGTCAGCTCTTTGGCTTTCGCGGCCAGATCAGCCCCCAATTGCTCGATCTTTGTTTTGCCGTCGCCCAACATGGCTTTGCCCTCGGCAAGAGCTGTTTCCAGTCCGGAAATCTTCTCGGTCAGGCCAGTTCCTGCTTTCGTCTGTTCGTCGAGCGCCTTGGTTTTTTCGGCGAGCTGTGAGTTGAGCTCAGTGACTTTATCGCTGGCTGCCTTTGCGCTGGCCTTGTGCTCGTCGATCGTTTGGGTCAGAGCGGAGACCTCTTGCGTCAGCCGGCTGTTTTGCGGCTGAGCATACAATGATGCCGCGACCGCACCCGCGGCAAGCGCCGCTAGATGTGTGAATAGTTTTTTTCCGCCTTCGGGCATGTTGTCCTCTTTCAATGGTTGTGCCAACTCAACCAGTGTTCCGCTCACGGAGTTAAAGAATAGCCTGAGGGATAGACACTTGCTTGGTTGCGCACGCGTTCGTTCAACGGTTTCCCTGGGACGCGATTACACGGGGTTGTGGCGGTTGTCGAGTCTCGACTTCCGCAAATCCTGCGCTCAATAACCGTCCAGTTCGCCGCGGATCACGTAGCGCAGGATGTCAGCCACTTGGGCTGGAGTTTCGGTGACGGCCAGAGCGGCTGCGTCGACCTCCTTCAAGGCGTGCTGGTGGTCTTGCCCGTGCATGATGATGAGGGCCTTGCCCAGGGCTGAGGCATAGCCCGCGTCGAAGGCGGCGTTCCATTGCTTGTACTTTTCCCCAAAGCGCACCACCACAACATCGGCTTTCTCGATCAGCGAGCGGGTGCGGATGGCGTTGAGATTGGCTCCCTTGTTGTCATGCCAGAACTTGTTCTGCTCCGCGCCCAAAATGGCAACCCCGCAATCATCGGAGGCGGCGTGATTGGTGACGGGTGCGGAAAACTCCACCGGCAGCCCGGCCTTGGTGACTGCGGCTTCGATTTCGGCGCGCCAATCGGTGTGAATTTCGCCCGACAGGTATACATTCCAGGACATCGATTGCTCCTTTCGATCAGGGAATAGGGATATTGTTATCCCTGCAAAGCACGATATTGTGTCATGGCACCATGCGGTGAATTGTGCCAAGCTGGCAAGGATGGCCGGGATCGATGGGCCGTGAGCCGAACAGCCGCTGCGGCGGGGTGCTCGCAGACTAACAGGGAGTTTTCCAATGACAGGAATTGACGATCTAAAGACTAAGGTGGTGAAAGGAAGCTTGAACCGCCGCGACTTCATGCAGCGGGCGATCGCCGCTGGCGTCACCGTGGCAGCCGCGACGACGGCCTACGAGAGCGCGCTGGCGATGACCCCGAAAAAGGGCGGGCACTTTAAGCAAGCCCTGACGGGCGGTGGCACCAGCGATGTGCTTGACCCGGCCCAGACCCTAGACACATTCATGATCAATGTGAGCTTTGGCCAGTTGCGCAACTGTTTGACGGAGATTGGATCCGACGGCCAATTGACCGGTGAGCTGGCAGAAAGCTGGGAAGCTTCGCCGGATGCGAAGACTTGGACCTTCAAGCTGCGCAAGGGCGTGGAGTTCCACAATGGCAAAACCATGGATGCCAATGATGTGGTGAATTCGTTCAACCACCACCGCGGTAAGGATTCCAAATCGGCCGCCAAGGGCATCATCGAGCCGGTTACGGACGTTAAGGCCGATGGCAACGACACTGTTGTGTTCACCCTTTCGGGTGGCAATGCGGACTTCCCGTTCCTGGTCAGCGACTATCACTTGTGCATCTGCCCGGCGAAAGATGACAGCATTGATTGGCAATCCGGTACTGGCACCGGTGCTTATGTGCTGGAGAAGTTCGAGGCAGGCGTCAATGCCACGGTGAAACGCAATCCAAACTACTGGAAAGAGGGCAGGGCGTTCTTTGACTCTGTAGAAAACCTCTTCATCGCCGATGTGGTGGCCCGCACCAACGCCCTGAAATCGGGCGAGGTCCATTGCATGACCAACCTCGATCTCAAAACTGTGCATCTGTTGAAACGCGACAAGAATCTGAACATCTTCCCGACCAACGGGAACAAGCAGGCGACGTTCCCGATGTTCACGAACACCGCACCGTTTGACAATGTGGATGTGCGCACCGCTTTGAAACTGGCCATCAACCGTGAAGAGCTGCTTCAGAAGATCGCGAAAGGCCAGGGCGAGTTGGGCAACGATAACCCGATTGGTCCGGCGAACGTTTATCGTGCGACCGCTGATGAGCTGCCGCAACGGGCCTATGATCCCGATAAGGCAAAGCATCACCTGAAGAAGGCTGGAATGGAGAACCTGAAGGTCAGCCTCAGCACGTCCGACACTGCGTTTGACGGCGCTGTGGACTCCACTCAGCTTTACGCTGAATCCGCCAAAGCGGCCGGTATCCAGATCGACATCGTCCGGGAATCCAACGATGGCTACTGGTCCAACGTTTGGCTGAAGAAGCCATTCGTGGCGTGCTACTGGGGCGGGCGTCCGACCGAAGATTGGATCTTCTCACAGATCTATGCAGCGGGCGCGAGCTGGAACGACACCAAATGGGCCAACGAAAGGTTCAACAAGCTGCTGGTGGAAGCCCGCGGCGAGCTGGATCCGGCCAAGCGGCGCGAGCTCTATGTGGAAATGCAGCGCATTCTCCACGACGATGGCGGCCTGATCCTGCCGATGTTCCTGGCCTATACCCATGCAGCCCGCAAGAGCGTCGGCCTGCCCAAGCAGATGGCCAGCAACTGGGAGCTGGACGGTCACAAAAACGCCGAGCGCTGGTGGATGGAATCCTAAGCCATCGCTCAGGTGTAAACAAAAAAGAGGCGGGCTCCAGGGCCCGCCTCTCTTCGTTTATAGGGGGTGCGCGATTAGGTGCGCATGCACTTGGCTTCCGGGTCGAACAGAGGCTCGCGCTGCAGCGCGGCGGGGCGCATCTCGCCAAGCACCTCGATCTCGAACTTGCCGTTTGAGCCATCTTCCAGAAGCTTGGCCGGGATGTAGCCGATGGCGACCGACTTGCCGGCATTGTGGGCGTAGCCGCCGGAGGTGACCCAGCCCACAACCTCGCCGTCATGCCAGACGGGTTCGTCGCCAATCACATCTGCATCCAAAGCGTCCACCGTGAAGGTGACGAGTTTGCGCTCAGGACCTTCTTCTTTCTCCTTCATGGCCGCATCGCGTCCAATGAAGTCGTTCTTGGTGTAGCTGACAAAACGGTCCAGGCCGGCCTCAACCGGTCCATAGATGGGTCGGAACTCAGTGGCCCAGGAGCCGAAGCTCTTTTCCACCCGCATGGAGTTCAGTGCCCGGCCACCGAAGAGGCGCAAGCCAAACTCCTCGCCTTCGCTCATCAGCAGGTCGAAGAGCACGCGCTGATATTCCGGCTTCACCCAGATCTCGTACCCAAGGTCGCCGGTGAAGGTGACACGGCCGACGAGGGCAGGGACGAGGCCCAAATCCATCTCGCGGATGTCCATGAACTTGAAAGCCTCATGGGAGACATCATGCCGGGTGATCTTCTGCAGAAGTGCCCGGGACTTGGGCCCTGCGATCGACAGGCCCACCAGGTCAAGATCGTGATTGCGGATGGTCACGCCGCTTTCCGGCAGGTGGTGCTCGAACCAGCGCATGTGGTATTCCTGAGCGTTACCGGAGCCGAAGATGAAGAAACGCTCATCGTCCAGTTTGGCGACGGTGAAATCGCCGATCAGCTTACCGTTCGGGTTGAGCATAGGGCTGAGGCTCATGCGCCCCTTGCGTGGGATCTTGTTGGCCAGGATGTAGCTGAGCCAGGTTTCGGCCCCTTCGCCGGTGATCTCGTATTTGGCGAAGGTGGAGATTTCAATCATGCCCACGCCGCCGCGCACCGCGGCCACTTCTTCGGCCACCATGGGGTGGGAGTTGGAGCGGCGGAAGGAGAACTCATCGATCGGCTCTTTGCCCTTCTCTTGGTACCACAGAGCGTTTTCCAGACCGAACGCACAGCCGAACACCGCGTTGTTTTCTTTCAAGAGGTCGTAGATGGGGGTGGTGCGCAAGGGGCGGGCCGCTTCCAGCTCTTCGTTCGGGAAGGTGATGGAGAAGCGCCGGCCATAGTTTTCGCGCACCTTGGCGTTGGTGTAGGCCAGGTTTGCATAAGAGCCGTAGCGCGCCACATCCATGGCCCACACATCAAAGCCCGGATCGCCATCCACGATCCAGTTGGCCAGCGCCAGGCCGACGCCGCCGCCCTGGCTGAAGCCTGCCATCACGCCTGTGGCCAGCCAATGGTTGGGCAGGCCGCGCACCGGACCGATCACCGGGTTGCCGTCAGGGGCAAAGGTGAAGGGGCCGTTGATAACGTTCTTGATGCCCGCATTCTGGAAGGGCGGATAACGGTCAAAGCCGCGCTCCAGATTGTCGGCGATCTGATCAAGGTTCGGCGGCAGAAGCTCCATGGAGAAGTCCCAGGGGCTTTCCACCTCGTGCCAGGGGATGCCGTTCTTCTCGTAGGTGCCCATCAGCATGCCGGAGCGTTCCTGGCGCATGTAGATTTCACCATCGAAGTCGATGACGTGATAGAGTTCTTTGCCGGTTTCCTTGTTGAAGTTGACGACCTCTTCCATCTCTTCGGTGATGATGTACTGGTGCGCCATGGCCAAAAGCGGCAACTCCAGGCCCACCATGCGGCCGACCTCGCGGCCCCAGAGACCGCCTGCATTGACGATATGCTCAGCGTGGATGGTGCCGTTCTCCGTCACCACGTCCCAGGTGCCGTCGGGGCGCTGGTTGAGCTCGGTGACCCGGTTTTGCCGGTAAACTTCAGCGCCGTTCTTGCGGGCTGCCTTGGCATAAGCGTGGGTAGTGCCTGAGGGGTCCAGGTGGCCTTCCAGCGGGTGCCACATCGCGCCGATGAACTTTGAGGGGTCCATGAGCGGGAACAGCTCTGCGGCTTTCTCCACGGAAATCAGCTCGGTTTGAACGCCCAGATAGCGGTTCTTCGCGTGGGCGCCTTTGAGCCAGTCCCAGCGGTCCTGGTTGGAGACCAGCATGACACCGCCCGTCACGTGGATGCCGGTGGCCTGCTCTGACAACTCTTCGATCTCTTTGTAGAGGCCGATGGTGTATTCCTGGAGCTTGGCCACGTTGGGGTCGCCGTTCAGAGTGTGGAAGCCCCCGGCTGCGTGCCAGGTGGAGCCGGAGGTCAGCTCGTTGCGTTCTACGAGAACAACATCGGTCCAGCCCCGTTTGGTGAGGTGGTAGAGGACGCTACATCCAACAACACCGCCCCCAATGACGACGACTTGCGCGCTCGATTTCATGTGCTTGATCTCCATCGCCCGGCCAATGTTGCGTGCGGGCCTTCAAAACAGTTTGGTACGATGGATGGAATACCTAAGCGGCGCGAGGCGCAAGCGCATTTTCGACGTGGAACTGGCCCTGTGCGACGGTGCGTGCTGGCCCCTTGGGCGCGATTACAGGAGTTTCTTGGAGGGGCCGATCAGTTCGCGCGGGGCCAGATCACATTCCGCGGGCCATTTTTCCTGAAGCCAGGCCACGTTCGCGTCATCCCAAAGAGCAATCTGGTCGAAGTGATAGATGCCAAGATCGTTGAGGGCCGTTTCCGCTTTTAAGCTGAGACCGGGGATCTGGGTCAGGTCATCTGGCCGGTCGCGACGTGCCGCCGCCAGCAGCCAAGGTTTTGTGCGGTATTTCGACGGCCGTGGGATGCGCGGCAGGTCCTGCTGGGCCAGGCGCTTGGCCGACGGCTTATAGTGCACAATGGCGGTCTGGCGAGGGGCGCTTTTCTTCTGGCCCCGGTTCACAACGATGGTTTCCATCGACCTCACCTCGATGATACTCAAACGACAGTCGGAGGAAACTGTAGGGCGAAATTGCAAACCAGACGTTTATTTCTGCCAGTGCGGCTTGTGTTCTGAGACCATAAACGGATGGGGCACAGGCTGATGGGGCCGAAACAGGTTTTGCAGGATGAGCCGGCCGTACCCGCCGATGAAATAGCCTCTGTTGCGCGTGAGATACGCGCTGCGCCGGCCTCTATACTCGGCCGGGAGCGCATACCAGGCCATGGAGGGATGGGCATGGTGCGCAGCGTGGAGATTGTTGTTCAGATACAACAGGCTCATCAGCCAGTTGGTTTCGATCACAGCCGTGCGGCCCTCGGGCAGTTCGTGAGCCCGGTGTTCCGCATAGGACCGCAGCAGGGTCAGTGACGTTCCCGGCCATACAAAATAGACCAGATATTCCAGCAAGCTGAGGTCACAAACCACCAGCACCCACACCAATACCAGGGCAACAGCCGGGATGTGCACCAACCAGGCGCGGATGACCCGGCGGTCATTGGCCAGTGCAGCCCGCATCTCGCCCACAAGGAAACGCGTGACGCTCACAAAAGGCCCTATCAGCAGCCGACCGGCCGCCGTGTTGTTCACCGTCAGCAGCCAACGGGTGGGGCGCCAGACATCCGTCCAGTCCTTGGGCGTCAAGAACCAGCTTTCCGGATCGTCATAGGGGTCTGTGAGGCGTTCATCGTTATGATGCACCCGGTGAAGGTGGTAATAGCGCCGGAAAGGCACCCAGAGCACCAGATTGGGAAAGACGAGCGCCTCGTTAATGGATTTGTTGCCGGTCGGGTGACCGTGCACCGCTTCATGAGTGAGCGAGCCATGCAGGCAGACAATGTACCCGCCAATCGGGATCAGCAGCCACCAGGGCAGTGCATATGCGAACCACGTCAGGGCCCCGAACGCTGCATATATGGCCGCTGCCAGCCACACGGTGCGCCACTCAGTTGCCTCGGTTTTGCCGCGGACGATACGTCCTGTGCCCGATGTCATCTCCCTTTCAGTCCCCAAATACTCAACACCCCAATTGCGCCATATTCGCTCAAGATGGGGATTTTGCAAAATACTATTTTGGGTAGGTGGCGCTTGCACCTTGCGCACGATCGGTTACCCTTGAACAGCGGTCGAGCGGCTGATCTAAGTGGGGCTGAGTTCCGTATTCCTCCATGGCGATGAAGCTTGTGTCTTGGACCAACAACGCTTAACTGAAGAAACGGTATCGACCGGGGGATTGGGGATTTAGAACACGGCCCCCAACCAAAGCGCAAAACAAACAGGACCAAACATGATCGATCTCTACACTTGGGGCACGCCAAACGGGCGTAAAGTTTCCATTATGCTGGAAGAGGTTGGATTGCCTTACACAGTGCATCCGATCAACATCACGAAGGACGAGCAGTTCGCCCCGGAATTCCTGAAGATTTCGCCCAACAACAAGATCCCTGCCATCGTGGATAACGAGGGCGGCCAAACCCTTATGGAATCAGGCGCGATCCTGCTCTACCTGGCCCGGAAAACCGGCAAACTCTTCCCTGAGAGCGGAGAGGGCAAATGGCGCGCCATGGAGTGGCTGATGTGGCAGATGGGCGGTGCTGGCCCGATGCTTGGTCAGGCTCACCATTTCGTGCATTTCAATCCGGATGTTTCAGATTATGCTCGCGAGCGCTATTCCAAGGAAGCACAGCGGATTTACGGTGTGCTGGACAAGCGTTTGGCAGATCATGAGTTTGTGGCCGATGAGTATTCGGTGGCCGATATTGCTATCTGGCCCTGGATCTCGCGCTTTGAGTGGCAAAAGGTTGACATGAATGCCTTTCCAAACGTGAAGAGGTGGTATGTTCAAATTGCCGAGCGGGAGGCTGTAAAAAAGGGCTATAATGTGCCGACCTCCGGCTTGGAAATCCCCATGCCGTAAGGCTGCTTTTGATGAGAGGTTTGTTTGTCGCAATGAAGATCTCTGGTTCTTTGATGGCTTTGGCCGTAATGGCGGCGCTCCTGGCTGCACCTGGGGCCGAGCGCGCGGTTGCGGCAGAAGCAAAAACCTCACCCACCAAGCAGCTCGACAAAAAGAAGAAAACCAAGTCGGCCCAGGCTCGCGGAGGCCGGGCCTCTCTTGTGGGCGTCGATCCGGCACGGCTTGAGCCGCTTTCACAGACCGTGCCGATTATCGGACGCCTTGTCGCGGTGCGCTCTGGCCGGGTGTCGGCGGAAGTCGGCGGTGCCGTCCGCAAACTTGCGGTCACCGTAGGCGACCATGTGGATGCGGGCGATCTGATCGCGCGGCTGGACAATGCGACCGTTCAGGGCCAGTTGGCCGTTCAGCAGTCTCAGGTGGATGAAGGGCTTGCCGAGTTGACCGCTCTCCAAGCCGAGTTACTCTTGGCGGAACAAGAGCTTGGCCGTCAGAATGATCTGAAGAAAAGCGGCGCCTTCTCGAAGGCCAAATATGAAGATGCCATCCAGAATGTTGCGAAGGCGAAAGCCAACATCGTTCGGGCCAAGGCAATGATTGAAACCCGCAAGGCGACGCGGCGGCTGACCAAGATCAACCTGGACAAGTCTGAAATCAGAGCCCCCTATGCCGGTGTGGTCTCCGAAAAGTTGACGGAGATCGGCGCTTATGTGCGGGCGGGCGATGCGGTGGTCTCGCTGGTGTCGGACACCAGCTTGGAGGTGGAGGCCGATGTGCCGTCAACGCGGCTGGGCGGCCTCCAGACAGGGGTTAACGTGAAGTTTGAGCTCGTGGACGGGCGATCCTTCAATGCGGTGGTGCGGGCTGTGCTGCCCACAGAGAACCCCTTGACGCGCACCCGTCCTGTCCGCTTCTCGCCAAAGTTCGAGCAACCCGTTGCCGGCCTTGCAGACGCGCAAACCGTGACGGTGAACATTCCCTTAGGCGCGAGCCGGAAGGTGCTGACGGTGCACAAAGACGCCATTATCAAGCGCGGCGAAAAGAGCGTGGTGTTTGTGGTTGCCGATGAGGTGGCCGAGGCGCGCACGGTTCGTCTCGGCGAGTCCACCGGGCCACGCATCGAGGTTACCTCCGGGCTGAAGGAGGGTGACAGCGTGATCATTCGCGGCAACGAACGGCTGCGCCCAGGTGCGCAGGTGAAAATCCGCACTGGATCATAAGGTTAAGCCACAGACTGGAAGGTCTGAATGAACATTATCAAGACGTCCATTGAGCGGCCGATCGCAGTGATTGCCGCCGTGCTGATGACGGTGCTGTTGGGCTGGCTGGCCTTGCAGACCATCCCCATTCAGTTGACGCCTGATGTGAATCGGCCGGTGATCACCATCAACACCCAATGGGCGGGCGCTGCACCGGCGGAGGTGGAGCGTGAGATCACCAACCGCCAGGAAGAGGTGCTCAAAGGCATTAACGGCCTCGCCACCATTGAGAGCTCGTCGCGTCGCAATTCGGCGCGGGTGACCCTTGAGTTCGAAGTGGGCACCAACATGGACCGCGCCCTGCTGCTCGTCGCCAACAGGCTTGACCGCGTGTCCGGCTATCCCGAAGAGGTGGATGAGCCGACGCTCTCGCTGGCCGGCGCTGAGGACAATGCCATCGCCTGGTTCTATATGACCCGTCAGGACGGCAATGAGCGGCCGATCCATGAGTACGGCCAGTTCATGAAGGATGTGGTGCAGGAACGCATTGAGCGCGTTCCAGGTGTCTCGGAGGTCACCGCTTATGGCGGCTCCGACCCGGAACTGCAGATTATTGTGGAGCCCTCAACGCTCGCCAGCTACGGCCTTACCGTCACCGAAATGGTGCAGGCCTTGCGCCGGGCCAATGCGGCTCTGAGCGCCGGCGATGTGGATGAGGGCAAGCGGCGCTACGTGGTGCGCACCGAAGCTGAGCTGAACACGGTTGAAGCCATCAAATCCGTTGTGCTGCGCACCGAGCATGACACCTCCACCGGCCGGGTGGGGCGGGTGACGGTCGCCGATGTGGCGCAGGTCAGGTTCGACTACAAGGATCCCACGTCGTTGATCCGCCAAAAGGGCTATTCGGCTATCGCGTTTAACGCAAAGCGCGAGACCGGAGCCAATGTGATCGAGACCATGGAGGGCATCCGCAAGGCGGTCAAAGAGCTGAATGATGGCCCGATCCCGCAAGCTGGCCTCACCTTGCAGCAGGTTTATGACGAGACAGACTACATCTCCTCGGCGGTCAATCTCGTGCGCCAGAATATCTGGTATGGCGGAACCTTGGCGGCCATCGTGTTGCTCATCTTCCTGCGCTCCTGGCGCGCCACCTTGATTGTGTCCATCGCCATCCCGGTATCGGTGATTGGCTCATTCGTGGCCATGGCAGCGCTGGGCCGCTCCCTCAATGTGATCTCGCTGGCCGGTCTCGCCTTCGCGGTGGGTATGGTGGTGGATGCCGCCATCGTGGTGCTGGAGAACATATACCGACACCGGGAGAAGGGCATATCGGCGGCCAAAGCTGCCTATGAAGGTGCCCGCCAGGTGTGGGGCGCGGTGTTCGTCTCCGCGCTCACCACGGTGATGGTGTTCATCCCCATCCTGGTGATGGAGCTGGAAGTCGGCCAGTTGTTCCGCGATATTGCGGTGGCGATTTCCGTTTCGGTGATGCTCTCGCTACTGGTCTCGGTCACCGTCTTGCCGGCTTTGGCCTCCGGGCTCCTATCACGGCAGAAGCTGAAGGCCGACGGCAGTTATTCGCGCTTCTTCCTTCCTGGCATTGACCATTTCGCCCAAGGCTTTGTGGCCATGGTGGTGGGCTATGCCAGGCTGATGCAGAAGAGCAGGATCATTGCGTTTACTGTGGTGATGATGGTCTCAGTGGCCACCAGCGCCACGGCCTATCAGTGGCTGCCGAAGCTTGAGTATCTGCCTACCGGCAACCGGAACCTCCTGTTCGGCTGGCTGGTGCCTCCGCCGGGGTACAATCTTGAAACCATGACCAATATTGCCGGGCGCTTTGAAGAAGCCACGCGGCCGCTCTGGGCAAGCGAAACGGGGCCTGAGTCCAAGCCGGGCGAGCCGCCCAAAATGGAGCGGTTCTTCTTCGTGGCGTTTGCCGGCGGAACCCTCATTGGAGCAGCGGCGCAGGATCCCCAACGGGCCAGCGAGTTGGTGGGACCCTTAAACGGCATCGTGGCGCAGGACCCGGACATGTTGGGCGGCGTCGGGCAATACTCCCTGTTTGGCCGGGGCTTTGGCGGGAGCAGGCGCATTGATCTTGATGTGATCGGTTCTGAACTGGGGCCCATTTACGATGTGGCGGCCAAAGCCGCCGGCCAGGTGTTTGCCGCATTTCCGCGCTCAGAGGGCAACCGGTTGAGACCTTTGCCGGCATTGTCCTTGGGCGAGCCGGAGTTGCGGGTCACCCCCAACCGGTCCCGGCTGGCGGATGCAGGCGTGTCCACCCTGGAGCTTGGCCAGTCGATCGACGCGTTTAACGACGGGCTTCGGGTCACGGAAGTGACCGTGGGCAACAGCCGCATAGACCTGATGCTCAAGGGCAAAGCCAATCAGGTGACCGAAACTCAAGGGATAGAGGCTCTGCCGGTGGTGACGCGCCAAGGGCAGATCGTTCCGGTGTCCTCTCTTGCCAGAGTGGTGCTCACCGCCGGTCCAACCCAGATCCGCCACAAGGAGCGGGTGCGGACAGTGACGCTTCAGATTACGCCGAACGATGCTATTCCACTGGAAACCGCGCTTGAAAAGGTGCGCTCCGAAGTGATGGAAAAGCTGAAGGAACAAGGCCTTCCGGCTGGCGTTCAACTCAGATTGTCAGGCAGTGCGGACAAGCTGGAAGTCACCTGGACAGCCATGCAGGGTCAGCTCCTCGTGGCGTTGATCATCGTATACCTGGTGATGGCGGTATTGTTTGAGAGCTTCATCTATCCCCTGATCATCATGCTATCGGTCCCGCTCGCGGCCGCCGGCGGTGTGGGCGGGCTGGCTGTGTTGAACCTCTATGTGTTCCAGAAGCTGGATATGCTCACCATGCTGGGGTTCATCATCCTCATCGGCATTGTGGTGAACAATGCCATCCTCCTCATACACCAGACGCTCCATCACATACGTGAGGAGGGGCAGGTGCCGGGCGATGCCATAGTGGAGGCGACGCGAAATCGGATCCGGCCCATCTTCATGTCGACCCTAACTTCCGTGTTCGGCATGCTGCCGCTGGTTCTGCTGCCGGGCGCTGGATCAGAGCTCTATCGTGGGCTCGGGTCTGTGGTGGTGGGCGGATTGTCCCTGTCCGCGCTGTTCACGCTGGTGGTCATTCCGCCCATGCTGGCCTTGGTGGTTGGTCCGCTTGAAGCACGGCGGAACCGTCGCCGCGGTCTGGACGATGCGCGCGCTCAGCCTGCCGAATAATCAGGTCCGGTCGCGGAAGGCGTTGACGATGGGGTAGCGCCGGTCGCGCCCGAAATTGCGCGAGGTGAGCTTCACCCCGGGCGGAGCCTGCCGGCGTTTGTATTCAGCCACGTAGAGAAGATGCTCGATCCGCTCCACAAGGGCGCGGTCGTGGCCACGGGCGCTGATCTCATCGATGGACTGCTCGCTCTCCACAAGCCCCTCCAGAATATCGTCGAGTGCCTCATAGGGCGGCAGGGAATCCTGGTCTGTCTGATCTTCGCGCAGTTCGGCGGTGGGCGCTTTTGTGATGATGTTCTCCGGGATCACCCGTCCCTCCGGTCCAAGGCAGTTCTTCGGCCGCTTTTGGTTGCGCCAGCTTGAAAGGGCATAGACCTGCATCTTGTAGAGGTCTTTGATCGGGTTGTAACCGCCGTTCATGTCGCCATAGAGGGTGGCATAGCCCACCGACATTTCAGACTTGTTGCCGGTGGTGACCACCATGGAGCCGAACTTGTTGGAGACCGCCATGAGCAGCGTGCCCCGGGTGCGGCTTTGCAGGTTCTCCTCGGTCACATCGGCAGGCAAGCTGTCAAACATAGGTTTAAGCGCCCCCAGGAAGCCCTCCACGGGGTCTGCAATGGGCACCACGTCATAGCGCACCCCAAGGGCGCTGGCGCAGCCTTCCGCGTCGCTGAGGCTGTCCTCAGCCGTGTAGCGGTAAGGCATCATGATGCAATGCACCTTGTCGGCGCCCAGGGCATCAACGGCAATGGCAGCACAGAGGGCCGAATCAATGCCGCCCGAAAGCCCCAGCACCACCCCGGGGAAGCCGGTCTTGTTCACATAGTCCCGCAGGCCCTGAACACACGCGAGATAGATGGATTCCAGACCTTCTTCCACGGGCACCGGGGTTTGCGGCACGCATGACCAGCCGTCCTCGCCGCGCAGCCATTCGGTGAGCACGATCGATTCTTCGAAAGCAGGCATTTGGAGGGCGAGCGAGCGGTCTGCGTTGAGCACCAGCGAGGCTCCATCAAACACCAGCTCGTCCTGGCCGCCCATCTGGTTCAGATAGGCCATGGGCAAGCCGGTTTCGGTGACCCGCGCCACAATGTGGTTCAGCCGCACATCCTGCTTGTCGGCCTCGTAGGGGCTGCCGTTGGGCACGAGGAAGAACTCAGCCGCCGTTTCCTCCAGGCATTCGGTAACCTCGTCGGTCCAGATATCCTCGCAAATGGGCACACCCAGCCGAACGCCGCGGAAGTTGACCGGGCCGGGCAGGGGGCCTTGCGAGAAGACGCGCTTCTCATCGAACACTCCATAGTTCGGCAGATCATACTTGTAGCGCACGGCGGTAACCTTGCCGTCGTCCAGGAGCGCCACTGCGTTGAACAGTTGACCGTCATCGGTCCACGGAGTTCCGATCAGCACCGCCAGGCCGCCATCGCTGGTCTCTGCCGCCAACTCCTCCACAGCGGCCATGGCGGCTTGCTGGAACGCTGCCTTTAAGATGAGGTCCTCCGGCGGATAGCCGGTGATGAAGAGTTCAGACAACAAGACGAGGTCGGCGCCCATGTCAGCGGCTTCTGACCGGGCCTTGCGTGCCAGTTTCAAGTTGCCTGTGATGTCGCCGACCCGGGGGTTCATCTGGGCCAGGGCGATGAGGAGTTTATCTGGTGACTGTGCCATGGCGTTCTCTTAACGGCTGGCTTTCGCACTCGCAACATATGCTTCTTTGAAGGTGGTGATTAACCCTGGGTATCTGATTTTAATTGAACAATGTTCATATAAATGATATGACGCCATAATCTGTCACCCAGGAGGTTTCAAAATGAGCTTGGCGCATGTGATACATCGAGACGGAAGCACAGGTCAGGAGCAGCGGGCGGTTTACCTGCTTGGCTCGATGTTCATGGCCTTCCTGGCAGTGGTACTGTTCGGGCTGGAGCCGATCCCGCAGAACCAGGCGATCCATGACTATGCGGATGCGCGCGGTTGCTTTGGACTGGCCAATTGCGGGGATGTTCTTTCAAACCTTGGGTTTACGGTTGCCGGTCTCCTCGGCCTCTGGATGGTGGCCTGCAAAAAAGCTCTCTTCGGACCGCAACAAAGGGTCCTAAAGGCGTTGTTTTTGCTCTTCTTTTCGGCGGTTACGACGGTAAGCATCGCGTCGTCATATTACCACGTGGTGTTGCATGACCATGGCCTGTTTTGGGATCGGGTTCCCATCACGCTGTCGTTCCTGACCTTGTTCCCAGCCATTCTGGCCGATCGCGTGACACCACGATTTGGCGCCTGGTTTGCGGCTCTGGCCATCCCGGCAGGCTTGGGATCGTTGGTCTATTGGATCACCACGGAAGCTGCTGGTGCAGGCGATCTTCGCTTCTATGGCTTGGTGCAGGCCTTCCCACTCTTTTGCCTGATGATCATGCCGTGGCTGTTCCCCAAGGCCAGCTACAGCCAGACCCCCTATCTCTACGCCATGGCGGGCCTTTACGGGGTGGCCAAACTGGTGGAGGTGTTTGATGAGCGGGTGTTTGAGCTCACTGGCCATCTGGTCAGCGGGCACAGCTTGAAACACCTGTTTGCCGCCGCAGCGTGCCTTGTGGTGGTGCCGATGATCCGGGCCGGGGCGGCTAGAGGTCCGGCCAGCGGCGGAACGTTGTCTGGCCATTGACGATGCGCCCGTCTGCCTTCACCTCCGGGCCGACGCAGGAGAGCACGTAACCCACATTGGGATACTTCGCACCGACCGCCTCGAACACGCCCGCCCACCACTGTGGGTGCTGCACCGTCTCGTGAGCGTTGGAGCCATCAGGCATCTGGGTCACCGCCGGGTAGCAGGCCACGTTGGCATAGACGAACTTGGACGCCAGGGAGAACATTTCCTCCACCACCCATACGGCGTCAGCGCGGGGCAGGTGCTCCAGGACATCTGTGGAGATCAGGGCATCATGCTGCTCGTCCGGCAGATCTTCATACATGGGAATGCCGGGATCGTAGAGGGTGATGGTTTCCACATCCCAGTACTCCGCAAGGCTTGTGGCGACGATCTCGCCTGCGGAATTCTTTACCTCAACGCGGCCATAATGCGACCCTTTGCCGGAACCGTAGTCGATGAGGCTTTTGGCGCCTGAGCGCTCTATCAGTTGCTTGATCTGCGAGATATGCTTGGGCAGTTGATCTCCGGAGAAGGCGTTTTCGGCCGCAACCTTGCGCGTCCGGCCATTACCCAGATCCTGCTGATATCCGTTGGCATGCATCTGCCGGTAACTCTTCAGGAGCTCCACATAACGCGGACTTGGGTTTTGGCGGGAAAGCATCATGTTGCCCACTCCTTCAGCCTGGCAGTATGGTTGGGCAGGACGATGGGGCAGGTGGGTTAATTCTTTCTTGCCAAGCTGTTTTGGAGAGCAAATGAAGCTGAACGAAGAAGAACAAGCCATGTTGGCTGGCGAGTTGGGCGAGCCCAAGCGCTGGGCGCTGGATCATATGCTGAAAGTGGGGGCCATGTTTGATGCGGCCGATCTGGTCCCCGTGTCGCAGGCCCACATGATGGCGGATCCGGAATCTCTGGGTGATGCGGGTGTAGGCTTCATGGAAGAGCTCGCCGCGCATCCGGCTGAAGATAGGAGAGTGGCCGTGCCCATGATCACCGATCCTCGCGGCGTCGACCTGGAGCGCTATCGCCCGCTTGGGCAGACCGAGGAGATGGCCGATCTGGAGCGCCGCTTCATCGCCGCCTGCTCGGCCATGGCCATTTTGATGACCAATACCTGCATCAACTACCAGACCATCATGCCGCCGGTGCAGGGTGAGCATGTGGCGTTTGGGGACACAGGCGTGGTGATCTACTGCAACAGCGTGCTGGGCGCCTATTCCAACTTTGAAGGCGGGCCTTCCGCGCTCGCCGCGGGTCTCACCGGCCGCACGCCACGTTATGGGCTGCATCTGCCGGCCAACCGCCGCGCCACCAAGCGTTTCACAGTGCGCCATCAGCCTGGTGAACTCACCGACTGGGGGGTCTTGGGGGCGGTGATCGGCAAGCTCTCCGGGTCTTATTGGGAAGTGCCCGTGGTTGAGGGGCTGGAGCAGGTCCCCACCTCAGATGAGGTGAAGCACTTTGGTGCGGCCATGGCGAGCTATGGTTCGACCCCTTTGTTCCACTTGGTCGGCATCACGCCGGAGGCCCCATCGCTCGCTGCCGTGGGCGGCGAGGGTCTGGAGGCCATTGAGGTGAGCGAACAGGATCTTTCTGCGCTCCGCTCCAGTTTCGGCGCTAAGGGTGACAAGGTGGATGTGGTGGTCTTCGCTGCGCCCCAACTGTCGTTGGTGGAGATGCAACAGGTGGCCGATCTGTGCGCCGGCCGTAAGATTCACGCCGACACCGCGCTCATCGCCTGTACCTCACCCAGCATCTACTACGAGGCCCAGCGGCTGGGCCTGGTAGAGACCATAGAGACCGCCGGGGGCAGGGTGCTGGAGGGAACCTGCTTCTACAATCAGTATGCCCGCGAGATCGGAGAGGCTAATGGGTGGACGCGGCTTCTGAGCAATTCAGCCAAGATCGTCAATATCTTGGGCGGCTATGGCTATAAGCCGGCGCTGGCCAGCATGGAGCACTGTGTGGCCTCAGCCTGTGCAGGGGAGATTGTCTGATGATCACTTTGAAATGCCATGCCGGGATCGGTGAGGTGGTTGAGGGCGAGGCTCTGGTGGCGGCGGATGATTTCTCCGCGCGCTACGATCTGGACCGGATCAACGGTGTCTTCTCCCGGCCTCAGCATAAGCTCTTCGGGCAGTCCTATGTGGACAAGATCCTCGTGCTCAACACCTCCAAGGGCGGGGTTGCGTCAGCCTGGATGCTGCACGAGATGAAGTCCCGCAACCTTTCCCCTAAGGCAATCCTGTTCAACCGGGCCAACACCATTCTTGCCCAGGGCGCGGCGTTGGCGAACCTGACCATGTGTGACCGGTTTGAGGACGGGGACATCACCTCGCTCATTACGACGGGAGAGCAGGTGCGCGTGGATCCGGCAAGCGGCTTGGTGACTGTGGAGCGGTAGAAAGCAAGTCTAATCTCTCCGCGCCCTTGCGAACGCGAGGGCCCATAGCTCAGACCTTTCCCTTGGCTCAGAAGGTCCTCGCTTTCGCAAGGACGCGGGTGAGTTTTAGGCTCCGAGGCGCGCGGCGATGGAGTGAGCGGCGGCTTCGAGCTGTGCGCGCTCACTCTCTTCCAGCGGCACGTCAACCACTTCCAGGAGCCCCGTCAGGCCTAGACGACAGGGAACGCCCAATACCACATCGTCAATGCCGTATTCGCCCTCCAGCATCACCGAAACCGGCACCAGACCCGCACGTGCGCCGCGCATATGGTCGATCATTTCCATAATGGCATGGGCCGGGGCGAGGGCGGCCGAACCTGTTTTGCGCAGGGCAACCACTTGCCCGCCGCCGGTGATGGCGTCTTTCACGCAAGCCTCAATGGCCTCGGCGCTCAGATAGTCCGCCAAAGGCCGGCCACGGATCTGCGCGCGTGAAACGATGGGGGCCATCTCATCGCCATGGCTCCCGAGCGTCATCGCGTCCACGTCAGCGGCCGGAACACCGGCGGCTGCGGCGAGGGCATGGCGGAAACGGCTTGAATCCAGGGTTCCGGCCATGCCCAGCACCTGATTGCGCGGGAACTGGGTGGCGCGGAGCATCTCTACGGTCATCTCATCGAGCGGATTGGTGACCACGATGACCACAGCATTTGGCGCGCTGGTGCGCACCGCTTCAGCCACTTGCTGAATGACCCGGCGGTTCACCTGCAACAGGTCCGCGCGCGACATGCCGGGCGTGCGCGGGCGGCCTGCGGTGACCACCACAACCTGGGCATCGGCCACGGCGGACAAGCTGGTGCCGCCGGTGATGTGGGCGATTGAGCCCGTGATGCCTGAAGCGTGACTGAGGTCGAGCGCGACGGAGGCCGCAAGCCCGGGCACCACGTCGATCAGAG
Source organism: Hyphomicrobiales bacterium (assembly GCA_028285595.1). Lineage (GTDB taxonomy): Bacteria > Pseudomonadota > Alphaproteobacteria > Rhizobiales > CAJQND01 > JAAEUE01. Next base: position 55,773 of record JANQOW010000050.1, read on the forward strand.
C
>JANQOW010000066.1 GCA_028285595.1 Hyphomicrobiales bacterium
CGCATTGAGAAAGCGTAAGGAGAACCACAATGGCTAGAATGAAGTTCCTTTGTGACGCCGAACGCTGCATCGAATGCAACGCCTGTGTCACGGCTTGTAAGAACGAGCATGAAGTCCCGTGGGGCGTAAACCGGCGCCGCGTCGTCACCATCAATGACGGCAAGACCGGTGAGCGCTCCATCTCGGTGGCTTGCATGCACTGTTCGTCGGCCCCTTGCATGGCCGTCTGCCCCGTCGACTGTTTCTATCAGAACGAAGACGGTGTGGTGCTGCACAGTAAAGACCTGTGCATTGGCTGTGGTTATTGCTTCTACGCGTGCCCCTTCGGTGCGCCGCAATATCCGCAACAGACCAACTTCGGCACCCGCGGTAAGATGGACAAATGCACCTTCTGTGCAGGCGGTCCGGAAACGGCCCATTCCGATGCGGAGTTCAAGAAGTACGGCCGCAACCGGATGGCTGAAGGCAAGCTGCCTTTGTGCGCAGAAATGTGCGCAACCAAAGCCCTCCTGGGCGGTGACGGCGACCAGCTGTCCGACATCTACCGCGAGCGTGTGATCGCCCGCGGCTTCGGGTCGGGCGCCTGGGGCTGGGGCCGCGCCTATCCGGGCGGTGGCTCGTAAGGTAGCCTCGTAGCACTCAACGGGCGGGGCGGCTCCACCAGCGGGCCGCCCCGTTTCGCACCTTTGTTCTTTTGATCCTTTTTTGGTGGGACCGCTTTTTCGCGTAGCCCATATTGTTATTTTACGCTCAAGGAGAGTGGGATGACCAAGATCCTCGCCGCACTCAACATCCGATACTGGCTCACCGCACTTTTGTTTGTGGTGTTTGCCGCGATGGGCTCCACCATGGCCACAGCCGACGTGCGCGGGCCCGAGCCTCCCAAGCAGGATCTGCAATATCTCGATGAAGACAGCGACATCTGGAGCAAGATCAGACACGGCTACGAAGGCCGCGGCGGTGTTCTCATCCAATCCCAGGGCGAAGACTGGCGCATTTTGCGCGAAGGCCCGCTGTTGCGCTACACCGCAACCGCTCTCTTGGTCACGGTTGTGCTGCTGGCGCTCTTCTTTGCGGCCCGCGGACGTATCAAGATTGAGCATGGCTGGTCGGGTTGGACCATTGAGCGGTTCAACATGCCCGAACGCATGGGGCACTGGATCTTGGCCGTTTCGTTCATCATCCTCGCGATCACCGGGGCGAACATCAGTTACGGCAAATTCGTACTGATGCCCATCTTGGGCAAAGACATCTTTGCCGCGCTCTCAATCGGCGGCAAGTATCTGCACAACTATGTGGCCTTTGCGTTCATCCTGGGTCTGGTGTGGGTGTTCGTCGCCTGGATCAAGGACAACTTCCCCCGCAGGGCGGACCTCACCTGGCTGATGCAGGGCGGCGGCCTGTTTGTGAAAGGTGTCCACCCGCCCTCCCACAAATTCAACGCAGGCCAAAAGGTCATCTTCTGGATGACCATCCTCACCGGCATCTCCATTTCCCTGTCCGGCTGGGCGCTCCTGTTCCCGTTTGAAACCCAGATGTTCGCCAAGACCTTCGCGATGATCAACGCGGTCGCCGGCACAGAATTGCCCACCACGCTGACCGGCATTCAAGAACAGCAATACGCGGTCACCTGGCACAAGATCATGGCGATCTTCATGATCTGCATCATCATGGCCCATATCTATATCGGATCGGTGGGGATGCAGGGCGCCTTCGCGGCCATGGGATCCGGCCGGGTCGATCTGAACTGGGCCAAAGAGCATCATTCCCTCTGGGTGAAGAAGCTGGAGGATGAGGACAAGCTCGGCAAGCAGCCCGATGATGAGCATCAGGCTGAGGCCGGCGCCAAAGCGCAGCCCGCAGAATAACGGGCTGGCCATGCTTGAGCGCAGGACCACCGCCCGCGTCTTGCTCTTGGTGATGTTCACGCTGGCCGGCATTTTCTCGGCCGCAGCGACAGGAAACCTGAAAGGCCATGGCGGCCCCGTGAAGGCCATCACCGTCTCTGAGGACGGCACCCGGGTGCTCTCCGGCAGCTTCGATTACTCCATGATCCTCTGGGATCTGACCGGTGCTGAGCCCAAGGAGCTGCACAGTTTCGATGATCATGATGGCGCGGTGAATGACGCCGCGTTCTTACCCGGCATGACGCGCGCCCTCTCCGCCAGCGATGATGGCACGGTGAGCCTATGGGACCTGGAAACCCGCTCCCTGATCAAGCGCTTCAAAGGCCATAGCCACAAGGTGGTGAAGCTTGCGCTCAATGGGGATGGGACAAAGGCCGTCTCCGCCTCTTGGGATCGCACGGCCAGGATTTGGGATCTCAAGACCCAGGAGCCAGGTCCGGTGCTGAAGGGGCACCGCAACACCATCAACGATGTCACCTTCTCTACCGACGGCGCGCATGTGTTCACGGCAGGCTATGACGGCACCATCCGTCAGTGGCGCACGGACACCGGCGAAGAGGTGGGCGAGCTGTTCAGCCATGGCTGGGGCGTCAACGTATTGGCCGCCCTGCCAAACGGCGAGCAGCTCATGTTTGGCGGGCTCAACGGCTTCGTCGGGCTCGTGAACATCAAGACGGGCAAGATCGACCGGCCCTTGCGGCCCTCTGAACGTCCCTTCCTGTCGATGACCGTAAACCCCAAGCTGGGCCTTGCGGCAGCCGGCGCCGGGGACGGCCGTATCTCCGTTTGGGAGCTGGAGACGTGGAAAGAGAAGTTCTCTTACGACAACCCCTTCGGCCCGGCCTGGGCCCTGGCGTTCCGCCCCGACGGAAAGTCGCTTTATTTCGGCAGCTTGGATGACGAGGTGATTTTATGGCAGATGGAACCGGCCAAGCCGTTCGAGGTGGCCGAAGGCAAGTTCCCGCGCCGGTTCCAAATCACCGAGGGTATTGATCCCGGCGCTTTACAGTTCGCCCGCAAATGTTCCATCTGCCACACCCTGACACCCGACACGGCCAACCGGGCCGGCCCCACGCTTTACAAAGTGTTCGGCCGCAAGGTGGGCACGCTGCCGGGCTACAGCTATTCCAAGGCGCTGAAGGACCGCGATTTCATCTGGACGCCTGAAACGGTGGAAGCACTGTTTGCCGAAGGACCGGAAAACTATGTGCCGGGCACCAAGATGCCGCTGCAGAAGATGACCAACGAGGAAGAGCGCAAAGCACTGATCGCCTTCCTCAAGCATGCCACCGAAACCGGCAAGCCCGCTGCTGAGGCCTATGTCTCCTACGAGGCGGCCAAGAAGAAGCAGAAGAACTAGCCTCCCCCTTCCCGGCACGGGTCCAACGAACCTCGCCGCGTTCCTGCGAAAGCAGGAACCTTCTCTGCCAGTGGACCGATCGCGCCGACTCGACTACTGACAGAAAGATGTCAGCACCCCCCGCGCTATAACGCTCCCGCACCCCGCACCAAACAGGAGCTCTCCCATGTTCGTCATCCTTCTAAAGTTCTCCGACAACAAAGCCGAGGCCGGCACCCACATGGACGGCCACAATCAGTGGCTGAAGCAGGGCTTTGACGACGGCGTCTTCCTCCTGGCCGGCAGCATCAAGCCAGGCCTCGGCGGCGCCATCCTTGCCCACAACATCGCAGCAGAGGCGCTCCAAACCCGCGTTCAGCAAGACCCCTTCGTTGCGCAGAATGTGGTCAGCGCCGACATCCTGGAGATCGCCCCAGCCAAGGCCGATAAGCGCTTGGAGTTCCTGCTCTCTTAATGACAATCCGGCCCGGAGGCGGTAAAACAAAGCCCAAGAACGTCCACGTTGCAGAGGATCAAATGAAGGCTTTTATCGCAGCGCTCGCCGTGATCGGCATCGTCAGCACGATTGCCGCAGTTACCTTGGAAAACTTTGCCGGGTCGACCGAGAGCGTCAACACTTCAAACGCCGTGCGTTTGGACTGAGCCAAAGCAGTGAAGCGCACCAGTCTTGGTGGCCTTCTGGGCGCACTGGCCTTGACCGGGCTCGTGCTCCTCACCCCTGCACGGGCCGACAATGTGGAAGGTCTGCGCAATGTGATGGGCTCGGTGGTCTCCGTGTTACCGCGCACGGCACCAGGCAACGCCAACAAGGATGAACCGGAAGGCTCCGGAGTGGTGATCTTCGACGGCCGCCACATCCTCACGGCCCGGCATGTCCTGACCAATGCAGAAGAGATTGTGGTGAGAACCTTCGACGGTGTCGTTCACCGGGCCATATTGCGCGGACAGGACCCTGCCACCGATCTCGCCCTGTTGGAGATCGAAACCAAACTGAAGCCCATCGAACTGGGCGATGATGCCAAGATCGGCGAACAGGCCTGCGCCATTGGAAACGCCTTCGGTCTTGGCCTGTCGCTCACCTGCGGCATGGTGTCGGCGGTCCATCGCACCGGCACGGGCTTCAACCCGGTGGAAGATTTCGTGCAGACCGACGCCGCCGTGAACCCGGGCTCGTCCGGCGGCGCACTGGTGAGCAAGTCCGGAAGACTGATTGGCTTGCTCTCCGCCATCTTCACAAAGTCGGCTGATGCCAATATCGGCGTGAACTTTGCGATTTCGACCGCCTTGGCCTTAAGGGTCGCCACAGATCTGCGCACGGGCAAGCGGCCAAGGTGGGCGTTCGGCGGGGCTGGCCTTGGCACTGTCCCGGGCCGCGGCGGTCTGGGACGCATGGGCGCTGAAGTGCTGCGGCTCAGACCGGGTGGTGCGGCGGAGAAAGCCGGCCTGAAACCCGGCGACATCATCCGCTATGTGGACCGTCGGCGCATCAAAACACCGCGAGACTTCCGCTCGGCCATGGCGCGGCTTTTGCCAGGCGACAAGGTTGAGGTCGGTTTTGAGCGGGACGGCAAAGAAGAACGCGCCACCCTCACGGCGCAATAGAACGCTTAACATTCCAAGAAAGAAGGTAGACCCATGGACGACGAAAAATTCAACATGTCGATGCGCAAATTTCTCAAGCAGGTGGGTGTGACGTCCCAGCAGCAGATCGAGAAAGCCGTGCGCGACAGCGGCAAAAGCTCCGGCACCGTGGCCGTCAAGGTCGTGCTCAGCGGCCCGGACGTGGGCCTTGAGCACACGGTCGAAGGCGAGATTGACTTAGGCTGACGCAAGGCCAGGCGCATGCATCTGCCCGACCCCACATTCCCCCCTCTCCTCACCGGCCACGATGTGAAGGGAAAGCCCGGCCCGTTCGAGCTGGCCTGCGCCAAGGCGGCAGCGGGCGAAGCCGGCGCGGGTGATGTGTTTTGGGCCCGCGACACTGCGCGCCTGGACTGGGCCTGCGTCCTGGAACCGGAGGTGGCAACAGCGCGTGCCTTGCAGATGCACTTCGTCGCCATGCTGGCGTTTGGCGATGCGTTCGGCGCAATCTCACCGCCTGAAATCGCGCTCCACTTCCGCTGGCCGTCTGACCTGTTGGTCAATGGCGGCAAGGCCGGTCAGGCCAAGGTGGCGGTGGGGCCGGAAAACGCAGAAGGCATAGCCGACTGGATGGCGGTCGGCATCACGCTCACGATCAAGCGCGACACAACCGGCTTTGAACCGGGCGATGCGCCGGAGGAAACCGCGCTCAATGAAGAAGGCTGCGGCGAGATCACCAGAACCGAATTGGTGAACTCCCTGTCGCGCCATTTCCTCAATTGGGTCCACACCTGGAACGAGGAAGGCTTTAAGGGCGTCCATGAAGGCTGGCTCGCCAAGGCGGAAAACTGGCAGCACGAGGTAAGCCTCACCTGGGACGGCGCCCGGCACACCGGGACCTTTGTGACCATTGACGACGAAGGCAACCTGCTTTTGAAAACCGATGACGGCATGATCTCCTTACCAATCGCCAAAGCCGTGGAGGCTGGGCCGGCATGAAGTTCTTCAAGGCCATCCGGTTTGACGGATCAGACGACAATGTGTTCCCCAAGGGGGCGGAACCGGACGAGTGGACCGTGTCGGGGAGCTTTGCGTTCGGCGATATGGAACCGGCCCAACTCACCGGAAAGATGAAACAGGCCTTTGCCAACGGTCTGCTCGGCCTTAGGAGCGGCGGACACACGACTTTCGTCACCGTGTCCGACATGACGGAGAGCGAATATGAGGAGGCGGTTCAGCTTTTGATAGAGCATTTTATGACCGCGTATGGGGCTCCTTCAACCGAGGCCGCCGAGCCGTACGCCCGCGAGGAAATCGACTTCATCGCCGAGCTCTGTTCGGAAAAGCCGGTGAACACGCTTTTTGCCGTCAGCCGCGAAGTGGATGAGGAGGGCAATCTGCGCGAGGCCTTCCACGAGATCAAGCGGGGCAATCCGTCCGAAGCCGATCACGCGAAAATCTGGGAGGTGGTGCCCGATGACGGTTGAACAGGTCACCGCACCCGACTTTTGGCTCACCTCGGGCTATCATCTTTTGAACGAGAACGAAGATGGTTCGCTGGCCCTGAGCGAGGACTATCTGCGCGCCTATCTGAAACGCGCAGAGCTGGCACCGGTCGAAGAAAGCTGCGCCAATGAGCGCACGCTTCACGCCAGTTTGCTGGACGATCCCTTCCAGACCGTTGAGGCGGCGCGTCTTTCCAGCCTGGCTGATGAGGACATGCAGCACAATTTTGGTGTGTTTCTGGGTTTTAGGGATTTCGTTCAAGACGCCGGCTCGCTGGAGGCGGCTTATCTCGCCATTGCCCGCGGCAAGGCGCCCCTAGCGGTGCCTCCCCTGTTCGTGGATCAGATGGTCCATGCCATCCTGCGCAACGTTCTGCGCGAAGTGGGCGACCCCTTGCGCCTTCGGGCAGCAGAACTCTTTTTCCGCGATCAGAACGTTTCGACCGAAGAGGGCATCGTCATGCTGGCCGATGACGAGACCGTGGAGATGTTCGCTGAAACCGGTGGTTTCGGTTCACTGGGCCAGCTCATCAAGGAGGCCAATACGTCGCTCAGGCAAGTGCAACTCGATGTCTTGCACGAAGACAACAGCGCGCTCTACTGGCCGCGCTCGGACCGCTTTGACACCGTCATCGATTTCCGGTTCCTGCAACCGGCCAACGATGCCTTTTGCCGGGTCTTGGAGGCCTGGATGGCTCACTTCCTGGATCTCACCGTCAGCGTTCAACCCAAGCCGCGCATCGACGACGAGCGCTGGACCTGGCATATTGGGCTGGATGCGGAAGCCACCCGCATCCTGAACGCCCTGTATGAGGGCCACGAGGTGGGAGAGGCCGAGCTTGAGCAGATCATCGGCCTGTTTGAGATGCATGTGAAAGACAAAGGCGCGCTCAGCCCTGCGGTGGAGGGCCGGCCGATCTATCTGGGTCTTGCGAAAACCAAAAGCGGCAAGCTGAAGATGAAACCGCAAAACCTCTTGACCAACCTGCCCCTGGCGGCGGAGGCGTGAACGATCATGGCCGAGCCTGACAGCGTCCTAGATGGCCGAGGCTCCCGGATCGCAGCCGGGCTTCTGTGCGCCGTTTGCATCGGCCTGATCGTCTTCCTCAATTGGCACGTGATGTTTCCCCCGCCGGTCAAGAAAGGCGAGGACGATGCCAAGCTGAACCCGGAGTATGTCGCCTGCCGCGACGCGCGCCTGGTGACGGTTCAGAAGATGAAGGATGATGGCGTCATCAACGAGGCGCAGTTTACGCAGTTCTCTGCCCGCGCGGAGGAAACCTGCGCCGGCCAGTTTCCACCTGGCGGCTAGCGACTCTCTTCCAAAGCCGATCTGACCAGATCCGCAAGCACGGCGAGATATCTCCCGCGGGTCATGGAGAAGTGTGATCCGGGAACCCAATGGGTCCGAACCTGGCGCGCCAAGGCGGCCCAGCCCAGGGTGTCCTCGGCGAACCCTTGTGTTTCTGCCGAAGCCTGCTGGGCCCGGAACAAGTTGAGACGACCGCCATAGCCTTCAGGCAGGTAGGCCCGGCGGGCTTTGTCGTGGAGGCCGGTGAGCTGGATTGAGCGCCGAATTCCAGGCTGACGCATCATCAAAAGACGCGAATTGCGGTCCACCGCCGAGGCCAGGCCGGACGCTTTGTGGAATGTGCGAAACATCGCATTGGTCCAAAGAGCGCTAAGCGTGGCCCCCCCCTCGCCTTTTGCTCGCTGGTAGCGCGCTTCGGCGCCGAACAAGACATAGAGCCCGTCCAGCGCCATGGGCCCGGCTTGGGTGAGAATCTGACCGAAAAACCGCAGTTCACGCCAGGTGTTCTTGAGCGCCGGCAAGACACCCCGCCCCGTGCTGGATCGCGGCGGTGTGGGGGTATCGATCAGACCGAGGAACGAAACAGCCTGTCCCTCGCGCTCAAGCTGCACGGCCATCTCATAGGCGAGCAAGCCGCCAAAGGAATGGCCACACAGCCGGTAGGGACCCAGGGGCTGCACAGTGCGGATTTGCTCGATCAAACTTACGGCCATGGCGGGCACCGTGCGTTGTGGCTCGGTGGCAAGGTCGCAAGCAGGGTCCTGCACGGCAAACACCGGAAAGTCGCCGCCCACGGCCTGGCCCAGCTCAAACACGGTGAACGCGAGACCTCCCGCACCATGGATTAAGAAGAGCGGCGGACCGTTGCCATCGGTCCGCAGGCTGACCAGCGCCGTTGACGGGCGAAAGGCCCTGGCTTCATTTATGGAGCGCGCCAGCGCTTCAACTGTAGGCTCCTCCAAAAAGCTGTTCAGCTCGATTTTCGCATCCAAGGTGGTCTCCAAAGCCAGGAGAAACTCCACCGTCATTAAGCTGTCACCGCCCAGATCAAAGAAGCTGTCGCATATCCCCACTGGCTTGACCTTCAACGCTTCGGCCATGAGCGTGGCCAGCCGCAACTCCAGCGCATCACGCGGCGCGATGTACGCCGTGGCAAGGTCCGGCCGAATGCTCTCCGGCGCAGGAAGCGCGTTACGGTCGATTTTGCCGGACGGGGTCAACGGCAGATCGCTCACCTCAACAAACTGCGCCGGACACATGGCGGCCGGCAGATGGGTCCTGGCGAGCTGCTGCAGCGCCGACGTTAGGGTTTCATCACCACCTCTCCCCGCGGCGGGCACAATGTAGGCCACCAAGCGCTTGGTCTCCTCATCGCCCTTCAGCGCCACGATCGCTTCACGCACGCCGGCATGGCGCAGCAGGACCGCCTCGATTTCAGCCGGTTCAATCCGCACGCTGTTGATCTTGATCTGATTGTCGATGCGCCCGTGGAAGCTGAGTTGACCATCGGTCCTGACCGCCACCCGGTCACCGGTCCGATAAGCTGTGCCTTGCGGCAGTTGCACGAAGCGCTCCGCCGTTAAGGCAGGCTGAGCCACATATCCCCGAGACAGCGTCGGACCCAGGAGCCAGAGTTCTCCCACGTCTCCATGGTTCACCGGCTTTCGGGCGTCATCCAAGATCAGCGTTTCGAAATGGGCAAGCGGCTTGCCAATGGGGATGCTGCCCTGCTCGACATCATCATCGGTAATCTCGCCCGCCGTTGCCCACAAGGTGGTCTCCGTCGGCCCATAGAGGTTCCAAACGCTCTTGGCACGCGCTTTCAGCTCGCCCGCCATGCGCGGACTGATCGCCTCAGCGCCGGTCAAAAGGGTCAACGCCGCATCGCCTTGCCAGCCGGCCGCGAGCAGCAATCGCCAGGTTGCCGGTGTGGCTTGCAAAAGACTTGGCTGCTCAGCCTCAATGCGGCTTATCAGGCGACGCCCGTCGCGCGCTTCGCCGGCGGTGGCAAGCACCACGGTTCCCCCGGCCTGGAACGTTAAGAACAGATCGAGCAACGAGATATCAAAGCTCGGCGAACTGACCGACAAAACGGACGCTAGCGCCTCGCTGGGCAAGACCGCAGCCATGGAGGTCAGGTAGGTGATCAGGGCCTTGTGATGGATTTGGATCCCTTTGGGCCGACCGGTGGAGCCTGAGGTGTAGATGATATAGGCAAGATCATCGCCCTGTGCGCGCCACTTTGGAGAGCCTGAACTGCGCTCAGGTGGAGCTCCCTCGTTCGCCCCCACATACACGGTCGCTGCCCGGCAATTGAGGGCCAATGGATCTGTGTCCCGGGCCACCAGCAAGAGCTTGATCCCCACCTCATCGGCCATAGCGCGGAGCCGGGCTTTGGGATAGGCCGGATCCAAGGGCAGCCAGGCGCCGCCGGCCAGGGTGACCGCGAGGATCGCAATGACGCACTCAGCAGAGCGCCCCAAGTAGATCCCGCACACATCCCCTGCCTGGAGCCCCGCCCCATGCAGTTCCGCCGCCAGAGCACGGGCCCTGAGATCGAGCTCATCGTAGGAATACGTGGTCTCTTTGACCTTGATCGCCGTTCGGGTCCTGAACGCGGCGTGAGCCGTTGTCCAGAGTGCACCGAGAGTATCACCGGCCGTGGTCTCATCCAGGGTGAAAGGCAGAGAAGCAGCAAACGTCGCCATGGGCTCAAGTCTTAGATAGTCAAACCAGCCGCCCACGCTAACGCATCAGCGCGCACACGTGCGCACACGAAGTTTAATGTTTTCGTGAGGCGCGAGTGCGCGCGACTTGAGACCGTTTCAAGTCAGGTCCCGGTCTTGACCGCCTTCCAATACTGCTGATTGAGGTAGTCGACCAGGCCGTCATGCTTCTCCTGAAGGCACTTCTTCAGGCTAATCCTGCGATTCACACTGGTGACATAGCGGCACAGCTCAAGCGCGCCACGCGCTTTATCGCGGGCTTCCGGCGTAAGCGGCTTTCCGGGTGCGGCGGCCGCGGTTGTGGCGCGGCGCCACATGGGCTCCACCTGATTTCGCTTGCTGCCACGATCGGGCAACAGATTGATCATGCGAGATGTGATGCGGGCAGCCTGCATGCGCGAAGAGTTGCTGTCCACGATCTGGCTCCCAAGCTTGCGCAAGGGCCCGGTGAAGAGATCAGCTTCAGCCTTCCCGATGGCGGTAGGATCCGCGCGGGTGGGCAGAGGCAGAAGCGCCGCATGGGCGGCCACGTGGACCGAAACATGAGTCAGGCCGTAAGACTTCAGCTTGGCCCGGTCAATGCTGACACGCACCGCCAAATGGCGCCGCTGGGAGACGAAGCGCGCAACTTGGCCGGCATCCAGTGAAATGCTCCGCCCGTCCGGCGTGGTCCCCACCAGTTGCACCAGACCTTCGGTGGCCAACTCATACTCGGTGCCCTTTGGCGGCGAGATGCGACTGGAATCAAGACAGAACGATGTGAGTTCGGCGCTGCAGGTCGCACCGGCGCAGGCCAGATCGATGGTACCGCCGGTTTCCACCAACGCCAACGCCTGCGGTGCCGCAGCCGCCCCCGGTGCCCCCGCCACAAGGCCCGACAAGACTAATCCGGTGATCGCAAAGCAATGTTGGATGGACTTCATGTGCAAAACCTCCTCGTTAGAGCCATGTGGAGGGTGAATGCTAGCCACGATTCGGAAGCTGTTCAATGGTAAGAGCCGCCCTGGCTCATCAACTCTTGAGCTGAGGGCACGGCGTGTAACGGCTGCGATAGGGGTGAAACGGATGAAGACCGGCTTCGGTTGCAGGGTCCGGTGCCCTGAACAACAAACGGACGCCCCCGGCGTCCGTCCGTTTGCTTCCCTCCCCACCTGAGGGAATGGCGGCCCCACCCGCCGAGTGTTCAAAGCCCGGCTCAAAAGCCGGACGAGAGCTTAACCAGCAGCCAAGACGTTGTGCTTGCGGGTCATGAACTCTTTAGCTGTTTCTACCGCGACAGCTGCGTCGCGGCAATAGGCATCAGCACCAATGGCGTCCGCAAACTCTTCGTTCAGCGGGGCCCCCCCCACAAGCACGATATAGTCTTCGCGCATGCCTTTTTCTTTCAAGGTGTCGATGACCACCTTCATGTAAGGCATGGTGGTGGTCAGGAGAGCCGACATGCCCAAGATGTCAGGCTTGTGCTCTTCGAGCGCCTCCAAATAGTTCTCAACCGGGTTGTTGATGCCAATGTTGATGACCTCAAACCCGGCGCCTTCCATCATCATCGCCACCAGGTTCTTGCCGATGTCGTGGATGTCGCCCTTCACGGTGCCGATCACCATCTTACCCACACGCGGGGCGCCGGTTTCTGCGAGCAGCGGGCGCAAGATAGCCATCCCGGCCTTCATGGCGTTGGCCGCCAAGAGCACCTCCGGAACGAACAGGATGCCATCGCGGAAGTCGATGCCCACGATGCGCATGCCCTCCACCAGGGCCTTTGTCAGAATGTCATAAGGCGTCCATTCGCGCTTTAAGAGAATGTGCACGGCCTCTTCGATTTCCTCTTTGAGGCCATCGTAGAGATCGTCATGCATCTGTTGGACAAGTTCGTCATCATCCAACGAATTGAGATCGAGATCTTCTTCCTCGCTCATAGCGCGCACTCCGTTTGGGGGCGGTCACATTCCGCCAACCCCTTATAGACGCATAAAAATACTGGGAACAGGTAAAATTCCGAGGGCCAGTCGCGACTTTTTTAGGGCGGAAATCGACATTGGCCGCAGCTCCGGCGCAGCCTACACAGCGCAATGATGGATCAATTGCCCACCGCCGTGTCGCCCTTGAGCCATAGTTTCGCGGTTGAGCCAAATGGAAAACCCGTAATCGTGTTCCGTTTCAGTTCCAACCAGCGGATCTGCCGCTATAGAGATCAGTGGATCTTGCCCGCGCAAATCCTCAAAATTGTTGGGAAATTCCGGCTCCAAGCCGAAGAGCCGATGACCGCGCCAGTCGGTAATCTTTGCTTCGACAAACGGGCGGAACTCCGGCGGAATTGATGAGAAATCATGGTTCTTTTGCTCAGCCGGCATCTGTTTCAAGATCTCCGTCCACACCATGTGGGCGTTCCCGCCCATCAGATGCTTCGTCCCGTAGTTGTTCTGCATCTTCCCGGACAGGCTCATGCGGGCAGATAGGACCGCTGCAAGTTCTTCTTGATCCACGGGCCCTTCTTTAGGCATGGAAACGGCCCGATCATGCCAGGCCTGGAGCGCTGCCATAACGTTTGGAGCATTCTCCTTCATCATGATCCAGTGGGCATGTTGCTGTTCAGCGTGGGCGGGCCAATTGCCGCCATTTCCCTCAGCCTCTCGCTTCCTGCGGAGCTCTGCTCTGCTCTCCAACATCCGAAGCTCTTTCTCCAAAGCCTGGACCACGACACCGGCTTCAAGAGCGGCAAGCCCCCAAGTTCCAATCCACTGGCTGGGCTGCGCAAAAGGATCAGGGAAAGCGGACGGCCGGATCTCCCCGTTGCGGCTGATAAAGGGAACCGGATCAACGGCCCAGGCATTGAACCTGTTACCCTGGCCCCAATAGCCCAGATCCTTCAAATCAGGCAGTCCCCAGGGCGGGCTTACCGGCTGGCTCTGCTCCACTTCAGCGCTGCTCAGGACCTGGACCGCATAGCCATCACCCGTGAACACCAAAAGCGCGCCCGCTTCAGGCAGGCCCGGTGCATCCGCCATTGCACTCAGATCGATTTGCGCAACAAAGCTCAGCGGACGTCCGTTGTCTCCTTTAGGCCAGGAGAAGGATCTTGGCGCACGTGGCACACCGCCCAGCCAACTGGTGGGCGCTGGATAGCTTTTGAACGGGGACCTGAACAACAACGCCCAAGCCGGCAGCTCGGCCGCCCGGGTGTCGGCGCCTGTGCGGGCGCGCATCTCTTCCAGAATGGCGTCGGTATCCATCACCGGCTTTGCGGGCGCCTCCGGCTGGGGCGCGGATTGCTTCTTCCATCCGAACAGTTTGAACACCATGGCGGGTCTCCTCTTTCAGCCGGAGAAGTTGACGCCATTTGTCTCAAAAAACGCTTAAACCGGTCAGGCTTCCCGGAACACCCCGTCCTGCGCCGCGACGCGGCCAAACCAGGGATGGTCCACATCCATGGTGAAGCGGAACTTGCCGCCCCCCTCACACTTTTGCACCACGTGCAGTGTGCCGGGGCTGACCGCCATGGGCAAAACCAGCTTCCAATTGCCCGTCCGCAAGAAGAAATCTTCCGACTTAAAGTGCAGTTCGCCGTTCTCCTCAAAGACCTTCAACGTCATGCCCGCATGACGGCCAAAGCACTCCAACAGGCGCCCGCGGCCGTCGCAGCGTTTGGTGGTTTTGGCAACAATCTCCCGCACGCCGGTGAAGGCATAGCGCCGCTCCCAAACCACGCCGCCGTCGGGGTCTGCGTAGACATGCACATCGCACGGCACGTTGCGCCCGGTCTTCCAGGCCATGGGCGCGCCCAGAAAGCGGCCCACATGCGCCAGGGCCAGACCAAACCAGGTGCAGGCCACTTTCTCCATAATGCCGCGGTAGATACGCACCTCCCCCTCTTTGGGGCTCGTGCCAAAGCGCGCCTTGATCGCCGGCGCCAGACGGGTCCATGCGGCCGGTCCAATCAGGGTGCGGATACCCATGCCGTCGCTTTCATATCCGCTTTTCAGGCTCAAGGCCTCCAGGACCCGGTCGGCTGCATCCAGGCCTAAACGCTTCCTGGGGCGCGTGAAGGTATGAACCTTTTCAAACCGCTCAACAGCCCACATTGCTCTTTCCTCCTACTCGTTTGCTCACCCTCGCTTTGCTCGCAGAAAGGTGTGCAGGTCCGTTTGGGAAATTGTGCAGAAGCGCCTATTTTTTCTTCACCAATTTCCCCACTTTTGCGCCCATTTTCATGAGCTTGATCAGAACCGGCTTGGGCAGCCGGCTGACCTGGCCGTACCAGTCGTTCATAGACTCCACAAACTCCAGCATGTCCTCCATGCGTTCGCGGGCCACGGACGGCGTGTTCTTCTCATCGCGCGCGTCCAGAACCGCCCTGCGCATCATGGAGAGCGTGGGATCAATCTCGCGCTTCTTACGCCCATCCACCACGGTAAGGAGAATGTCCCAGAGATCGGATTTGGCCTCAAAGAAGTCGCGCCGCTCGCCCATAGCGTGGGTCATGGAGATGAGATCCCAGCTTTGCAGCTCCTTCAAGCTGGTGGACACATTCGAGCGGGCAATGCCCAGGGTCTCCACTATCTCATCGGCGCTGAGCGGACGGTCGGCCAGATAGAGCAACGCATGCACCTGGGCGACAGACCGGTTTACACCCCACCTGGAGCCCATTTCACCCCAGTGCAGGATGTAACGTTCCATGGCAGGTGTGAGGTTCATAGCGGTCTCCAAATTTCTCTAATTTCTGTCTTAACAGAAATATGAGAAATCAAAACCGATTTGTCAAGGTGCACGCGGCTCCCCGCCAAATGTTGGTTAAACCATTGCTATGCAATCGATTTCGATCAACATGTCCTTGTAAGCCAGGTACTCAAACGGAATGCCCGTAGAGACCGGACCGGGGTCCCGGTAGTAGCCGGCACGCACGCTGACGTTCTTTAGGAGATCCTCCTGGCCTTTCTCGCCCGCATAGAAGGTGTTGACCTTCACAAGGTGCTCAAAGTCCAGGCCGAACTCCTGCAGCACCTTTTGGATGTTCTGCATCGATGTGTGGGTCTGGGCCTGCACATCGCCCGGATCGATCACGGCCCCTTCCGGCGTCAACGACACTTGGCCGCCCAGGAAAATGAGATCGCCCACTTTCAACCCATGTCGATAGGGCAGATGCACAGGCCAGTCCCAGTGGCCAGTGGGCCACACACCCTCGCGGTGCAAGCGGGCACCATCCGTGCCGCGCATGGCAATCACGTCATAGCGCACCATGGCGTCAGACTTGGGCAAACGGGTGAGCGAGAGGCCCGTGGCCGCGGGGCCAGGCTCCTTGTAGTAGCTCGCCCGGACGAGCGCGGCCTCTTTCCACTCCTCCTGATCACCAGGCTCCACATTGAACACATTGGCCTTGACCGCGTCATGAAGATCGGCGCCAAGGCCGGCCAGAAGGCGCTGCAGCTTGTCGAGCACCACATGGCTCTGGGCGGCCAGGCTGCCCGGGCTCTGCATGGCGCCGGTGACATCTTCTGCCGTCTGGCCGCTGGTGAAGATCATCTCCTCGCACCGCACCGCGTGGCTGAAGGTTGATGGAAGATCAGGCCCGTCCGGGATCCAGGAGGCCGTGCGCGCGAGCCGCTCCCCATTGTGGCCGCGCATGGCGATGGCCTCGATCTCGATGGTCAGCCCGTCAAAGCAGTTGGTTTCAATCGGCACCAGCGTCACCGCCGGTCCGGGGCCCGCAAGCGGGCCCAACGTCTCCGCCATGGTCTCCAAGATCAGGCGCTCATCGGGCTTGTCGCCCAACACATAAAAGGCCGTGAGCTTCACCAGATCGCTGGGCTCGGCCTCCATGCCGGCCAGCACAGTCTTCACCCCTTCCATAGCCATACGGGTCTGCACCGCCACCTCGCCGGGCCGGGTGACCTTGGCGTCGGCGTTGATATCGGCCTGGCCGCCAATGAAGATCATCTGGCCAACGTTCAGCCCATGGGAATGGTTGAGATCGATACCGATCGACAAATGGTCTTTGGGATGGAAACGCTTACGGGGGAGCATAAACAAAAGTCCTTTTCTAGCCGAGGGCGTCGCGGAGGCGATAGTAGAGCATGCCCAGAACCAGCGCCGGGGTGCGCAAAGGACCGCCTGGGAACGGCTGGTGCTTGAACTGGGCCATCACATCAAAGCGCTCGGCCTGACCGGCAATGGCCTCGGCCATCAGCTTGCCGCACATACCTGACAGCGCCACCCCCTGACCGGAATAGCCTTGCGCAAAATAGACCTTCTCGCCGATCCGCCCCACATGCGGGATGCGGTTCATGGTGATGCCGATATAGCCGCCCCAGGCGTAATCGATCTTCACGTCCTCCAGCTCGGGGAACACATTGGTCATGCGCGGGCGCATGAACGCGCCCAGATCCTTAGGCTCCAAAGTGGAATAGCTGCAACGCCCGCCGAACAGCATGCGGTGATCAGCGGAAAGGCGGTAGTAGTCCACAATGAAGTTGGTGTTGGACACGGCCTCATCGCCGGCGATCAGGGCCCGGGCCCGATTCTCGCCCAGAGGTTCTGTGGCCAGAATAAAGGACCCACACGGCATCAGCCGCTGATAGAGCGGTTTCACCAGTTTGCCCAAATAGGCATTGCCGCCCACCACCATGAATTTGGCTTTGACCGTACCCAGTTCTGTCTTGGCGGACGGGTTGGCGCCGGTGTCCAGCTCCAGGGCTGGGGAATGCTCAAAGATCTTGGCGCCCGCCTTGGTGGCCGCATCGGCCAGGCCCAGGCAATAGTTGAGGGGATGAAGGTGGCCCGCGCCCTCCTCGCGGATCCCGCCATGATAGCGGGTGGAGCCCAAGCGCTCCTCCAGAGCTTGCTTGTCGAGGAAGGTCGCGCCCTTAGCCCCAAACCCTTCCAGATGTTCAACCTCATGGCGCAACGCGTCCACTTCGCCGGCATTCTCTGTGGCGTGCAGGTACCCCCATTTCAGATCACATTCGATCTCATGGGTCTGAACGCGAGAGCTGATCAGGCTCTTGGCCTCCTCGGAAATGTCGAAAACCTTTTGCGCTGCTTCGCGCCCCGCCACTTTCTCGATCTTCTCCATACCGCAGGAGACCCCGGTGCAGATCTGCCCGCCATTGCGACCCGAGGCGCCCCAGCCCACCACATCAGCCTCCAACACGATCACATCGTAGCCGCGCTCAGCCAATTCGAGCGCCGCGGAGAGCCCGGTGTACCCCGCCCCGATCACGCACACATCGCAGGTGTGATCGCCTTGCAGCTTCGGGTGCTCATAGGATGGATTGGCCGTGGCCCGGTAGTAGGACAGACCGTCAGATGGCCGCGTCATGGGCGTCCTCAAATTCATGCCATTAAGATCGAACGCAGAGTTTTACCCCTAATTGGCCCGGTTGTGGTAGAGAGAAATCACGAGACGACTGAGACTTTCCAAGCAGACCCACCATGTCCAAAAACAAACTCCAAGACTGGATCACAGAACGCGGCATTGAAGAGGTAGAGTGCCTCGTGCCCGACATGGGCGGGGTGGCCCGTGGCAAGATCATTCCGGCCAAGAAATTCCTCTCTGCCATCGGCACGCAAGGCCTTAGGATGCCTGAGGAGATCTTCATTCTCACCGTCACCGGCCGCTATGTGCAAGAAGCGAACGTCACCAGCCAGGCCGCGTCGGACATCTACCTGAAGCCGGATATGGATTCGATCCGGATGGTCCCGTGGTACTCTGAGCCAACCGCTCAGGTGATCTGCGATTGTTACTATCTGAACGATGAGCCCGTGGATATCTCGCCACGCTTCGTCTTGAAGAAGATCCTGGAGCTTTACGACGAGAAGGGCTGGAAGCCGGTGGTGGCGCCGGAACTGGAATTCTATCTGGTGGAGAAGAACACCGACCCGGACTATCCTCTGGAGCCGCCCGTCGGGCGTTCGGGACGCAAGGAGGCCGGCGGCCAGGCCTACGGCATCGACAGCGCCAACGAGTTCGATCCCATCGTTGAAGACATTTACGATTATTGCGAACCACACGGCATCAATATCGGCACCTTGAGCCACGAGAGCGGTCCTGCCCAGCTTGAAATCAATTTCGACCATGGCGACCCCATGGATCTGGCTGACCAGGTTTTCCTGTTCAAACGCGCCGTGCGCCAAGCCGCGATCAAGCATGATGTCTATGCGACTTTCATGGCCAAGCCGCATGAAAGCGAGCCGGGCTCGTCCATGCATATTCACCAATCGCTTGTGGATGCGAAAACGGGCAGGAACCTGTTCGCCACCAAGGCGGGCAAGCAGTCCCGTCTGCTGCTGTCCCACATCGCGGGTTTGCAGCGCTATCTGTCAGGCTGCATGCCGTTCTTTGCGCCCAGCGTGAACTCTTACCGGCGCCTGGTGCCCTATGCGGACGCGCCCACCAACTCCCACTGGGGCATTGATAACAGGACGGTGTCTTTGCGCGTGCCTGCGTCCGATCCGGCCGCAATGCGGGTGGAGAACCGGGTCCCGGGGGCAGATTCGAACCCCTACCTCGCATTGGCGGCCACTTTGGCCTGCGGCTATCTGGGGATGACGGAAAAGCTCAAACCCACCTCCCCGGTGGAAGGCTCCGCATATCGCTACGCCCACACGCTCCCGCTCAACCTGGAAGAGGCCATGAGCAAGCTGAATTACACCAAGCCCTTAAAGCAGGTCTTCGGCGAACGCTTCATTGAAGTCTACCAGGAAGTGAAGGATTATGAGATGCAGCAGTATCGCCGGGTGATCAGTTCGTGGGAGCGGGAGTATCTCCTGCTCAATGTCTAGGCTCTCCAAGCATCGAGGTGTGCTGTGCTGACAGGGCAAATGCTGGAACGCTCTGCCAAGAGGTTCCCCGACAAGCCGGCGATTATCTGCGCTGACACCGAACTCAGCTACCGTGCCCTGGACCAAAAGGCCAACCAACTGGCGAATGCGCTGCTGGACCTCGGCCTGGGCAAGGGCGCCAAGATCGCCATGCTCAGCCGCAATCTCACCGAGTATGGCATTGTCTTCTTTGGCGTTGCGCGGACCGGCTATGTGCTCACCAATGTCTCAGTGCTCTATGCGCCCGATGAGTTGGTCTTTGTGCTGAACAAGGCCGATGTGGAGGTGCTGATCTTCGATGGCGCCTTTGCAGAGAAGGTGGCAGGCGTTCACGACAAGCTGCCAAAGCTGATGCATCTCATCGGCTTCGGCGATGGGGAGATGCCGGCCGGCACGCGCCGCCTTGACGAGGTGATCGCCTCTGCGCCCGAGACCCCGCCAGCGGTCGACTTACACGAGCAAGACGCGTTCTGCATGACCTATACCGGTGGCACCACCGGGCGCCCGAAAGGTGTTCTGTGCAACCACCGGGCCCGCGCCGTCACCGCCCATACGGTGATGGTGGAAGAAGCGCTTGATGAGCGCGACCGGGTGGCCATTGTCACCCCTCTCTTCCATGTGGCGGCGCTCAACATCATGTTTCAGCCGGCGATCTTGGCCGGGGCCACCACGCTCTTCTTGCCCAAGTGGGATCCGGCCGCGTTCATGGACCTGGCAGAGCGTCACCAGATGACTGCCACCTTCATGGTGCCCACCCAAGCAGGCATGCTGTTGAACCACGACGGTTTCGATCCTGGCCCGTTTAAGTCCTGGCGCAAACTCAGCTTTGCCGGCGCGCCAATGCCCGATTGGGTTCAGGTGGAGCTCATGAAGCGGTTGCCTGACCTGGCGCTCACTCAGATCTATGGCCAATCGGAGATGGGCGTGATTGCGGCTCTACGCCCCTGGTATCTGCCCGCCAAGCTGGGAAGCGTGGGCCGTCAACCTTACAACGTGGACACCCGGGTGGTCGACCAGGAGGGCCGAGATGTAGCACCTGGAGAGATCGGCGAGATCGTCACCAAGGGCGATAACGTGATGCTGGAGTACTACGGCGAACCGGAACAGACAAAGGCGTTCTTCAAACTGGGCGATGGTTGGGGCTGGTCGGGAGATGTGGGCACCATCGACGCAGAGGGTTTCATCACGCTTATCGACCGCTCCAAGGACATGATCATCTCCGGCGGCGAGAACATCTACCCTAAGGAGATCGAAGAGGTGATCTACGAGCTTGAGCCCGTGGCGGAATGTGCGGTGTTCGGCATTCCTCATGACAAGTGGGGCGAAACGCCTGCAGCCTACGTGATGATGAAGCCCGATGAGAGGATAAGCGAGAACGAGATCATCCAGCACTGCGAGCAGAAGCTGGCGCCCTTCAAGCGGCCGCAACTGGTGAGGTTCGTGGAGGATTTCCCCAGAACGCCCATCGGAAAGATACAGAAGAACATTCTGAAGGAGGCGTTCTGGAGCGAGCGCGAAAAGAAGATCTGACCCTCAGAGGCAGGAGACCCGATGACCAATCCCCTCCCCCGGCGCGATGTGCCCTTAGACGATGTGTTGGCCGAGCTCAACGCCGCCGCGCAACAGCCCTTTGAAGCCGCAAACCCGATCCCCCCTGCCGTCAACCACTCTGAAGCGTTCTTCGCCCATGAGCGCCGGCAGGTGTTTATGCGCGAATGGATCTGCGCGGGCCGGGCCGATGAGCTGCCGGACGCTGGCGATTACATGACCCATCAGGTTGCCGATGTGCCCCTGCTGATCGTCCGCCAGGAGGACGGGACCTTAAGCGCCTTCATCAACGCCTGCGCTCACCGGTTTGCGCAATTGGTGGCAGAGGGCAAGGGCCACGCGCGCAAGTTCACCTGTCCTTATCACGCCTGGACCTATGCGCCGAACGGCCGCCTCGTGCGCGCGCCCTATATGGAGATGAAGCCGGACTTCGATGTAAACGACCACAGACTGAGCCAAGTACCTTTGGAGGTCTGGGAGGGTTTCATCTACGTGACCCTCAATCCGGACCCCCCTCTCACGGTCGCTGAGCGCGTGCAGGCCCTGCGCGATGAAGTGGTCGGCCGCTACGATATGGCCTGCTACAAAACGGTGATCCGCGAGACCATGACCTGGAACGCCAACTGGAAAAACCTTATCGAGAATTTCACCGAGAGCTACCACGTGCCCATCGCGCATGGGCAAACCTTCGCTCAGCACAACAAGCCTTTGGACGACTATGTCTGCGGCGATGACAATCCCTATTTCGGCTACCATCGCGCACCCCAGGCGGCAGAAAGCGGATTGGGCGCCGCCCACCCCGGAAATGACCGGCTGGAGGGCGCGTGGCGGCGGATGATGGTAGATTTCTGCGTCTTCCCCTGCCATCTGGTGACGTTGATGCCGGACTATGTGTGGTGGATCTCCGTTCAACCTGAGGGCATTAGCCAAATGCGCGCCACATGGGGCGCTGCCGTGCCACCGGAAGTTTTGGCTGATATTCCCGAGGGGGGCTACGAGACCTGGCTGCAGGACTTCAAGACCTATCTGGACGTGGCCAATGCGGAAGATAAAGGCCTGGTAGAGGCGCTGCACCGGGGGTCCACCTCGCCGATCCTGCCGGAGGGGACCTTCCATCCGATTGAACGGAACCTGTGGCAGTTCACCAAGTATCTGGCGGCGACGTGTGCGGCTTAAGCCAGCGGTGCTCAAGCTCCCCTACCCCTGAAAGCGCCGCCGGTATTCCAACGGGCTGACCCCGAGGCTCTTGCGGAAGTGATAGCGCAAGGCTTCCGCCGTGCTCATTCCGACCGTATCACTGATCGCCTCAACGCTGAGATCGGTGGTCTCCAGCAGTGTGCACGAGCGGGCCACCCGCTCCTGGGTCAACCATTGCATGGCGGGCACACCGGTGAGGCCTAGGAAACGCCGCTGAAAGGTGCGCGGGGACATGCCGGCCTGGCGGGCCATCGTCTCGATCCGATGAGCACCGGCAAGACTTTTGCGCACCTCATCCATCATCACTGACAACCGATGCTGGCCGCCGGTCTTCGGCATGGGCTGCTCGATAAACTGAGCTTGCCCGCCCTGGCGGTGCGCGTGCATGACCAGGCGCCGGGCTACCGAATTGGCAACCTTGGAGCCATAGTCAGCGCGCACGATGTGCAGGCACGCATCAATCCCGGCCGATGATCCGGCCGAACTGATCACCGGTCCGTCTTCCACATAGAGTTGATCGGCCACCACAGTGACATCAGGAAACCGCGTTGCCAGAGCCTCCGCATAGCGCCAATGTGTGGTCACCTGGCGCCCGCCGAGCACCCCGGCCGCTGCGAGCACGAACACGCCGGAGCATATGGACAAGAGCCGCGCGCCCCGCCCAAACGCTTTCTGAATCTCTACCCTGATGGCCTGCGGCACATCTGCGTCCTGCCCCCGCCAGCCCGGCACCACCACGATATCGGCACTGGCAAGCTCTGAACGCTTTCCCGTTGCACGCACCTCAAGCCCGCCCGCCGCCCGGATGGGACCGTCCTCAAGCGCCACAGAGGAGAAGCGATAGAGATCGCCTCCCAACTCAGGGCGGGGCAGTCCGAATACCTCTGAGACAATCCCAAACTCAAACGTACACAGGCCATCATAGACAAGGGCGACGACCTTGAGCGGTTTTGTCATTTTTTCCGGCAAATTCGGCATGCTCACCAGTGGCATAATTTCCATATACAATCAAATACTGCCTCATCATTCACAGCGGAGAACACCTGATGAGCAACACCGATGATCTGTTCGCAGCAGTACAGACCTACTTCGACGCCCTTTACGAGTGCGACACTCAGAAGCTGAACGCGGTGTTCCATCACCAGTCCAGCTTGTTTGACGGTGATGACGGCAAGATCTTTGTGGAGCCTATTGGGAGTTTCAGCGACGATGTAGGCGGGCGTATCTCGCCGGCCAGCAAGGGTCAGGTGCGTGAAGATGAGATTTTGATGGTGGATTGGCTCTCGCCCCTAAGCGCCGTGGTGAAGATCAGGCTGCGTGCCCATCAGAACGTGTTTGTGGACCATTTGGGTTTCGTGAAGGGCCCGGAGGGATGGAAAATCGTCTCCAAGATCTGGCACCTGGAGCGGTTGCACGAAGGGCCGTGAGCGATCATGAAGCCGTCACAGGTCCTTTGCATACTTGTCATGGCCCGCGCTCATAACAGGCCGGCTTCAAATTCGGGAGATCGTTATGAAGACTACGCTTGCGCTTTCAGCCCTGGCGGCAGCCACCGCCTTCGCCCCGGCCCTCGCTACCGCAGAAACGGTGCAACTTGGCCCACGACCCTATTACCTGATCGACCGGATGGCCGATGGCGAGCTGAAGAGCAAGCTGGCCGCATGTGCCAAGGGGCCGTTCATGCACACGGACTTCTCCATTGGCCATCGCGGCGCACCCATGCAGTTTCCAGAGCACACGGTTGAGTCCTACACCGCCGCCGCGCGCATGGGGGCCGGCATATTGGAATGCGATGTCACCTTCACCGCCGACAAAGAGCTGGTCTGCCGCCATGCCCAGAATGATTTGCACACCACCACTAACATTTTGGCCACCGATCTTGCCGGCACCTGCGTGAAGCCGTTTGCGCCGGCCACGGCCGATAAGGACGCGGTTGCGGAGTGCCGCACCAGCGAGCTGACCCTGGCGCAGTTCAAGACCCTGCAAGGCAAGATGGACGCGGCCAACAAAAAGGCCACGAGCCTGGAAGGTTATATGGACGGCACCGCAGGCTGGCGTACCGATCTTTATGCAGCCGAGAACGGCACGCTCATGACCCACGCGGAATCGATCAAGCTGTTCAAATCCCTCGGCGCAAAGTTTACCCCCGAACTGAAGTCGCCCTCGGTGACCATGCCGTTCAACGGCTTCTCCCAGGAGGACTATGCCCAAAAGCTGATCGACGAATATAAGGCCGCCGGCGTCCCGGCTACCGACGTATGGCCGCAATCGTTCAATCTGGATGATGTGCTCTACTGGATCAAAGCTGAGCCGGAGTTCGGCAGGCAGGCCGTATTCCTCGACAACAACTACAACGATGCCGCGTTCGACCCCATGAAGCCGGAGACCTGGCGCCACAAGATGGAGGACCTGAAGGCCAAGGGTGTGAACTATCTTGCGCCGCCCATGTGGGTTCTGGTCACGGCCAAAGAGGGCAAGATTGTTCCGTCGGTCTATGCTGAGATGGCATCAGCCGCCGGCCTGAAGCTCATCACATGGACGCTGGAACGCTCCGGACCTCTGACCACGGGCGGTGGCTGGTACTATCAGTCCATCAAAGATCTTACCAAGAGCGATGGCGTGATGTTCGAACTGCTGCACGTGCTGGCCCAGGACGTGGGCGTGGTCGGGGTCTTCAGCGATTGGCCCGCGACGGTCAGTTACTATGCAAGCTGCATGAAGCTGAAGTGACCTGGCGCTTGTGACCCGAAGGCAGCTTGTTGCGCGTCCTTGCGAAAGCGAGGACCTTCTTAGCCAAGAAAACTGACCGAGCTATGGGCCCCCTCTTTCGCAGGGGCGCGATGAGCATCATTTCCGTACGATCCATCAAGAATCTCGGCCGATCAAGCATACATAGACCGGCACGGCGGACGCATATTGTGGGCCTTAACGCAACCGAAAAGGACCCATCCCCATGGACCTCAGATTTGTCACCCGCTCCGTCCACGCCTTTCTTGACTATCCCGTGGCGCTCTCGCTGATGGCCGCACCGTTCATCCTCGGCCTCGGCGCCTCTCACCCTCTGGCGTTCTGGCTGGCGCTGGTCACCGGCGCAGCAGCCTTCGTGCTCACCGTCTTCACCGACCATCACCTCGGTCTTGTCCGCGTTTTGCCCTATGGGCTCCACCTGGCGGTCGACCTCGCCGTTGGCCTGGTGTTTGTGGCAGCGCCCTTCGTGCTTGGGTTCAGCGGGATTGATGCCTGGTACTACTGGCTCAACGGCGCCGCTGTGCTCACGGTGGTGAGCTTGCATAAGCCGGACGTGGTACCGGCCCGGGCTTGACCGTCGCCGCCAAGCGGGCCAGAGCGTATCCCCCTCTGGCCCCAATCACCGGGTGAGAGCTTTCTGCTGCGGCACCCAAACCGGTTCGAACGCGCCCTTCCAAAAGCCGCGTTTGGCCGCCTTGGCTCCGTTCATCTGGCCCCAATACCGCTGCGGCGCTCCGGCCTGCGGCACTGCCCAGCCGGTGTAGATCATGTTCTCCGCCAGATCGAAGCCTCCCGACGTACAGTGTGCAAACCCATCTGCGCCCAGCGTGCATCTGATGGCCGCGCCGGCGGAGAGGTCCATCAGAGAGGCGCGTGAGATCACACCGCAATCGCGCAGCTTGCCCCCCAGTTGGCAAGTGGTGCCTAAAGGCGGTGCGGAGATGTGGCGCAACACAACGCGCGTCGACCCGAGCACAATCGTCATCCCATCTTCGACCGTGTATTCGCCCGATGCGGCCTTGATGGGGTCTGCCATCGCAGGCGCGGCCATGAGGGCAACAGCCGCAATAAGAGGACTGAAGGATTTCATCTCTCACCAAATCAAAATGCCCGGGCTGGCAGTGAAGCCGGCCCGGGCATGATTGCTTGTTACCGTCGTGCAGGGTTCGCTACTTCCGCACTTCTTCGGGCAGGAACAGCATGAAGTCGTTGGCCTCACCGCCCACATGGCAGTCGTGACAGAACTTCAGACCCGCTGAGTTCTTGCCACCAGTCAGGCCAAACAGCTTGCCGCCCGGCATCACCATGGCATAGCGCCAGTTCGATGTTTCCGCGTTGAAGCCTCTGACCATCTTCTCCATGATGAACAAGGGTCCGAGGGCCACTTTGCCATCGGGCTGGACGACGAAACTGGGTTTCGCCACCGTTGTTCCAATCGGCATCTTGCTGTCTTGCGCGTCATACTTGGTGTAGGCGCTGAGACCGACCTTGTTCACATGATTGGTCACGAACCGGCCACCATGAGTATCGGAGCGGTAGCCATGCTTGGAGACCGTGTTGAAGCGCTTCCAGCGTGCTGTCGCCCAGTGGCCGGACTTGCCGTACGACTTGATCTGCGCCTTGCGGACACAGTCAGCCAGAGCGGCCAGTTCAGCAGCACTCACGTCAACCGCCGGTGCAGCACCGCAGGCCCCGCACGCTGCAGCGCAGGGATTGCACGCACCGCAGGCTTTCTTAGCCGCACAGGGATTGCAGGCACCGCAAGCGGCCTTGCACGGATTGCACTTCTTGGCGGCGCAGGGATTGCACGCACCGCAAGGATTGCACTTCTTGGCCGCGCACGGGTTGCACGCGCCGCAAGCGGCCTTGCACGGATTGCAGGCACCGCAGGCGGACACCTTCTTAACCGCACAGGGGTTGCAGGCAATGCGCGGAACCACGCATTCCGTCAGAGCCGCTGCCGAAGCCGCGCCGCAAGGATTGCACGGATTGCAAGCACCGCATGCGCCACACGCCGCTTTACAGGGATTGCAAGCTGCGCAAGGGTTACACTTCTTAGCCGCGCACGGGTTGCACGGGTTGCATGCGCCGCAAGCCGCCTTACACGGATTGCACTTCTTGGCAGCGCAAGGGTTGCACGCCGCACAGGCCGCTTTGCAAGGATTGCACTTGGCCGCTGCACAGGGATTGCAAGCCGCTTTGCACGGATTACACTTAGCTGCTGCACAAGGGTTGCAAGCTGCTTTGCACGGGTTGCACTTGGCTGCCGCGCAAGGATTGCAGGCCGCTTTACACGGGTTGCACTTGGCTGCCGCGCAAGGGTTGCAGGCCGCTTTGCAAGGATTGCACTTGGCCGCTGCACAGGGATTGCACGCCGCGCAAGCCGCTTTGCACGGATTGCACTTAGCAGCCGCGCAAGGGTTGCAGGACACGCGCACGCGCTTCACGGCAAAGCCGTTGCCCTGCTCCAGCGAAGAGCTCTTGCAAGGATTACACTTCTTGGCTTTGCAAGGATTGCACCCGCCACACTTTGCAGCGCAGGGGTTACATTTCTTGGCCGCACAAGGGTTGCACGCACCGCAAGCCGCTTTGCACGGGTTGCACTTAGCAGCCGCGCAAGGGTTGCAAGAGGTGCGCACGCGCTTCACGGCAAAGCCGTTGCCTTGCTCCAGCGAAGAGCTCTTGCACGGATTGCACTTCTTAGCCTTGCAAGGATTGCAACCGCCGCACTTTGCAGCGCACGGGTTACATTTCTTGGCTGCACAAGGGTTACACGCACCGCAGGCCGCTTTGCACGGATTGCATTTCGCTGCCGCACATGGGTTGCAGGACACGCGCACGCGCTTCACGGCAAAGCCGTTGCCTTGCTCCAGCGATGAGCTCTTGCAAGGGTTACACTTCTTGGCTTTGCAAGGATTGCAAGCGCCGCAGGCGGCACCGCATGCTGCGCCGCACGGGTTACACTTCTTGGCAGCGCACGGGCTACATGCGCTTGCCGCACAGGGATTACATTTCTTAGCCGCAGAACAGGGGTTACAGGCGGCGACCCGAATGCGCTTCTGCGCCGTCGGATTGCCCGGCTGTCCCGCACGCTTCTGGGCCACCGGGTTTTCACCCGAACGGTTGACAGCAGCCGGATTAGCCTTGCTGGCATTTGCCGGTCCGGAGACAGACAAGCCAATTGCAACGCCCAAGGCCACTGGCACAACGGCCACAGACGAGAGCAGTTCGTTTTTGCTGATCATTAGGTTCCTCCCGAAAATGATCAATTGAGGTCAGTGTGCGAATGCACAAAGGAAAGTCGGTCAGGATGCGGACTATATGTACGCCGGACAACAGAGACGGCCTTCCGACGGACAACCTATCAAAGCCGTCGCGCACGTGTTTTCACATGAGGAGTTCAGTGGTTCACTAAAGCGTGAGGATTATAAACCGTCCGTAAACGGCTATTCGCGCACCAAACGGAAGCCAACCAAAATGTGCTTAATCGCCTTCGGCCGCCCGTGACGTGCGGCCGGGCGGCAGACGCCGCAGCCGCTGTCATCCCACGATCCACCCTTGACCCGGAAGCGGTCTTTGCCCGTCGGCGTCGACGTCCATTCAAACACCTGACCCGCCGCATCCAGCAGACCGAAGGGGCTGGCACCCTTTGGAAACTTGCCCACGTTCACGGTGTCAAACGGACCCTTATCGTGACTGTTGAGCAGCTTGGCATCATAGGTGTTGCCCCAGGGGAAGTAGCGGCCATCGGTGCCGCGCGCGGCCTTCTCCCACTCCTTCTCCGTGGGCAGGCGCCACTTATGGCCGGTTTGTTTGGAGAGCCAGGCCGCGTAAGCCTGAACATCGTCGTGGGACACCATCACCACGGGATGTTCGGCGCGGCCTTCCGGGTAGGTGCCCTTTGACCAGGCGTGGCGCAGCGCCCGCTCATAGGGGTGAATGAGCTTGTAGGACGCCCAAACGCGCGGCTTCACCCGAGGGATCCGGTGGCCCGTGGCTTTCGTGAAGGCCCGATACTGAGCGTTCGTAATCGCCGACTTGGAAATGGCGAAGGCCGGCAGACTGATTGTCCGCCGCTTGTCCTCAAAGTCGTACCAGCGCTGCTTGCGGGTCACCGAATGGCCATAGGCTTTCTCGTCCAACCTGTAGGCAGCCTCACGTTCAGCTTGATCGGATCCGGTGATGAACGCGCCGGCAGGGATGGAGATCACCTCAGGCACCAGCTCTGGGGCGAGGGTGTCGGCACCCGCGTTGACCGCCAGCCAAATGAGGAGGGCAATGTTCACGGTTATAGATGAAATCAACCGCACCAGATCAGCCGGCCCGGCGCATCAAGCCGCCTTGCCGTGCGACAGGATTGCCTGGCGCACCGCGGATATCTGCTTGGGCACATCGATCGACGTCTCCGACGTCACTTCAAGGTCGCGGTCTTCATAGACGTCACGGTCCGGGTGTTTCTCCTGCCACTCGGCCATCACTTGGTCGCGCTCGCGAATCAGCGCCTCGATCTGCGGGCGGAACAACACCATCATCGAGGAGACCCAGCGGTTGGTGGCAAGACAGGGATAGGTGTGGTCCATCTTGAACTTGCCAAGCAGTTCGATCGTGTCCTCTGCGGAGTAGTAGCTCTCATCGGTCACCCACCTGTTGGTGGTGAACAGACCAATGGGCTTGCCCGGCGCGTTCATGGAAATCGCTACGAAGTGGCACAGCGCATCCTTGCCCAGAGGCCGCTCCCCCTCGCCCTCATAGGGTGCCGGCTGGATACGCTTGGGCATGGCCTTGGCGCGCAGGAACGTATGGAAGTGGCCGTGCTCCTCGTCCCGGTGGGCATGGTAGTAATATTGTGAGCCATACTGGTCGTCGTAAATGTCGCCCGACGGATAATGGTCGAACTCATAAAACGTGCCCTGATTGGCAAGGCACTGCCCCACCACATTCGCGTTGGTCTTGCCTAAGAGGCGGTAGCATTCCTCAATCTCCGAACCGGCAGCGGCCATTTCTTCCAGCTGCTCACGAGGCAAATCGCTGAGTTTCACTTTAAGGCTCATTTTGAGTTTAGGCGTCTTATACGTTGGATTTGCGGACCAATTTACTCCGCCGTGTGCGGACGAACAGCCCCTAGCGATCATATAACGCACAAACTTGCGTGATCGGCCCCCATGTTTTCGCCATTTTTGGCACAAATGTAGGGAAAACGACTGGCCGTTATGGTTAATAATAGCTTAACAAAAAAGTGGCACCACAGCGGCAAGGACGGTGGATTGGGAGGAAGGTCAAGCAAATGATAGACAAACCGGTTGGACGCCCGCTTCGAACACTGGCCGCCACTTTGGCGCTGGCAACGCTGACAGGTCTCGGCGCCTCCCCGGCGGTCGCGCAAAAGGGCGACAGCTTCTCCACCCGCAATGAAGTTTCTGCTCAGGTGGCCACCATCCTCAATTCTGAGGGCCGGCTGCCCATGCCCGTTCAAATCGTGCGCCCTGCCCTTACCAAGCACTACGTGGACAATGAGGGGCGTCTGTTCTGGGTCGGCTCGCCGCGGATGGACCAGTTGATCGAGCGCCTGTCGAACGCCGCGCGCGACGGCCTCTTCACGCGGGATTACCCGATCGAATATCTCACCACACTCAAAGACAGCCTGCAGGCCGGCGAAGCGTTCACGGAAGCCTATGCGGAACTCGCCTTCAGTGCGTTCTTTCTGAAATATGCGTCCGATCTGAAAATCGGACGCTTTGTGCCGCGCAAGATCGACCCTGAACTGTTTGTCTCCCGTAAGAAGCTGGACCTGGTGCCGGTTCTCGCCAAGCTCAACACCTATCCGTCGCTTGATGCCTTCTTCACCGATTGGGAACCCCAGAACTCTGAATATCGCACCTTGCGCAACGCGCTGCGCCAATACCAAGCCATCGTGGCTAAGGGTGGCTGGCAGGCGGTGGACCCCGGCGAGACCTTAAAGCCCGGCATGATCGACCCACGGGTGGCGCAGGTGCGCGCGCGTCTGATGGCCTCTGGCGACCTCACCCAATCGGCAGATGATCCCAACCTCTATGATGAGGGTCTGGAGATTGCCGTGCGCCAGTTCCAAACCGAACATGGGCTGGACAGCGACGGCGTTGTCGGCAAACAGAGCATCTTTGCCATGAACGTTTCGGCCGAAGAGCGGGTGCGCCAGATCATCGTAAACCTGGAGCGCTGGCGCTGGTTGCCGGAAGACTTGGGCGACCGCCACATTCTGGTGAACGTGGCCAGCTTTGAGCTGCGCCGCGTGGAGTATGGTTCGCTGCAGGAAGTCATTCGTGTTGTGGTGGGCAAACCCGGCACGCGCACGCCCGTGTTCTCCAACAAGATCCGCTATCTGGAGCTGAACCCCACCTGGACCGTGCCGCGCTCCATTGCCACAAAAGAGATGCTGCCGAAGCTGCAAGCCAATCCTGGCTATCTCGGCAACAATTTTGAGCTGCTCCAGGGCGGTCAGTCCATTCCGTTCGGGGCGGTCGACTGGGCCTCTGTCACGCGGTCCAACTTCGCGTACACCATTCGCCAGAAACCAGGTCCGAAGAACGCGCTGGGCCGGGTCAAGTTCATGTTCCCCAACAAGCATGCGATCTATCTGCATGACACCCCGTCACGCAGCCTGTTCGGCCGCACCACACGGGCCTTCTCGCACGGCTGCATCCGTGTCGGCCGCCCGCTCCATCTGGCCAATCAACTGCTTCAGGAGGCGCCGGGTAAATGGTCATTGAAGAAGATCCAGACGGTTCTGGACTCTGCCAAGATCACTCGGGTCAATCTGCCCGAGCCCTTGCCGGTGCACCTCACCTATTCCACAGTGTTCCGTGGCCTCAACGGCGCCATCAACTTTCGGCCGGACATTTATGGCCGCGATAAACGGCTCTATCGTGCCCTCTTTGGCAAACATACCCCCTGAGCCGACCAGGTCTTAAGGCGTGGTGCTCAGACTTCAAATCAGCCGAACTGCTGATGGGCTCTCAGCTCGGACGAAGCTGGAACGAAAAGGCAATCAATCTGCCACAGCGCGCCATCCAGTGGCCGCCGGTGAAATTCGAGAATATCGTATAGTACAAAGCCTCGTTCTGACATGAACTCGATCATTTCATGGAAGATTGGCGCGCCTTTGTTCACGGCGATCAATGAGAGCTCAAGCACAACAGCATTGACGCTTGATAGAACGTCTTGAGCCCCCTTCAGAACTTCAAGCTCATATCCTTGAACATCAATCTTCAGGATATCTACCGTCCGTCCGCCAACGAGTTTATCAAGGGCTTGCAAGGTTCGGTGTTCAATTTCCCTGTCGATAGCGCTTTGTTCAGCGTACACAGATGATCCGGTTTCCATCACGTGAAAATCAACGGCCTCGCCCGACTGCGCTCCCAGAAGCTCGCAAGCAACATCTCCATTGATTTCCTTGGCCACCTTTTCGAGGATCGGCAGTTTACTCTCATTAGGCTCAATCATGAGGACTGTGGCGGACGGCCATATGCCGTGGATCATCCGCGCCCAATCGCCCTCATAAGCCCCCACATCAACCACAAACTCAGGAGAAAAGTTCAATTTGGCCAACGCGCTCAGGGCCTGCGCTTGGTCAGGCGCATTGGCGCGGCGGTGCGCTTCTAACAGAAATTGTTCCTCTGCCAGGGCGATACCAAGTTTAAGAATGAACTTTCGGATCGAAAATGGAAGTAAAGTGGTTAGCACCCTCACCAGTGTCGTTTTTAAGTTCTGGCTCGGCATGGTTTAGTCTCGAATAGAAGGGTTCAAAATACATGCCTTGTACTCAGCACGTGATTTCGATTTTGGCTTATGGATTTGGGATTGTTAATCCGAACCACCGCACGCAATTAGGCGAACCCATATAACAAAGTCAACGCTAATTCCATTGCCGGTCAGAGACGGCCAAGTGGATGGATCAGCGGCGAGATTGTAAATGTTGCGGCGCGCCCGGCCACCGCCAGCATGCATGGAGTGCGACGGCGGTTTGTCCGCAAGGACGTCTCCAAACAAAAGAAAAGCGGCCTCGCGCGGCCGCTTTTCCATAGTGTCTTGTGATAAAGGACTAGGCTTTACCGAGCTTCCGCTTGCGCCGCCAGCCCATGAGGCCCATCAGTCCAAGACCACCCGCCAAGAGCGGCAGAGCGGCCGGGACCGGAACTTCAGGCACATTGTTGCCGGGATCTGTGAAGTCCACCGTGATGGATTTCAACTTCCATTTGTCGTTGCCGTCGAAAGCGCCGAACATGTACATAGCGCTTTGAACGGTTCCGAAATTCGTGAACGGGTTATCGTCTTGCCTGAAGCTCAGATAGTCGTCCGTTCCGTAAGTCCCGTCGTCGTTGGCATCGAAGCCCCAACGGAAGTCGTCGCCGTTAGAAGGGTTGAACAACCCAAAAGACACCGATGACATTCCCACGTCTATATCATTGCCGTTGAAGGTGAAGGCAGCGGTGATGAAGTTGTCCCAGCCGTTACCGTCAACCTGATGATTATCGCCAGGACGTGTTGTAACGCCGGCACCGCCAACGTAACGCCCGATCCGAATATCACTGGCAGGGTTTAAAGTTTGGTTCGGTCCACCAATGGTGTAACCGTTAGGAATTGGATCAATGTTCCTATTGCCGCCGGTGGCATCCAAACTATTTGTGAACGCTCCAGCGGTGAACGTACCAGTAAGCCCGCCCACCGTCAGCGAGAACGATTGTGACAGTGAGTTATAGTTCGTCGAATCTTGTTGGCCTGGTGGTACCGAGAGATCGAAAGTGATAGGCACTGCGCCTACAGCACCAGCAGTCAGCACCAGAAAGGCGCCACTTAACACCATACTTTTCATTGGCTTTCCCCAATAAATTACAACTCAGCTTCCCCGTTAATAAATTGTTAACGGAAAATAGAAAAGAACGCAAGTCTTGAAACACAATAAGTAGACAAAATGCGATAACCTTAAAATCACCTTTTTAGTGGCATATCATCCAATGCCCATCAGATTAACGATTGTGTTGCGCTCTCTGGAGTAGAAGATCACAGAATTTCACCCAAGTATGATGCACTTCATACTGCCGGATACATCGACACTCATTCAATAGATACTTAGATATCATAACATATAGCTATCGCATGAACTCTTAGGCGCCATGATCATTCGTCGCCCAACTACGTTCCGTCCTTAACTTCGGGAAGTGTCGTGGCTGTTGTCGCCTATCCGCTTAATCTGGGGGCAATCCGTCAGCATGCTTGGGTCATCGCGCCGGCAACGATCCAGCGGCAGATTGAACCCATTCCTCCCGCGTCACCTCAAAGCCGGGACATTGGGTCCCGTACGCCCGGCGCAGGCCCACGTCCCTCAATCCTGACTTCTTCAGAACGTTTTGCGAGGCAAAGTTTTCCGGGTCAGTGCAGGCCACAACCTCTTCAAGCGCCGTCATTTCAAAGGCAAAGCGCAACAGGCGCGTGCACACCTCCGTCGCAATCCCGCGGCCCCAGGCGGAGCGTTTCAGCATGTAACCGATCTCGATCTCGGCATCCGGATAGCGGTCATCGACCAAAAGCGACCAATCCGTGTCATCTTCATCGAGAGGCAAGGGTAAGAGCACGCTCGTGCCATACTTTTCCGCCGTCGCCTTGTCTATCACGCACCAAACGCCCAGCCGGCCGCCGGCACCTCTCGCCATTGCTGTTTCCAGTTCGCCGGCCACGTCTTCCGGCTTACTCAACCCGCACACATATTTGACAACTTCCGGGTCAAGAAACAGATCGCGGGCGATATCGATATCGTCCTCACAGAGCGGACGCAGGCGCAGGCGCTCGGTTTCCAGCACCAGAGCACTCGGCTCAAGCGGCTCAGGGCGTATGTCTGGCAAAGAGGGCATACTAAAGCCGTTTATCACGGCCAAGCTTCTGGCCAATCATCATTTGCTGGGCGAAATCGATCAACAAAGCCTCTACCCGCTTAGCTTCGATAGCGTGGTGAAAGCCGATAGAGATTCCTTGCTCGACATGACCTCCACCACAACCGGTCCCTCATTATAGTCCATAGCCTGCTGCACCACATCATCCACATCCCCATCAGCGGCAACGCGGAACGCCTTGGCGCCGAAGCTCTCCGCCCACCTGCAGAAGTCCGGATTGGTGAGATCCGTCGCCGATACCCGCTTGGGGTAGAACTTCTCCTGATGCAGCCGGATGGTGCCGTAGGAGCCGTTGTTGGAGATCACGATCTTCGGCGCCGCGCCGATATGCATCGCGGTGGCGATTTCCTGACCGGTCATCATGGTGCCTCCGTCTCCCACCACCACGATGGCCGGACGGTCCGGATTCAGATAACTCGCCGCGGTTGCCGCCGGCACCCCAATGCCCATGGCTCCGGCAATCGCGCCGATCAGCGTATTATCCGGCGTCATCTTCCAATACCGATGCACCCAGCTTGAGAAGTTGCCGGCATCGGTGAGCACAATGGCATCCTTTGGCGCAAGCCGGGCAAAGGCGTCCACCACACGGCCATAATCCACTCCATCCTCCGTCTCGCGCGGGACAAAGGCTGTAAAGCCGGAGATGAAGCTGTTCACCTCCTCTACCCACGACGCGCGGTTCTCTGGAACCTCGACAGCCGCTGCTGCCAGCATTTCAAGGAAGGCCACCGGGTCGCCCGCCACGGCCACGTCGGTTCGGAAGTTCCGGCCAATGGTGTCAGCATCTTCATGCACGTGCACCAGCGTTTGCTCCGGCTCCGGTGATTTGGGCAGCTTGTAGTTTTGGGTGGCAACGTCCCCCAACCGCGTTCCCACAGCCACGATGAGATCAGTCTGGCTGAGAAGCGCAAGGTGATCGGCCGGCGTGCCGAAGCCCAGATGGCCCGCGTAGAGGGGTGAGAAGTTGTCGAAGAGATCCTGATGCTTCCACATGGCTGCCACCGGCACCTGGTGGGCCTCAGCGGCCGCCGCCAGAGCCTCCACCCCGCCGGCAGCTCTGAGCGATCCGCCCGCCATTAAAACCGGACGCTCCGCCTTTGCGATCAGGGCGGCCACCTCGGCCACCGTGGCCGCGTCGGGTGCCGCAGGCGCCGCAATCTCCAGTGCCCGCGGAGTGCCCGCAGCAGCATCCTTCAGCATGTCTTCAGGCACCGAAATCACCACCGGGCCGGGCGTTCCGCCCATGGCGGTCTCAAACGCCTCGGCCATCACGGGCACAATGTCCTGAGCTTGGGTGATCTCCCAAACGCCCTTGGCAATGGAACCGAAGAACTCCTGATAGTCGATCTCCTGCCAGGATCCCTTCCCGCGCTCATGGCGCGCCACCTGACCGATAATGTGGATGATGGGCGTTGCGTCCTGTTCGGCAACATGGAGGGCGATGGAACCATTGGTGGCACCGGGTCCGCGGCTCACCATGTAGACGGCGGGCTTGCGCGTCAGCTTGGCCTCGGCAACGGCCATGAAGCCCGCGCCGGATTCGTGCCGGCAGGGAATGGTCTCAATCTTGCCCGTGCCGTGCAGCGCATCAAGCAGCGCCAGGTAGCTCTCGCCGGGCACGCACCACACGCGCTCCACCCCATAGGCCTCCAAGGCCTCTACAATCAAATCTGCTGCCCGCTTGGCCATATGTGGCTCCTCAACTAGCGCGGTGAAAGGAAACCGATAACCTGGGTGCGGAATGTCTCCTTCCGCGTCATCGGGTAAAAGTGGCCGCCGCTTGGAATAAGGTCGAGCTCGGCACCCGGGATAAGATGTGCAAGTTCCACCGAAAGATGTTTCGGCGTCACCAGATCATCTTCCGCGCACGCCACAAGCGTCGGCACGTCAAGCCCCGGCAGGTCCGCCCGCCGGTCAAAGGCGCGGATCGCATCCATGCGTGCGGCAAAGCAGGTGACATCCGGCACCGCCAAGGCCACATCTTCAGGGCTCGGCGCAAGGCTGATCTCGGGGTTGTCGCGCAGCCAGTCCGCCGGATAGCCGATAATGGAGAGCGTGCGTACATATTCATCCGGTCCAAGTTCCAAGATCATGCGCTTGCGCGAACGGAACAGCTCCTCAAAGTAAGGGTCTTTGCCGCCCCAACTTGACGCCAGCATAAGCCGCGACACCCGGCCGGGATAATCGAGCGCCAGCGCCTGTCCAATGGCCCCACCTGTGGAATGGCCAATGAAAGCTGCGCTCTCAACTCCCAAATGGTCCAAGAGTGCAGCCACATCGCCGGCCATCTGCTCAACCGAATACTCCATATGCGTGAGGCTGGAGTGGCCGCAGCCACGATGATCATGGAGGATAACGGTGAAGTGCGGTGTCAACGCCTCCAGGTGCGGTTGCCAGAACCCGGCACGTCCCCCCAGCCCGGTCACCACCAGCAGGGGCGGTCCTGAGCCGTGTGTCTCATAGTAAAGCTGATCGCCGTCCGGCAGGGATGTGAAAGGCATGTGTTAAGCGGTTGGCCTGAAAAGATCGCGTGGGGTGGCTCCATCTATTGAACTGTTTTTCCTGGTTTTCAAGGTCCGTTTATGCCTTTTTCGCCCCAACAGCCGACAGCAGCGGATTTTAGGGCAAACCGATGGATATTCTTGAGCGCTCCAAGCAACAGATCAAAGGCACCGGCAAGCGGGTGGCTCTGCCGGAAAGCAGCGATGAGCGGATCCTCACGGCAGCCCGGCGCTTAATCGATGAAGATCTGGCTATTCCGGTTTTAAGCGCGGACGGCGAGCGGATCAAAGGCGCTGAATATATTGATCCCGTTACAGACCCACGCCGGGCGGGTTACGCGGAAAGTCTTGCTGCCGGCAGCAAGAAGCTCGATGCGGCGGGCGCCGGGGCGCTGCTGGAAGATCCGCTCTATTTCACCGGAATGATGGTCCGCGAGGGCGAGGCCGATGCCCTGATTGCCGGCGCCGCCGCCCCCACCGCCGATGTGCTGCGGGCGGGCCTGCGAACCGTCGGCCTGGCAGAGGGCATCCGCCGCATGTCGAGCTACTTTCTGATGGAGGTGCCCAACTTCCTCGGCGAAGGACCGGCGAGCTTCATCTTTGCCGATTGCGCCGTGAACATCGATCCTACTGCCGATGATCTCGCTGACATCGCCATCGCCTCGGCGGCCAGTGCCGCCAAGCTCTTGGACGAGGAGCCATGCATCGCCCTCTTGTCATTCTCTACAATGGGCAGCGCGCAGCATGAGTTGATTGACAAAGTCACCGCAGCCCTCGCCATCATCAAGGAGCGCGCGCCGGATCTGGTTGTGGACGGCGAGTTTCAGGCCGACACAGCGCTGGTCCCTCGGGTTGCGGCCACCAAAGTAAAGCGTGACAGTGCGGTTGCGGGCCGGGCCAACGTGCTGATCTTCCCCGATCTCAACTCCGGCAATATCGGCTACAAGCTCACCCAATACATGGCCGGCGCCCAGGCCATAGGCCCGCACCTTCAGGGCTTTGCCAAGCCGGTCTGCGATCTCTCCCGCGGGGCCAGCGTAGACGACATCGTTGCCGCCACCTCAATCACTTTGGCCAATTGCTGAAAGTTGTGCTATAAAGGGCATACTACCGGGTTGTACTAGACTGAACGCAAG
This sequence comes from Hyphomicrobiales bacterium, assembly GCA_028285595.1. Lineage (GTDB taxonomy): Bacteria > Pseudomonadota > Alphaproteobacteria > Rhizobiales > CAJQND01 > JAAEUE01. The sequence goes on from JANQOW010000066.1 coordinate 38,259, forward strand.
CGAGGGGACCGCTTGTTCAACACGTTGGCAGCGTGGGTGATGGGCTGGTCACAATCGTTATGATCACAGACGACGGCAAAAGGGCGTTTGCTAAACTCGGACTGCGCACCCAGGCGCATACGCTTGATATGGTGAGCCAGGGCGCACGGCAGATCGAGATTGCCCATAAACTTGGCATCAGCTCAGAAACGGTGAAACAGCACCTGCAGCGGGGCCGCGCCATTCTGGGCGTTCCCAACACGGTGGCCTTGGCAGCCGTGGTTGTGCAACAAGGCTGGGTCAAAGTTGACCGCTTGACTTGAAGGCGTTTCGGCAAACAGTTGCAGTTTCAGGAAAATCCCCTAATCTGTTGCAATGCAGCAGAATGCCAGTTTTTTTGACGAGATGTTTCAGCCCGGGGAAGACGAACCGCGCGAGCCCTACCGGAACTACAAGGCCTGGATCAACCAGGAGAACCCGGCACACCTGAAACGCAAGGCCTCTGAGGCGGAAACCTTCTTCCGGCGCACCGGGATCACCTTCAACGTCTATGGAGAGGATGAGGCGACCGAGCGATTGATTCCGTTCGACATTGTGCCGCGCATCATCTCCGCGCGCGAGTGGTCCAGGCTCTCGCGCGGCATCGAACAGCGCGTGCGCGCCATCAACGCTTTCCTTCATGACATTTATCACCGCCAGGAGATCCTGCGCGCCGGCCGCGTCCCGGCCCGCCTGATCGCAGAGAACGAGGCCTTCCTGCCGCAGATGATCGGCGTCTCACCCCCCGGCGGTGTTTACACGCACGTGGTCGGCGTGGACTTAGTGCGCACCGGAGCTGATGAGTTCTATGTACTGGAGGACAACGCCCGCACCCCTTCCGGTGTCTCCTATATGCTGGAGAACCGGGAGACCATGTTGCAGATGTTCCCAGAGCTCTTCAGCGCCAACAAGGTGGTGCCGGTGGGCAGCTATCCTCAGAACCTGCGCCGCTCGCTGGCGGCCAGCACGCCCGGAAAGCATGACGGCAAGCCGGTGATCGCCGTGCTCACCCCCGGCATTCACAACTCGGCCTATTTCGAGCACTCTTTCCTGGCCGATCAGATGGGCACCGAGCTGGTGGAAGGCCATGACCTTAAGCTGGTCGACGGGCGCATCGCCATGCGCACCGTGCGCGGCTACAAGCCTATCGACGTGCTCTATCGGCGGGTGGATGATGACTTCCTCGATCCGCTCAACTTCAACCCGGACTCTGTCCTGGGCGTCCCCGGCATCATGGACGTCTACCGCGCCGGCAACATCACACTCGCCAACGCGCCGGGCACCGGGATCGCCGACGACAAGGCAATCTACTCCTATATGCCCGACATCGTGGAGTTCTACACCGGTGAGAAGGCTCTGCTGCAGAACGTGCCCACCTGGCGCTGCTCAGAAGCAGATTCACTCGCCTACGTGCAGGAGCATCTGTCCGAACTGGTGGTCAAGGAAGTGCACGGCTCCGGCGGCTATGGCATGCTGGTGGGCCCGGCCGCCAGCAAGAAGGAGCTCTCTTCCTTCGCCAAGAAGCTGGCAAAGGATCCTGCCAACTACATCGCCCAACCCACTTTGGCGCTCTCCACCGTGCCTATTCTCACGCAGAAGGGTCTGGCGCCGCGCCACGTGGACTTGCGGCCCTTTGTGCTGGTCTCGCCGGAGAACATCAAAATCACCCCGGGCGGCCTCACACGAGTTGCCCTGAAGCAAGGCTCCCTGGTGGTAAATTCCAGCCAAGGCGGCGGCACCAAAGACACTTGGGTGCTGGAGGAGTAGCGCATGCTGGGCAAAACCGCAGGCGGGCTCTTCTGGATGTTCCGCTATTTGGAGAGAAGCGAGAACACGGCCCGGCTGCTGGAGGCTGGCTTCCGTATGTCCCTGACACGGTCAGCGGTCGGAGAAGACGAGTGGCGGTCCATTGTCAGTGCAGCAGGCGTGCGCAGCCAGTTCGAAGAGCGTCACAACAGCTATGCAACGCGGAACGTAATCGACTTCCTGTTGCGCGATCCGGCCAACCCTTCGAGCGTCAAATCCTCTATTGAGGCGGCCCGTATCAACGCCCGCATGGTCCGCATTGCGCTCACACGTGAGGTCTGGGAGGCCACCAATGAAAGCTGGATGACCCTCACCAAGCTGCTTGCCGACCCCATCCGCGAGCGCGACCTGCCGGCGGTGCTGGGCACCATTCGCCAGCAGAGTGCCCTGGTGCGAGGCGCCCTGCATGGCACCATGCTGAGGAACGACATCTACGACTTCGCCCGCATCGGCACCTTTCTGGAACGGGGCGACAGCACGGCGCGCATCTTGGATGTGAAGTACTACGTTCTGCTGCCTTCCATTTCCTTTGTGGGCAGCTCGCTGGACAATGTGCAGTGGGAAACCATCCTACGCTCCGTCTCCGCCCACCGCTCCTACCGCTGGCTCAATGGTGGAGAAATTACGCCAAAGGGCATTGCCAATTTCCTCATCCTGGATCGCCGCATGCCGCGGTCCCTGGCCTTTTGCGCGGCCAAGCTGGCGGACAATCTGGGCTATCTGGAGGGCGACTATCAGACCCGCCTCCCCTGCCACGATCTGGCCGAACACCTGCGCGACCGCCTGCGCAACAATACCATCGACATGATCATGGAAGACGGCCTGCATGAGTTTGTGCAAGGCTACATCCGAGACAATCTCGCCATCGGCAATGAGATCGAACGCAACTACCGGTTCACCGGATAGCACGATGCTTCTGAAAATCGCACATACCACCCGCTACACCTATGATGCACCTGTCCCGTATGGCATGCAGCAGGTGCGTCTGACCCCCAAAACGCGCGCCAGCCAGAAGATTATCGACTGGTCTGTGGACACCGAAGGCGGTCAGGTGCAATTGCAGTTCGAAGATCAGCACCGCAACACAGTGCTGCTGGTGGTGTTCGAGCCGGACCGGAGTGAGATCACCATTCGTTGCACCGGTGAAGTTGAAACCTCTGACAGCAGCGGCGTGATGGGCGAACATCGGGGCTATGCCCCGCTCTGGTACTTCAAGCGCACCACCGACCTCACCCGGGCAGGACGCGGGGTGAAAGCCCTGGCCGCCGCGGTGGACAATGCTGGCGATGATGCCATTGCCCAGCTTCATGCCCTGTCGACCGAGGTCTTGACCAGGGTGGCCTACGAGCCCGGCGAAACACATGTAAGCACCTCCGCTGAACGCGTTCTGGAGCAGGGCAAGGGCGTTTGCCAGGACCACGTGCATGTGTTCCTGAGCGCTGCACGGTTGCTGGGATTTCCGGCGCGTTATGTCAGCGGCTATCTTATGATGAACGACCGGGTGGCTCAGGACGCCACCCATGCTTGGGCTGAGGTATATGTGAAGAATGTGGGGTGGATCGGCTTCGATATCTCCAACGCCATTTCGCCGGATGAGCGTTATGTCTGCGCTGCCACCGGGCTCGACTATCTGGAAGCCGCTCCGGTGTCGGGCATGAGGCTTGGGGATGGAAACGAATCCCTTTACGTGGACCTGCAGGTGCAGCAATAGTTGCGCGCTGAGTTAGACGGGTCTGGCAACGCTCTATGACGTATTGTGTGGGATTGAAATTGAAGCGCGGCTTGGTGTTCATGTCGGACACCATGACCAATGCCGGCGTGGATAATGTCTCCAGGTTCAAGAAGATGTTCACCTGGGCCAGCGAAGGCGAGCGGGTGATCACGCTGATGACCGCCGGCAATCTCGCCACCACGCAAGCCGTTGCCAGCATTCTGGATGAACGCACGAAAGCGCCCGAAGAGCGCAAGCCTTCCATCTTGGAACTCCCGTCCATGTTCCAGGTGGCCCAACTGGTGGGGGAAACTCTGCGCGACGTGATTGCTGCCAACGAAGGCCATGGCCAATCGGCTGATGCGTTCAACGCCAGCATCATTGTCGGCGGGCAAATTGGCCAGAGCGCCCCTCGGCTGTTCCTGATCTATCCTGAAGGCAACTTCATTGAAGCCTCCGACGATACACCGTTCTTCCAGATTGGCGAGACCAAGTATGGCCGCCCCATCCTGGTGCGCGCCTACAATGCAGAGATGAGCTTTGAGGAAGCGGTGAAGCTGTTGATGGTGTCGTTTGATTCGACGCTGAAAGCCAATCTGTCCGTCGGCCTGCCGTTTGACTTACAGACCTATGACACGGGCAGTTTGAAGGTGGGCCACGAGATGAGGATTGAGGAGGATGATCCCTACTACCAGGCGATCTCCTCAGGCTGGGGCGAAGCGCTGAAGCAGGCCTTCGCGTCGTTGCCGGGATTCAAATTTTAGCTTGCCCGCATTCCTGCGAAAGCGGGAATCTTCTCTGCGAACGGAAAGGGGCTGGCAATAGGCCCTCGCGTTCGCAAGGGCCCGAAGCTTTCTAAGGCTCCAACTCGCTGTCCCAGTAGAGGTAGTCCATCCAGCTCTCATGCAAATAGTTCGGCGGGAAGAGCCGCCCGTTGGCGTGGAGTTGATAGACTGTCGGCTGCACCGGATGTTGACGCGGCCACATCTGCGCGTCTTCGGGCATCTTGCCCCCTTTACGCAAGTTACAGGGCGAACAGGCCGCCACCACATTGTTCCATAAGGTCTTACCGCCCAGCGACCGTGGGATAACATGGTCGAAGGTAAGATCTTCGGCGGCTCCGCAATATTGGCATTGAAACTTATCGCGCAGGAACACGTTGAAGCGAGTGAATGCAGGGTATTTTGCCGGCTTCACGTAATTCTTCAAGGACACAACGCTGGGCAGTTTGAACTCAACGCTTGGACTGTGAATGACCTTCTCGTAGTGCGAGACAATGTTCACCCGATCAAGGAACACCGCCTTGATCGCATCCTGCCAGTTCCACAAAGACAGTGGGTAGTAGCTGAGCGGACGAAAATCCGCATTCAGCACGAGAGCCGGACAGCTTTCCGGCGAAACGGATTGGGGGTCTGGAATATCCCTTACAGCTACGTTCACGGCGCCTCCTATGCCAGAGGGTAGTGGGCCCTCGAGCACACCCTGTTGATCGAACCATCTGCCGCTGACCGCCCGCAGCCGCCGCCTGCATCAACAGGCAAAAGCTCAAGTGAATCAGCTGCCTCGTTCTTACTATATCCGGTGTGACAGTTCCTTGAAAGCCTCATGGACGGCATGTCACATCCGGTGTGGGGATCCTCAGTTCACGTCTTATTTCTGCCAAAAGTTAACGGCAACAATTGACTCAGATGACCGGGATGAGTCATCTTTTTGGTACATTGCCGGAAAAACCGTTGGAGAGGGGAATCTCATGCCGGTTTTGTCACGTGCACGTTGTGTGGTGTCTGCCGTTGCCGTCGCGTTGGCCTTGCAAGTGGGGCCGGCCAATGCTGAGCCTTTGACAAAGGAACGGTTTGAGCAGGCGATGGAAGACGTCTTCTCAGGCAAAATCTTCGAAGCCGCCGTCAAGCAGGTTCGTGAAGCCCATCAGAAGTATGTTGTTAAGCCGGCCAGCAAAAACAGTAACTGGCCGTTTTATATACCTGATCAAACCGACAAACCTGTACGGCTCGTCCCCAAACCTGCTCCGACCGCGGCAGCCGTTCAACCCCCTAAAGCCAAACCTATTGTGGCCGACCCAAAGGTGCGCCGCATGCAAAGCGCCTTGAACACTCTTGGATATGATGCAGGTGCGCCCGACGGGATCTATGGACGCAAAACCGCGCAAGCTGTGGAACGCTATCAAAGCACTATTGGAGAAGAGGTGACGGGCTCGTTGACGGACGATCAAAGCGCTCTGCTGTTGTCCTCGGCGCAAAACAAACGTCGAATCGCAGCGGTCCAGCCCAAAGATCAGCCCGCAACCGGCGGCCATACCGTGGTTATGAAGCAGACCGACACCTTGACCGTTCCCCGACCATCAGGGGCAAGCAAGCAAGCACGGACCATTGGTGTGAAGTCGGCAAAGAATGGACCGGTTCCGGTTGACGATGCCAAGTCAACCCTGCCGCAAAACTCCGATGCCAATCCCTTTGATGCGGACGATCCGGACGACGTGCTTGAGCCGACCCAATAGGCTCCGTCAAAGCCCCTGATCCTGACGGCCCGCCATCAGAGCATAGTAGGCCCAAAGCACCCGCGCCGCGACGCTACGCCAAGGACGCCAAGCTTCGGCCATCTCTGCCATCACCTTTGCATCTGGCCTGGCAGCCAGTCCGAACGCCTCAGCCGCAGCAATCTGCAAGGCGAGATCACCCCCAGGCCACGCATCACGCCGCCCAAGACACGTAAGCAGGTAAACCTCCGCCGACCAGGGGCCGATGCCCTTGAGCGCGCACAGGCTGTCTGACACGGCTTGGTCGTCCTCGGCCTCCAATGCCTCAAAGTCCAAATCGCCCTGCGTAATCGCCTCCGTCAGCGCCTTCACAGCCTTGATCTTCGGGCCCGACAGACCTGCTGCCCGGAAGGCCGCCTCATCCAGCTTGGCCACATGGCCTGGCTCCATGGGGGCCAGCGCCTCTTCCATTCTAACCCAAATAGCGGCAGCGCTGGCTTTGGAGACCTGTTGTCCGGCAATAATCTTCATCACACCACGGTATCCGGCTTCTGAGCGGCGCAAGGGTGGGCACCCGGTCTTGGCGACCACGGGCTCAAACCGGGCATCGGCCCTCACGAGAGCGGCGATGCCCCGTTCCAAATCAGCAATATCATCAATTATGTGCATGATTGAGAATTGACCTGGATGGTGTGACTGAAGGATATAGCCATGAAATGAGCGCTGCAGAAAAGCAACCCGTATTCCGATTTGCCCCCAGTCCCAACGGCCGGCTGCATCTGGGTCACGCCTATTCGGCTCTCTTCACCGCAGCCGAAGCCAAGAAGGCAGACGGGCGCTTTCTGCTCCGCATTGAGGACATTGACCTTGTGCGGTGCCGCTCTGAATTTGTGGACGGTATCTTGGAAGATCTCGCCTGGCTTGGCCTGTGCTGGGACGTGCCGGTGCGCCGCCAATCAGAGCATTTTGAAACCTACTTCAAAGCGCTCGACACTCTAGAGGAACTCGGCGCCCTCTATCCCTGTTACGCCACACGTTCTGAAATCCGCGCGGCGGTCGAGAGCAAGGCGGATCATCCACGCGATCCTAACGGGGCACCGGTCTATCCCGGTCTTTACCGGAACGCTTCTGCGCGTGCGGAGCCGGAGCGGCCATACGCCCTTCGGCTGAACCATGCCCTTGCACTAAAGCTTGTACGAGAGAAGCTGGGGCATCGTCCCAGTTTTCAGGAGCTTGGGTGCGGGCCGTCCGGTGAGAGCGGCTCCTTGCCAGTCACTCCGGAAATCTGGGGGGATGTGGTGCTGGCCCGAAAGGACATCCGCACCAGCTATCATATTGCCGTGGTGGTGGATGACGCACTTCAGGGTGTTACCCACGTCACCCGCGGGCAGGACCTTTTTGCCGCCACACATATTCACCGGGTGCTGCAAGTCTTGTTAGACCTGCCCGAACCCATCTATTGCCATCATCCCCTGATCAGCGACGATACTGGAAGAAAGCTTGCCAAGAGCGCGAACGATCAAAGCCTTGCCAGCTTACGCGAAAGCGGTGTGAGCGCAGACGAGATCAAACAGGAGCTGGGGTTCGCTGGCCTTTGACCACGCCGATCAGGCAGCCACCAGATCCATGGCCTGAGCAGCCTCTTCCAGCACCGAGACCGTTGCCCCGTCCCGGTGCATGTGCTGAGACAAGTAACGGCGCCAATGCCGTGCGCCAGGCTCTCCCTGGAACAGGCCGAGCAGATGTCGGGCGATGTGATGCAGCCGGGCACCGGCTGCCACCTGGGCATCCACATAAGGCAAGAAACGCTCCAGTGCTTCGCGTCGCGCGGTGACTTGGGGCGTGTCTCCAAACACGCGTCTGTCTACATCCGCGAGAAGCCACGGGGTCTGGTAGGCCGCCCGTCCGACCATCACCCCGTCCACGACATCAAGCTGATCAAGCGTCTCATCAAGGCTCACAATCCCACCATTAATGGCAATCTGTAGATCAGGCCGGCGGGCCTTCAGCCGGTGGACACGGGCGTAGTTGAGCGGCGGTATATCCCGGTTCTCCTTGGGGCTCAGCCCCTGGAGCCAAGCCTTGCGGGCATGCACGATAAAGGTGGAGCAGCCCGCCTCAGACACGGTGTCGATAAAGGTGTTGAAGTCTTCTTCTTCGTCCTGATCGTCGATCCCGATCCGGCATTTCACCGTGACCGGGACGGTTACTTTTGACAGCATCTCCGACACGCAGGCCCCCACCAGCTCCGGCTCTGCCATGAGGCAGGCCCCGAAGCGGCCCGATTGAACCCGGTCCGACGGACAGCCGACGTTTAGGTTGATCTCATCATATCCCCAGTCTGCCCCGATCTTTGCCGCCTCGGCACACTCTCCAGGCTCCGAACCGCCGATCTGAAGGGCAACGGGATGTTCGGCGGGCGCGAAGTCCAACAACCTGTCTCTGGGGCCGTGCAGGAGCGCGCCTGTTGTCACCATCTCGGTGTAGAGCAAGGCACGGCGCGTCAAGACGCGGTGGAACGCCCGGCAGTGCCGGTCGGTCCAATCCATCATGGGCGCGATGGAAAAGGCATGGGCCTGCATGTGAGAGCAACGAGATTTTACCATACCGTCAAAGGCCTGAATTGAGCGCACGCAGTCTTTTGATCTTGCTATGCCGCGATCGAATATCGTGGTTCGGAACGTCGTTGCTCGCGCTTATAGCAGATATTGTTTTGAAGCTGGCAAACTGTGATTATTCTTCAAGGCGGCCGGTGGCGCCGTAAGCATTCTGCCGTTCCAGCCAAAAATCCGCTATGCTATGCCACCATGAACGGCAGACTAGACCGACGGAATGAGAGCACTTTTATAGATGATCCATCGCAATTCGTGCCGAATATCGGAAGTTGTATGTCCACATAGCTTCCGTAGCGCCGTTAAATTGAGCTGCACCAAACTGGTAATTTGGTGTGTGCTGGTGTTGCTTGCAGGCGCACAAACCCCGGCCAGCGCGGCGGCTAAAGACGAGGAACCGTCGTTAAATCTGTTCCGGATGCCAGAATACGCAGTTCAACAGGCTAACTTGGCGCGCCGTTTGGGGCCACTTTTTCGACAGGGAAAGTTTGCCGAAGCTGAGAAAGCTCTCCGGAACATTCTGGCAAGTCATCCGTATTGGCCGGTTCATCATTACATGCTTGGCGCGGCGCTGGCCCATCAAGGAAAGATTGAAGGGGCGTTTGAAAGTCTCGAATCCGCGAAAACTCTTGGTTTCTCGAATGCTGCGATGTTGCAACGAGATAGTAGTTTTCTCTTGCTGAGAGGCCATCAAAGGTTCCGAGAGCTGTTGGCAGAGATTGCAGATCCAAACAGACCAGTGCCCGATGCCTTTCAAAAGAACAAGATCCCAGGGAAAGTCTCGGGGGGACGTGCCCTTGTTGAGAGTTCGAACACTGTCTGGGACCCACGCAACAATCTGCTTCTATCGGCTTTTCAGTTTCCTAACTCCGAGAAACCTGAAACTGTCTACACCGGCTCCAATCCAGAGCTGAAACTCCTGAACCAATTGTACAAGGAGGGAAAGTCAGCTGGGAATTACGGGGATCTGTACGACAATCGAGACAATGACCATTCCTCGCTCTCGCAGAAAACGTTTCAGCAGCTTACACACGTTGAATATAGCAAGCCGGCGAAAGCCGTGCGGCGCCACTACGGCTTAAACTCGAACCAGATGTTTAACGCCATCACAATTGGAAACTCTTCCACTGCCGTAACCGGACAGTATTGGAGGAGCCAAGCAAGATTGATGCTATCGTCGCCAACTCTGGCCGCCCACGCCTATCGTCAGTATGCGAACAATCAACTTTACGTCTATCCAGAACACCAGGATCACGACCCAGAGCGCGGAGATCTGTTCCCGGTGAACACGCCCTATTTGTTGATATCGCAAGGCTCGTCAGGTTCTGATCAACCTTTCTTGCAAGCGCTTGCTGCGATACTTGCAGCACTTCCGCCTGATGTGAAGCCATGGTTGAGACAGCGAAGGTTAGTTGCGCCAACTCTTCAATGGATATTCAGAAAAGGATTGAAAACCGTCCGGTCAACAGGTGATTACTTAAGCGCAAGGGCGCATCCCACGGTCTTCGATGCCAACGAAATAGATTTAGGTCGCATGATCGAATTTGCCAGCAATCTGCGCTCAGATGTGGTGCCGCCCAGTGTCCAGCTACGCGTTCAGTCGGAGAGCACACCAACTCCCGGGCTGAACTATTTTGGCCCTTCGAGACGAGACGAAGTCTTGTTCAATACCCCCAGCGCAATTGCGCGAATACACAGATCAACGACTCAGGAACGAGTGATGATCGTAAGCGCGGAAGCGACTCAAGATCCAAATGGGAGGGCGCTCAAATATTCATGGAAACTGCTACGCGGTGACCCGGACAAGGTCTCAATCACGCCACTAGGGAACAGTGGGGCGAAAGCCGAAATCCGTATCAAGTGGCACGCTCAAAATCTGGTGCCATTTCGCGGAGAGCTCAGAACACACAGAGTAGATATTGGCGTATTCGCTCACAATGGTGTCAATTACTCGAGCCCCGCATTCGTCACCGTTTACAACGCGCCTAATCAGTTTCGCAGATACGACGATGAGGGCCGAGTTATGCAAATTACGTATGACGCCGCCCTGCTCTCAGACCGGTACGTGGACCCAACGTTGTTCGCCAGTCGAAATTGGCAAGATCACTACAGCTACACAGAACAAAACGAGTTGATCGGATGGCAGCGTAAGTCTGATGAAGGTACTCAGACGTTTACGCGCCATGGGGCGCGGGCCGTCGCATTTGACGGAGCCGGCAGACCGATTAGGGCTGAACTCATCACGTATCGCAGAACAAGCATCGCAAATGCAAAAGGGATTGTCCAAATGGTTCCGCAAAACCGATTTGTTCACTATCGTTATAGGGATGCGTCGGATCGCCTTGGAGTCGCAACCTTCTGTGGTCAACCCATTTGCAACCATCACTAAACCTGCTGATCGCTCCATTCAGACGTCATGCCTGCGGGCGCGCAATTGCGAACCGGAGATGTATAGGCACCGATCCGCTCACACATGAACCCAAAGAGAGCAACACAAGCTCGGCCTAAACTATATGACAAAGCATTCGCGCTTAGTCGCGGCTTCGGCGATCGCAAACATTTTAATTGGACAGATGTTTGATAACATTGGCAAAGTCTACTAAGACTCGCCAAGAAACAATTGGGGAGCATTCACCTCTAAAGTGGGAGCCAGGTTCGAAATTTATTGCCACAGGTAGGACTGCCCGCTCGTGCATCAATGAATCATAGGCCCCGCCGAAGACTTCTTTGCCCAAAATCTCGCAACGGTCAGAATGCTGCGGACCAAGTTTAATCCGTGTACAACCATTGCCGAGATGCTGAAAACAGATGATTGGAAGTAAGATGAGTAAACTTAGCTTCAGCAGGAAGCGTGTCCTCGTGACTGGAGGTGCCGGATTTCTCGGCTCGCACCTGACAGACCGCCTGCTGAATGACGGGCACGAAGTGCTCTGCCTCGACAACCTCTTTACAGGCAGCAAGCGCAATGTGGAGCATCTGCACCAACACCCGCGTTTTGAGTTCATGCGGCACGATGTGTGCTTTCCGCTCTACGTTGAGGTGGACGAGATCTACAACTTAGCCTGCCCGGCTTCCCCAGTTCATTATCAGCACGACCCGGTTCAAACGACCAAGACATCCGTGCATGGCGCCATAAACATGCTGGGTTTGGCGAAACGTCTTAAGTGCAAGATATTCCAAGCGTCCACGAGTGAAGTGTACGGAGACCCAACCGTTCACCCGCAACCAGAACGTTATTGGGGAAATGTCAATCCGTTGGGACCGCGTGCCTGCTACGACGAAGGCAAGCGTTGTGCAGAAACCTTATTCTTTGACTACCATCGTCAGCACAAGCTGGAGATCAAGATCGCCAGAATTTTCAATACTTATGGCCCTCGCATGCATCCAAACGATGGCCGCGTTGTGTCCAATTTCATTATGCAAGCGTTGATGGGGGAGCCCCTCACCATATTCGGCGATGGCACTCAAACGCGATCATTCTGTTATGTCGACGATCTGGTCGATGGCTTTGTCAGGCTCATGGATACGGATGAATCCGTTACGGGCCCAATCAACCTCGGCAATCCGACTGAATTCACAATGATTGAGTTGGCAGACAATATTCTGTCCCTGACCGGTTCAAAGTCAGAACTGGTGCACATGCCTCTACCTCAAGATGACCCCAAGCAACGTCGCCCAGACATTTCGCTGGCAAACAGCGAGCTGAGCTGGACCCCGAAAGTTGCATTAAAAGAGGGACTTAAGGAAACCATCGCCTATTTCAGAACAGTAATTGGTTAAGTCTGCGATTATGTGGATGGGACCATTTCGGCTGGCCTCATCTAACGAAAGGATAGCGCTGTAGCAGTTTGAGCCGCTCGTCATTGAGGACCTCTGCTTTGCGCTCCAAACCTCTCGCGATGAGTTCTAGGAACTTGGGATCAGGGAACCAATGGGCATGATGGACCACCTGGGGTAAGAAGCCTCTGGCCACCTTATGTTGACCTTTCGCCCCAGCATCAATGAAGTCCAAACCATCCGCCAGCGCGATGTCAATTGCCTGATAGTACGCTGACTCATAGTGCGCGAATTTCACATAGCTGGAATACCCCCAATGCTGAGCGTATAGTCCGCGCCTGCTTCGAAAATAGAATGTTCCGCATATATACTCACCTTCGCGCTTTCCGAGCACCAGCAGCACATTTTCGGGCATTTTCTCAGCCAATTTCACGAAGTACTCTTTGTTTACAAAAGCTTTTTCACCGTTTCTTTGGTGGGTCGATTGATAGAATCCCAGCATTCTATCCGCAACATCACTGGAAAGCTCGTTCCCGGTCAGCCGCTCCCACGTTAAACCGGTTGTTCCCAGTCGACGCCGTTCGCTGCTCACCATTTGCCGTGGCTTTCGCTTCAGGTTTGCGAAGTAGTCATCTAGGTCTTGATAGCCATTGTTGCGCCAAATGAACTGTGTTCCCTGCCCTGGAACCAGGCCCATTTTCGCTGCCAGCTGTTGCTCTTCTGCCCGCATGTACGTGATGTGCAGCGATGAAAGATTGAGCTGATCGCTGATTGCGATTAATTCTCGAACGAGCCTTTCACGAAGCTTCTCTTCGGAACAACCAGCTCGAACGAGCAGCCGTGAGCCGGGAAACGGACAAAAGGGCACTTCCACTTGCAGCTTCGGATAGTAGGGACCGCCGGCTCTCTCATAAGCCAGGCTCCAGCCCATATCTGCGCCCAGTTCCGCATGGGAGTGCTCTTTGACATAAGCCGGCGCCGCCGCAACCACTTCACCTTTGTTGTCTCGCAACACCAGATGATTGGGCTTGAAGCCGGTCGCCGGAGATACGCAGTCACTGCTCTCAAGGGCGTGAAGATGTGCGTGGCAGACAAAGGGATCATCGCCGGCGCAGGCATCCCAATCTTCGGCTTCGATGTCCGATATGCTGTCGAGAGTTAGTGCTGTGTAGTTCTGTTTCATGTTTGTTTTCGACAAGCGGCCTCGTCTCAAAGGCCTACCTTTTCAGTTTCGATATTCCTGCATCTCCCAACAGTTGAATTCGGTTGCTCTCAGACCTCCTAGTCCATGCCAACTGTGTGTCGCAAGGGCGGAAGCTGGCCACACGCCCCAACAAAACGCTCCAGCCGGTCAAGTTGGAGGTCTTCGGCCCGGTTCTTGCTTAGCCAGCGAGTCAATTAAATAAACTGACATAGAGAGTATCTTTGTAATGCGAGATCAATGGTCCATCCAATAGGTAGAAAGCTTGCCCGTTTTTCAGTACAACTTTTGCAACAAGTGGTTAACTTTAACAATTTGTATGCGATAGACTTTCCAACGGTTAAACGGCTTGGTCTTAGTGACCGATAAACTCGCAGGAAAACATCAACCGGGGCTGGAGCTGTGGAGTTGAACACGATAACGAACGAAAACTCGAGCATGATAAGGGACATCGACAAGGTGCTCGCACGGGTTGACGCGGACCGGCCCCTGATGATGTCACCGGATGGCGTTCTCACGTACGGAAATCTGAAGAAACGAATAAGCAAGCTGCGTGGTTTGTTCGGAGCATTGGGCCTTACGCCCGGCAACCGTGTGGTTATCGCCTCAGACAACGATGAGACCGTTGTTACTGTCTTCTTTGCACTTCTGACATCGGGTTTGACCGCAATCATTAGTGATGGACGAACAACTCCGCACGAATTGTCCACTCTCATCGCCTCGGCAGATCCAGCCGCTGTTTTTGTCGATGAGGATCTGTTGGCCGAATTCTCCAAGCACCACCAGTTCCCTGCGTCTAAGACAGTGTGCCTCAATGCCCGGGAAAACCAAGGGGCAAGAGCAACTCACGCGGGCAAGGTATACCCGGACGTCCTGAACGAGGTGCCCGAGGTTGCCCAGTCTCCTCACGTCGCGCCGGACACCCTCGCCCTCATCGTGTTCACATCGGGCACAACATCCAATCCAAAAGGAGTTTGCCTTAGCCACGCTAACCTCCAGGCACAGCTTGAAACGTTTCGGGAAATCTATGGTTTTGACGCAAAGTCCAGGCTCCTGAACATATTGCCCCTTCATCACGTCGACGGGCTGATCCGTGGACCATTGGCTGCGCTTTGGTTCAACGCTCAATTGTTCCGCCCCATGCGGTTTGGCGTGACGGAAACGGGAAATCTGCTGGACGTCATACTTGCCGAACAGATTACGCATTTCATCACTGTTCCGGCACTGTTAACGCTCGTAGACAGGTTGGGATCCGCCGCGGCAGGCGCCTTCAGCGGACCAGATTTTCGCTACATAATCTCTAGTGCGGACGCGCTGGACACCAATCTATGGACGCGCCTCGAAGCTCGCCTGGGGACCAAGATCGTCAATGCATACGGCTTGAGCGAGGTGGTTTGCGACGCTCTCTTCTGTGGACCGAATGAAGCTTCGCGCAAGGTCGGCACGCTGGGCAAGCCTGTTGGCTGCAAAGCACAAATCGTTGATCTCGATGGTGCCGAGGCTGGTGTAGGCGTAACGGGCGAGCTCATATTGAGTGGCCCCATGGTGATGCAAGGATACTTCCGTTCTCAGGCGGACACAGATCGGGTGTTGAGAAACGGCTGGTTCTATACCGGGGATTTGGTGAGCTGTGATGGTGAAGGCTTCTATCACTTCAAAGGCCGCAAGAAATCGGTCATTGTCTCGCGCGGCGTGACCATCTATCCCGAAAGCATAACCAATGCTGTCTTGAAAATGCCTGGCATCGCAGAGGCGGTGAGTTTCGGCGTTGACGACGAATTATGGGGGCAGAGCGTCGTCGCTTGTGTCGTAACGGCAGCCGGCGCAAATATCAGCAAGATCGATGTCATCGACCACTGCCGCACACATCTGTCGCCGGAGAAGATCCCGTCCGACGTCTATTTTCTTGATGAGCTTCCCAGAGGCCCCTCCGGGAAAATTAAGCTCGACTTGATCCGGCATACGGCAAAAGCTGCTGAACCCTCGTCGGATCCATCGCAAGATGTGTTTCAAATCGCGGCTGACTGTTTCAACGTCCCACGGGAGAGCCTGTCTCTGGAATCGAGCCCCTATAACACAGAAGGCTGGGACTCCCCGGCTCATCTCGACTTCATTATTCGATTGGAAACACATTTTGGTGTCAGTCTGTCGCCTGAAGACATCATCGAATTGGGAACATTAGCGGATGCCGAAACCAAAATTCAGCACCTCTTGTCTTAATGCTCTCGTCGCGAGTGTGATTGGACATGCTGATTGACCGCGCGCTTCCGGTGAACCCTGGCTGCAGATTATGTGTCTTCACGGCTACCTCCAGGCAAGGGCCAGTGCGCCGGGTCCATCCGCAGCGCCAGGCTCCCTTCAGACAGTATTCCAGCGAACAAATGGTCCACCAAAATCATGAGAGACAGCTATGAGCAGTGTTCCCGATCATAGTTCCTCTCAATCCACCCTGCTTTGCATAAGAAAGGGCGAGCCGAACGTTTGCGTCATTTTTGCACCGGATATTGGAGGCGGTGTCATTTATTCACGCAAGATCCTCTCTCAAATCGACGATAGCATAAGTGCGCATGGCTTCAGGCTCACACCAGATTTGGTGCAATCGCTTCCGCAACTTTCGATACAGGACATTGCCAAGCGATTTGCGACCGATCTAAGGGCTTCCGCGCTTCCTGAGCCTTATCACCTTGTTGGACACTCGTTTGCCGGGCTGTTGGCGTACGAGATTGCCTGCCACCTGCATGAGCTTGGTTCAGAGGTTGGTGTGGTGGCCCTGTTGGATACCGCAGCGCCCACACAATTCTATACAGGATATTGGTTTCGTTTCGTGGCCAGCGCGCGCAGATTGAGAGACAAACTTCATAGATTTGTTCTGACAAGTCGCTTGTTCCAGTCGCCCGAAAAGGCTGCGACGATCAAGTTATACCCAGGTTTCATTCTTCTGGATTTGTCGAAACACACGGCCTCTCATGTCTTCATTATCGAGAATTTGTATGATTCCCTGGTGCGGTACAAACCAAGCCGCTCAGATTTCAGAATCTCAATATTTGCATCACAAACGCTATGGCGGAGAAGTTTGTATCCAAAATACTTAGGATGGGAAGTGTTCTCCACGAACAAAGAACTGATTGGACTCAATTTCGGCCATAACGATTTCGTTGGCAGTGATATTGCCGCTCAGCAGGTTGCTGCCCATCTACAATCGCTGGTAAAGCAAAGGTGCTGAGAGCTAACCAACAAACCGCACGCGTTGCCACGATTGCATCCTGGTCCACAACCGTGCGCGAAGAGGATGAGAGTACGTCAAGCACCAATCTTAAACCTATCAACAATTGATATGGAGAACCGTAGTCAATATGGCATGCCGGAAATGTCTTTAAGAATGCGTGGCCTTTCGGCTTCCGTTAAGTGTCAGATTTACAATAGCACAGCTACTCAACCATCGTTCTGGAGCGTCGGCCAGCTTGAGGCGGCACGCAATCAGATAACTCCAACAGACCTCCAAACATAAACAGCTCTGCAGAGATGCGCTGCACAACACGTCATAGGTCGCCCGTCTCGAAAACTGAATTTGAGAGGGCACGCGCCAACTGCCGGCCTTCTCGGATCGCATAGTTTGTACCACGGTCTTCGGGATAAATCTGCGCCATCGAACAAATGTATAGACCCGGCGCCGGCGCCTCTATCGCGGGAATAAGCCGAGAATAGTATCTTTCAACGATCGGCTGCGCCCATCTCGCCTTCCAGACGTGCCAATTGCGGATCCAGTCGCGGGAAAATTCTGGAAACATGCACCGGATATGAGGAATTGAAAACTCTAGTATTTCCTCATCGGACATACCATAGAGCGTCTCCGTGTGGGGTAGATACCGTGACAGGTAGACAACGTGATCACCACCATAGTCACTGGGATTCTGGAAGTTGGTGTGTTCGATCACGCCCACATATGGAAAGCTCGTGTCGTTCACGTTAAGCCAGTAGGTCGAGGAAAGCGACCTGTCCAGCCTGAGCACCAGACAGACATTCGCCAAATATTCGATGCGCCTTAACTCTGCGATATACTCAGAGCTCGACCAGCCCTCAATCATATCGGCTATGACGGGTAGAGCCGGAGTGGCGATCACAACATCGCTTTCGCGCTGACCCCATGCCCCGCTCGCAAGCCACCGACCTGTGGCCGAATCCCGAGTGAGCCGTTTTACAGTTCTATCCGTGCAAACCACGCCGCCATGGCCTTCCACCGCGCTGGCAACCGCTTCTGCAAGACGGGCAAAGCTGCCCTTGAAATATGCCAGTCGCTCCTCTCCCCCCCTTCCTCGGGAGCCTCCTCGCAGCTTGATCTTGTTCCAGAACCAAACCGCGGAAACTGACTCCGCGTGGGGCCCAAATTTGCCCTTCAAGAGCGGCTCCCACATCACATCATACACCCGCTGACCACCAAGTTCGCGAAGCCAGTCAGCAGCGGTCACACCTTCCAGGGATCGCCAGTCAGTCACACGGCGGGCTTTGAGCGTGAGAAGACCGAGGCGAATTCGATCAAGGAGCGTCAGAGGTTTGAATTTCAACAGATCGAGCGGCGTGGACAGCTTCAGAATGCTGTTGGCATAGTAGACTCCGGTATTCGTAGGGCTGGTCACCACCTGATCCTCAAGACCGAGTTCTTTGATCAAACCCATGACTTCGAGATCGTTGGTGAACCAGTGGTGATAAAAACGATCCAGACGTTCTCCGTCGGTTTCAAAAGCGCCTGCGAGACCGCCCACAGAGCTATCAGCCTCAAGTACGGTTACATTGTGCCCTCGACGCACCAAGTCATAAGCCGCAGAAAGACCGCTAAATCCTGCACCAATGATGGTGATCTCCATTGCGCGGCGCCCCCGGAGCATTACTGAGTGGACGCTGCCACTTTTGTTGCACTGCCGCCATTACGATAGACGATCCAAATCAGAATACTTATTCCGCCTGCCAATGTGGCCGTAATCCACAAGATCATGTGTACCAGTACAGCGAATGCAAAAGCAGCGGCGGGCGGATTGCCGGCAAGTTCGGCCATGCGGATTGCAAAGAAATCGAATGTTCCCAAATAGCCGGGCGCAGAGGGCAGCAACGTCGCGAGCGTCGCAACGGGAAAGGCGAGAACTGCACCAGCCAACTCGGTAATCGCTGGCAGAGCGCGGCCCGCGGCGTAGAACACGGCTCCTTCCAACATCCAGGCCAAAGCTGACCAGGTCATCAGCTTTAGCATCTGTTTGCCTTTCGCCTGATGCTGAAGAGTTTCGAGCATCTGGTCAAAAACCCGACCGAGCCGGGCCCCATACCGCGCACTAATGTGGTTGGTAATGATGACCATCACATGGGCCGGGCCAGCAAAGAGTCTTGGATAAAGCAACAGCACCAATATCGCGAGCGCACCTATTGTAAGCAAATGACCACCTACCCCGAGAATGTTCCATGCCCCGTGTAAATCCTGAGCCAATAGCCTCAAAACTAGAGCGGCGCAGACCAGCAGACTCAAAAGGTCAAGCATGCGTTCAACAAACAACGTTGCGATCACCCTAGAAGTACCAACACCAAGCCACTTGCTGAAAGCGAAGGCGCGCAAAGCATCACCTGCGCGGAACGGGAGGACATTGTTTGTCGCAACTGAAGCCAAAAGCGGTACGGCAGATCTCCAGAAGCCAACTTTGGAACCACTAGACAACAGCATAACACGCCAACGTTGAACCCTGCACGCATATGCGAAAACAAACAACACGACGGCAATGCTAACCCACCACGAAGACGCATCCGCCAAGGACAACAGAAACGCATCCCAATCGAGATTACGCGCCGCTAAGTATGCAAAGCCCAGCGAAAAGCCGAGCCCCAAAATCAGTTTCAGGAACTGGCGTGGTGTCATTAGCTCATGCACCGCGCTGCCGACGTAAAATTGTAGGCTCTTGGGTTTCTGCCGGCGTTGGGAGACAGTCCGCTGAGGAGAAGCCATAGCTGGCGCGCTCGTCCACAACATACAGCGGTCGAGATTTTGTCTCCGTGTAAACGCGAGCCAGATACTCCCCAATCACGCCGAGGGCAATCAATTGAATTCCGCCAATGAACAGGACCGCGATCATTAATGCTGTCCAACCTTCCACCCAGGCAGCGGTGAAGATTCGCATGTAGAATGCGTACACAATTCCAAAACAAGCCAGAAACGACGAAATAATGCCCAGCATCATCGCCAATCGCAGGGGTT
Source organism: Hyphomicrobiales bacterium (assembly GCA_028285595.1). Taxonomy (GTDB): domain Bacteria; phylum Pseudomonadota; class Alphaproteobacteria; order Rhizobiales; family CAJQND01; genus JAAEUE01. Next base: position 58,110 of record JANQOW010000066.1, read on the forward strand.
TTGAGGAAAAGGAAAGTATGCCGTCTAGCGCAAAAGCTATCATCTTCCTGAGTGGATACTTTGATATGCCAGCCAGGCGTTCGGCTCTCTCATACGGCAATTCTATCTGTCGAAATCCGACCCACGTGACCATGCCGCGGATAAAGCGATGGCGTTCTGGCATGGACTTCAACACATCTACCACACCACGGTCCATTAAGCGGAAGTCTCCGGTATCTAGGGGGATCGGGATCTCCGATAAACGGTTCAATAATCGGTAGAAACAGCGCGCCGTTGCAAGCTTGAAAGCGCTCTCGCCGGAGCGGGAGATCCGAGTTCCATACACCACATCGTAGCCTTCCTCCCAGCGCGAGATCATTTGCGGAATGACTTCTGGGGGATCCTGCAGATCGGCGTCAATGAGCACAACGGCATCTCCGCGTGCAGCGTCAATGCCAGCCGTTACTGCGATCTGATGACCAAAATTGCGAGCCAGCGCCACAACGTGAACCGTTCTGTTATCTTCGGATATTCGCCTTAGAATTTCCCTTGTCTTATCAGAACTGCCATCATCGACAAAGATCAATTCGAACTGGTACTTCTTCAGGCCGGCGGCCATCTTGCCCAGTCTCTCTATTGTGTTCGCCACTACCTCCTCTTCATTGTAGCAGGGAACAACCACAGAGATAATCTTTTGACCAGTCATGCAATCTATACCTAAACCAAGTTAGTGTTAATATGCAGTATCGAAACGATTTTTTGAATACCCCACTGGCTAAATTATAAATTTTGACGTAGATAAGCCTCTATAAAACCTGAACTTTAATCGGTGAATAGGGAGAGTATCTTGTGTCACCCAGTGAATTCTGTGGAGGCTCAGTTGCGTACGTGCCTTTCTGAGATAGAGGCAATCGTTGATCCCGTTCAAGTAAGGCTGCGATGATGCTGCGCGTAATCTCGGGGCTTTCGATTGCCGGGCTCGCGTTTCTCTTACTTCTCATGCCTGCTCTATACAATGGGTCCCCAATTTATTGGTACGATTCCATGGCGTATCTTCACGGCGGCAGTTCCGCGCTAAACACAACCATTGGTTTTGAGACCCGATTTAGAAACATGGAGCGGGCAACGCCTCCCAAGTTGGAGATAGCTGGATCGCAACACAAGGACGCAAAACGCGAGCCTTCTTCCTCAGCGGCGACCGAGTCCCATGCGCCGGAGACGGAGTACCGGATATCTATGGCTCGGTCCCCTTACTACTCGGCGATCTTGGTGTTCTTGTCTGGAACTTACGGACCGTTCGCACCCGTCGCCGGGAAAGCACTCCTTATTGTAGCGATCGGATTCTTGTTGCTCCGAGCTGTGTTCAAGAGCCGGATTACGACGCCAGCATTGTATCTCCTGGCAGCATTATCCGTTAGCACGGCAGGCGTGTTTTGCGCCACGCTCTTGCCGGATATACTTGCGCCAGTAGGAATAATATCAGTTGCGGTTTTGTTTTGCTTTTACGACAACCTAAGCAACCTGGACAGAGGATTATGGTTCGGTATCCTTGTGTTCTCAATTGTGTCGCATACTTCACACATCGCGATCACCTTCATTCTCATTCCAATCGGCGTTGTTTTGGCGGTGCTGCGCCAAAACGGTCGCGCACGTGCTCCATTGCTGATCTGCCTGCTTGCAGTCGCTGTTGGGTTTTTGAGCCTTCAGACGTTCTCTCGAGCAGTCGAGAGCATTTACGGGTATAAGCCGCGACCATTTCCAATGATTGCCGCAAGCGTTATCGTTGATGGGCCTGGGCTGAACTACTTAATGTCAACTTGCCCTGAAAACGGTTACGTCTACTGCGACTACATTGATACCAAAGCGCAGAATATCGACGAGTTTCTCTGGTCGACGGATAAAGCCACGGGCGTGTACGTCTTAGCTGACCGGGAGGCCCGCACCCAAATGTCAGATCAGCAAGTTCAGTTTCTTATCGACGTACTAACCTTTGATTTTGCGGCGCAGTTCCGAGCCTCCTTCGAGCGCTTTCTCGAGCAACTTCAAAAAAACTCCCTCGCCCATTTGACGTATACCAAAAGCCTTACGAAGGAGCTGACACGTGTTCTACCAAACCCCGAGCGTCAGTTGCTGGTTGAAAGTGCCGCCTACTTCGACCGTTTTCCGTTCAGGGGATTTAGTATTCTGACACAGGTATTCTCAGTTCTGGCACTTATCGGCACGCTGATCGTACTCGCCAGAGCGAGAAGCCTTGGCACCTCAAATGGCTCATCCATCCTCGTCCCGCCATTGGCTGTAATGATTTCATTCGTAGTTATCGTGCTTTGCGGCATTGTTGCCAATGCTGGCATTACAGGCGTCGTGTCTAATCCACAGGGACGGTACGGGGCGCGTGTCATATGGCTTCTGCTCGTAATGTTTGCCGTGGTATTGGCCTGGTACCACCGCAACTCGGAGCGCGAAGCAAAAACGATCGACTAAGCAGAACCTCGTACGCGTTACGCGAAAACAGACACAAGATTCGCGCGCGCCAATTCGATTTGGCCCTGACCCGGCCTCGTGATTGCCGTGTCTGTCTTTCCACTCACATCTGTTGGCGACCGCGTAAAGCACGAAAGTTGGTTGACATAATGCACCCAATCTCGCGTCACGTGATCTAGCACATCCCACCACATGCCAGCCGTGTTTCTTCAAGCATTATGCCTGCAGAACGAACAATCATCGAGATCCCAATGCGAGACTGCCACTCGATTTGAACGCAACCTACACGCAGAGCTGTGAAATTTTCGGATTTAGTTAAGCTATGGTAAACGCCGATCAATGCTATTTCGCTTTTGTGCATATGGTTACTATGCTGACTACTTGCGCTGTAAACTTTAATCAAAAAAAATTCCACTTAGAGCTTCAAGAGTTGGCATAAACTGATATAGGTATCAGGTAATTAGTATTTCGGTGCAAGTATGGCTCAGATTTCGGAAGTGTCCGATGAAACACCGAGGGAAAGCGGTTCGTGGGTAGCGCCGGGCTTGTTTTGGCTCGCCGTCGCCTCTTTGGGCGCCGCAGTGTTCTTCGCAGATGGGCTTGACGCGCTTTTTGTCGCTTGGTCCCTGCCAGAGTATTCACACGGACCGCTGATTCCCGTTCTCTCAGCACTCCTTTTTCTTCGCCAGCTCAAATCATTTCCGCCCGAGCCGGGACCAATACGCAATCGATGGATCGGAGTGACAATCATTGTTGTGTCGCTTGCCATGGCAGTTCTTGGCAAGCTGTCGAATATTTCCGACGTGGTGGCCTACGCAACCATTGTCTGGGTCGGCGGTATCCTGCTGGTCGGATTTGGGTGGTCCACCGGCAAGCACTTCTGGCCGCCCGTGCTGCACCTCGTCTACATGTTGCCGCTGCCAGGCGTGATCTACTACAAGATGACAACGTGGTTGCAGTTCGTTTCGTCAGAATTGGGTGTCTACTTCCTCCGGCTGCTATCCATTCCGGTTTTTCTCGACGGAAACATCATCGATTTGGGGATTACTAAGCTACACGTTGCCGAAGCGTGCTCTGGATTGCGGTACCTGTTTCCCATTTTATCATTCAGCTATGTCTTCGCGGTGCTTTACAAGGGCCCAACTTGGCACAAGGCGGTTCTGTTGGTTTCAGCGGCACCCATCACGGTGTTCATGAATTCGGTCCGGATTGCAGTGGCCGGTGTAATTGTGGAGTACTGGGGCCTGGATTGGCTGGAGGGCTTCACACACTTTTTCGAAGGCTGGGTGATCTTTATCGCCTGCATACTGATACTCTTCGCATTGGCTCGGGTCATGCTCTTGTTCAATAAAGAGAAGATGAGCCTCCCGGAAGCGTTAGATCTCGACACGAGCGGACTGTGGCCCCAGGCGAAACGACTTCAGTTCACCCAAGCTTCGAGGGCAATGGTTGCAAGTGCGCTTCTAATGTCAGCGGCCGCGCTGGGATGGCAGACCATTCCTGACCGCGAGGTGAGTACGGTGACCCGAGAAAGCTTCGTCTTGTTCCCCCGCCAGTTAGGTGACTGGCGTCAGCAGGGATCGCCGCGAGCGCTGTCACAAGCCGTTGCCCGGGTGTTGGCAGCCGACGATTATCACTCGGTCAACTTCCATAAGCCAGGTGCCGCAGCCACCGTTGAGTTCTTCTCCGCATGGTATAGCGATCAAAGCAAGGGTGGCGTGCATTCGCCCGAAATCTGTTTACCTGGAGGGGGATGGGAGATCGCTTGGCTTGAGCGCACGGATCTGACCGAAACATTGGGCTGGAAAACACCCTTTAAAATCAATCGAGCGATTATCCAAAAGGGCACCAACCGGATGATGGTCTATTACTGGTTTGACCAGAAAGGCCGGAACGTTGCCTGGGACTTAGCCGCCAAATTCTATCTGCTTGTTGATGGGGTGCGGACGGGACGAACTGATGGCGGGCTTGTGCGTCTGACGACTAAGATCATGCCTGGTGAAACTGATGCCGCCGCTGAGGCGCGTTTAATCAACTTGATGCGCGAGGCGCTTAAATCGATTGATCGGTTTATACCGTCCTGATCATCGTCCCGCACAAATGCGCTGAGACTGTCTTCCAGCGCTCTGATAGAAATCCGTCAAACCCAGCGACAAAAAACCCAGACGCAAAGTTTTCAGAGCAACTGGATTTAGGTGCATCTGATAGCTGACGTCACCGCGTTTCCATTCCCTAACCAAACTCGGAATTACGCCCGGGCCATGTTTCACTTCACTTGAAGCTTTGTATCTAGGTCAATGCAGGCATTGATCTCTGACCCGAGCAGCCAACGATACATCATCCGACTGCGCGGGGTCTTGGGCACGCACCACCGGCGACTGCGATTACATTGTCGCGACTAACCGTAAAGCAGGGCCTCGCAAAAGGAGTCCGAATGGCAGGGGCATGGTGCTGCCAACAATCCACTTCGGACGCAATAAGGAGGCCGCCACCGTCCGTGCGTGTAGCGGCGCCAAACAGAGCGGCGCCTATTCACTTAGTAGGCATGTTTACCAAACAAGCACACCACGACGGTTCGAATGAGAATTTGAACATCCAGCGACAGGGACCAATTCTCTGCATAAACGTTATCGCTTCGAATGCGGCCCTCTAACTTTTCGTCTGTGTCTGTCGGACCGCGAAAGCCTCTTACCTGAGCCAATCCTGTAATCCCCGGCTTAACCCGATGACGGGCAAAGTATTCCTTTGTACGCCGAGAGAACTCATCATTGTGATCAAGCGCGTGGGGGCGCGGTCCAACCAGCGACATGGTGCCACCGAGGACATTGAACAGTTGCGGCAGCTCGTCCAGGCTCCATCGTCTGAGGAACTTGCCAAACCTCGTGACACGCGGATCGTCTTCAGTGGCTTGAACGGTTACGGCTACGGGTTCTGTTTCGCATCGCATCGTTCGAAACTTCAATACCTCGAACTCTTCATTGTTGAACCCCAGACGCTTCTGCCGAAAGAGGATCGGCCTGCCACTGTCGATCCAAACTCCAATCGCAATGAGCAGGAGCAGCGGTGCAATGGGGATAAGAATTAACGTGGCCAAGACATAGTCCTCGACCGCCTTGATCACCGCATCCCATCCCGCCACAGGTTTACCAACAACCTGATACAAAGGCGCAGCGCCAAAATGACTGGGCGGTTTCCTGAATTGAGCGCGATAGCCGATGAGATCTGTGCCCAAGTAAATGTTAACCGGCAGCTCCCTCAGTTTGGAGATAGCTCCAGCAATACGCTCCTCTTCTGCCCAAGGCATGGCGATAATCACGTCATCAATCAGCCCGCTTCTGGCCTCGCGCATGAGATCATTCAAGCTTCCTCGTACCAACACACCTTCTGGCAGCGCCTCCTCCAACGCTGCATCCGGCCGCATCAAATCATCATAGATACCTTGGATTTGAACAACTTGGCGACTTTCGTGCGAAAGGACATCAACCAGCTTAGAGCATTGCTTGCCGGCACCAAGAATCGCGATCGAGCGCTTGCTGGCAACTTCGCCCCAAAGCTTGCTGACGGCAATTGAAAATCCCAGGCGAACCACAATGAGCGATACAAAACTCGAGGCCGCAAAGGCGATAAACCAGATCCGTGAGAAGGTCTCCGCCACCTTAATCGAAAACGCTGCAGCCAGCAGAAAGAAGTACGCGGTGATGACCGCAACAAAAATGCCAGACAGAAACTTCAGTGGTTTCGAAACCGCATCATGACGATACAGTCCGCCAAAATGCATCAGAATAAGCGAAACCAACCAAACAAAGGCGACCGCGGTGACGTAGAGCTCTTGCTTACCGTGGTAGTCGATCAGCGCCATGTAGGACAAAAAACCGCTGCACAAGATCGAGACGCTGTCTCCGATGACCAATATCGTTGCTGCAACGGTTGAGCTTAGTGGTGGCAAAAAGCGCCACAGCTTCTTCTTGTCGATTTTACTCACTCTATCCAGCATCACTATGCGCCTTCTAAGATACACAACCGACAAAAGTAGCTGAGACCAGCTCTCTCACGTTCGGTTTCAAACCCCCTCTCATCTAGGTTCTCTACCTACTGAGTAATACTAACCTTTTCACTATTTACTTGCAATTAACCATAACCAATCTGGTTAAATTATTTGCCGTAAACCTTTAACGCCCCCAGACAGAATCCTCATGCGACAAACGCATAGAGATCTCCGTAGGTCTCGAGGAATCTTCATACGCTTGATCGACATTTGTTCTCAAAACAGAACCCCGATCACGCAAACCTCTCCTGCTGAATTCGCGGAAAACTCAGTCCGTCGCTAGTCCGCGCTTATAGCAATTGTTTGAGGTGGTTGCGGTAGCTCACCCCCGACCGTCTGAAGCGCGATTATCTGCGCGATCAGCGAAACGACCAGCATCGATCGGTCTTCGTTCTCACTCCCATAGTCGGGCTTCGGAATGTGGTACCTTTGGCCTTCATCGTCCGTGATCGATACGGCGGCATTGGCGCTGACACCGCGCTTCACATTAAACAGTTCGACAGGGAAATACTGCTTTTGCACATTTACCATGGGCTCGAACCCCTGCCCTAGAGGATTATAGTTCTGAGCAGCAACCAATGCGCCAAGATATGCAATCATCTCTTGGGGCGATCTCAGTTTGAACTCTGCGAGATAGCGTTCCGGAATCCGATCAGAATCTACCCGCACCAATCTGCCGCCCCGCAGGCCAATCGTTGGGACAAAAGAGACATCGGCTTGGTTCTTTTCTGCGTTCAGCTGCTTTGTGACAGTTCTCGATTTTGAGGGACCGCGCTGAGAGACAACCGTCTGGCTTTGTTGTTCAAACTCGTATGTTTTGTCTGGTTCGATGTCTCGATGTTTAGCGTCTAACATCCGCAACACATGAAAGACCGTTCTGAACTTCACATACTCACATTCCAGCCGGCCATCGTTTAGGAACCTGATCTCTTGGTTGCGTCCGATTCTCGCTTTTATGCTTGCAAGCGACCGTTCGGGGCTGGAGATCAAACTTGGCCCCGTCAAGGCGCGTCGCAATGTCACTTCTTGGAATTCCTCCGCACACGCAGGATTTGCTTCCAGGCGCGCCATGTCTTCGTTAAGTGCCCGGCAAACCCTCCAGTTCGCACGGAAACCACCGCGTTCTGCCGCTTCGCTGCAAATGATCCTGGAAGCAATCATCCAACGAGCATAAACATGCGCGTTGATCGTAACCCTGTTCACGAAGATCGAAAAGATTAAATGCCCTGGCCAGTTTTGCGACAGGTAGTTCAGCATCAGATCCGGCGCGACCGGCTCTTTCATTTTTTTCGTGAATTCGTCCGCGTTCAAATTTTGAAAACTGGTTCCGTCTTGAATGTATCCCTCAAGGGTTGGGCTAATGGAGCCACCAGTCAGCACACCGGTAAGCGGCAAAAATGCACTCAGTGTACCGGTCTTTCGCGCAACCCCGGTGTAACCACCAATTGCGGAGAAGCTCATCGGCGAGCGTTTGCTCGCTCGGACCGCATTGAGCAAGATTTCTTCGTTCACATATTGAGCCAATGACTTGTTGTACTCAATCGCAGTGTTCACGATGTAGGGTTGTGTGCACCCTAGCAATGCTAAGAGCGGTATGACCGCTAACACACCCTTTATGATTGAAATCTGCCTCATCTTACCTACCCCGCTTGGCGAGCCAACGCTCACATACTGGCACGCCTAGCCCAAAGTACCCAATCAATACGCGTTACATTTTTGCAACACTTTGAAACCATGTTCTTTGGTGAGGAGCACAGCTCGTATCTCTGCCCGTCCATTCGTGCACGAAACAATTTGCCTTCTCACACTGCTTCCCTCGCAGGATCACACAATAATACCGGGCTAATCCAACAAACCGTTTTCCGGTACCACAATCACATCACCAGGCTTTAAAACAATGTTTCCCTTTGGATTCCTGCCACGTTTGAACTGACGGAAATTGAATTCATGCAAAGCATCTCGGCCATCAATCCTCCGATGCACTTGAATTCGTCGCTCTGAAGCGAATGCCGCAAGCCCGCCAGCCAATGCCAAAGCCTGTAAAACCGTTGTTTGCTCCTTCAGAGGATATTGCCCCGGTCGGATAACCTCTCCCATCACGAAGAACAACTGTTCTTCATCTTTTGCCTCTGTATCAGTTGGTTGCGAGACCAAAGACACGGTAATATCGAGTCCCGTTTGGTACTTTTCGCTCAAACGTTCCCTTATTGCACTCTCCACCTCTTCCGACGACTTGCCTTCCACCTGCAAGTGTCCTGCCAAAGGCATCGAAACCCTTCCATCTGGCGCCACTTTTAACTGGCTGTTGAGCTTCGGCTCTTGCCAGACTGAAATCTGAATGACGTCTCCAGGCTTGAAAACATAGGTTTCCTGCGCCGCTGACGCCGATATTAACGCAAACTGAATCAAAATCGCGAAAAGATATCGCATCGAACTCTCTCCCTCGCGATTATCTAAAGTCAATCATCATGGTATTGCAATAGGTTGATGGCGCGATTTCACATTCGATGAACAACGAAGTTGAGCATGAGAAGCGCCGGTGCATGGTTTTCGGCCACATTAGGTAATGCAGTTCACAACTGTCCCCTTATCCGTTCAATAATACGACTTAGCTGACACCTTCGCTTTGTTGAGAATGATGTCGAGGCTATCCGCGCCGGACAACAAACGTTCGCATTCTTCGATCTCAGCCGGAGTGGTTTGACCAGATGCAGCAACGAGGAGGACGTTATCAATATGTGGCAACACAGCGATCACGTCATCGGCGACAAGAACCGGCGGCAAATCAACGATTACGATTCCTTGACCAGCTTTGTCGCGTAGGCCGGACAGAAGTTCCTCCATGTTTCCCGAGTTGAAGAGCAGTGACGGGTCAACCACTGTCCCAGAGCACGGTAAAACCCGCAATCCGCTTCCACCAATGTTCAGACCTACACACGAATTATGAAGGCGGGCATCACCGCTCAGGACATCGTGCACGTCGCTCTGGCTCTTTATGCCTAAGCATTTTGCTATGGATGGTTTTCTGAGATCCAAATCGGCAAGCAAGACCACCTGATTGGGTTGGCGAGCCATACTGAAAGCCAAATTTATTGCCGTCACGGTCTTTCCGCACTCGGCGCGAGGCGAGGTAATGCCTAGGACGTGATGATTTGAGAAACGCATCTTTTGCATAATGCGGGTCCTCAACATATCGTACGCGCGTGCCGCCACGTTCTCGCCATCAAACGCCACAATCCTGGTATTCTCGAGATGGGCTCGATTTAGATGGCATTTGGGGGCTCCAAGCAAACTGCCTTCGGTCTGACTTTGCGAGTCCCGGCGCGCCGGATTGATTTTGTTATTCGCTTGAATGTCAGTTTGGAGCTTCGATTTATCTATCGCATGCTTGATGGATTCCACGACACCAATTTCCTGTTCATTGACATAGCTGACCGTTTAGAGACTGAGGCGCTTCATAACTTTCGGGATGAGAACTTCCAGCGGCATAAAGTAGAGGTGCACACCCAACACGACCGCTACCGCAACCACTAGGAGCAAAATGAAAAGAAAGAACCTCTTCAAAAAACGCTTTCGCCGCTCATTGCGCGTGTTGATGTAGGGGATCACGACAAGCGGACGCCTGCCCAACTTGCTCATAAGATCAGCGCTACTCCTGATACTCTGATCCAACAGTTCCAGGCCAAAAACCAAACCACCTGCAATCGCCCCCGAAATCGCAAACCCCATTGCCATTATCTTCTTGCGATCCGGTTTGATTGGCTGTTGGGGCGTAACAGGTTGCTCGAGTACCTGCAACCGTTCCGCCTGCTGGTCAGCCTCAAGCCGCTCTCCCAACCGGGCCTGAGCGAGTTTTTCTGATATCTCCGTCAGCGACTTTTGCGTTGCTGTATGTCTGCGTTCCAAAACTGCGAGGCCATTCTCGACTTCCGGTATTCGGTCCATCTTGGCCTGTAACTCGGCCATTTCCTTCTCGTTCTTAGCCTTCTGGTCAACCAAAAGTTTTTTGCGTGATTTGGCCGAATTGATTCTCTCTAGAACCAGCCGCGAAGGTACGTCCATCTTCTCCGCTTCTTCATCAGAGATCTCCTCGTCTGGGAGAATTTCGATTGACGCTATTTTTTTGTGTTGGTTCTCCAGTGCCGCGATCTGCGCCTTAAGCGTTTTAATGTCAGGATGTTGATCAGAATAGATGAGAGACCTCTCGGCAAGTTGAGCCTTCAGGACATTTAAACGCTGCTCTGTGAGATTGACACTCGATCCAACGGCCGCGCCTTGCCCATCTCCACTTGTCGCAGCGCTTTTCCGAACTTGTAGCTCGAAATTCAGCAATCGAATCTGATCATCCGCGGTGCGAATATCGTTTGCGAATGCGATATCTTGAAGCTTGGCCTTCTCCAGAGCATTTACGTAAAGCGGTAACTGGGATGGGAGAGCGCCCTTATTCCTTGTCTTAAAAACTGCAACCTCCCGCTCAATAACCACTAACTGGCGTTGCAGTCGACCGTGCTCTCTCTCCAAGAACTTCGTGGTATCTGATGCTCTGCTGGTGCGGCTCTTAACATCTTCGTTCAAAATCAACGTAACAAGCTCGCCCGCCACACTTGCTGCGACGTGCGGTTTCTCGTACTCAAAGCCAACACGAAATGCGATAGTAAAAGCGTCTCTTCTGTTTTGCCTGCGTCTCTGACCGCCGATATCATATATGCTGATGTCTATTCTCTCTCGGATCAACTCAACGAGACCTGAGGTTGAGAGCTTCGCACGCTGTTCCGGAAACAAGTCAAACTTTCTTGCCAGGTTCAATATCGTGTTTCGGGTAGTAATCCGCTGTCTGATAACCTGAATGCGCTCTTCGGCGAGTGCAGTAACGGTAGAGCGGACCAGATCTCTAGGAATCTGCTGAGATTCCACGAGAATTCGGGCCTCAGAGCGATAAATTGGCGGCAACCAGACCGCGACAGCTACGCTCGCTCCGAACAACACCGCAAACAACAATATGAAATGCAAATAGCGGCGTTTCAGAATGTCCAAACTGATCCTTAAGATGTCATCTTGTTCATTCATTTGGTACGTTTGCTCGCATTAAGAGACTTGACCGTGGGTTCATCGCTGTTGCGATCCTAGACGAGCAACACATTCGAACCTCGTCATTTTAGTAATATCTCGCAGTTTATTGGCTCTTTTTGTCCCGGGAAGACGCAAACCCATTTAAAAATCGCATCTGCAAGGCGCATACCAGTTCGGACACAAAAACCGCATTTTCCGATATCAGCACTTTGTTCACAGAAGTAACGCGTGGAATTTCACTCTTATACAGGCCTTTAACCTCACTTGGCGAGGAATTTGCAGAACATGCGGCAATCTGGAGCCAATCGAACCAGTCATGCCTCATCGCGTCACTTCAAAGTGCCGAGAACCCGCCTGCCTAGCAGGAATTGCGACTTACAATCAAAAACTTAATCCGCTATGCAAGTGATTAACTTGTGCAGCCTTTTACAGATTTATACAGATGCAAACACCCGGCAAATGGCGAAACATCTTCTTCGCGGGAATTATTACTTTACTAAGCCTCAGCCTCAGCATCGCTGCGGTCGAATACGTGCTGCGGATCGCACGTCCTTCAAACACTGGCGGCGGGCAGTTGGAAAGTGGTCTGTTCACATATCACTCCCGCTTAGGTTGGACCTTAACGCGTGACTGGCAGGGCGGCCACACACATCATGACTATCAAGTTAGGTATTCGACAAACGGCTTTGGTCACCGAGGACGCACACTCGACGCTGACGAGGGAGACCATAGACGATATGCTTATCTCGGCGACAGTTTCACATTCGGAATGGGGGTAAATGATCAAGATACATTTACCGAGATCCTGAACCGTCAATCACAGGGAAAGAAACTCCACCTCAATTTCGGCCACCCGGGATACAGCACTGACCAAGAACTGATTTACGCCAAGGAGCGTATTTTGCAGGTAGAACCGAATGTTCTCGTCTTAATTGCTTACTTGGGAAATGACCTAATCGACAATACGGCGCCTGTTCCACTGCAGGTCGACCTTGCCAAACCATATTTTGAGCTGACCGATGGGCGCCTCGCGTTGCGGAACACGCCCGTTCCTCGGCAAGCAAGAACTGCGGTCCTTAGAAGGCGTTCATTGGCTGACATTCTGCTTGAAGGTGTGCCACCAAAGAATGACCCGTTGGGCAGTTCAGAGATTCTGAAACGACTGGGATACAAACCACGCGCACAAGACATCAGCCGCGTGCTGCCAGAACGTGTTGATCCATCAATAGATCTCTTCATATCTCTGATCGCAGAGATGAATCGTTTGGTGAGCGAAACAAAGGGCCAGCTAATTGTCGCATTGTTGCCGGGGCAGTCATTTGTGACGGACCCAGCCAGCTACTCTGGTCAGTATCAGGATTACATAAGACGCAACGTTTTGAGCCGATTGAAGACGAAAGACATTACAGCACTCGACCTGGGGTCCGAGCTTCGCTCCAAGTTCGATGCAGGCGATAAAGATCTATACTATCCCTTCGACGGCCACCTTACGCCAAAAGGGCACCGGGTGTTGGCAGATTACTTCTGGCATAACCTCCCTTGAAGCGGGGTGGATTAGACTGTCAGCTCGAGATTTACGGGGTAATGGAGAGAACCGGTGATTTCATTCATGCGTGAGTTCTGGCAGTTTGCGCGGCAGCGGAAGAAGTACTACCTCGTGCCCATATTCATAATGATGGTGCTGCTGGGAGGCTTGCTGGTTTTCACGAAAGGAACGGCAGTGGCACCTTTCATTTATACAGTTTTCTAAAACATCACCTGCCGTCAAAGCCGGCATCGCTCGTTACGAAAACCAAACGTTGCGCTCAGATCAGCCAATGAGATCTTGAGAGAATTAGGTTTAAGACTCTAGTGTTGCGGCCCAAACGTGTCGCCAAGTCCGTTCAATTTCAACGCAGTTTTTATTGCCTGTGTGGCGCGGATGATCTGCAAGCTACAACCGCGTTCAAGAAGCACTTGGGAAATCACGAGAAGCGTCCCCATTGCGGACGTATCGATCCATTTTGCATTGCTCAAGTCCAAATGAAGTACCTCCTTCCTATGACTTGCCTTTTCAATCACACGACAAAACTCGTTTAGCGAACTGTTCACAATCGGGCCTGTGACAACAATGCAAGGGGATGCAGTATCAATTTGCTCAACCTCCGCCATAAACTTCTCATTACGCCAACGCCAGCTATTCCAGCGCAGCGAAACAGCTAGAGGAACGACTTTGGTTAACAATAGTCTGAGCAAAGTGCGGCCGTCATTCCAATAGCGTGTTGCAAGCTGAGGCTCCTCGCGAATTCGCCAAACCCACTCGAGGCCGATTTTTTGCCACAACTTAGGTGCGCGTCTGACACTGCCCGCAAAGAAATTAATCGTTGCCCCCAGATGGCTAACAATAGGCGCCTCTAGCGCGCTCCTGTTGCGCATGATCCAGCTTTGTCCTTTCTCTGCGCCAAGAGAGACGATCACAAAGTCGGGTCGGGCAGCATTCACGCTCGCAATAATCTCATCGGTGCTCATCTCCTCCACCGATCCAAATCCGGGGCTCAAATGGCCCACGCAGACCACTTTGTCCGGTTGCAAGCAATTTAAGGCCAAGCAAGCCTTTCTGCCCGCCTCTTCGGTGCCGCCAAAGAAAAAGACTCGAAGTGGATCATTCTGGACAAACCGATCCGACGCAAGCACAGCATCAATAATGTCAGAACCGGCAACCCGCTCGACAACCGGTATACCCAGACACTTGCAACCAAACATTACCGCGATGCCATCAACTAAGGACAAATCACTGCAGCGCAGCGAAACTCCAAACTCGGGACTTCGATCCAAAATTGCGATGAAGTTTAGATTTGGCGTTGAGATGAAACATGACCGGCGTGTTGTCTGAGCATTGGAGATTGCTTCGATTACCTGGTCCATTGTCACAATGTCTATCGGCACTCCAAGCATGCAATGGACATCGCGGGCCCCACCCCCCCCCAAGAAGTAGGATTCGTCACGAGAGTCATCAAGATCTTTGTGAGGCGGGGATGTCGGTTGCATATCGGCACTTAATGACGATCACAGCAATGCACGCTGGTGCGGACTGCCTTGCTGCTGGAGATAGTGAACTTCCACTTTACGCAGATCCAATTGGAACGCACGCGGCCAACCCGGACGTGGGGCCTGTTCCTTTTCCACTCCAAATGTCGTCACCGTGTCAAAGCGGACTGCTCACCAGAGCCGCATCTCAATCGGTTGTCTCAGCTGCAGGTAGCTCATTTCGCGCCTTAGCAATTTTTTCTCCAAGCGGAGGTTGCCCCTTGTTCAATTCCTCCGCCTTCTTCAACTGATCAGAGGCGTCTTTAGTTCGACCCAAAGCTGCATAGGTCAGCCCCAGATGATAGCGGGCGAGCGCCAATTCGGGAAGTTTGGCCACGGCTTCTTCGAGATAAACCGCAGCTTCCTTGTATTCGCCTCGTCTGTAGGCAATCCAGCCGATTGTGTCCTTGAACTGCGGAACCTCGACCCGCCTTAACAATTTAGCCAATTCTGCTGCGCGATCTAGGCTCGCTTGGTCATCACGAAAATCGCTCAAAAGACTTGCCAGATTATTTAAGATAATTGGTGAAGAGCCGCGGGGGACTGCTTTAAGATGACGCTCATAGATATCGATCGCCCCTTCGATGTCTCCTCGGATCTGAAGATGGCCAGCCAATGCCAAAGCCAGACGCAGGTCACCGGGAGAGTTATCGAACCCCTCTTGAAACACTTCTCCCGCCTGATCAGTCTTCTGCCTTCGTGACAAGTGCGAACCCAGAGCAACATAACCGATCGCTTTTCGGGGTTGGCTCTCAATTGCCCGCCGATAGGCCGCTTCAACTTCATCCGTCTTGTTCTGTGTGGCCTTTACTGCACCGGCAAGAACATGCGCTTCTGCATTCTTGTCGTTCGCGTCAAGCACAGATTGAACAAGCTTCTCTGCTTCATCCACATTCCCTGATTTCAGATGGAGCGCAACCAAAGAAAACAAGGGCCGGGCCGAGTTCGGATTCTTATCAATCGCACGCGCAAAACTTAAAGCGCTTTCATCGACTTTTCTCTGCCCGAGCAGCGCACTGCCGAGCAACTCCTCACCGACACTACTTTTGTCACCAAGTTTGCTTAACGTGGCAGCGACTTCTTGAGCCCCGACCCAGTCTTGTTTTTGTAATCGGACCTGCCCGAGCATTTGCAACAGTCGGATGTTGTTAGGCCGGCGGACCAACGCGTCACTGAGTGTCGTTTCAATCACATCAATCTTGCCGCGCGCACGGAGAAACTGCACGAAGCGGATCGTGACGCGTGGATCGAAGTTAGCGGCGCGCACCGCCTGCGCGTAGCGCTCTTGCGCCAATTCCAACGAACCCTTGCGTTCGAATGCCGTTCCAAGCAGCTGCAAGAGACCGACCGACTCAGGTTCCTGGCTTAATGCCTCTCGCAGATCGCTTATGGCATTATCAATTTCGTTCCGACTGATCCGAATTGCCGCCCGCAGCCTCAGCGCCTCTGTATTTCTCTCGTCCCCAGACAAAACCTCTTCGATCAGCGCAAGTGCATCTGGACCATTTTTGCTTGCTAACAAGAGCTTTGCCAAGTGCAGCCGCGCGCGTCTTGCATGCTCGGGCGGCTCTTTCTTTTGCACGATTGGATCGAGTGTCTCTCTAGCGGCCTCTAGGCCCTTGTTCAGAAAGTCAAATTGCGCCAGCGCGATTTTGAGGTCAATCTCACTGGATCTTTTCTCAATCAACGCTATTAACTCTGAACGCGCCGCCTCTTTGCCCTTCAATGATTCAAGAAGCGCCACTAACCGAAGCGCAGCTGGATTGTCATCTGGAAACGCGGCAACCAAAGAGCGCATTTCAGTTTCAGCGCCTTCTTTGTTGCCAGTTCTCAAAAACAACGTGACCAGTGCCTGACGGAAACGCTTATTCTCTGGATAAGTATTCTGAAGCTTGCGGAGAACCGCTTCAACCTCGCCAAATTCTCCTTTCTGCTCGTACAGTCGCATACTGAACAGCAGGAGCATAAAGTGGTCTGGATCAGCCTTCAGGCCCCGATTAACAAACTCGAGCGCACCATCCACGTTGCTGTCGGTCATTTGATCAGCCGCAAGAACGGTCAGTGCATCAGCATTGCCCTCTTCAATACTCAGTGCCTTTTGAGCATCCTTACGCGCACCATCACGATCATTCAGCCTTAGCAAAATTCCCGCTCGGGTCGCATGGACTTCAGCCTCGCCACTCTTGAGTTCGCTTGCGCGATTGATATGTTCCAGGGCCCGTTCATGCTGTCGCGCAGACAGGCTCAATTTGGCCATACTCAGATGTGCTTCGAAGTGATCCGGATCAAGTTCCAGGACCCGGGCCAAGTTGGATCCCACCGCGCCCCAATTGCGATTGGTTTCATCAATCTTGGCCAGATTGAACCAGGCGCTAGTCAGCTTATCATTGAGCTTGATCGCATTGAGAAATTCGAGGCGCGCCTTGGCGGGTTGATTTGCTGATAGCAACTCAACGCCCTTTTCATAGTGCGCCTGCGCCTGTTCTTCTGGAGAAGAACACCCCGCAACAACAAGCATGCACGCCCCAAAAATCGGCGCCATTAGGTATCTAGGTTTAAGCTTCAAAAATCTCACCATCAAACTCAACTCGGATCCGTTACATAAGTTCATCTATCAACTCACTATGTTTTACAGTACGGGCTGTTGATCTTCTGACATTTTTGATTTGTTAACGTTAACGAGTCGGCAACTGATTTGAGTAATCTGCGCAGAGTGAACCCAAATTTGGTCCAGTGGTCGATTAATCTCCCGTCGCATAAGCATGTCGCGCTGCAATCCAGGCTTCTTCTTGAGTTTCTGCGTGCGTAATGAGCGCAGCGCTCAACCGCTAAATCAGGCTCAAAAACGTTCTGCTCACTCTCGTCCGTCACCGCAGCAAACTCAAGATCAGCTAAAAGCTGATCTTGTATAGTGCGAGTGTTGGCCAATTCCCACTAACAAAATAGTGTTTGAAATCACCGCAAACAAATGGCGACCGGGAACTAAGCTCCCGGTCGCCATTCTCAGTGTTCATTCATTCTTTGTCCGGGCTACTTCCGAACCTTTGCAGAACCCTATGCGTTTTCAGCTCTTTTCTTTGACCGGTAGCGCCCCAGGAAACCAAGGCCGAGCAGGCCAGTCAGGAAAAGCGGAAGACCAGCAGGGATCGGCACTTCACTCGTAATGAGGCTATCCAAACGTACCTCATTAATAATGACGTCGTTTGCACAGGTCATAGCCCAGCCGATAGCCAGTCTATCAGAGGCATTAGGTCCAGTGAAATCCGAAAGCTCAAAGAAGTCTGCAATTGTCCACTGCAGAACACCATAGCCGGCCTTGTAAGTTGAAGCGCCAGAACCGTCTTTGCCCATCCACTCGTTGATAGCGTTATCGGCAACAGTGATAATTTCGAATTTTGCCTCGTTGCCCAGCACATCTCCGCCATCAGCAAGGACTTGCTGATCATGACGGAAGGTATCGTCCAACGGATCACCCAAATCGTCATAGAAAGAACGGATCACATCGGCTTCAGTGATAGAACGAAGCTGCGGCGACTCACCGGTTCCAACGCTTTGATCATCTGGTGATGTGACAGCATAATTCCAGCGATCAAGCTGGAAGGAATATCTGTCTTGGTGCGTCGGATGTGGCGCTCCCACGGACGCATCAATGTTCAGGTTCAAGCCGCCTGTTCCAAGGAACAAGTCACCGATAAACGTGTCGAGCTCACCTTCCACCCGATTGATATCCGGCGTTTGCGGATTGTCGGGAGTAGGGTCGATTGACTCGGTGTATTTGGTCAGCACCTGAACGATCAGGTCGTTGTTGAACTTCAACGCGTGCCCTTGATCGATGTCGAAAAACATGTTCCCGACGACATCACGAGCGCTCAGAGTGGGGTTTGTGTACCCCCAATAATCATCGTTAAAGGTTACCCCAGCGTTCGCTGGCACCGACAACATTGCCACTCCCGCCCCAACGAGCGCGGCGCGCTTGAAATACCTTGACATTGAACTTTTCCCAGCTCTGTTTGACGTTAACCCCGGTGTGGTCTCGTCGCCCCATCTATATCCTTAACAGATAATGAACAACCATCGATCACGAGTCAAGAAAGAAAAAAGAAAATTTCTACTTTTGCGTGCCTTAAAAGTCACACGCTGATATGTAGAACAACACCTAAAAAGAAGCCAAAGCTATGCCTCTGTTTGCTATCGAAGTTGCGGTGAGCTTAATTGCCGCAGTTTTGCTGTTCATGTCGGTAGTGTTCGCCCTGCAGATTTCGGTGGGGACATGGCACAGTCCAAAGCAAACGGGGAGAAAACCTTCGGGAGCATTGCCACCGGTCGCGGTATTAGTTCCTGCTCACAACGAAGAAAACTCGCTAGACGTATCGCTTGCTTCTATCAAGCAACAACTGCGAGAACGCGACCGCTTGATGGTGGTTGCAGACAATTGTACCGACCAAACTGCCCGCGTTGCCGGCCGTCATGGTGCAGACGTTGTTGAACGCACGGATGCCGCGAACCGTGGAAAAGGATATGCCCTGCAATTTGGCATAGATCAGCTGAGAGACGATCCGCGTCCAATTGTGATCATTATAGATGCCGACTGTACACTCGCGCCCGGCTCCATAAAGACCCTTTGCTCGACCGTTGAGTCAACTGGACGGCCAGTTCAGTCTCTCAACCTCATTGAGTTGGGATCCGCACCATCCTTGCAGGAGCGCTTGGGCGTCTTTGCTTTCAGAGTTAAGAACTATGCGCGCTTCAAAGGTCTTCAGCGCCTCGGGTTCGCCTGCCCGCTGGCCGGCACAGGCATGGCCTTTCCTTGGGCCATCATTAAGAATGTCAAGCTTGCATCGGGCAACATTGTTGAAGATTTAAATCTAGGGATCGATCTTGCGATCGATGGACATCCAGCGGTCTTCGAGGATCGTGCAATGGTGACAAGTCATTTCCCGGACAAGCAAAGCGATCAACTAACTCAACGCCGACGTTGGGAACACGGACACATCCAGACGATCATCAGTCAAACACCCCGCTTGCTAAGGCAGGCCGTGATTCAAAGACGAATGGATCTCGTTGTGATGGCCGCCGACTTGGTCGTTGTGCCGCTCTCACTGTACGCGCTTACTTGTGCACTTACTGTGTTTGCTGCTGCCGGCATACTCTATTTTGGAGGCAGCCCATCGGCACTCATAATGACTACAGCTTCTGCCGCACTCATGGTACTCGGACTGCTGATCGCTTGGTATGGTTTTGGTCGTGAACTCGTCAGCCTAAAAGAGCTCTTTCAGATTCCGGTCTATATCGCACGGAAGCTGCCAATGTATTTTGATTTGATCAGGAATCCTGAACGCAAATGGGTCAGGAGCGCGCGCAAAAAAGAGGAACGCGACGAGTGATCATTCCGCAGCCTTGTATTCAATAAGAGTGGATTTTGCTCCTCGGAATCTGCGATATACATAAGTCATCACGCCTTGAAATTCCGGAAACTTGCCCAGCGTGATCAAGCCAGCATGCACCCAATCATCTGTGTTGGTATCTGTGGCGCGCAAGGCAATACGCGCAACTTGCGCGGGATAGACTCCAAAACCCAGAAGTGCTGCAGGGTGGATCAGGGCGCTAAGAATAATGATGGTTGGGACTACCCCGCCCCAAACAACTGCCCGCAGGGTCGACTTCATCCAGATATCAAGTTCAGACTCTCGATGCATCATATGAACTTCAGCAAATCCGTAGCCTGAACGAACGTTCCGCTTCCACCATTGTGACCAACTGGTCATAGCGGCGTCATGCAAAGTCATTTCCGCATCAAGCCGCCAGATCCTCCAGCCTTCTTCGCGCAATCGGATGCATAGCTCGGGCTCTTCACCACAAATGAGAGTTGGATCAAATCCCCCTACAGCTTTGAAAGCATCGCAGCGCATAAGCGAATCGCCGCCGCAAGCTTCCGCTACGCCAGTGGGTGTATCCCATTCGCGATCGAACATCCGATTGAAAATCGAAGCCTCTGGAAATCTCTCTCTGCGCCGGCCGCACACCACAGCAACATCTGAGTGCCGCGACAGAAACTTCATTGCCTTTTCGATCCAATACCGATCGACTTCACAATCGCCGTCAACGAACTGCACAAACTTAAGGCTTCGGCGAGCCGACAGAATTGCCTCGAAGCCTGCATTTCTCGCACGCGCCGCAGTGAACGGTACTGAAAGGTCAAGCTCGACTACAATAACCCCTGCCGCCCTGGCTGCATCAACACTGCCGTCCGAGGACCCGGAATCCACATAGACCACGGTTCGCCCTTCGCACTCAACTGAAGCAAGGCAGCGCAATAGACGAGAACCCTCGTTACGGCCAATGATAACGACGCCAATCGACTCGGACAGAGAATGTTGTTTGGCGTTCATGTTTCTCAGATTAAATCGTTTCGTTTGTGCCACACCGCGGTCTGCATACTTTGGGCCAAGCCCCCACACCCCGATGTTAGAGGCTGGTTGGTGGTAATACTTCAATTATGAACAGAGGCAAGGTCTAGCATCGAGCCAATCTGCAATTGCCGGTTGAACCACCCACCATATGGTGCGAACTGTCATGTTGTTTCCAGTGCTTTCTTCACTTTGCTGCCATTTCTGACCGCATACCTTTTTGGTTTTCTCACGGGATAACTTCAAACTGGAATGAAGTTTGCTTACAGCCTATGAGTTATATCAATTTTCCCTCCTCTGCCAGGCAAGGGCCATAGGTTGATTTGATTGGGTCTTCATGAGAATTCTGTTTGCGTTGCCAGGGCTTCACCGTGTTTCTCGGGGAGCCGAAGTTGCATTCATCTCCATTGCCCGTGCACTGGCTGGTCTTGGGGAAGAGGTGAGCCTCATTGGCTCTGGCCAAAGTGTGCCCGACGCCCCTTACAAGTTCATCCACGCCCCATCTGTTCATCGTGAAAGGCTGGAGTGGTTACCATCTATTCCGGGATTGCGAAATGATTGCGCTTATGAGGAGCTCACTTTTGTTCCCGGTTTGCTGAGAAAGTACCAACCGCACGAGTTCGACGTTACTTTGACTTGCGGCTATCCATATACGAACTGGGTTTTGCGCGCGCGGCGTCAGCGCGGCGTGCGACCAGCGCATGTGTTCGTCACACAGAATGGTGACCACCCAGCGACCACAACCACCAGAGAATATCGTTTCTTTGGTTGTGAGGGGTTGGTGTGCACGAACCCAGACTACTTTGATCGCTGCCACGAAAGCTGGCGGAGCACGCTCATACCAAACGGCGTCGACGTCCAAAGATTCCGGGATGCAAACGCGGCCAAATCAGCATTAGGCCTTCCCGCGTCAGAAAAAATTGTGTTGATGGTCAGCGCTCTCGTGCCAACAAAGCGCGTAGCGCTTGGCATTGAAGCAATCTCACAGATTGAAAATTGCCATTTGGTCGTCGCAGGAGATGGCCCGGAACGTACCACAATCGACGAGCTGGCAAGTCAGCTTATGCCGGGCAGGTTTTCGCGCCTCACAGTACCATCGGAAAAGATGCCGTCCCTTTACAAGTCTGCAGAGGTTTTCATGCACCTCTCAAAGGAAGAATCGTTCGGAAATGTATTTCTAGAAGCTATGGCCGCCGGACTTCCAGTGGTTGCGCCAGATACTGAACGGATTAGGTGGATCGTCGGTGACGACAATTTTCTCTTTCATGGAGATGAAGCCGCGGCTGTTGCGAACGCAACAAAGTCTGCTTTTCAAGCACTTGAAACCAGGGAATTTGTTCAAAGCAACAGGGTCACACAGTTCAGTTGGGATCGGATTGGCGAAATGTACAAGGATTTCCTCGGAGAGGTCGTCGAGAGCCACAGAGATGAGATAGGACTGTGACCACAACCAACACAGAAATTGTTACCGTGTTAATCGGCGCCGGCGCAATCGCCCGCGAGCACATTACCGCGCTGCAATCCATGCCCAACGTAACCCTCGCAGCGATTTGCGATTTATCACCAACACGCGCCCGCGCGATTTCGGAGCGCTACGAGATCGCCAAAAGCTACACAGACTATCTCGAGATGTTGGACGATATCCCAGCTGATTGGGCACACATTACGACGCCCCCCTCCTCTCACTATGGGATCTCGGCCCAGTGTCTTGAGAAGGGTCTAAATGTGCTTTGCGAAAAACCGATCGTCCCAAGTCGCGAGGAGTTCTCTGAACTGCGTGAGATCGCTGAGAAGAACCAGGTGTTTCTCTTGGAAAATCAGAACCTGCGTTTCCATTCTTCCGTGAGGAAAATTTCCAGATTGATTGAAACGGGGGAGCTTGGCGAAATTGTTGATGTTCAGGTCCACCTCGCCCAAAACCTTGAGGGATCCGGCAGTCCATACCTGGACAAGCACGTACCGCATTTCGGCTTGGGCCTTCCAGGCGGCGTCATAGGCGACTTCCTCCCACACATGGCCTATTTGGCAACGATGTTTGCCGGGGCGCCGAGCAGTGTTAGAACCATCTGGAAAAACGTGAATGCCGACTCTCCCCTACCCTATCACGAGTTTAGAGCACAAATTCAGTGTCAGACGGCGCCCGCCACAGTCGCCTTTAGTTGTTCAGCTCAGCCGGCTGGCTTCTGGTTGCGAGTTTTCGGCACAAAGCTTTTCGTTGAAGCTAACCTATTCGAACCACCGCGGCTCCAGGTACGCAAACATCGTACGCAACCCGCGCCTCTACCCAGCCTCCTCAATGGGCTAAGCGAGGCGGTATCCGTAAGCGCTAGCACGTTAGCATCAGTTTGGAGAAAACTTGGCGGCAGGAGCCAGTATGACGGGCTCGCTGAGCTTATAGATGCTTGCTACCGCTCCCAGCAAAAAGGACAGCCTCAGCCTGTTTCTCTCAATGATATTGCCGAGAACATAAACCTGGTAAAGGCCTTTACAGATCCGGAGCTAATGCAATGAGGGTGTTTGTGACGGGTGCTGGTGGCTTCTTGGGCCGAGCCACAGTTCAAAAACTTCTAGACGACGGTCACGAAGTTATTGCCATGGTGCGCTCACATGCCGGCAGTCCAGCTTGGCCACCCTCTGTTGAAGTCGTTCAGGCCGACTTACGCGTGCCCTCTCAGTATGAGGCGGCGCTGTCAGAAGCGGACGCCGTGGTCCATGTTGCGGCGGCAGTCGACGGTGATGAAGATCAGCAATTCAACTCGACGGTTCTGGCAACAGAAAAGTTCTTAGATGCATTGGCGTGTTCAAGTGTTCGACGTGTTGTCCATATCAGCACCATCGCGATCTATGATTGGCACAACACGAAGGGAGAAATGAACGAGGATAGCCCGCTTTCTGAAAATGTTTACGAGCTTGGGCCTTACAGCATCGCCAAGATGTGGCAGGAGCGGATTGTTAAAGAAAAGGCCGAGTCGCATAACTGGCACCTAACGATCCTCCGGCCAGGATTTGTTTGGGGATCGGAGCGACCGAATCTAGCTGGTATGGGCAGAACAATGGGACCAATTCATCTCATGTTTGGACCGTTTACGCGCTTACCCCTCACTTATGTGGAGAACTGTGCGCACTGTATCGCGAAGGCATTGCCGCGCGAACCTATGGCACCCGAAGTGTTTAATGTGTTTGACAGCGACAGTGTCCGTGTCTGGCAGTATTGCCGAGCCTATTTTCGAGCACAATCCAGACGGCAATTGCTGGTTCCCGTACCATACTATGTTGGCTTACTGACCGCTCACCTCGCCGGCCTCACAAGTCGTATTCTGTTTGGACCAACCGGACGGCTACCCAGCCTTTTAGTTGCAAGGCGATACGAGTCCCAGTTCAAGCCCATCCGATACAGTACTCGCAAGCTTCGTGAGGTGCTTAGTTGGACACCGCCCGTTAGCTTTAAGTCGGCGTTAGCAAAGGCGTTCGATGTGAAGGTTGGTCGTTAACAAATGCCCGCAAAAGTAGGCTACATACTTCATCGCTTTCCCAGTCCGACGGACACGTTCATTCGGCGTGAGATAGAGGCAATTCGCCAACTTGGCACGTCTGTAGAGGTACTGTCTGTTTGGGGGCCCGGGCCAGAGGAAACTCCCTCCGACCTAATGCAACATTGGAAGAGCACCACATTCTATCTTCTCCCCGCTTCGCCCTTCAAGATTGCTTGGACCCTGTTGAGATGCGCCATCCTGAGGCCAATGCGACTGGTCGATACGATTTGGACTGCCCTTCAGACTCGCAAGCCAGGACTTAAGGGGCTGGTCTATCAATTGTTCTATCTTGTAGAAGCGCTTCTGGCCGCCGACATCGCCATTAGCAGGGGCTACAACCATCTCCATAATCACATTGGCGACCAAAGCGGGACAGTCACGTTGCTTGCCGCACGCTACTCCCAGACGAGTTTCAGCATCACATTCCATGGATGGCCGGTTTTCTTCGATGCGTACAACTCGAAACTGAAAGAGAAGGTGCTGGCTTCCAGCTTCACGCGTTGCATTAGTTACTTTTGCCGAAGTCAACTCATGCTTTTTTCGGGCACCAGCAATAGGGATCCATTCAAGGTTGTCCATTGCGGGCTCGACCTGGCCAGATATCCCTATCGACCACCGAAGCCGGAAGTTAGGAAGATATTTTGCGCCGCCAGGCTTTCGCCTGAAAAGGGGTTGGAAGTTCTTATTGAAGCAGTGCGGGACCTGTTGCAGCAAGGGTTCGATCTAGAGCTTCAACTTGCTGGCGACGGGCCCTCCAGACCTCAACTGCAAGACTTTTGTGAGCAGTGGGGGATCACCGAAAACGTTCGTTTCTTGGGATACCTAAGCGAAGAAGGCATTGTTGAGGCGCTAACCGAGAGTGATCTTTTTGTATTACCGAGCTTCGTTGAAGGGTTGCCAGTTTCCGCCATGGAAGCGATGGCCGTTGGTGTTCCGGTGATCTGTACGAACATTGCCGGAACCGCAGAACTGGTTGAGCCGGACGCAACCGGACTGCTCATTAAGCCAGCGAATGTGAACGCTCTCGTTGAAGCAATCCAATTCATGATCTCTGACTTTGGCGCGCGCAAGCGTTACTCCTTAGCCGGGCGAAAGAAGGTTGAGGCGGAGTTCGATCTTCACGTCGAAGCGAAGAAGCTGCAATCTTGCTTTGAGGCAAACCACACTTGGCCGCACCGGGACCCTTTCAGTTAAGCGTGCACACACACTACTAAATGCGCCAGCTTCTCAGCCCCCCGGAGCTACTTCCGGTTCCACCCATCCAGATAGATCCACATCGCCGCGGTGGTGGCGATGGTTTGGTGGATTGTGTACTCGGAGGACATAACCATTCGAGGGTGCTCTATAAAATACTCGAAAATGGGAAGAGCGGTTCTGTGTGGTTCGACGCGCCGTGTTGGAACTTCATTGGATAACGGCGCCCACTTGGGACCCCACAACCACCAATAATCAGTCGCGGCGGGATCCGCCCAACCATAGACTGTTATTCCCTTAGGGGCTGGCACGCCGGCGGCGATGGAGTTTTCGTGTAGAGGTGACTTGGGCCACCGATGCCCAAGTCCGATTGTAAAACTCATACCCATTTGGTTAGCGCCCAAGATATGAGCTGAACCGTCCAACATAGCAGCCAATAGTTCGTCCCGCACCGCACCCATGCTGTGCGCTCGAATCAACGAACCAATTTCCGTCAGATTTGGTGCGAGCCCCGCTCCCCACCTCATAGGCGCATCACGATGTTTGAGAGATTTGTAGGCCCATTTCGCTTGGGGCTTGACGATATACCGCTCAGCAAACGTGCTAATGTTACTTCTGATCTGCTCGAGCAGATCTTCACTACGTCCACTGTGGCTCCCGATTAGATACTCCCAACCTGCGTTAAACCGAGAACCATACAAGTACAATCCCATCTTGAATTCGTCTTCTACAGCATTCCTGAAAACGGTTTTCCCGTTCAGTCTGTGCAAAGTCGCCGCCGCCCACAGGCGATGGCCTGATTGGATCCTCAAAACTGTTAGAAAGCGAGTTTCCTGATTCTCCTTGAAGCCACCCAGTAGGCGAATGGCTTCTGCGTACGCTTTTCTTGGCTCAGAAGAAAACTGCGCCGCCCAATTCCAGGCACGCAACGCACTTGCGGCGTATAGGTCGGACAACTCCCGTTCCTCTATAGACTTGAGGACGATTGCGAGTTTTGCGGCAGCCGCAGCATAAGCGTAAGTGGAGCTGGGATCTGGCGCATAGCTGAACAGTGTTTTCGATTCCAACCAACACGGCTCCCGAAAACTCGGGCCTCCGCTCGATTCAACACCGCCTGAGACTGCGCCATCGCTCCTTTGCAAGCGACGAAAAAAATCTATGTTCCAAATTGCTTCATCAACAATGTCAGGCAGTTTACGATCGCGATAGGCAGGGTGAGGCAGGACTTCACTGCTTTCAGGTATCCCAAAGCTCGTGTTCCGGACAACTTCCGGCAGCAGCTCAAACAAATCCAAAAGCATGTAGCTTGCCGAAAGGTGCTGAATGCGGCGATCCCAGTCACCCGCGTCATGATAGCCACCCCAGGCATCGGATACGATTTCCCCGGTTATCCACGGGCGCTTCGCAGCTTCAGAGAAGGGCACGAAACCGCCACCTTCACCACTCATGGCAAAGGGAAGCTTACTTTGATAAACCGTTACACCGCTCGCCTCTGTTAGACATTCTGGGCGGTGGTAGCCAAAACGCCCGTCGAGTTTCAAACCACTTCTCTGATGGTAAAGGCCGGCCAAGGAAACTTGAGCAGCCCGGCGCCAGACATCATCGGCAATTTCAAATGGGTCGGAGACACCGAGGCCGGCTATTCTAATCCTGTAGGTGCCGGGTTTTGGGGATTGCCATGCGCTGTAATCCAGGTCGAAAACAAAGGTAGCTGCGCGGTTCGCTTTGTATTGTGACCCGTCAGCTCTTTTGTAGGTTATAAGTCCAGCACTGATGCCGTTTCCCGGCTCCGGATCCAGGGGGCCTGTACGTAACTTCACGCGCCCAGTAAAAACCGGTTTCCCGCGATCATCCACCACTTGAAACCTGTCGATCCCATATCGGCGAAAATCAACAGAACCATTTCGAGGACCATTGGGTAACCAGAGTGCCAGGTATGCATGTTTCGAGATATCGCTCGGACGGTGACCCAGCTGTGTGGCACGAATGGCAGACGCGCGAGTTTTGTTGTCATCAAATGTGAAATGCGTCGGTCGTAAACTCTCAAGCGGCCACGCAATGGTGTAAGCGCCTGGACTTAACGGAGAATCCAGTTTCAGGAAGACAAAGTGGGCAAAACTGACCAGGTAGCCGTTCTTGGAATAGCCTGTGCTCCATGGTACGGACTTTCTGTAAACCGCCACCACACGGCGCCCACCAATGGCACCGTATTTCTCCGCTTGATCAATAGTTTGGCGGTCTAGGGGCTTTAATTCCGCAGTATCCTCCAACCGAAAATAGTTGCGTTTTGGACCTATAACGGCTCCCGTTCGACCATCTGGCAAGATGGTCCATCGCGACCTACTCGCTTCCACCGACTTGTTCAGTTTCACAATATTTCCGAGTTTAACTTCAGGTTCCCGGATCTCAACTCTGATGACGTTCGGAGTTGCCATTGTGATTTCATGTATTTCGAGAACGGAAGATGCCTGAGCCTTATTGATGAACAAGACAGCCCAAAAAACACAAAATGAAAATATAATACGATCCTTCAATTCAAAGCTCATAGAATTCGTTTTATATTCATGAATCATAAAGAATGATTTCAATGCAATTTTGGTATCAAATTAGAACGTTTAACAAAAAATACGATGCGCCCCCCAATACAATTACAAAAACATCAAACCTCAAATCACTTAGTTGTATTTTTTGAGCACCGAAAATTGAAACAAACAGTGATCCAACATGACTCAAGGAATACGCGACTGCAATTCCGTGCGCTCCGAATGCGGAGTAGCATGGCATGAGCAAAACCGCGAAAATCAAAATCGATATGGCACTACCGAAAGTCGTATATTTAACTTGGTCAGCAGCCAGATTGTATACCCGGTAGGACTCGTCAAAGATACGAACCACAGACCCTGCCAGCAAGACCGTCAAGAACTCAATCGAAGGCCAGTATGTTTCTGGGTAGATTAGGCGGAAAAATGGCTCTGCCAGGACGGCAGCCAGTGCGATGCTCATTACGCAAACGAGCATCAAACGACGCCGATAGTCACGCAATCCTTCGCGGTCGGCGTCAGTTTCTCTTAAGACTTTTGAAGAAAGAGGAAAAACAATCTTGGCGATCCATGTTTGCACCGCTTGGACCGGCAAGGCCGCCCACATGAATCCGATCGAATAAAAGCCGACCACATCTAGCGGCACGAGTTTTGCCAAACTCAATCGGTCAATCTGACCGGCCAAAAATATCAACATGCTGGTTAGAAAGATCCACTTTCCAAAGTGTATGATTTCCCACGCGCATTCGCGCTCCCAGCCAAATTTCGCCTTCCATTTTGGGAAGATGAAGTGACTTGAGACCATCACGGCTGCGGCGTTGACAAGATGACCCGCTACGATTGCCCAAACTGTTGGAGAAAACCAAGCCCAGCCAATCATTACACAAATGGCGAGCAGATGAGACGCAAGCCGCGCAACCGTAACACGCCCCATCCAAAGCTGTCTCGTCGCAAGCGCGGGTGCATTCGATGAGAACCCATCAAGCATCGGGCAGATGGCTATGATCAATAAGATTTCGTACAGCTCAGGTTTACCGTAGAACTGCGAGACGGGCCCGGCCAGCGCCACCACCACACCCGAAATCAAGATTCCGCGGAGGACTTTGATGGTCCATGCGGTCTTCACAAACGGCAGCTTGTCTCCACGCCGGTTCTGAATCAGGGAGGCATCTATGCCAACGTCGGACAGCATTTCCAGGCCGGTGAGCAGAATAACCACGATTGCCATCAAACCAAAAGCGTCCGGCGCCAAGAGGCGTGTCAGCATAAGGTTGCTTGCAAGACGAAATAATTGAGTCAAAGCGAACCCAGACGCTGTCCACAAAGACGGTCGAAGCAGCGGACTGCTCGCAAAGTTCGCTATCAGGGCTCTAGGCATTCACCCGCGCCCATATCGACAAGGGCTGACCTTGGCATTCTGCAGTTCGTGAATTGTCATTTGTACAGGAGGCCCATCTCAGGATCAGGAAGCCATGGAAGTACTATTGAGGCAAATACACTTTACTGGCCTCATACGTCACCAGGTCCCTGAGGTTCAGGTTAATCTAAAGGCCTCTTTGCAAACACCAAAATCACATCTGCATCGTCGAGTCTCCTCCTGGTCACAAAATTCATCAACCGGAGCACACATCCAAAGGCATAATCCAATTTCGGAAGGCGTTCCCTCAGCAGATCGCGGTGCCGGCTTTCATAAGGCGCAAAATAGAGGGCTGACAGGTCACGATTCTTGCCCCACTCCAAGAGACGATCTGGAGCTACATCTTTGTGATGAACAGTGGGAAACGGCGCATGGCCAGGTTGCCCAGCAAACTCTCGGCCCAAAATGTACTTATAGACAAAAACGTGAAAAAAATGCGGCGTATGGCCGACAATCATCCCTTGTAACGATCTAATATTTGGAAACGAGAGTATTAAGATTCCATCACTCTTCAATGACGGCAATAAGTTGTTCAATACTAACTTCGGATCTTCAAGGTGCTCCAGCACATCCCATGCGATCACAATATCATAGGCGTCTTTTTCCAGTTCGATCTGATGCAAATCACACAGTATCTTCACATCTGCATATTCGTTGTTCTCCAACTGCTCAGGTGAGATGTCGAGGAGAGTGATTTTGTGGCTAACTTCAATCGGCACATGCGCCAACGAGCCACCGCCAGCTTCCAACACATCAATATTATCCCGCCCGATCTCCCAGTTGCGAACTGTCTTCATCAATCCAGCATAAGCTTCGTCATAAGTCATCGGTATCTAGTTCCCTCAAGTCCAAGTTGCTTGATTGCGCCGCATGTGCTCGGCGTAGGGGGCTCGCCGACTTTTGGTGACCTCCAAGGGCCCCCACGACCGGCAAACTGCAGGTCCAAATATGCTTATTGTCGAAGACATTAGGACGTGATCATTCAATTATCACTGCAGGTCATAGTCGATCAATGCGTTTAACGCGAAGGCTGCTTGGCCAAGGCTCATCCGAAGTACCAGCCTTCGCCGCTTCTTTCTGTGCGTATCGTACGACCCAAGGCCTCTTGGTGCCGAGCGCACTTTGAAGCCGCACCGCTCTGAACGCGCGCCGGCGCCAAAGCCATCCGTCAATCATCCAAGTGCCTCCGCCTTGCTTTGACTTCCGATGCTTTTTCGGACAATTCGGCCTGTCCTGCTTGCTGCGCAAGGCAGGCGATAATCCCCACTAAACTGACATAAATGAACTGGACTTTGTCTAAAAGGAAAACCCATTCATAATACGAATGAACATAAGTGATAAATATACATACACCCAGCCCAAGAAGTATGCCATAATTCTTATCTCTCCTATATTTCCATCCATTAAATATTGCCACTTTTAACGGCTGCCAAAGCAAAATCAGAAGGGCAATTAGGCCGAAATATCCAATCTCAGCTAGTGAAAGGTAGTAAATATTATGCACCATATTTTTGCGGCTTTGATATCTGCTCGCAACTCCACCCCGGTCGTAATACCCATCAACATTTGCCACGACAGTAAAGTTATTTGCCCCTATGCCAAATGGATGATCGTTAGACATAAGCTGAGAGGTCTTTATCATCGCAGCCCGCTCATCATAATCACCTAGAGCCTCCAGACCAGCAAAGCGCTGTTCCAACGTGCCCCAAACAAAAGGAGTGAGAGCGGCGGCAATCACAATTCCGGCGATCCCAATTAGTAGTTTTCGAGGATTAAAATCGTATGTCAAATACAATAGATATATAAACGAGAAGCCAATAAACCCTAACCCCAACGTGGCGCGAGAAGCTGTAAGAGATATAGTCACGCATCCCGCAATCAATCCGGCGGCTAATATTTTAGACTTACTCGAAAGGTACGAAGAAAATATTGCAAGAGCCATAAGGTTTACGACAAGTCCCAGTTGATTTTGGTGACCGTACCCGCCAACGGCAGGAAACATTCCATTAAGAAACACTTGCTTCACAGAGATGATGGCTTGGAAAACTAATCCAATGCTCATGCCAATCAAAACAAGATCGATGTTGTCTCTATTTTGACAAACGCGTAAAATGATAATGTAGAGAACAAAAACTCGTAACAGTTGCCATACATAGAACAGCACAGGCTGTGTCAGGTTGCTGTTTGCAGCTGAGAGTAACACAGCCGCAAAATAAATAATCATTGGCCAGAGGAACGGAATCCGTCCCTTTGTCCTGGGGTAGGCAATCAACATGGACAACACCAGAATGTCTAGCGCCGAAAACAGGATCCCTTTTGTGAATCCAGGCCACCACCCCCAATCTACAAGAGCAATGTCGAGTTCCGGCACTGTCGCCACAACCGAAGGCAACAGCCCCAATGCAACCACACCTAACCGCATGTTTTGTGGTTTCGAACGCAGCCAAGCAGCCAATGGAATGATCGCAACAAGCGAGATGATTGCTAGCAGCCACTTCAATCGGAAATTCCCAACTATTTGGATAGAAGTTCAAGGGGATGCGGATCCCCAACCCTACAGATTCATCCGTTCACATAACACACAGAGTGTTAATTCATCTGCAATCAAAGCGTTTGGACAACTTTAATATGGATGGCATCTAAGTTTGACTCTTTTTTGAGGCTGCAGATTGGGCGTTTGTGACAGTTCAAGGGATGGCAGTGAGAACCGTGCCACGTCAGCTGTTCTTCTGCCTCGACCTCACTGCGAGGTGGAGCACTATCTCGCGCATTCAAAGGGGTGTGCTGATTTCGCTCGGAACCGCCAGGTTTCATCCCTTGTGAATGTCTAAACGTGCAAGAGATGGATGGAGGCACTCCCTTAAGGCCGCATGGGATCGGAGGTTAAGCTTTTCAGTTTTTCGGACTTGGCATGGCAAGGATATCATGGGCATGATCAACAGATTGCGGGGTTGGCGACTTGCCGGCTCAGCACATTACCTTAGTACGAAAGCTATTCAGAATGCTTAGAAGCAAGTTCTCTAGATCGGGATCGGAAGTATCTAACGACGATATTGGAGTTGAGCTTCTAAAGGTCTTCGACTCCCTATTCGTGATCAATCTGCGCACTCGGACTGATCGCAGGAAGGAAATTGAGGAACAACTTGCTCAGATTGGGCTCACATTTAACGATACGACGGTCAGGCTTTTTGACGCTGAGCGGCCTACAACACCTGGCCCATGGACTTCAATTGGCGCGCGAGGCTGCTTCATGAGCCATTTAGGCATAATTCAGACTGCACAAAGAGAAAGCTTAGAGAGCATTGCGATCATCGAAGACGATATGGATTGGACAACCGATTTCCTTTCCAGTCCGAGTGACACAATCAGTCAAATTGCTAAAGATAACTGGAGTTACCTGCATGGCGGGACAACAGGTAACATTGTGAGTTCACAGGTCCCCAAAGCAATGCCAGTTGCCCCTAAAGCCCACCTTCATGCTAGCCATTTCATTGGCCTTCGCGGCCGGGCGCTTGAACTTATTGGAGATTACCTCGTCTCCATGACTGAGCGGCCCAGAGAAGATCCAAAGGGCGGCCCGATGCCCATCGACGGAGCATACCATTGGTTTCGGAGCGACCATCCAGAACTTGTTGGGGCGGTCTGCACGCCTGGAATCGCCGCCCAGCGAAGCTCAAAATCCGATATAACCCCGAAGGTCCATGATAGAATTCCCGGCGTCTCCACATTAGCCTCGGCCTTCAGACGCCTCGCGCGCAAAGCCACCTCTAAAAAGGCATAGCCGAATCGCTTGGTGAGGGCCCTCAGCACGGCTCGCCTTTAGGCCACAGTCGGCCTAGCTTGAGTTGTCTGCTAGGTACTTGCAGCCCGGGTCAATGATACTCTTTGGAAGGGTATCTTCACCAGGAACAGCCTAACGAAGCTTACTAAGCGTGGGACTATACTGGTCAATGGTATGGCAGGCCCTACACACCCAGGACATTGGATCAACTTTTCCTCACCGAATACGATTGAGACAAGCCGTTCTTTATCAAATGGACATCACTCACGCGCCAGCGAACGATGCACTATGCCTGCTACGAATTTTGACCCGCCTTCCGTGTAGTGGGCCTCATCCCATGCTAACGGAGTTCTTGACGCGCCGCCGACAGACGCGCGGCATTTCGTTCCCTCGCACAAATTCTCAATCAATGACACATAGATCGCGCCATACTGCATCGAGATCTTTGAGAGAGACTTGTCGAGTTTCCTGAGCTCGGCTATCAGCGGCATGTTAATCATTTCCGGAAGTTCACCGCTCGCCACCCGGACAAGGTGCTCTGGCAGAGACGGTTTCCACATTGGTGTGGGGCCGATTAGCACCGTTTTCTCAGAGTTTTTCTTCGAGAAATCTAAGGCAGATCTAAGATTTCTCTCGAAATATTTGGCATTTTGATGATAGAACCAGTTTGCAGATAAGATAATTATGTCAAATTTTTTACGCTCAATTTTTTTCTTAATATCTTTTACAAGATTATTGCAGTTCAGATTAAATCTCTGCACCTCTTGTTCAAACGGCGGACAATTCATAGCCGTAAACTGAGAAACGTTTGAGTCGGATGGGAATTTGTCGTTGATCCCAATATACAGATGCGCCGCGTGAGAGTCGCCCCATATGAGGACGTTGTTCCCGACGCCAAATCTAAGACACCCCGCTTTGTCCTCGAAACCTCGTTGATTATTATGCAAAAAACACGCCCTCAGGCGATACTTCTCATCAATATTATAATCATTATATGCTAGTAGATTTTTCTCATCTTGATTAAATCTATCAGGAATTCCCCCACTTACACCACTGTAGATTGAAAGACCGGAAAGCACGGTGATGGGAACAAATATCGATGCAGCAAAGGATGAATTTGATCGCAACAAGGTCTTCTTTCTGATGGGGTTCTCAAGAAACCGGTACGTTAGGGCCGCAAATACCACACTAAAGAAAATAACAGAAATTTTCAGATATATCTTTTCGATCGGAATATTAACATTGTCGGCAAAAACAAAAAGCACCCAGTGCCAAAGATATAGTGAATACGAGATCAACCCAATATATATTAAAACACTGTTGCTAAATAGCTTGGTGATCAGCGGTTTAAATCGATACCCACCGGACCACATGATCATCGCGGTCCCAACGCAGGGCAACAAGGCACGATAAGATGGAAAGGGTGTCGCGCTGGAAAACCAGAAGGCGGACGCCAATATCATGGCGAGCCCGACCACTGACGCGCCGGACAACAACCATGGCGGCACCTGTTCCTCGCCCGTTGCCTCGGCAGATAGCAGTGCAAGGCCCGCCCCCAGCCCCAGCTCCCAAGCCCTGGTAGGCAGCAAAAAGAAACCTGCGACTGGCTTAGCCGCCGCTGCCCAGATCGCCAAAGCCAGCGACAGGAGTATTGAAGCGCACAGCAATGGAAATAGTAAATTTCTTTTAAACTTGAATATCAAACACACTATAACCGGATAAAAAATATAAAACTGTTCCTCAACGGAAAGCGACCACATATGCAACAGCGGTCGCAATCCCGCATCCACATCAAAATAATTTGTATTCTTCCATAAATATATATTTGAAACGAAGAAAATCTGAGAAATCAAATTTGACGTCATGTCATAAAATAATTTCGGCGAGTACAAATTATAAAAAACTATAAATGTAAATGACAAAACCAAAATCATAGACGGCAGCAATCGCCTAGCACGTCGTATCCAAAACCTCTTAAAAGAAAAGCGATTATTGTGCAGATCTGAGTAAATTATCTTAGTTATTAGATATCCGCTGATCACGAAGAACACATCGACACCAACGTATCCTCCAGATACAACACCCAACTCTGCATGGAAAACAATAACCAGCCCGATGGCCAGCGCCCGAAGCCCGTCAATATCGGGTCTGTAAACTGTGTCGAAGTTTGAACGCACTGGTCGCCCGCCCGCCTCTGAAGTGGTTGTTCTCGTTGTACGATTTGCCTGATCGTAAGTTACCGAGTCACGCTGTTTTAACGCAAGCTACGAACAAAGTATTGTCGAAATGAGTATGTGCATGTTCTTAAAGTATTGAAGGTTAAGCCGTTCGAGGGAACATCAGCAGCTTGCCGGCACACCTTGGGCCTTACTCTCTAGAGTCCGGTTTCTGTTGCGCAGCTGCATGTGGCTTTGCCCTATGGAATCCCCGTCAAGCGATCCGCAGAAGCCTTTATCCAAGAGGAAATACCTCTGAGAACGCCTCGCGAGAATCACTAGGCGGCAGTCCAGATCGAGAACTTGTTTAAGACTTCAATAAAATCCTTGTTCTGACCTTAATTTGATCTTTAACGCGTGATCCTACTCTCTCCTGCGCGATGGTGCGCACATCATGTTTAGGCATGAAGCTGCGTCGAGATCAAAACCACGGTTTAGGCGGTGGTGGGAGTTTTGAGTTATGGGCGACGACAACAAGGTCGATCTGCGTACAGGCATTCACGCTTTCTGGCCCGTCAACGGGCACGCGAGTCACGATCCATCGGACACGCTTGAACTGCGACGAGACCAATCTGCAGCGCTGATGCCTCCGGTACAGACCGCGCCTGAATCCGCCGAACCAAACACAATCATATTCGATGCGCAGTTTGACGATACCAACGCGGCATCAGCTGCTGCAGAACCGCCTTCGTCCAAAGAGCAAGCCGACAGCTCTGATTTTCTGCTCAACGCAGCAGAACAGCATACTCCAGGTACGCAAGAAGCTGAGAACAAGTTCGAGAATGGGCCAAGCAGCCAACAGTCAACTCCCAGTGACGTCTCCGCAACGAATGAAGCACCGCCGACAGTTCACGACGAAGAGGCGGATACCACGAGCTCGCGTGAAGAAAGCCTAGACACCAGTTTTGAGCCTGCTGCGGGCACGTTCGATGGTGCAAGTGACACCGCTGGAATCGCCACCGTTCAAGATGCCACCGCCACGGCCAATGTCGGTGGGATGCATTCGGCCAATGGGTCTCAAACGACTCCCGAACCGGGCCACATGGGTGCAATGTCATCAGACACCGAACCAGGAAGTCCGTTTATTGATTGGTCATTGGATGAAACGCGGCTTCAAGAACAACAAATGACACTGAATTTGGTGCCATCCGACATGGTCACGCACCGTGCCGTTCAGAGTGGTAGCTGGTTTGATCCAAACACTTGGGAGACTGGAGAGGTACCGGGAGCTGGAGCGCGAGTTCAAATCCCGCTCGATACGCAAGTCACATACGACGGCCAGAGTACTGCGCCACTCCTAACTGTTCGGGTGGATGGAGAGCTCAAGTTCTCCAATGCCGTAAACACAAAAATGGTCGTCGATACGTTTGTGGTTACCCATCCGGGCAGACTGGAAATTGCGCCCAACAAAGATGTCACGACAGATGTGGTGTTTCAGGATCACGACGGCCCAATAAGTGACATGATGTCCATGGGGCTTGGCCTTGTCACCTTGGGCTCAGTGTCGATCCAAGGCACAGAAAAAACGTCGCATACCAAAGTCGGTGTCGACGCCTATCAGGGGGACACGTCTCTCGTCCTTAGCGAAATCCCAGTTAACTGGGAGGTCGGAGATACCATCGTCCTCACTGGAACCACTGCCCTGGACTTTGAGATGCGGGAGCATCAAGACGAAGTGCGGACCATCACCGCTATCGAAGGCAATGTCGTCCACTTTGATGGGCCGTTACAATTTGACCATGTGGGCCCTCAAGACGGCCTCTTTGCATCAGTCGCGAACATGAGTCGAAATGTAACATTCTCCAGCGCGGATCCGGACACAATCGCCAACCGTGGCCACGTAATGTTCATGCACAACGATGATGTGGATGTTCGCTATGCTGAGTTCGACGAACTCGGGCGCACTGATAAGTCGCGGTTGGACGTCGGCTCGATGGAAAACCCGAATGGTCGATATGCCTTTCACTTTCACAAGCAAGGCGTTGAGCTTGATGACGACCCATCGATGGCCATCGGCAATGCAGTAACGGGGTCGCCTGGCTGGGGATTCGTCCACCATTCGAGCTATTCCATCTTCGACAACAATGCTGCGTACGGGGTAGCAGGCGCCGCATTCGTTGCTGAATCTGGCGATGAAACCGGATCGTGGGGCGGTAACATCGCAATTGGTGGGATTGGCATCGAAGGAAGCGCAGACTCTCCAAAAGCTGCGGTATTAACCGCGAACACAGGCAATGGCGGCGTGGGCTTTTACTTCCAGGGACGCCTCGTCCACAATCACGACAACATCGCGGCGAGCCAGTCCAGTCATGGATTTCTCTACTTTCATCGCACAGTAACCTCCCTGAAAAACCCAACTCCCGGCACCTTTGATGACATCCTTGCGGAAGGATACATGGTTGGCGATTCCAACGATCTTGAGACTGATCGCCCCCCTATCCAAGGTTTCGCCGGCAATGAAGCTTTTGCTGTCGGCACTGGCTTTGAGGTGATCAAAAACATAGCCCATCAGCATCACGGTGACCGCTCGGTTTTCGAAGATTTTCTCGCTTGGAATGTGCAAGAGGGAGTGCTGTTCGATTATACGGGCCACTATCTGCTTAGGGATTCCCTTGTGATTTCCCGCGCCGATACAGGAGAGCACATTGGCCCCGATCGCAGCTGGGATTCAACAGGATTGCAGGGAGGAAACTGGGCTGTCGACACGGTTTTTGACAATGTTGAGGTGATCGGGTTTCATGATGCAATCAAAACCTCCAGCGTTGGCTCGCTTGACTCTGGAAGCTTTATCGTCACCCGCCTAACCGCAACTGACGTTGTGAACCGGATCAACAACAGATCGGATGTAAGTGACTTTGTAATTGAACTCGACATGAGTTCTGTAGACCTGTCACAAACACCAACGTTGATTTTCGACGCTGACGCTGATCTTACGATCGACTCAATTTCAGGCAACGAGTATCTCGACCTGTCCGGAACCTTCACCGACAGCCTCGGAACCAGCGATTATCAGATCAATACAGATCATGCCACCCGCAGGCATTACTATGAAGTAGATCTTCGCCAGATGATTCGGGAGAACGGCTTCTACGATGCAGCCGATGGAAGCACGGTTACGCTGTATCGGGAACTCCTGTCAGACCGCTGGACCGGCGATACGTTCGTCATGGACATCGTGATAACGATCGCTGACCCTACAATCCTCGACACAATATACGATGCCGAGGGTCACCCGATCAGTCAGACTGGCTTCAAGGGCGTATTGGACACAACAGAGTTAGGCGGGTTTCTGTACACCAATTCGGGCGCTTATGCCCAAACTGACTATGTAAAGGTAGACGAAGGCAAAAGCATCGTCTTCGATGTCTTTGCGAACGACAGTGATCTTGACGGTGACGCCATCTCTCTTGTTGGGTTCACAGGTGTTGAGAACGGCACTCTTACACATCTAGGCAACGGTCAATTTAGTTACACCCCAAACCTCGGTTTTGTCGGAAGGGACGACTTCACTTACACAATTGTGGATGCCGGATCAGGTCGTCAAACACAAGGCAGAGTGTATGTAGATACAAAAGACGTAGTCGGCGACGAATACCTGACAGGTGGCTCGGGTTCGGATGTGATCGATGGCGGCGTGGGCAATGACGCCCTCTTAGGTTTCGAAGGCAACGATGTGCTGGACGGCGGTTCCGGCAGTGACATCCTGCAAGGAGGCAACGGCATAGACTGGCTGTTCGGTCGAGACGGCGCCGACACCCTGGATGGCGGCGAAGAAACTGACGCGCTTTTCGGCGGAGATGGTGACGACAACCTTACAGGTGGCGCGGGCGGAGACAGTTTGGATGGAGGCTACGGCGATGACGTTATCAACGGAAACGGCGGCATCGATTGGTTGTATGGCTCCTTTGGCGACGATGAGCTTATTGGGGGAGCCGACACCGACGCTCTGTTCGGCCAAGAAGGCAATGACACGCTGAGAGGGGGAGACGCCGGAGACAGTGTTGACGGAGGCGCAGACGACGATCAGCTGTTCGGCGACGCGGGTGTTGATTGGTTGTATGGTCAGAGCGGAAATGATTCACTAGACGGCGGAGACGATGGTGACGTGCTGTTCGGCGGCGCTGGAAACGACACACTTTCCGGCGGCGCTGGAAACGACAGCCTTGACGGCGGAGATGGGGACGACGTGCTGAACGGCGGTGCGGGCGTCGACATCCACTGGGGTGGCCTGGGAGCGGACAGTTTTGTCTTCTCCAGTCCGTCCGACGGTGGTGACGTGGTGAGAGACTTTGTGAGCGGAATCGACACCATTGTCATAAACCAAACTGGCTTTGGCCTGGGGGCTTCAGGCCCTCTGTCGAGCGAGATGTTTGAATCAGGTGATGGTTTGCCGGCGGGGTTCACAGCCTCAGGTCCAGTCTTTTATCTCGAGACCGTAGGCGGCGGACTTTGGTTCGATCCAACAGGCGGATCTTCATCCGATGTTGTGATCGTCGCGGGGTTTGAAACAGGCAGGCCAGACTTTTCCGATATCATTATCGCCTAGCTGCTCCAGATCGTTTCTGACCTCCAGCTATGGCACATCGCGTCTACTTGAACGGGAAAGCCAGAGCTGAACAAGGCCAAACCTAAAGCAAAAATCAGCCTCTCCCGCCCCCCTCGCTGACCGCGTCGTCCTACACCCGCGGCGCATGTTCAGCACTTGTTTCGTCAAGCAGTCATTTGGAAACTAATAGATTTCGCAGTAGGTCAAAACGCTGTGGAGCGACGAAACCTGTGCTTATCGTGAAATTGCCCTGCTTCGGTCACAAAGCTATAGTTTTCATCAACTTTAATTCTTTTTTGGGGCGGCGGCCTAACTCATTATCAGCAGCGAGGGTGTTAAGGTTCACTCAACCTTGTGTGGGCTTAATGTGAGTGCGGGAAAATCAGATGTGTAACGTGTGCATGAGAGCGTCTGCGGAGCTCTGGGTGGAGGACCCAATCGCCGATGACGCACTATCAACCAGCGCGACTCTTAATCAAGAGATTAAAGTCGATACGTCGGGGCAAACCAATACTGATGTGGTAGGGGCCGATCAGGGCGCATTTGGTTGGATTGCAGATAGTGTAGGCACTTCTAATCTGACGTCAGTGGACGGCGATCAGGAGATCTGGTCGACAAGTGGGGAAGTTGACTACTCGCACGAAGTTGTGGCCAGCGACCCTAGTCAAGATTGGAGCGGTAATTCGTCAAACCGTGGCCAACAAACCGTTGAAGTCGGCGAACTCCAGATCATCCAGGAAAACTCAGGCGAATCGGCTGGAACCGAAACTTCCGGAACGACCGGGCAAGAGGGTCCGGGAACGCCACCGATCGCCCTTCTGGCGGGAACTGCAGAAGGTGGCGAGGCATCTGGCACGTCGCAGGGATTTAACCAGGACTTGGTTGATCAACTGGATAGCGGTAACTACTGGTTTGAAGGCGGTGGCGCGGTTGCCCAAACCATTACTTACGGTTTCACAACAAACAGCAGCTTTGCATCGGGATATGGCGAGCAAAGCGGCTGGTCGGCGTTCGTGGCCAGCCAGGAAACCCTCACCCGCGAGATTATGGGACTTTGGGATGACCTAATTGCACCGGCTTTCGTTGAAGATACCAGTTCCCCGGATACGGCCGACATAAAATTCTCAAACACAACCACCAACAATGGTTTCGCAAAAGCCTACGGACCAGGCCAGGTCAACGTAGAGTTCTTTCAGTTCCATAAGATTGAAGGTTCAGTCTGGCTGAATCCCAACTATAGCAGCGGTATCAATAACCTGATTGATCCGACTGCGGGTGATTTTGGCTATCAGGTGATTGCGCATGAAATTGGTCACGCCTTGGGCTTGAACCACGGCGGCAACTATAATGGTGGCTCGCCAGTGTATGGCGACACCAGCACAGGTTGGCAGTACGTTGAAGACTCTCGCCAATACACCATCATGTCATATTTCAACGCCTCAGCGACTGGCGCGGATTATGATGGCAACTACGCCCAGACTCCTATGGTCTATGACATCATGGCGCTTCAGCAGCTCTATGGGGCAGATTACACCACGCGTTCAGGGGATACGACCTACGGCTTCAACTCGACTGCCGGTCATTGGCTTTACGACTACACGCTGAACACCGCACCCATCATGACAATTTGGGATGGAGACGGAACAGATACAATCGATCTGTCCGGGTGGAGCACAAGTTCCACTTTGTCGTTGGTGGCTGGATCCTACTCAAGCGTCAACAGCATGACCTACAACTTGGCGATCGCCTACGACGTAGACATTGAAAACGCCCTTGGCGGTTCAGGCGATGACACCCTCACCGGCAATGATTTGAACAATACCATCGCCGGTAACGGAGGAGATGACCAGATCGAGGGTCACGAGGGGAACGACAACCTCTATGGAGGCTCTGGTGAGGATGTGCTGCTTGGGGGCATCGGAGAAGATGGTTTGTTCGGCGGCACTGACAACGACGAATTGACGGGCGGAGCAGGCAACGACAGTCTTAATGGCGAACAAGGGGACGACACGCTTAACGGCGACGCCGGCATGGACTGGCTTTATGGAGGCGATGGTTTGGACGTCCTGAATGGCGGATCAGAAACCGATGCGCTTTTCGGTGAGGCTGGCAATGATACCTTAAATGGCGGCGCCGGCGGTGACAGCCTTGATGGTGGATTCGGCGACGACATCTTGAACGGCGGTGAAGGTGTTGATTGGTTATTCGGCTCATTTGGAGCCGACCAACTCAACGGCGGCGGCGATACTGATGCTCTTTTTGGACAAGAAGGCAATGACATCCTGAACGGCGGCAGCGGTGGCGATAGCGTGGACGGCGGAGCTGATGACGACCAGTTGTTTGGGAACGACGGGGTCGATTGGCTTTTTGGTCAGGCCGGCAATGACCACTTGGACGGCGGGAATGATGCAGATGTGTTGTTCGCAGGCGACGGCAACGACACCCTCTTAGGGGGTGGTGATGGCGATAGCTTAGATGGCGGTGATGGGAACGACAGTTTGGACGGCGGCGCGGGTGTCGACGTCCTTTGGGGCGGGTTGGGTGCAGATACATTTGTATTTGCTGACCCCTCTCATGGTGGCGATGTGGTGCGCGATTTCATCAGCGGCACCGATACAATCAACATCAGTCAGACAGGGTTTGGACTGTCGGTAAACGGCGCTCTCGCAGCCGATATGTTTGAAACCGGAAATGGTCTGCCGTCTGACTTCGCAGCTTCCGGACCGGTGTTCTACCTTGACACTACTGGCAATGGGCTTTGGTTTGATCCGACCGGCGGAACGTCGACGGACGTGACAATCGTTGCCGGATTTGAGACAGGAACTCCGGTATTGTCCGACATCTTCATCGTATAAACGGTCGTGATTGACTTTGTGATCCACGCACCCGGTCGATCTTGTTTGGCCCGTCTCGGGTCAACTCGGACTAAGTTATCAGTATCCGCTTTCAATCAGGCTGCACTCGCGCGAAGGAACCTGATATAGCAGGAGGCATCATCATGGCTGAGGGTGGCGGATGCGTTGGAAATTTTATCAGAGAACCGTTTCCCTCATAGTCTTTGGGCTCGCTGATCGCGGTGCGCCTAACCTCCACTGGAGCCTGTTATGACGTTTCGGGTTCTCTCCGTGATTGGGACCCGGCCAGAAGCCATAAAGATGGCTCCTGTTGTGAAGGCACTCGAGAACTCGGACAGATTCAAGTCGCTTGTCTGCACCAGCGGACAACATCGAGAGATGCTCACTCAGGTTCTTGACCTGTTTCACATAAAGCCGGACGTCGATCTGGCAGTCATGAAGCACGCGCAGGATCTCGCACACATTACATCTTCCGTTTTGACAGGCACCGGAAAAGCCTTGAGGGAATTGAAACCCGATTTGGTCCTCGTTCAAGGTGATACGACAACAGCTTTTGCGGCAGGTTTGTCTTCTTTCTACGAGAACATCCCCGTCGGTCATGTGGAAGCGGGCCTTCGAACGTTCAATCTGAATGCGCCATGGCCGGAAGAGCTAAACAGAAAAATGATCGGCACGTTTGCCCGCTTGCACTTCGCGCCAACCCAGAGGGCCGCTCAGAACTTGAAAGCAGAAGGCGTTCCAGCCGAGGCTATACACATCACCGGAAACACAGTCATCGATGCGTTGCTGCGCACGAGCGAACGGTTGAAGAATGATGAGGCGCTGGCAAAAGAGATAGAAGCAGAGCTGCCCTCGCTCGATGGTCAGCGGAGAATGATCTTGGTCACGGGTCACCGCCGTGAAAACTTTGGCCCAGGATTCAAAAATGTTTGCGAAGCTTTGCTTCAACTGGCCGACCGGGGGGACGTCCAGATTGTTTATCCAGTTCACCTTAATCCCAGAGTGCGGGGACCTGTCTTTGAGATTCTCGGCGGGCACAAAAACATACTACTCATTGAACCCTTGGGCTATTTGCCGTTCGTGAGCTTGATGAATCGGAGCCATTTCATCATTTCTGACTCTGGCGGCATCCAAGAAGAAGCGCCGTCACTCGGGAAACCTGTTCTGGTGACGCGTCGTGTTACCGAACGCCCCGAAGCCGTAGATGCAGGTACAGTTCATTTGGTCGGGACAAATTCGGCCACCTTGATCTCATGGGCGAATCGACTACTCGATGATCCAAAACTCTACGAATCAATGCGCTTTGCACACAATCCGTACGGTGATGGACAGTCGTCGGGCAGGATCATCGACATCTTATCCTCGTACTTATCGCTACATAAGCGAGAAACGCGAGATTAACTCGCGCGAAAAAATCTGACGATCTAAC
The DNA here is from genome assembly GCA_028285595.1 of Hyphomicrobiales bacterium. Lineage (GTDB taxonomy): Bacteria > Pseudomonadota > Alphaproteobacteria > Rhizobiales > CAJQND01 > JAAEUE01. The sequence continues at coordinate 102,669 of JANQOW010000066.1, forward strand.
AAGACCAAGCTCTCACGAGCCCGGCTTCTTCTCAACTTCTAGAACGTAAATTAATTTCCGTTATATAACAATAGGATAAAGGAATTAGTTCGAGCAAGAGCTTACACTCTGCCTTAGCCGATCGTCATTGATCACAACGAACACAAGATCTGAGATCATCAAAATTTTGGCTCGGATCGCCCATTGGTTGTACCAAGAATTTGCTCGCCAATTGCATGGAACCCAAGAATATCAGTTCGGTTCTGCAAAGCTGAAAAAATAAATTGACATCAGAGAACGGAGATCGTTACTGGGTTGAACACGCATTAACCCTGATCCGAACGAATGTGCCCGGTATACCAATTCTTAAAGGTCCGCACGCAGTCTGCTAAGATTCTCGATTTGGGAGGGGTTAGGGCATTGCGAACGATACTAACAGCAGCGTTTATCACTGTTCTGGCAGTGTCTCCTGGGGCTGCTGGAGAAACAGAGGTCGTGAAAACCAATATCACGGTTCAATCCGGTGGATTGAGCGTGAGCAACGGGAATAGCGATCGGTTTTTCAGCAGTGCACACTTGGACTTTCTGACCCCCTCGGGACTGGGAATTCACACTGAAGTTTCAGGCCATGTACGCGAGGAAGACGCAGCTTTTGTGTCCGGGGGCGTTTCTTACGCGTTAACCCCCATGATCCGACCAAAGGTCGTGGTTGGATCGAGCACCAGAAACAACCAGATCCTGCCGAGCTTTTTCACCCGTGGAGAAGTGCAATTTGATTTGGGACCCACTGCCGGTCTTCTGTTTACCCCTGAAATCAATTATCGCAAGTATCGGGTGGGGACTGAAGAGATCTCTGCCGGCGGCACGATTACAAAGTACTTCCCGCCGCTCAACGACGGGTCCTATTTGGTGGGATCTGTGCGCGGATCTGTGACTGACGTGTCGCCTGGGAACAACACCGGTTGGGAGGTGGGTGGATCGCTCATCTATGTGGCACCACAGTTCTACTCCTTCGGCGCAGAGGTTTTTGGGGGATTGATGGCCTACGATAGTGTGCTGTCGGTCGGCACCGCGGCGGTGCGCAACGAGTTCGTGGGCGTACGTCCGTTAGCAAGTACGTATGCCTCTGAGAATATCGAGCTCTTTTTGCGAGGTGAGTATGTGTCAACCGAGGCATATGACATTGCCGGCGGTTCTGCGGGTGTAAAAATCGCCTTCTAGCTCCCCATTCTGAGGCACAGCGATCCAAATGACGGAATTCATCACTACTGGTTTTGCAGTGGTGTTTTTGAGCATATTTGCCTCTACGGCCCTCCTAACGATCATCTTTCTCATCAGGCAACTGACTTTCTCTATCTTCATACACTACACGAAACAACGGTCTCCCTATCGCCGGTTCGACCTAAATCGTTGGCCGACCGTCACTGTGTTGGTACCAGCGCATAACGAGGAGAAAGTTATCGAAGGCTGCCTCTCAGCCATGTCGAAACTCGACTACCCCACCCACGCTCTGACTGTTCTTGTGATCAATGACCGATCAACAGACAGGACCCAAGAAATCGTTGAACGGTGGATGTCGGCAACGCCTCAACTGAAGCTCTACAACCGGCCAGACGATGCAAAGCCTGGCAAACCGTCAGCAATCAAAGACGTGATCGGCAGCGTCTCATCAGAAGTCGTGGTTTTCTTTGACGCCGACTATCTTCCAGACCCATTGGTTCTGAAACAACTCGTTACACCATTAGTCGATCCACAGATTGGAGCCACTATGGGACGCGTTGTGCCTTACAACACCAATACCAATCTCTTGACGAAGCTAATCGATCTGGAGCGGCGCGGCGGTTATGTTGTGGATCAGCAAGCTCGCAGCCTCCTGAACCTACTCCCTCAGTTTGGCGGCACTTTAGGCGCCGTTCGAATGGAGGCGCTCAATAGCGTAGGCGGGTGGCGTGAAGATCTACTCGCAGAGGATACCGATTTAACCTACCGCCTGTTCTTGAGCGGATGGACGGTGGAATATCTAAATCATGCCACTTGTTATGAAGAGTCACCAGAACAATGGCCTACGCGCTTCAAACAGGTGCGGAGGTGGGCTTATGGTCATAATGAGTGCCTCTTTCGATATCTCGGACCAGTTTTAAAAAGCAAGCGGCACTCGCTTATTCAGCGGGTTGATGCCGCGGTTGTTTTGTTGTTCTATCTCTTCCCTAGCCTATCCTTTGTATGCCTCTGCGCTGCATTCTTTTATCCCGTGTTCTATGATTACCCCCCGTTCAATATGACTCTGTTCCCGGCAATTTCGTTCATGATAGGATTTGGAAATCTAGCGCCTTACTTTCAAATTCTCATTGCTTTGGAAAAAGACCGTCAACCAGGGGCTGTTAACCTGCTGCCACTGCTCTTTGTGACGTCGACAATCAGCATGTTGGCCGCGATGTCGGCACTTACTTTAAACATAAGACACGTTATCGGTGGGGACCAACTTGGCTGGGACAAAACAATCAGGTTCCGGATCTGACAATGCTCTTCATTTTTTTACAATTAGGGATCTTGGTGACCTTTTTTGGATCAATCATTTTGATCCACCTAATCTATTTTAAGACGGTTTTTTCAGCTGATACCCGGCTTAGGCTTTCCAGCCAATCGCAGCGCTGGAACGCAATCGACTTTCATCTGCTAATGTTCCAATCGGTTGAAGCTTCGTTACCGAAAGAAAAGGCGACGAACCGGCAATTCATGACCTTGCAGATGACACAGTTTGACATGGGTTTCGGCAGCCAACCCCTCGCCGTCCCATCGGGTGACATAAACTATCACACAGCCAATGCCGTGCCTGATTTCTCGATTGCGTCCGCGCACGATGTGGCATTCGCGGGACAAAGCCGGTTCCCATACGTCTTCGCAAACGACGTTCGGATCACGCATCCTGACTCCATTACGGGACAGTATCTCGTTGCTCGGCAGAACATGTACCTGCGTTCAGAGAGCTTAGAGATAGATGCCCTGCTGGCGGGCGGCGATATTGAGGTAGATTGCGTGAGGTTTGCCACCAATCGAATTGCCGGAAGCTCATTCAGCATAAACGCAGAAACCATGCCGATGATCGGCCGCAAGGCATTTGAACTTGATCGGTCGCCCAACGCCGCCCGGAAATCAAAGTTTCTGATCACCGCGACATCATGGACGGGCGACAATGTAGTCCAGGATCACATTGTCTGCACGAAAGACCTAAGCGTCGATGGGATCTGGATTTTCTTCGGCGATGTGAAGATCTATGGTGATCTGCAACTGAATGGCCCAACGATATTTTTGGGCACCGTCATTGTGAATGGTGATCTCCACGCTTTAGCAGACTGCGTGTTCATGTCGAACGTCGTGGTGAAAAAGCACTTTTTATGTGAGGGTGATGTCATCGCTGGTCAGCCTCTCTCGCATCCGGTGAGCGTCGTTGCGAGAGATTTAACACTCACCAACTCTGTTGTCGGCAACGGTTTACTCTCATGCAGCAAGCGCATGGGGATCAGCTATGAGATCTAGGTCTCTGTTGTACATTTCCAAGGTTGCGTCTCTCATTCTTCTGCTTTCTTTTACGGTTGCGTCCAATCTAATTTTTGCTTTTTTTCTCGAATGGACACAGTTCAGCACGTGCACCGGATATATTTTCAATTTCTTCTGTGAGTTTAATATTAAATATCAGTTTGATAGTTTTTTGTATTTTTTTGTAATATTATTTTTTGTAATTTCATTTTTTATAGCGGACCACATCTTCAAAGAGAGGAGCTTCTACCCGTTTATCAAAATGATAGTTTTAATAATAATAATTTTGCTGATTTTTGACTTAATATTCAAACTACCTGTAAAAAATTTAGATAAACTCTACAGCAGTTCGTACAACGTCATCGACTTCATGATAATACTGAATTTTAGTATCTTTATTATCCTAAATTTATCATCCATGGTAACGCTTTTAGCGGCTATGATAATTTCATTTTTTGTCAAATTTTTTTCGTTTTTCACGCTCTACATAATACTATCATTTATAGATGGGACACTTGGAACTTTTTTTATTTTCTTCACGTTTTCATTCGGTGCACTCACACCACATCTAATGTCACTGTGCATGGCGTTTCGATCACGCGGCGAACAACGAGTTTAGATTGCAAACCCTCTCACTTCAGGAGCCGAACCACATCTAAGTGTTTGTTTGGCCCGCTCCTCGACAACACGCAAAAGCAAACAGCTCGAGAAGTGAAGTGGATTGTTGCAAAAGAGATTTGCAGGTCCGATTGATTTTGACGAAAGACCTAATCAAGCAGCTAAAGAGCCGCCTGAAATAGAATGTTGCGCGAACAGATTAACGGGCAGCAGCCTTGCGTCTCCTGCGCCAACCCAGGAACCCCATCAAACCAAGACCACCTGCCAGTAACGGCAGTGCCGCAGGCACTGGCACAGGCGTTAGGTCGAGTCTTACGCGCCTGCCGGCTTCTAAGTCCAAACTTATGCTTGTTGAACCAAAGGAACTGACGGCCCATTGATTGATCCCAATTGGCGCGGTCAGGAATTGACCGAACATTGCCCAGCCATCACCATCTAAACTGCCCAGTGCGTAGCCGTCGGTGCAACATCCAAGCCAATTTTTGGTGCTATTAAACTGCGTTCCCCCACCGCTTACGCTCACCAATTCACTTGGATCGTCTGCTAGAACCTGTGCGGCCGTGTCACCCGTAAGGTTCCACTGCATACTAGTTGAGCCGCCGGATCCATCATTGGGGTTGTCGTGTACAACCACTAATGACAACCCATCCGAAGCATCGAGCAAAAATATCTGCGACAATTGAGAGATAGGGCTAGGGCCGCCATTCTCGTCCCCGTTGTAACTAAACACATCTGGCGTGTCGTACTGATAAAACGCAGCGGTCGATAGGGACGTTGAAAAAGGATTCACAAAGCCCAAAACGTTGGCGTCAAAGTCACCAGAACCGGAAGAACTCTCTTGGGAGACCCGGAAAACGGCCGCTTGAGCGGCATCATGAAAAGGTAAATAGGCACAAATGGAAAAAAACGACGCCACAACAACGCGGAACGTACGATTCAAGGTACTCATAACAACGCCTCCACCAGTTCCAATAACTAAATTAGAATAAACAACGCCAGATTTCAGGTGTCAATAGTGATAGCCTCTCAAGCGCTACTTTGGCAGGGTAGCTCCACAAAAATAGGTGCAAGCTCGATCCTCCAAACAATGAATTATCAAAGTAGTAAAAAATGTGCGCCTGACTGGCAAATTTTTTCAATTTTCTTGCATATTCATATACGATGCTATCAAATCCTGGCAGAATAATTGATAATCGAAACGAGTAGGACAATCTCACACGATGTAAAAATCTCGCGTCGTATTAAAAAATTAAATTTATTCTATTATATTGAGTAACACGAATATGCCTGTACTCTAACAGATGTTAAAAATTATCAGATTGAGCTGCCACGGAGATATCATACGAAATGTAGATTATCGTTTGGCAGTTACCAAGCTAATCTGCGCAAACGTTAGGACGCGGAACCCTTGGCTTTACTCCGCTTTGGAACTGCTTTGGGGCGCGTTTTCTCTGGGAAAATCCCGTACTTGCGCTTATCTTCTAGGACATCCCTCACTATTTGAATGTTAACGCCCGCAGCACCATTAGAGTACGCATAAACGAGGGCCGTGTCACATAGGATATTGATTGTGCGCGGCACCCCGCGGCTCGCGGAGGCGATCATCTCAATGGCGTGTGGCGTGAACACGGATTTTGTGGCGCCAGCATGCTTCATGCGATGATCAATGTACTCTGCAACCTGCTCTTTATCCAATGGGCGAAGGTGAAAATCAGACGACACCCGTTGGGCGAACTGGACGAGGCTTGAATGTTGCAGTTGATCCCTTAGCTGCGGCTGACCCACCAGGATTAACTGCAAGAGCTGATGCTTATCCACGTTCATGTTTGATAGCATGCGCAACTCTTCAAGAGCATCCATATCTAGATTCTGCGCTTCATCAATGATGAGTACCGTACGTCTTCCAGCTTTATATTCTTTGGTCAGGAACTCTTGGAGTTGCCGATAAAGTTCAACGTAAGACGTGGCATCAAAAGGCTGGCCCAACGACATCAAGGCCCATTCGAGGAGTCGCCCTGAACCAAGCATGGTGTGCGACATCAATCCGATAGTGACTTTGTCGTCGATTTTTTTGAGCAGGTGGCGCACCAGTGTGGTTTTACCGCAGCCAACCTCACCGGTGATCACCGTAAATCCTGCTTGATTCAAAATCCCATACTCAAGCATGGCAAAAGCCATTTCATGATGTGGGGACCAATATATGAAATCTGGGTCTGGCTGAATTGAGAAGGGTTTTTCCTTCAGGCCAAAGTACTGCTCATGCATATCTACACAACTTGCCCTCTAGCGTACCCTCTCAGTCTTCATTTACAGCAAATCTTATGCCAAGCCCAGTCAGCAATTTCCTGATTTGAACGGGCGCCATTCCAGCGGCGGGCCACAGAGTTGGACTTTCTCTGGTCACCACTATCTCAGGCAACTTCACGGCGTCAGGCGATTGAGAGCTTCATAGCGAAGAGTCGAAGGGCCAGATACTCTAATTGTGTTGTGAACTCAGTATTCAATTCCCGGCGGAGGCTTCGGGAGAAGGACCATCGCGAGTTGTTCGAGGTCTTCTGCGGCGTTGACCCGATCTGGAGGGGCGTCGGCCTCGCTCACGTGAGCTTTCCGTGTTATCTGGATTGGTTGAGAGTATCACCGCGACGAAGTAAGCGAATAGCACACTGATTGCCATTGTTCGAAGCGGGTAATCGACCAAACTGTGAATGGCTAACGCCAATATCGACAGGGCCGCTGCTTCGGCCAACAAGGATCGCCGAAAGCTCCGTGCGATGAGCCCGAAAAAAAGGCCCACAATCAGGACACCGACGATCCCGACCTCGAGGAAGATCTCCAGATAATCGTTGTGCGCGTGATTGATGTAGGCTGGCAGAACATCTTCAAGCGTCTCAAAAGAGGGATACACATAGGGGAACGCGCCAAGACCTGCACCGGTCAGCCAGTAAGTTTGGATGGCCTTCCATGAAGTCGCAAAGATAACCGGGCGGATATCTGTCGCATTGGAATCATCGAATCCAAACAAAGCGGAGATCAAGAGCAGCGCACACAATCCGGCCCCGAACAGGCTTATTCGGGGCATGAGCGCCAGTCGTTCCGTTTTGAACCAAGCCAAGCTGAGGACCGCCACCGCTGAAGATAGCGCCATTCCAGCCCTGGATCCGACGGCAAAGAGATAAAACACAATGGCAGCTGATAGAGCTATATAGATCCAGACACGGCCATCTCTCACCACATAGCGGAAGGCCAATAACGGGAGCATGATGTAGGCCAGACTTGAAGCATGATTTTCGTTAGCCATCAGGCCAATGCTTGGGATGTAGGGCAATACGTCCAACGTATCCGGCAACTGTGGAGACGACAGCTGGACCAGACCAGCGATCACATTCAACACAAAGCCAACAAACAGGAAAGGCAGCAATCGCTCCAACTCACGTTCGGAAAAACGCGAGAGAAAGAGCGCAAACCCGATGATGGTTAAGGCGAAGAGTGCAGATTCCAGACTTCTTTGCGGCACAGGGGTGAAGAACGACCAGCCGCCTGAACTCGGAAGAATGCCCGGCAGTTCAGCACTGCGAAGGACCGGAAGAAACTGCACCAGAATCACCACCAGTATTGCGGCCACCAGGCCTTTAGTGATGCCAGAAAACCTGCTCTTCGTTACTCCGATCAGACCAACGTAAAGTGCCGGCAATAACAGGATCTGTAGAAGATGATCTGACCACAACCCCTGTTGCGTTCCCCCACCAACAAGCATGGCGAAAACGATCATCGCACCTGCATAGCAGTACCTTACCGTAAGGGAGTGCATGCGCCATCAACCCCGAGCTGGCATAATGGCGATACGATTCAGCAACAGTGTTCCAGAATAAAGGTAGCTTTGTCTCCAACTGTTGGGCGTTTCTTGAGTAGACACATAGACTCTTTGCATTGAGCAATCGGCATCGGGCACCGTGAAGGAGATGCTTTCTTCGGTTGCGCTTGCATCTTCCTGTTCAAAGACATGCATCGCCAGTCGTGCGTTATTGCTTCCCAAGCATGCGATGATAAGTCGAAGTGGCTTGGGAACTCGTAGACCCCGAGCGGAGTACGCCACCGAAAGTTGATAGGCACCAGGAGCCATGCCGATCAACTGGGACACACTTCCGCGTCGGACCGGCGTTCCCAGAAACCGAATTGAAAGCCCTTTCTGAGTATCCACTGTCCCATCCGAGGTCTCGTTAGAATTACTTTCGGCAGCATCGGTGCTTTGTCCTACAAATTCGAAATCAACGCCTGCCTGTCTTCGCACCTGCCAATCAAACCGGTTGCCTCTAACAGGTTGGTTAAAGGTTCCATTGTAAAGGAGGTTCGTTCCTGAGATGACGCCTCCTGGCCTCGTGCGTTTGAACAAGTCATAGCCTTCCTCCGCCAAATCTTGAGAGACGAGCAACGAAGTAGCTTGGTTCACGAGAGGATCAAGGTCTAGAATCTTCCTTTCATGCCAGGCGAGAAGAACTGGCGTCAGATGAATCATGCCTTCACTGGAAGCCGTGAGCGCATCTATCAAGCGCGCGCGCAGGATGTCATCTTGCGCAAAACGACTAGTCACAGCCGCAAACGCTTGGCTATCGGATAGAAGCTCTGGAATGATCGCTTCGATGGCAGGCCAATATCCCCATCTGCGCCCTATGATTTCCAGTTGATCAATTGTGGCTGAAATGTCGCCGCGCTCATACGCCATGCCCAATGTGTTGGCGAGGGCCATTACCTCGGTGGGAAGGATCTTGAGAGCTTGCTTATACAGTATGGCGGCCGTGTCCCGATCATCGGTTTGCTCGGCCGTCAAACCCATTAGCGAGTAAAACCGAGCATCAAGGGGGGTGTGCACAATCCCTGCATTTATGATGTCGATTGTTTCAGGTGCCGGCGCACTTCGTTCAGCCTCCAATCGGGCATAAGCAACATTGACCCGCGCCTCTGTATTAAAGGGATTCAGGTGCAACGAAAGCTCAGGCAACCGGGTTTGCAACGAGACACTTGCCGTGTTCAACACAAGCGCAATGGTGGCCAAAATGCAAATCGCGAAGCACAGGCCCCTAACGATGCTCTGGAGCGGACCGCCCCGTAACTTGGCAAGAAGATCTGACCGCTTGGCCGTCCCGGCTCTCCGAGAAATAGGCGAAACTAGTTCGATTTCCGTCACGCGATTACCCCCTAGGCGACAACTACTATAGGATCCGTATCGCCCGCCAGGCTTACCTGTGTTGGGGACCGCCTCCACACCGGCGAGGCGAAAACAGTGTCAACAACACGAACGCTGCCATGTTCTCGTCGACAGGCTGACATATTATCATCACATATTGCCCTGATATTGAGACGGTCGCCAATATAATGGGTTTTTAGACCGAATAATGGCGGTAATTTAAATGAACTAGGGTTGCGTCGTGGTTGATAAAATGTTTACGTAGTGTAATGCTGCGGGGCACCACAAGCGAGAACGGGCGGATCAGACATGTGGTTAAAGTCGTTATTGGTTCAGACAGTTTTCTTAACAGTTCTAGCGCTTTTCGTTAGCGCACCCACTCAAGCGGCAGTTGCCCCTGCTTCAGCGGGATTTGAGTCGGCACAAGCGGCGCGAAGCCTGGGCGATGTCCAAGGCTTGGTAGAAGCAGAGACCGATTTTGAACGCATCAAAGTGGCCACCTATGGCCGCAAGTGGCGTTATTGGCGGGTCAGGTGGCACAGACCACGTCATCGGCATTGGCGTCGTCCATACCCGAAGCGTTGCTTCTATCATTGGAAGAAAAAGAAAAAGCACGGCGATGACGACGATGACGGCAAGCATGCTTGGCAGGGCGACGACGACGATGGTGACAACCGCTGGTGGGGCGGTAAAGGAAACAAGTACAAGAAACACTACAAGCTAAAGCGCCGCTACGCTCGTTACGGGTATGGTCGGCACTTCGGCCGCTACAAAGCCCGCGATCGTTACTGGAAGTATCGTCGGTATGTCGGCTACAGAGGCCACAAGCGCTTCAAGAGATGGAAAAAGTGGAGACGCTACTACCATGGTAAGCCTTGGTGGAAGCGTTGTCCCATCAGCAAATAAAGATCAGAGCCCTTCGGGGCTCTTTTCTTTTGGCATCGCGTCAAATTGCTGAATGTCGATGAGTTGAACAGCATCGTCCCATTCCGTGCATCTTTCATGTAGAGCCGCATTGATGGACGCGGTCACGACCCCCTGCCTTAGAACCAGAGTGTCGAGAGCAACCGAGACGATCTCAAACCAATGCGGCGCCACTTGGTTGCGCCAAACGCATCAGAGAAAGACTGGGTTTCCCAATTACTCTTCACGGTAAGACGCTGACCGCGACAATCTGAAATTGTCCGTGCACGGAGAATAAAATGTCCCGGTCAAGCGGGACACTCCTCGGCGAGGCTGTCGCTAATCTACTTTTGAGGAGGCTCGTCAAACTCCAGAATTCGACCAATGAGATCGCACTTCCTTCCGCTAGCGATCGCCACTTTTTGTTCACAAACGCGACACATTCTTATGATGAGAATAATCTTTAAGAATGAGTTAAGGGCGGCTCGCTTCAAAACAGATCTACGTAGCGTAGTGTCACGCTCGGTCTGCTTAACGAGAGACGCCCCAAGCACGGGGGTTGGTCTTGAAAGTGGCTCAGTCGATTGCGTCACCTGAAGAAGTGTTGTGGTGCGTCGTAAAAACGAAGCCAGGCCAAGAGGTTCGAGCGGAGCAAAATCTGCTTCGTCAAAGCTACTCAGTTTTCCACCCCAAGCGAACAACGACCCGCAGAAGCCGAACTGGCTGGACGCAGAGGCTGGTCACACTTTTTCCTGGTTACGTATTCGTTTGCGTCGACCGGGAGGGCGTTAATTGGGCCCCTATAAACTCCACATACGGGGTGCAGGGCCTAATCACGATTGGAGGACAGCCAGCAGCTCTTCCGCAAGATTTTGTTGAAGAGCTCAGATCACGCTGCGCTGGAAGAAGTCGGACGATAAACAATCCAGATCTTGTAGAAGGGCAAAAAGTTCAGTTTTCAAAAGGGCCGTTCACGGAACTTGTAGGTGAAGTGGAACGCGCGGGACCAAAGGACCGCGTGCGCTTGCTGATGGACATGTTGAACGGTCAAATTTCAGTCGAAACCAAAAGAGAATATTTGTTGAACTAACCGGGGTGGTCAAATGAGTTCAGAGTTCTCCCAACCGTTGGCGTCGATAAGTCCAGGATTACACTTCCGGACAAGTTTGCTCTTGCGGAACCGTTTCCAGCTATTCGGCGGCATATTTTTTGCTGTTGTCTGGCCAGTTCTTCTGCGAACCACATACGAACAATCAAATTGGTTCAGCCAGATAAACATCACTACGATGAGCGCTGGTGCCAGTGCCATTCTTATGGGGTTTTATCTCAATCGCAGAATGACAAATTTCCCAGGCGTTCAGGCTATGTTTTACATTGCTCCGATCTTCGTGAGCTGCTTCGCCTTGTTCGCCTTTTTGTTTCTGCTCTTTCGGATAGACTACAGCAGGTACCTCTTTTTTTCCTCACTTGCACTGTCCATCGTGTGGTTCTACGCCATACATATCTCAACGCGCAGGTTGCGCCCGCTGAAACTGTCTGTTGTCCCACGAGGGAGCGCATTGGGGTTGGAGGCATTGAAAAGCGTCAATTGGTCGGTACTGAAGCAACCGATCTTTCCTGCTGAACGCATTGATGGTGTCGTTGTGGACCTTCGCAGTGACTTGGATGAAGACTGGGGCAGGTTCATAACGGATGTGGTTTTAGCAGGCGTTCCCGTATTCCATGCTAAGCACGTGAAAGAGTCACTCACTGGCAGGGTAGAAATTGATCATCTCTCCGAGAATGTGTTCGGCTCGCTGGTGCCTGGACTGCTCTATCTCAAATTGAAGCTTATGATTGATCGCTGCGCTGCAGCCGTGGTGCTTGTACCATTAGTGCCGATCATGATCGTTATCGCTTTTTTGATCAAGCTGGAAAGCCCAGGCCGGGTGATATTCACCCAACGCCGCATGGGTTTCCGCGGCAAACCGTTCACCATGTACAAGTTCCGAACCATGATCGAGGCGCCCGAAAAACCCTCCACGGTTGAGAGCGAGAAGACCCGGGAAGATGACCCCCGCATCACCAAGATCGGGAAGTGGCTTCGCAAACACCGGATGGATGAGCTGCCGCAGATCATAAACATCATGAAGGGTGAAATGAGTTGGATCGGCCCGCGCCCGGAGGCCTATAATCTCTCAAAAGCTTATGAGGCCGACCTCCCCTACTATCGCTATCGCCATATCGTACGCCCGGGCATCAGCGGTTGGGCGCAGGTCAACCAAGGCCACGTGGCTGAAGTGAACGATGTTCACGAAAAGCTTTACTACGATTTCTATTACATTAAGCACTGCTCGCTTTGGCTTGATATCCTGATATCTCTTCGAACCATTAGGACCGTGGCGCTTGGCCTCGGAGCAAAGTAAGATTGCATCATGCCTAAGATCACTCCAATCATCCTGGCCGGGGGTACCGGCACGCGCCTCTGGCCCATGTCCCGTAGAGGGTTACCAAAGCAGTTCTTGCCCCTGTTTTCGGACGAGTCGACCTACCAAGCAACGCTTCGGAGGGTGTCCAACAGTCCGCACTTCGTCAGACCAGTGGTCATTACCAATGAAGACTACAGATTTCACGCCGCCTCCCAAGCCGCCGAGGTCGGTGTCGAAGTCTCGCTTTTGCTGGAACCCATACCACGCGATTCAGGGCCCGCCATTGCGGCAGCCGCAAGCTTTGCTCAAGAACGGGACGGTGACGACGCGTTGGTGCTCATCTTGGCGGCAGATCACATTGTTCTGGACAAAGACGAATTCGTTAAGACTTGCCTGGCCGGCGCCAAAGCCGCCAGTGGAGGAAAGCTGGTAACATTCGGCATCAATCCAACCGAACCAAACACATCATTCGGCTACATCAAGCCCGCTAATTCCGGCAAGTCACCAGTTTCAAAAGTCGAAGCCTTCGTGGAGAAGCCCGATCTAGCTACCGCCGCTAGGTACGTGGCGGAAGGCTATCTTTGGAACTCTGGAAACTTTCTTTTCCGATCCGACGTGCTCGCGAGTGAACTGTCCATTCATGCACCGGATGTGCTGGAAGCGTCGAGGATGGCCGTTCAGAACATGGAAGAAGACCTCACGTTTAAGCGCATCGATCCGGTGGCTTTCGAAAAGGCGCCCAAGATTTCGATTGACTATTGTCTGATGGAACCCACCGATGCGGCGGCCGTTGTCCGCGCTAGCTACCGATGGTCCGATGTGGGTAATTGGGACGCATTCTGGGAGATGTCCCAGAAGGATGATCAGGGCAACGCGACCAAGGGCAGCGTTGCTTTGGTGGACACTAAAGACTGTGTTGTCTGGTCCGATCGCAGTGTGGTGGGCTTAGTTGGTGCGGAAAATTTAATCGTCACAGTGACATCCGATGCGGTTCTGGTGGCTCACCGCAGCGCGGCCAGCAAAGTGAAAGAGCTTGTTGCAGAGCTGAAAGCGAAAGATTTGCCTCAAGCAGAAGAACATCGTTTGGTGCGCCGCCCGTGGGGCAGCTATGACAGCGTGGATGAGGGCGAACGCTTCAAAGTGAAACGGATCGTGGTTACGCCCGGCGCGTCGCTGTCCTTGCAGCGACATGTGCACCGCGCTGAACATTGGGTGGTGGTGCGCGGCGTTGCTGAAGTAACGGTAGACAAGACCGTGACGCGCCTCTCTGAGAACCAGTCTATCTACATTCCTCAAGGCAGTATGCATCGCTTGAAGAACCCCGGAAAGATTCCCCTCGAACTGATCGAAGTGCAAACAGGTAGCTACTTGGGTGAGGATGATATTCAGCGGTTCGATGATGATTTCGGGCGAGCAGGCAGAGTTTTGGACCACAGCTCTACAAATGCGGACACGGAGCAGGACGCCACCTCATGACGTCCACCAAGAAAGCCCTGATCACAGGCGTGACCGGTCAGGACGGTGCGTACTTATCGGAATTGTTGTTGGAAAAGGGCTACCACGTACATGGCATCAAACGCAGATCCTCTTCCTTCAACACAGGGAGAGTGGATCATCTCTATCAAGATATTCACGAGAGAGATCTCCGTTTCCAATTACATTTTGGTGACTTGACTGACTCGACCAATCTGATCCGACTGGTACAAGCCATCCAACCTGATGAGATCTACAATCTCGCAGCCCAAAGCCATGTACAGGTGAGTTTTGACACTCCAGAGTACACAGCCAACGCCGATGCAGTCGGCACAACGCGTCTGCTGGAGGCCATTCGCATCTTGGGTATGGAGGAGAATGTCCGCTTTTATCAGGCCTCCACATCTGAACTCTACGGCAAAGTTCAAGAGGTCCCTCAGTCGGAGACCACCCCATTTTACCCGCGCTCTCCCTACGGAGTGGCAAAGCTCTATTCGTATTGGATTACGGTCAATTATCGCGAAGCCTATGGGATGCATGCTTCCAATGGCATCTTATTCAACCACGAAAGTCCCATTCGCGGCGAGACATTTGTAACTCGCAAGATCACGCGCGCGGTAGCTGCCATCCACAAGGGAATTCAAGATCGAGTCTTTCTAGGGAACCTCTCGGCAGAGCGCGATTGGGGACATGCGCGCGAGTATGTAGAAGGCATGTGGCGCATCCTGCAGCAACCGGAACCGGACGACTATGTTTTGGCCACCGGCGAAAAACATTCCGTTCGAGAATTCGTGGAAGCTGCGTTCAAGGAAATCGACATCAAAATCAAGTGGCAAGGCACGGGTGTGGAGGAGAAAGGCATTGATGCCGCTACAAACCGCGTTCTTGTCGAGGTGGACCCACGCTACTTCCGTCCGACCGAGGTGGATCTTCTAATTGGCGATTCTTCAAAGGCCGAACGCGTCTTAGGGTGGAAAGCCAAAGTTTCGTTCTCGGAAATGGTCAGAGAAATGGTGAGATCTGATCTTGAAGAACTTGAGAATTCTTAACGCTGGATAAATCAATGGGCCACACGCAAGCAGCATGAGTGGCGCGCGCCGGGGAGAGTGGGACGAATGAGAGTGTCGGTGATTACAGTTTGCTGGAACTCGGCAAAGACAATCGGCTACACATTGGAAAGCTTCTTTGAACAAAGCCATCGAGACAAAGAGTTGGTTGTCGTAGATGGCGCCTCTAGCGATGAGACGGTTTCAATTGTCCGCTCATTTGGCGAAGACAACATCAAGCTTGTGAGCGAGCCGGACAAGGGCATGTATGATGCGCTCAACAAGGGCTTGCAGCTTTACACGGGCGATGCATTTGGCGTGTTGAACTCAGATGATGCCTTTCATGATGACACAGTTTTGACCCGCATCGCGGACGCGCTAGAACGCTCTGAAACCGTTCACGGCCACCTTAACTTCGTGGAGTGCCAGGAGAGCAAAAAAGTTATGCGCCGATGGCGGGGAGAGCCAAGGCCGGCCAAAGGGTTTCGGACAGGTTGGATGCCAGCCCATCCCACGTTCTATGCCAGGCGCGAAGTTGCGGCTCGCGTCGGCAATTTCGATCTGTCTTGGGGCATCGCAGCTGACTACGACTGGATGTTAAGAGCCCTGGAATGTGAGCAATCCGGGTTGGAGTTAATTGATCATGTGATGGTCGACATGGCGCAAGGCGGGGCAAGCACTCAAGGTGTTGGTGCCTATGTACATCACAATCTGGAGGCGCTTAAGTCGCGCCGAAAATGGTTGGGCGCTGGGCTGGTGGACTATGCTTTCATCGCTAAACCTGCCCGCAAGCTCAGACAGTTTCTGTAGCAGTCTAAACTAGTTAGAGCATGTGATCTTGAGCACCCAAGCGCGAAACATACCGTTCTCATTGCGCGGCAAACGAGTCTGGGTAGCCGGCCATCGCGGCATGGTTGGCGGCGCGCTCGTTCGCCGTTTGAACTCTGAGGACGTTGAACTGCTCACGGTCGCACGCAAAGAGGTGGATCTCTGCCGACAATCGGAAGTGGAAGACTGGTTTGCTGCCAACAAACCTGAAGTGGTGTTTCTGGCGGCAGCCAAAGTGGGCGGCATCCATGCCAACAACACGTCACCAGCTACATTTCTTTATGAAAACCTGATGATCGAGGCCAATGTGGTGCATGCCGCTCATCTCAATGGTGTGAGCAAGCTGATCATGTTGGGCTCAACTTGCATCTATCCCAAGATGGCTCCGCAACCCATTCCAGAGTCCGCGCTTTTGGACGGCCCGCTTGAGCCCACCAATCAATGGTATGCCGTGGCCAAGATAGCCGGCATCAAGCTCTGCCAAGCCTACCGCCAACAGTATGGGCACGACCTCATCGCCGTCCAACCCACCAATCTTTATGGCCCGGGCGATAACTATGACCTTCAATCAAGCCATGTCCTCCCAGCCCTCCTTCGTAAAGCCCATGAGGCCAAGGAGGCAAAGCAAGAGACCATGACTGTTTGGGGTTCGGGAACTCCGCTTAGAGAGTTTTTGCATGTGGACGATTTGGCCGACGCGGTAGTTTACCTAACCAAGCACTACAGCGCCGCTGAACACGTGAACATCGGATCCGGCGAGGAGGTCACGATCCGGCAGTTGGCGAGTATGATTTGTCAAACTGTTGGCTTCACGGGTGGCTTGGAATTCGATGCCAGCAAGCCTGATGGAACGCCCCGCAAGTTGGCAGATGTCACAAAACTGCATGCGCTCGGATGGCAAGGCGCAAGGAGCCTGTCGGAAGGTATTGAACAGACTTACGCCGACTATCTCGAATCTTTTTGCTCCACGCGAACGTTATGAGACACACATAATGACCATATGGGATCGGCCATTTGTCACACGAGTAGCGACAATAGCGAGATTTTGTGATTTATTTGCGTTAGCCGCTACCAATATGCAGGCATGTCTGCGCTCAATAAGCGCTGCAGTGCGCGGTGCGATTGCAAGACCTCCCGAATGGCGGGATGGGACACCATACCGGATGGTTGAGATTTCTGGGGAACAGCCGTTTCGATGAACTTTCATACACCGCCAGACAGAAGGCAACCCGCCCCACCCCCAGCGCCTATTGATCCGTACGCGCAGGACAGGTCCGTGCCGGCACCATGGCCGGGGGACCAGTATTTCCAATCAGGGCCTGCAACTTTCGACGAAGAGCGCTCCTTTGATGTGGTAAAAGTGTTTTGGCTGGTCTGGAGCTTTCGCTGGCTGATCCTTGTCCTGCTCGCCGTTGGCCTGACCGTCGGTTACGCTTTAACGTTGTTGCAGGTCCCCAAGTACCGCGCCACCACTCAGCTTGAGATCCATTCAAACGCCGCCCGTGTGATCCAAGATCTGGCTGTTGTGAATGAGGTCTCTGATAACCGGGCGTTTAATACGGCGGTCCTAAAGCTAAAAAGCAAGGAGCTTCTGCGTCGAACCGTTCACAGTCTCAATCTGGTCCATAACCCGAGCTTCCTTTATCCGCCCAAAAACCTGGCTTTCGAGAATCTCTGGGCACGTGTCACGGGCACCACTGCGAAACCCAAACTTCCAGATGACTCGATTGAGACTCGCGAGGAAATCGCAATAGCTCAAATTCGAGATAGCTTGAATGTGCAACTGATGCGCGACACCAGCGTCATCGCTATCTCAATGAGCAACCAAGATCCCAAGATCGCAGCACGGATCTCAGACCAACTCGCCACGAGCTACATTGACCAGCGCATAGACCAAACCGCCGAGACCTCTGATCTGGCAAGCCAACTTATCCGCAGACAAGTGGGCGAGCTCAAAGAGCGCCTTGAGCAGTCCGAGAAAGAGTTGGTGACCTATGCCAAGACCAAAGGCATTACGGTCAATGACGAAGAGGGCGCGTTGGTTGCCGACAACATCAAGTCCATAAACGAGGCACTAGGAGAGGTCATTCGGGAGCGCTTAGTGCTTGCCCGACAGGTCAAGCAAATCGCGGCCGGAAACGGCAAAGACTTGCCTGAGGTCTTGGAAAGCGAACCCATCCAGAATCTAAGACAGGAAATTGCGAAGCTCAATGCCGAGTACCGGCAGAAACTCAGCAAATTCAAACCCCAATATCGCGAGATGCGCGCCCTCAGCGCTCAAATTGGCGAGCTACGATCTCAGGTGAATGGTGGCATCAAAAGCATCCTGGACACGATTAATCTCAAGCATAACGACGCCATTGCCAAGGAGAACAGTCTCAAAGCAGAGCTCACTCAGTTGGAAGCTGAATATGCGGAGTTCCAGGACAAAAACATCCAGTACACCATCCTGAAGCGCGAGGTTGACTCCAACCGTAAGCAATACGAGAGCCTGATTGACAAGCTCAACGAAGTGAATGTCGCCTCAGAAATCAAGAACGAACGCGCTGTGATCGTAGAGCGCGCGTCAGTTCCCAAGTTGCCCTTTGAACCGAGGCTATCAAGGAACCTCATCTTGGCCTTTGTCCTATCCTTAGGCGCGGCCGGCCTGGTAATTTACATCTTTGAGCTCTTCAACAATACATTTCGTTCGCCCGACCAGATCGACAGCGAACTGGGCCTATCTATCCTTGGGATCATCCCGCGAGTAGAGGGTGAAGACCTGGAAGAACAGTTGAGTACCAATAGCTCAGCCATATCCGAAGCCTATCGATCGCTTCGCACTTCTCTGCAGTTTCTGGGTCCTGACGGTCCACCAGCCACCATTGTGGTGACCAGCGCAGAACCTTCCGAGGGGAAGACCACCACTAGCAAAAAACTTGCTGAAGAGTTTGGCGCTCTGGGCAAGCGCGTCCTGCTCATCGATGCCGACATGCGCCGGCCTAACCTGCATAGGGTCCTCAATTTGAGGAATGGCATGGGCCTCAGTAATCTGCTCACAAACACCGTGGAAGCTCACGAAGCCAATAGCTCGGAAATCTTTAAGACCAGCGGGCTGCCCAACGTAACCGCAGTTACCTCAGGAACCCCGCCCCCCAATCCAGCCAACTTGCTCTCTTCTGAGAAGATGGGCTGGTTTGTGCACTCATGTTCCAACAAGTTCGATCTGGTGATCATTGATGCTCCACCCGTTCTTGGGATCTCCGATGCACTTCTCTTGTCACGGCTCGCCGACGCTACACTGTTCGTTGTCTCCGCCCATCAGGTGAGCCGCAAATCCGCTCAGCTGGCCTCCATGCGCCTCCGCAGCGCCGGAGCCCACATTGCCGGCGCTGTACTCAGCAGTTTCAATGTGGAAGATGCGGGCTATGGCTACAATTACGGCTATCTGGGCTACGGCTATTACAACTACGGTGAAGCCGGTCCCACGCAACGTAGTAGGGAGCTAAAAAATGGGGCGAGCGAACGGCGGAAAACCAAGCGACGCAGTTCGCTTCTTGAGCGCGCTGCTGATTATCTCCCTAATCCTGCTAAACGGGATAAGCGCCCTGTTGCAAAAAGACGCCCCCCAAATCGCCAGGATACTAAACCCGTTTAATACCTCAGCTCAGGTAACGTATCTGCAGGCTGAGCTCTCAAAAGACCCCGAACCTGAGGCGTTAATCCATTTAGAAGCCACAGCAGCCCGCACCATTGCATTCGCACCAGCCCGCGCCGAAGCCCACAGCTGGGCAGCGGAGGTCGCCTACCGCGCCCACCGCGAGCAAGAAGCACAGAAGCTCATTGACCGCGCCCTGAGCCTCAGACCCATTGACCTTCAGGCCAATTTGGCGCGCTTGCGAGAAGCCAGCGAACGCCAAGATGTGGTCGAAGTTCTGCACCGCCTTGATGTAATCGGCCAATATTGGCCAGCGAGCTTTCCGTCTGTCGCCCCAAATGCAGATCTGGCTCTGGCAACCAAGGCAGACAGCCAAGCACTTGAGGAATTGATCGGCCGCGATCCCCCTTGGCGAGAAGCGCTCATTCAGCATTTGATGATCACCGAAGCGGGTCGAACCTTTCTCGAACATCTGTTCGTGCGAGAAGCTGAACTTGGCAAGTCCGTGGATACAGAACACCTCAACGATATCATGGAACGGTTGCTGAAAAGCGGGGCAGCAGCAAAAGCTTACCGCCTTTTCGTCCGCACCTTGAGCGAGCAAGGGCGCCGACAGCTCGGGACCATCCATAACGCTAAATTCCATCCGCGCATCGGAAACAGTCCCTTTAACTGGTCCAAACCAAACTGCCCGGCCTCTGAAACCACCCTTTCGGGGGCCAGCGAAGGTTTAATTGTCCGCTTTCTCGGGACACCGGCGCGGCACTGCGGCATTCGCCAGGTCCTGGTCTTATCGCCCTTGTCAGCAACTTGGACCGTCCGGATTTCTGCAGACAATCTGAACGTTCCCTCTGGGCTGCACTGGAAACTGTCTTGCGGAAACGGCGCCCTCTTAGCAGAGATCGACGTGCCGCCGGGCACTTATGAGCCGAGACAGTTGAGTCGCTCCTTCCAAACACCAGAGCGCCAGTGCCCCTTCCAGATCATCGAGCTCAGCACTGGCGAGAACACGTCCAGTTGGCGCAATCGCTATTCTGGAACAGTCCGTTTTCACGAGCTCTCCATATCATCTGAATAGGCTCTATCCTTGTCCCGCGTTGCAAATACCCAAGTCTACTATCTGGGTGGGCTGCTGATCACAGCACTGATTATCGGTGGTGGAACGAACAAGGCTCTCTCCACAGACTTCCTTCTTCAGCTCCTGGTGATCCCAGCCCTACTCTGGGTCATCTATCGACATGAGTTCAAACAAACTCCTTACCTGAAGACGACGTGTCTTGTTGTCCTATTTGCAGCCTGTACCCCCTTGGCGCTGAGCTCCGCGCGAACCTTTGGGTTTGACATTGGCACGGCAGACATCGGCCGAACTCTGGACTCTGTTATATTTCTTGTTATTGGCATCGTCGTGTTTTGCTTCACGCTCCATTTGAGCGAGATGCAAAGAGCCCGGATCGCGCAGTTTCTGCTTATCGGCGTTGCCATCAACATCGCTTTTTCCATTGCCCAGTTTTCCGCACAACAAACAGCAGTTACCCTTTCGGGATTTCCTTTCAGTGTCGAAGCGGGCTTTTTTGAAGTTGGACGTCATCTGCAGGCCCTGCTGCTGGTGGCGATCCCGTTCATAATGCTGGCCTTTAAGAACACCACTTGGTGGTTTCTGTCGGTGCCGCTGGCTCTGGCCCTAGCGCTCTATCAGTTCTTGTTGGGCTCAACGGCCGGCGTTCTGGCAGGATTGGTATGTGTTATGGCCGGTCTTGGGATCGTGACCAGCAAGGCCCCCGTCCGGATCGGGGCAGCCGGGGCGGCCATACTGGGGACCGCCTGCCTCACATACTTCATCCCGGAACTCTTGACCACTGAGCTCGCGGGCGGTCAAACCTGGGCAAGACTTCAGCTTGCTGCCACGACGGCCCAGCAAGCCTATCTGCCGTTCGGCAGCGGGTATGGCACCTTCGATCTGGTTTACCCCCAGTATGGGGCACAGGACCGAACCGCCCTCGCCTTCCCTAATCACGCACACAATGACTATTTGGAGCTGGGCATTGAAGGAGGAGTGATCGTCATTGCCCTCCTTGTGGTCTATGTGGCAGGATTTCTCGCAATGATTGCCCGCGGCGGCTTAACAGATTTCCAGAAGGCCGCGGCTCTGGGTATCGCCGTTCTGCTTGTTCAGTCCTTGATGGATTATCCTTTGCGCACCTTGGGACTCGCCATGGTCTTCTCATATCTCAACGCCATTGTATTTGCAGGCGTGTTCTCAAAACAACAGTTGACGGCGTGATCAAGGGATGATCGGCATTCCGATTGGTTTGCGATGATCACACAAGAGAAATGAGATGCAAAAAGCACCGGCAGGTGCACGGCGCCGCCATTGTGCAGTGCAATATTCGGATAGACGTTTTTCGGGCGCTGAAGTATAACAGTGTCATCAAAACGGCGCTTTTTTAATGTCAGCTGAAAAGCGGAGCACGCGGCAACCGTCGGGCCAGGGATATCAGAACATGCATATCGCAGGTTTCACGAGGCAAAGATCGCGCGGGGCATTATTGGCTTGCGCGTGTGCTGCGCTGCTCGGTGCATGTTCCGGAAGCAACAGCCTGGATCTCGGCGGCAATGTCAGTCCTGCAGGAACGGTTGCAGAGACCGGTGCCAGTGCCAACGCGCAGTCAGTAAGCTTACGTCAGGTCAAGAGCTTACCCGCTCCCCTCAACACCAGCGGGGGCAATGACCAATTGATCTCCGCCAGCGATGTTCTTCTTGTGGAAGTTTTTGATGCCGATCCGCCCAATATGGAAGTCCAGGTAGACAGCCGCGGTCGAGTCCGCTTGCGGGACGTGGGCGTTGTGAAAGCCGCAGGCCAAACGCCACGCCAGTTAGAAGCCAAGCTGAGGCGGCTGTATGAAGCCTGCTGTTACCGCAACCCGGATGTCTCAGTCGGTGTCAAGCAATCCATTGCCAGTCAAGTCACCGTTGATGGCGAGGTCCGGCAGCCGCGGAGTTTCCAAGTCGGCAGCGGCACCACTTTAAGCAAGATCTTTGCTCCGGCCGGAGGGTTTACAGAAATCGCCGACCCCACCAAGGTCTATGTCTACCGACAAGTGGGCGCAGAACGTCTCGTGGCTAAGTACAATGTGAAGGCTATCAGAGCCGCGCGGCGTTCTGACCCGCGAATTTACGGGGGAGATTTTGTAATGGTGTTCAGCTCTGACACCCAGGTAGCCATGCGAAACTTAAGAGAAGCTCTGGGGCTCGCCTCAAGCGCCACCCGCGCCGCGGCCATTCCCGGCCTATAGCCGGCACGGGCCTACAACTGCTATTCCAGTGCTGTTCTTTGATAAGCTTCTGACGTTTTTCATCACTCCATTGGGATTAACATTCAGCGGCTTTACCGCTGGTCTCATCTTCGGCCTACTTGGTTTAAAGCGCATACGAACGCTATTCGTCTGGGCAGCGATAGCTTTGCTCCTGGTGCTTTCCACGCCTGTTGTTGCCAGGTCGCTGTTGGGCAACTTGGAGAGCCAGTTCCCGCAGAAGGCCATTGATCAATTTGAACCCCGCGATGTCGCCGTGTTGCTGGGCGGCGTGTTCAAGCAAATGAGGCAAGAGCCGTATCAGCGCGATGCGGGCGATGCCGTGGACCGAGTGATCTTTACGGCCCGTCTTTATAAGGCAGGCAAAGTGCGTAAAGTCATCGTCTCAGGCGGCAATCTCCCCTGGCACAGCGGTGCGCCCTCAGAAGCAAAGCTTGTGAGTCAGTTGCTGAGTGACCTAGGCGTGCCTGCCCACGACCAACTTCTTGATACCGAAAGCAGCAACACTTATGAGAATGCTTTGGCAACCAAGACCATCTGGGAGACGCAGAGCTTCAAATCCGGCTATCTCGTCACCTCTGCCTGGCACATGCGCAGGGCTTACGCCGTTTTTCAGAAGCAAGGCTTGACCGTGGCGCCGTCAGCCACCGACCATCGGGTCGCTCAACCGGTGTGGGAAACCATCTTGGATCTTCTGCCTACTGCCGCCGCTCTGCACATGACCTCGGTCTCGTTCCGGGAACATGTGGGCTATTGGGTCTACTCCTCGCGAGGCTGGTTGTAGCAGTCTCGCCTGAGTAAAGTTGGCGCGTATTGAATGGCTTTGACGTTCCCCAATTCCAACAACGCTTTCATCCATCAACACAACGAAGCTAGAGTCCGCTACCTGCCGAGTGGCCTGTTGCAAGTGCGAGCATCACGCAGAAACACATGCGCCTTAGGGAGCTAATTCGACACCTTCGGTAGCGCTACAAACGTTTCATACAACGGCTGGGTGTCAAGCAATAGTTTACGACAACTTGTTGTAACAATTGACAATTCCAAGTCCCCTGCCTTCCAGAATTAGCCGAAAAACATTGACGATGTGAGCTTGGCGGTCTAATCATGGGGCGTAGTTGTTTTATGCTTGCAGTGCACAATAGTAGAGTTTTGGCGTGAGTCTGATCTGGGAAGCGAGTGACCTGGAGTGCGGTAGCCATTCTGCGCTTCCGTAGCTCGAAACCAGTTTGATGCGGATTACCAACAGTGCATTGCCCAGCGCGCGGATGAACGGTCGCAAGACACTCTTTCACGTCCGCCGGATTTAGCGGGCTAACTCCTTTCCATTCATTACACATCGAACGCTGCCCCCACCGATTAGGTTTGTGGATCAATGTGCAACACGCGCTGTTTGAGCATCTCCAACGCCGACACACGGCGGACCACTCTGCATACAAGTGAATAATGAAGACCGGAGCATAGATTCAATTAAAATGTAAAATTCAAATATTTTTGCGAGAAGCAATCATACTCACAGTCTTGCAATCCACATTCAGAGAAAAAGCTGAAATTAATACCTTTAGATGAAGAGTAATATTTTAAAAGCTCACAGAAAATCGAGAAAGAAACGGGGATAAAACATGAAAATCGTTGTACTTGGCGGAGACGGTTTCTGCGGGTGGCCGACTTCGTTACATCTATCCAACCTTGGCCATGATGTCGTGATTGTCGACAATCTCTCTCGCCGTAACATTGATAACGAACTTGAGGTATCACCACTCACACCGATTTCGCCGATGAGTGTGAGGTTAGAAGCCTGGAAACGGGTATCGGGTCGCGATATTCGCTTCGTCAACATTGATATTGCGGAAAACTATCACAGGTTGCTGACGCTAATAAAAGAGTTCAAGCCGGAATGTGTTGTGCATTTTGCAGAACAAAGGGCCGCTCCATACTCCATGAAATCGTCTTGGCATAAGCGTTACACTGTCAGCAACAATTTGAATGCCACGAACAACTTGCTCGCGGCCATCGTAGAAGCGGAACGCATCGAAACTCATGTGATCCATCTCGGTACGATGGGCGTCTACGGATACAACGATTCAGGTGTTCAGATCCCAGAAGGCTACTTGGAAGTCTATGTTCGTACCGATGACGGTGACGAGCTAAAGCAAGAAATTCTTTATCCCGCTAATCCGGGAAGTATCTACCATATGACCAAAACTCAAGATCAGTTGATGTTTGGCTTCTACAACCGCAACGACAAGCTCAGGATCACTGATCTGCACCAGGGTATTGTTTGGGGAACCCAAACCGCAGAAACTGCCATGGACGGGGACCTCATCAATCGTTTTGACTATGACGGTGACTACGGCACTGTTCTGAATCGGTTCCTAATGCAGGCAGCGATTGACTACCCCCTCACGGTGCATGGCACTGGAGGCCAGTCGCGGGCTTTCATACACATTCAAGACACCGTGCGTTGCATTCAACTTGCCGCAGAAAACCCACCCCAAACTGGAGAGCGCGTGCGAATTATCAACCAGATGACTGAAGTGTATCGGGTGCGGGACTTGGCCAAAGTCGTATCGGATCTGACGGGCGCGGAAGTTCATCATGTCGACAATCCACGCAACGAGGCACCAGAGAACGAATTGCGGGTGGCCAATGACAGCCTACTGAGGCTAGGCCTTGAGCCCATTACGTTGAAGAACGGTCTGCTTAGTGAGATAAGTGATATCGCTAAGCGTTACTCGGACCGCTGCAACCGGAGCAAAATTCCTTGCGTGTCCTATTGGTCGAAACGTTAACTGCCGTCGGCACGTCGAAATTGGAGTAAGACAGACGTCAAGCATTTCGAAGCGTATTCATCCGTGGATTGAGCGGAACCTTCGCGCTCGTGGTGGAAAGATCGCTTTGGCAAGCTTAGCGATTGCGCTATCTCGCACGGCGACGATGGTCTTGCCACTCTTTACCATTCCATGGTCAGTGAACTATCTGGGCAGCGAACGATTTGGCATGTGGATCGCCGCCACGTCCCTGATGCCGCTTTTGGCGTTTTTTGGCGGCGGCGTCGGTAACTCACTTCTCAATGCAGTCTCGCGTGCTCACGCCCAAGCAGACAATCAGAAACTGAGAGTGGTCGTTGGCACTGCCCTAGCCATGACCATGTTTCTGGCGGCGCTTGTTCTTACCATCGGCCTCATCGCCGCTTATGCTCTGCCTTGGGGCAACTTGCTTGGCCTTAAATCACCCGTGGCGCTGGCCGAGGTAAGAGCGGTGATTGCGACTGTGATCGTAGCAATTGCCCTTGGGTTTCTGACCAATATCGGGACCAAGGTCCGCACGGGATTACAACAGATACCTGCAGTGGCCGCTCTCGAAATCTTAGGCACGATTGTAGTTCTGCCGGTCTTGCTACTGGCGATCCATCAGCAGATGTCCACAGCATGGTTGGTCGCAGCGGTTGTGCTCGTGCCACTAATTGTAAAGGGAGCGGGCTATGCGATCTTCTTCATCAACAATCCCGGATTACGCCCAGGAAGCAGTGATATAGACCCACGAGTTGCCCGAGATTTGGCCGCAGGCAGCGGTATGTTTCTGGTCACGACGATTGCCCATGGAGTGGCCGTCGCCTCCGACAATCTCTTGATTGCTAATATCATCGGCGCGCACGCGGTTTCCGATTACTCCATTGTGTTACGCCTGTTCATGATCCCTCTTTTTGTTGCGAGTTTTGTCTATGGCGCACAGTGGCCGGTTTATGCCGAGGCTGCCGCGAAAAACGAACTGGCATGGATCAGAAAGACATTTTTTAGAACAATCTCTATCGCGGCTCTCTCAGCGGTCATCATGTCTGCAACGATGTTTTGGTTGGTTGATGAGATTCTAGTGCTTTGGGTGGGAGACGCGGTCACGCCCAGTCCCCTTCTATGCGCGGCCGCAGCCTTTTATGCGGTCCTTGTCGTCGTCGTGCGTGGCTATCAGAATCTGTTTTTTGCCCTGGACGAAAGAAAAACTCAGATACGCCTCAGTGTATTAATGGCCACTGTGAATGTCGCACTGACAATCTATCTGTTGCATAGGGTGGGCGCGGAAGGCGCTCTCATTGCAACGAATATCTCTTATGTGGTGTGTCTAATACTTCCGTATTCTATACTGTGTTGGATGCGGCTCTCAGCAAAACGCCCATCCGGAGTTTCGCCATTGGCCCGGCGGCCTTAGGTGTCAAGATGTTGGCTAACCGGTTAGTATGACGCGATCGACGTTCAGATCCTCTCGTTGGCAAGGGCCCCGTCAGGCTTGGCCCCAACATCGTGGCTTTCAAGCCTCGCCCAGGCTACCCGCCTCGACTTACGTGATCACAACCGCGTTCCTCTTGTCTGTTGCAGGCTACCTAACGTTCGCGCCGCTGTTTCAGTTGCTCACGCCGGGGAGCGCACTGTCTTCTATCCTGTTGCGGGCAGGAGTATTACTCCTGTGCGTCGCAATATTAATGTACAGGCATCCCAGCAACTCCCGCACCTTGCTCTTAATCACGCCATTACTTGTTTTCTTGGTGCTCTACACAATAAGGTTAAGCGACAATATCATACTGCTCGGTTTGGAATGGAAGGTTCAACCAACGATAGCCTACAGCATGCTAATTGGCGGCGGCCTGATTCCTGCCCTTGTTCTTTCCCAATCGGTGCATCTCATTGACGAGAGAGCGCTCGTTCGGCTCCAATGGTTGTTCTGCTGTGGCTTCTTGTTATTTTTGGCCTTGAATTGGGATGCAATCCAAGCTGCTGCAGAATTTCGCAGAGCATCTCTCGAAAAACTGAATGCAATTAGTTTCGCGTGGATCACCACCTACTATGCGATCTTTTTTGCAATTCTCAGAACGAGAACGCTTTCGGCGACAGCGGCCCGCTTTGCTCTGGTCTTGGTTCTGTTGGGACTAGCCGCTTATTCTCAAGGGCGTGGACCAGTTATCGGCACGGGCTTCGCGCTCGTCGTCTATGGACTTTGCATCCGTGGAAAGCATCGCCGATACTTGGTTTACGCGCTGATTGCTTCTACCATTGGGTTCGCGGCCCTCCCCTCGGTGCTCGGCATCAACCTAATCGATATAGCGCTTGAGCGCTTCTTGTTCGACTCGATCGACCAAGACGCGTCGGCCCAGGGGCGCCTAATGGCTTGGCGAGCTTCCTGGGCCCAATTTCTGCAAAATCCGTTATTCGGCAACATCGTGTATGAACCGGTTCTTCAAAGGTATCCTCACAACCTCTTTCTCGAATCCCTCATCTCGCTTGGAATCCTGGGCACCACTGTTCTGGGTATACACCTTTTGATTTCAGTACGCTCAGTTCTGCAACTCTTGAGATCAGAACAAAACACACTTTTGCATCGATTTGTGGGGATCTTATTCTTCAAAGAATTGATACAAGTACAATTAAGTGGTGCGATTTGGAGTAATACAGCTTTTTGGATCTTGTCAGCCAGTGCAATCGGGCTCGCGGTCCAGCACAGGTACGCTACGCGCCAAGGTTGGACTGCATCGAGAAGGACTGCAACAAGGCAACCCGGAAGTGCCGCAAGACCTTTCTTGAAACCGAATGTGTAGCGCCCAAAAGTCGCGAGTTATCGTGGTGCAGCCGACCGTACCCACGTACCGGGTTAGCTTCTTCGATCAAATCAGCGACAAGCTTGGACCACTGTTCAAAGTTTATGCCTCACGACAGAACATGGGCGTGCTGACAGCCAATCGTACGACCCAAGAATGGGAAGTGCCACTTGGTCAAGTCTTGCGACTGCTGCCCGGAGTGGAATGGCAATCTGGGGCACTCAGCATTCCGATCCGCCGAGGCGACATCCTGGTTGTTTGGGGGTCCGCGCGGGCACTCACCAACATTGCTCTCCTCATAAAATGCCGCCTTAAGGGCGCGAAGACGGTTTGGTGGGGGCACTATTGGTCATCCACGAGCAAGAAATGGACCGCCAACATCCGCCTCGGGATCATGCGACTGAGCGAGTACCTTTTGTTCTACACTGACTTGGAAGTGGCGGAGTACTTGGCCTCCCGTCGCGACGGCCGCGAGCCAAATGTGTTCGCTCTGAACAATGGTATCGACACAACCAACATCGTTCACCTGAGAGCTGCATATAAGGCGGAAACCCGGTTACGCCGAGTACTTTTCATTGGACGACTGAGCAAAAAAGCAGACCTCAGCACCCTGATACGCTCACTGTCATTGCCGGAATGCAGTGATATCGAACTTGATATCATTGGGGAAGGTGTTGAGGAAACGCGGATGCGAGCCCTTGCGCAGGAGTTGGGTCTCGGCCAACGCATAACATGGCACGGAGGTCTGACCGACGAAGCAAGGATCGCTCCAATCGCCAATCAGTGCCAGGCCTTTGTCTATCCTGGTCCGGTTGGCTTAAGCCTCATTCACGGACTGAGTTATGGCCTTCCGGCAATTGTGCACAATGATCGCTGGAGTAATGGCCCAGAGATCGCGGCGCACGATGAAGGAACCAACGGGCTGACCTTCACTCGCGGCGATGCGGCGTCCTTGGCAGATTGTATGGCCTCACTGCTCTCCAATCCGGAAAGACTGAACGCAATGTCGCGGGCGGCGGTGGAAACTACCCGAGAGAATTTCAATACGGAAAAGATGGCCGAGCGCTTTTGCCACGCAATCACCACGATCCAATTAAAGGACGCAGTGCTTGATGGAAAGGACGAACGTGCGTCGGGTGGATCATCATGAGAGTGGCGATGGTCACGGCCGCGCTTTCCCACGTGGGCGGAGGGGTGTCCGCCGTTGTGGAGCAACTGTCGCGCGCGGTCGCAGATACGGGCGTCGAAGTTGCTGTTTTTGGGCCTGAAGACGAACAATGGACATCTGGCTGCAAGGACGCATGGAACGGTGCAAAAGCATACGCGCTGCCCCGCCTTGGGCCTGCAGCCATCGGCTACATGCCGAGTATGGTAAGCCGTCTCGTTGAGTGGGCACCTGACGTTGTGCATACGCATGGAATATGGATGCACACATCCCGGTCCGTAATGCAGTGGTCACAATTAGCCGGACGACCGTATCTGGTTTCGCCACACGGAATGCTATCGTCAACCGCGTTGAAATTCTCCCCGCTCAAGAAGCAGGTGGCAACTCTGTTGTATCAAGCGCAGAGTTTTAAGAGCGCCACGGCGCTGCATGCAACGTGCACGGCTGAGATTGAGGAAATTCGGGCTTATGGACTAAAACAGCCGATTGCCCTTTTTGCTAACGGCGTTGAAATCGCTGCATCAGCGACCAAAACGTCCTCGGAACCAACATTCCGTATCTTGTCTCTTGGTCGCATCCACCCGAAGAAGGGTCTAGATCGTCTCATCAGAGCTTGGGCTGCGTTAGAGAACGAGTTTCCCAGATGGAGCCTTGATCTCGTCGGTCCTGACGAGAATGGATATAGAGGTAAACTGGAAAACCTCGTGAGGTCCCTGGGTCTCCAGCGCGTTACAGTTCGTAATCCGGTTTTTGGCCAAGCCAAGCTGGATTGTCTTTCAGGCGCTGAGATATTCGCCCTACCGACCCTCAATGAAAACTTCGCTCTGACCGTCGCCGAGAGCCTGATGTGCGGAACGCCGGTTATCTCCACCAAAGGCGCCCCGTGGCAGGGCCTCGAAACCAACAAATGTGGCTGGTGGATCGATCATGGAGAGGCGCCGCTCACGAATGCGTTGCGGAACGCAATGACCTTATCTCCCGAGGAGCGGGCAGACATGGGCCTTCGTGGCCGCAAATGGATTGAACAAGCGTACTCTTGGCCAACGATTGCCAGTGAGGCTTGCGCGGTATATCGCTGGCTCGCGTCACCTGGATCTATGCCAAAAAACGTCCAAATAGATTAAGCCAGGAGACCGGTCCCGCCACTATTGCTGGGAAGGCAATCAACAGCGGCCGAATTTAAAATGCAAGCTGCTGCGATCGCCGCGCACAGCATCACACGTTGCGATTAGGTAGAGAGGGCACCCAATGCTCAATAAAGTGCTCACAAAGATGCGTAAGGATGGGATTGGCGCGACCGTGCAGGCCGCTGTCCACAAGTCGCGCATGTGGTACAACAAGCCAAGCCTCCAAGTGACATCGACCAGCCTCCGCATCGTCAGACTGGGTAGCAGTTACGGTGGCTGGGACATATTAGATGTCCCCTCCAGGCTCAGCGGAGCGAGTGTCGTCACCTGTGGAGCCGGCGAAGACATTACATTCGATGTCGCACTCGCCCAAATCGGCTGCCGCGTTGTGATTGTCGATCCCACGCCGCGTGCTGTGAGACACGTAACGGAAGTGCTTTCGCGCGTAGGCGAGGCCTCTGAGGCTTCTCTGGTGAATGGCGGACGCCAAGTTCCAGAGGCGTACAATCTTTCCGCAATTGAAAGCGGACAGATCACGTTGGTAATAAAAGCGCTGTGGACCGAGGCGGGCACCGTGAAATTCTTTGAGCCCTGCAATGCGGAAAACGTCTCTCATTCAATTGTGAACATACAGAACGATCAAGATCAAAATCAGATCGACGGTTACATCGAAGTGCCTGCAACAACGCTGGAAACGTTATTGTCGGACCTAGGTATCGACAGCCTAGAATTGCTGAAGCTGGACATCGAGGGAGCTGAGATTGCGGTTTTGACAGACTTAGCGCGCGGCAAGCTTCGCCCAACGCAATTGCTCGTGGAGTTCGATGGACTGCTCTACCCGTCCAGCCAAACCACCAACGACGTTCGTCGCGTGGATGCTATTCTTCGCGGCATTGGCTATCGATGCTATCATACGGACGGACAGGCAAACTATCTGTACGCCTTGCAAGATCAGGTTGAACGCTTGGAGCAAGAGGCTTTAACACTGTCGTAAACGGAGGACGTTCCTGGCACTCAATGACCTGCAAGCAGCGGCATTCTCAATTCACTTACAAAGACTCCCATGCAACTTGACGTAACAGCCAATCGCGGAATGCAGAAGTGGACTGCAAGAGAGCAGTTGGGCAGGGTATTCTGGATAATCGGATACCTGGCATTTCGATGCAGCCCGCGTCAGCTATGGGGATGGCGAAACTCTATTTTGCGTATGTTCGGCGCGAGGATCGGAAAAGAGGTACACATCTATCCAAGCGTCAGGATCACAATTCCATGGAATCTCGACATTGGCGATCAGGTCGGGATCGGCGACCGTGCCATTCTCTACGCACTGGGCCCCATCACGATAAAGTCGACAGCAACTGTGTCACAAGGTGCGCACCTATGTGCTGGGTCACATGATTACCGTGACCCGAGAATGCCGCTTTTAAAGCCGCCTATCGTGATTGGTGAAGGCGCGTGGGTGTGCGCGGACGCGTTTATTGGCCCGGGCGTCACGATCGGCTCAAGCGCCATTGTCGGTGCGCGCGCGGTTGCAGTCAAAGATGTGCGTGCCGGTGACATTGTCGGCGGCAACCCCGCCCGCATCATTGGGACTCGCGCACCCTCCGATGCAAACCAAACAGAGTCGCGATAAGACATCTTCGCTGAGACGGTACCAGCTATGTCAGCGGCCCATATTCACGCAATAATCTTGACCCTCAACGAAGAGCTACACATCCACCGATGCATCGAAAGCCTCCAGGGTGCATGCGCAACCATTACCGTCGTGGACAGCGGCTCTACCGACCGAACGGTGGAGATAGCGAAGGCGATGGGTGCAGAGATTCTACACAACAAATGGCTCAACTACGCGACACAGATGAATTTCGGCATTGACGCGTGCGCTGATCGCGGCGGTTGGCTGCTGAGGATCGACGCGGACGAGATCCTTGACGCCGACAGCCGGGAGACATTGGAGACTGCCGTAGAACGAGCAAGCAATGAGATCGATGGCCTGCTCGTCCAACGGCGCATCCACTTCCTCGGCCGTCGCATCAAATATGGCGGCATAGAACCAAGCTGGCAGTTGCGACTTTGGCGCAATGGTTCGGGGCGATGCGAGATCCGTTGGATGGATGAGCACATCAGGGTGGAAGGACGTGTCGAGAAGTCGGCGTTAGTATTTTCCGATATCAATCTGAACTCCCTAACTTGGTGGACGGACAAGCACAACAGTTATGCCTCACGCGAAGCCATTGATGCCCTGAACAAGACCTTCAAGTTTTTACCTGATGATCGGCTCGATCAGGGCGGCGCAAGCCCTCAAGCAAAGATAAGGCGTTTATTGAAGAATTCGGTGTACATGAAACTGCCAGGCGGAGTGCGCGCCATGGTGTACTTCCTCTATCGCTACTTTTTACGTCTTGGGCTTCTGGATGGGCGACCAGGCTTCTACTTTCATTTGATGCAAGGCCTGTGGTACCGCACGCTTGTCGACGCAAAGATGATGGAGATCCTCCAGCATGCCGCAAAACACGACACATCAATCACAGACGCGATCGAGGCGCGGACCGGATTCAATCCGGTCTCTGAGAAGATGAGGTCGGCCGCTTCAAAGCAAGTTACCGATCAACAGTCTCTGCCGAACCCACAGTAATCAGACCGAACAACCATTAGCGAACACGTCCGCTAGATTCAATGGACAAGTTCGCGTTCCCGAGAAATCTCAAAATGAGCGAAATACAAAACCTCGAGTACAATTACGATTCCGGTGAACTCAATCCATCGCATAGCTATCTATTGCCCGCGGTTGAACGAATTGTGGTTGAAAGAAACCCGTCTCGCATCTTTGATCTGGGGTGCGGCAACGGGAGCACTGCGAGCGTGCTGACCAAACATGCTCCGGTTGATGGGGTCGATATCTCGGTGTCTGCGATCGCCCACGCCAATAAGACCTATCCGGAACTAAAGCTCGATCAAAGATCAGTGTACGAGGATCTTTCAGGGGAATATGGACAGTACCCGATGGTCGTTAGTCTGGAAGTTGTCGAACATCTCTATGATCCGCGCACCTATGCCCACAACATGTTCAGTTTGGTGGCGCCGGGCGGAGTGGCCGTGGTCTCAACCCCTTACCACGGATACATAAAGAACGTCGCGCTGGCCGTCTCAGGCAAGCTCGATAATCATTTCACTGCTTTGTGGGACGGGGGCCACATCAAGTTCTGGTCCATGAAAACGCTGAGCACACTGCTCGAGGAAGCCGGCTTCAAAGATATCGAGTTTCTGAGGGTCGGCCGGATTCCAGCCCTAGCAAAATCAATGATTGCAATCGCCCACAGAAGTGTCTGAAACACCTGTTCGGAAGTGTAAAATGGAACCTGAGCTTTGAACAAGATCACGCCCAAGCTGGTCTTTATCACGGGCCCTGGTCGGTCAGGGTCGACCATGTTGGATCTGATGTTGGGCGGGTCACCTTTTGTCACATCATTGGGCGAAGTTCATCGCCTCAACAGCGACGCAATCCTGAACACAGCGCCCTGCACCTGCGGGCAGCCGATACTGTCCTGCCCATTCTGGAACGAGGTTGAAGAGCACGTTATCGCGAACCAAAGCGGCAGCGTTACCGGTCGTCCACTTGAAAATATGGACATGATGATCCGCAAGGACGACTGCAGAGGACTTTGCAACGCATTGGAGCGCATTGTTCTACTCCTAGGAAGCCAGTGGATCTACGAACAGTGGCACAGACTGCTTGCACCCGCTGGACACAAGCAAGCTCTGGTCAACAGCTTCATTTGGTATGACGCCGTTCGGGAGACTTCGGGTCGCCCGGTGGTCGTCGATTCCAGCAAGGACGCACGACGGCTCGGTTTGCTGTATCGCCATGCCCAGATGACGGGTGCGGATATCCGCCTTGTGTTTCTCGTCCGCGACGGACGGGGCGTCGCAGCGTCAGCTATGCGGCGCGAAGGCATTCCAATGGCTACCGCGGCGAAGCAATGGGCACAGGTGGTGCGCAAAACCCAGCTGACCCTTAAGTCAATCGGTACCGACAATTATCTGACGGTAAAATACGAAGACCTTTGCACCGACACCCAGAATGAACTGGAGCGAATCTGTGCGCATCTTGGAATTCCTTACAATCCGCAAATGCAGGTTTTAGACAAATCGAATGCGCACATCATCGGCGGCAACCCAATGCGCTTTCGCAAAGCAGAAACAGTGATCAAACGCGATGAAGGGTGGCGGAAGCACCTCTCGGCGAACGAGCTTAGAGAGTTCAAGGATATCGCGGGGACTGAAGCTACCCTGCTCGGCTACACTGTCTGAGTTTTAGTGAATGAGCTTCGCACCAAAGCATATCAACGTCAGGGATTTGTATCCTTAGGGGAACCGTGCGCCATGAAGAGAACGGAGTTCGCGATTACATATTCCATCAAGAACGAGGCTCAGCTTCTCCCACAAGTGATTGCAGTGGCTCGGGCGCTCGGCTGTGCACGGATCTACATCTTCTTCGACGGCACGACGGACAGCTCCAGAGAAATCGCTTCAAGCTTTGAAGAAATCGTTTGCTTCGACAGCATCACACCGGAGCAGATTGATAACCGGCCCGCTTGGATTGATCGGATCAGTCCTCGTTGGAACGAAAACATGGACGTGAGAAAACGCATCAGCACCTACTTCGCTGCGAACCATGCCGCCCGCGACGGTATTGAGTGGTTGCTGTGTATCGATCCTGACGAAGTTATGGTGCCGTCATTGACCGATCCGCTGACAAAAGAAAGCGTTCGCAATTTTCTGGACCGCGTTCCGCACGATTGCAATCAGGTCCTCTTGAAAAATCACGAAGTTATCCCCCGCACACCACGCGTATCAAATCCGTTTGCCGAGTGTACCTCGTTCCATAATCGTTTCCCATTGACTGACCAAGTCTGGCGATACGCCAGAACTCTGTTCAATTCCGTTGTGAGTGATTCCAAATTGCGTGGTTGGTTGAGCTATTACATCTACAATGCGAGGTTTGGGGGAGCGTATCCTCGCATGATGCACGATCCTCTGACCGGCCATTCAATTCCATCGGGATACTATCTGGGCTATTGGAACCACAAATCGCTTGTGCGGACATCAGCAGCGCGCGATCTGATTTTTGACGTCCATCAGTGGCGCGCTAATCCAGGTGGGAGTCTGAAGTCGTGTACGGCGGGATCACTGTTGCACTACTTTCTATACGATGTTGATTCGGTGCGGGCGAAGTTCAAAGGCAAGCCCCGCCTCCACAGCTATACTGGTCATCACTACCATCGCGCTGAACTCGCCCGCATAGCACGAGAGTATTCCGCTGAAGATTTTGAGACATTCTTCCGCAATTGCATCGCACTCGAGGACGATGCGCTGGCTAATGATCTTAAAAGGCGTGGCATCATGCTGACTGTGGACAATGTTTCGCGTCTTTGCGCCGAAAGTTCGCAAGCGGACAATAAAGAAGCTATGCCGGTTTGACCTTCCAGTAAGTTCTCGTCCAAAAGGAGTAGTCCATCCCCCACCCTAAGTTTGCTCCTCGCGTCGCCGCAAGTTGCTTGCTTGCGATCTTACTGATCCTGCCGCTCCAGCTCTATCTGACGCAGTCGCGCGGGGCTGACAGACCTGGTTGGAGCAACATTGAGCCGTTCAACATGCGCGGCGGCCTCAAAGTCTTCTGGAACGTGAGCGATCGCTCCAACGGTGCGAACATGGCCCAAGCGCTCGCACGGGGCTTTGAACCAGTAACACTCCTAAACACATTCGCGGATTATCCAGGCGACCAGAAACAAAACATTGCGCATTTCGTCGGGCGCAAAAACAAGAACCCATGGAAGAAGCCGCCCTATTTCAAGGACATTATCCAACGCAACATCGCGCAACGCGAAAACAATGGTGGAATTTTCGTCAACGACATTGAGATCGGCTTTGAACAGGAAGCCGCGAGAGCCTGGGCGGATGAGACTGCTCGCAAATACTCAGGTCACGAGAGTTTCAGCACGTTCGAGGCAGCATATTATCAGGAATGGGCAACTTGGTTCTGGCAACCAGCGAAATGGACGAAGCAACAATATCCCAATCAGCCAACCGGTCTCTATGGACCACAAGCATTCCGTCGCGACTACTGGGGAATCAGCGGTAAGTCAGCGCAACAAATCGACGGAACGCACGCAAATGACCATCTGTTATGGCAACACATTGATCCGTATATCGACTTCTACGTCGCAAGCATCTACGTCTTTTATAATCAACCCGGGTCGGTCTACTACATGGCCGCGAACGTGGAAGAAAACTTCGCCCGCACCCGCCAATTCGGCAACAAGCCTGTCTACGCTTACGAGTGGCTGCGGTACCACAACTCAAACAAATGGGAAAACAACCGTGAGCTCGATCCCTATCTGGTCGAAGCGATGGCCATCATTCCGTTTTTCAGCGGTGCCAAGGGCATCGTCCTCTGGGGCCATGAAGTACAAATCAAGTCCGACGAAACCTATCCCTTCGATAACTTGCCGCTCTTTGTCTCGCACGTGAAACGCGTGGCCCGACTGTCGGATAAGATCGGTCGCGCCCGGTTGGAAATAGACACCCCTGCCCACGTTCTTTGGAAAAGCAAGCGACCACTGGTCCGGCAGATGATTGTGAAGGAGGGCGAATGCATAGTGATGGCCGTTAACCCTTGGCAAAGCGAACAATCTGAATCGCGACAAACGATCCAATGCGGTACAGAATCCGCGGAGGTTACAATGCGGGGCCAACGCGTAACATTACTCCATATCAATAGGCGCCAATTGACCGAGTACTAGAGCTAAAACCAACTTAGTTTTTTTCAACCGAACGTATGTAAGATCTGGATTGTACACTCTGCATTTTTGCAAAACCCTTTCCCCCTAAAGCCCTTTAAGCCGCGCCATAGACCAAGCAGCGGCATGATGCATGATCGCAACGCGGCCATCGAAAACCGCCGCATCAACCTCCTCCACAGCCATCTCAACCAACTTCATTTCCTCCAAATCCCCGGATGCCGGCTCGCAAAGCCGCCGACAGTCACGGTGGATGAAATAGTTCCCCAAACATCCGCCCTGGTTACCATTATCCACAAACTCTCCAAGATGCTCAGCCGAGCGCGCCTCAAGACCTGTTTCCTCTATCAATTCTCGTGAACACGCCGCTAGCGGCTCTTCTCCCTCCTCAACAAATCCCGCCGGAAACGTAAGGGATACCCGCCCGGGTCCATGCTTGTATTGGCGGATCATGAGAATGCTCCCGCCTTCCAGTTGAGGCACCGTGATCACAAAAGGCGACAGCCGCACCTGATAGAAGTCCTCAACGACCCGCCCGTCCCCAATCTCAACGGCCTGCTTGGTGAGGCGTACATAGGGCTTGGCTTCAAATATCACCGTCTCAGAAACGGTCCGCCATTCTTTCAACTGCTCACTCACGTCAACCTCCCGTCCGGTTACAATTGAAACACAATGCCAAGGCCCCAGCAATCAGACTGAAACACCGCTCCGCCACTGTTCCGGCCTCAGCCAAAGGCCAAAAGGAGCCGTTGATGCCGACCCTCGCCAGCACCAATCCCCTGCCTCAACTCACCGGCAAGCTCTGCCTCACAGAAGGTGGCATTGAAACCTACATGCAGTACAAAAAAGGGCACGCGTTCCGCCACTTCTGCCTGTTCGACCTCATGGACCGCCCAGAGGCGCGCGCTGATCTGCGCACCTATCACGAGGATCTCATCAAGGTCGCCCTCAAACACAAGGTGGGCGCAATTCTCGATGGTGTGCACTACCGCACCAGCCGCGACTGGGGCGAGTTGCTTGGGTACTCCAAGCAAGGGCTCAAAGAGGTCGTCATCCAAGGGATTGAATTCTACAAAGACCTCGCCCGCCAATACCAAACCGCCGACAGTCCCATGCCCGTCAGCGGTGTGGTGGGCCCGCGCGGCGATGCCTACAAGGTCGGGCGCATCATGTCAGCAGACGAAGCCGAAGACTATCACGCAGAGCAGTTGGAAACCATGAAACAGGCCGGCGCCGATTTCGCGACCGCCCTTACCTTCTCCCAAGTTGATGAAGCCATCGGCGTGGTGCGCGCGGCCCAAGCTATTGACCTGCCTGTGGTCGTCTCGTTCGCGCTCGGAGCAGGTGGCCGACTGAAAACCGGTGTGGACCTAAGCGACGCCATCGAAACGGTTGACGAGGCGACCGGTAATGGCCCCGTCTATTTCATGATCAACTGCACACACCCCGTCGACTTTGCTCCGGCCTTTAAGGCCCCCGGCCCGTGGGTCAAACGCCTTTGCGGCTTGAGACCAAACGCTTCAAGTCTTGCCCATGGTGTGTTGTGCCAGTTGGGCCATTTGGAAGAAGGCAATCCGGTGGAGTTGGGTCAGCAAATGGCGGATATGGCCCGGCGCTTTTCCCACATCACCGTTTGGGGTGGTTGCTGCGGAACCGATGCTGTCCACGTCGACGAAATTGCAAAAGCTGTATTAAGCGCGCGCAAGACCGATCAGCCGGAGTTCGCGGCCACCGGCTAAGCCCGTACTCCAAGTCCACTCCCAACGGAACCTGCGCGACCGACCATAATGCCCAATTGAGACGATCAGTGGCGCAGGCTGGTCAGGGAGTGACAACCTTGAACTCAAATACCAGATCTACTTAGTGATCGAAGTTTAGCCTGCGATTGGGTCAAACGGTAGTAGTAAGCTACTACATCGGTCTAATAGCACTAGACCGACAGCGCCCAATCCCAATAGGCCTCGCGGGCCTGCCGGGTCACTGGCCCAACCTGGTAATTGGTATCATCAAACGCCACAACAGGCGTAACCTTAGCCAGGTTGCCGGACATGAAGACTTCATCGGCTGCATGGAAATCGTCAAACGACAACACAGTCTCATGCACTTTGCGACCTGCCTGGCGCAAAAGGCCGATATGGCGCTGGCGCGTGATCCCGTTGAGAAACGTTCCGTTCGGTATCGGTGTGAACACTTCACCGTCCTTCACCATGAAGATGTTGGAGGTGGCCGTCTCCGCCACATTGCCCATAGCATCGGCCACCAGCGCATTTGAGAAGCCCTTCTTCATGGCCTCACGCAACATCCGTCCGTTGTTGGGATAAAGACAGGCTGCTTTCGCCTCCACCGTGGCCATGCTTTGCAGCGGCCTGCAAAACCGGGTGGTGGTGAGCGTGGCGGTCGCGCTTTCCGGCGGCATGGGGACAAGCTCTAGACCAATCGCAAACCCAACCGAGTCTGGATCCACCGTTATGAAACCAGGTCCAGGTTCAATCGGCCAATACATCGGGCGAATATAGATCGCAGCATCCGGCGCGAACTTTTTCAATCCGTCGCGAATGATGCCTTCGATCTTTTCAGGCGTCAGGGTGGGGATCATATCGAGCGCTTCTGCGGAGCGATTGATCCGGGCGCAGTGCAAACTCAGATCCGGCACCACGCCGTTGGCCTGGCGCGCGCCATCAAACACCAACGTACCGTTCCAAGTGGCCTGGTCGCAGGCCCTGAGCACCGGCACATTGCCTTCGTGCCAGTCACCTTCAAAGTAAGTCCAAACCACCTCGCCGTTCGGCATGATCAAGCACCTAGTTTATGAAATCCCGCAAGAGAAGAGCCATGTAGCACGAACTCGCGCCATGACGAAAGCAGATGAAATCACCACCCTCACAAATCGCGACACCCACCCCAAAAGTCTGTTAGTCAGACAGGCAGAAGACAGCGCAGTAGATTCACAGGCCACTCATGGCACCAGACTTCTCAACACGATTTGCCGAACCCAAAGATCACGTCACGATCAGCCGGTTCGTCGATGCCCTCGCCGATGCGCTCTCTGAGGACGGCATCCCGTTCCGGACCACAGGCGGACGCGCCACCATAGACAACTTTATTTCACAAGAGCGCGGCTGCGCCATCTTGGCAGAAGATGCCACCGGCCCGCTCGGTCTGGTCACGGCGTCCTTCAATCTTGCCCTCAGATATGGCGGCGAATATGCGCAGGTTGAGGAATTGATCGTGCTTGACGCCGCTCGTGGCAAAGGCGTCGGTGCGGCTCTTATAGAGGCAATCATCGAAGCGGCCCGGCAGCGAGGATGCACAGAGATCGGTCTCTATGCCGTTCCGCGAAACCAAGCCTTCTATGAGAAGATGGGGTTCGTCTACGCCGGCCCGGACATGCGCATGACGCTCTAGACAACCGCCCTGAGAGCCTCGGGGATTCCGGACGGTGTCGGGACAACCGCAACACCAGCCGCCTCCAGCGCCGCCTTCTTACCGGCGTAACTGCCCACGCTGCCCATAACGATTGCGCCCGCATGGCCCATCTTCTTGCCCGGCGGTGATGCGGCTCCGGCAATGAACGCGGCAATCGGCTTCGACATGGTCTTGGCGTACTCTGCGGCCTCTTCCTCCATACCGCCGCCGATTTCTCCCACAATGGCGACGGCTTCGGTGCGCTCATCTTGATCCAAGGCCACCAGGGCATCCTTCGTGGTGGTTCCGATGATCGGGTCGCCACCAATACCGATGAACGTGGAAATTCCAAGTCCACCCTGAACCAGATTCAGGCAGACCATCGTGCCCAAGCTTCCCGAGCGCGAGATCACTCCGATCTTGCCGGGCTTAAAGATGCCCGGATTGAACGCCGGCATGAAGCCGACAAAACATTCGCCGACAGTCACCAGGCCCGCGGTATTGGGGCCGATCACCTGACAGCCTGCCTCCCGGGCAGCAGCAAGGAAATACATCACGTCCTGCACCGGCACGTGCTCGGTCATGACCACCATTTTCTTGATGCCGGCGGAGATCGCATCCAGCGCCGCCGCTTTCACGCCCAAAGGCGGAATGAAGAGAACTGTCGCATCAACTTGCGTCTCTGACGCTGCGTCTGCGGCCGATCCCCAGACCGGCCGGCCAATATGTTCTGTTCCGGCTTTCTTCGGGTTCACCCCGCCGATGATCTTTGTGCCATATTCGGCCATCCGTTCAGCCCAGAACGTGCCCTGGCGCCCGGTGATTCCTTGGACGATGACGGTTTCGTTGCCACGGACGATCATTGCGCAGCCTCCACGGCAGCCTTCACCGCATCATCCATGAATTCATAGGGCTCAAGCCCGAGGCCATCACGCACCATTTTGATGGCTTCTTTATCGCCCGTACCATGAATGGTGAAGAACACCGGAATGTCCGGCTCCAGCTCTTTCCAAGCGTTCACGACCCCTTCGGCCATGACATCGCATCTGGCAAAGGCCCCGCAGAAATTGACCATCAGCGACTTCACGTTCGGGTTGGCCAAAACGATCTCGAGGGCCTCTTTTGACAAACGATACGCTTCCCCACCAATCTCCAGGAAGTTGGCGGGCGCCCCGCCATAGTGGCTGATGGCGTCCATTGTGGTCATTGTCACCCCTGCCCCATTCGCCAAGACGCCCACATTGCCATCAAGCTCAATGTATTTGAGGTTCACCGCATGAGACCTGGCTTCAAGCTCAGTCGTCTTATCAGGCGTGCCATGCTCGGCCAGGTCTTCCTGGCGCTTCACGCCGGAATCATCCAGCGTGAATTTGCAATCGAGCGCAATTAGCTCACCGTCCTTCGTCTGCACCAACGGATTGATCTCAAGAAGTTCAGCATCATTGGCCGAATAAACGGCGTATAGCTTCGCCAGCAGATCAACCAGAGCGCTCTCATCGATGTCGCCCAGATCGGGAAGATTTGCCGCCACAGCAGCGCGATCAAACCCATGGCGAATGTCGACGGCCAGCCGCATCAGCCTTTGCGGATGCTTCTCGGCGATCTCCTCAATGTCCATCCCGCCCTCAGGCGAAAACAGGACCAACGGACCTTTGGTCACCGGATCATTCAGCACGGCCGCATAGAGTTCTCTGGCAATGGGCACCTGGGCCTCCACCAGCACCTTCTCAACTTCATGCTCGCCGATATGCATACCCAGGATGCGCGCCGCTTCTGTGTTTGCCTCAGCAGGGCTGGATGCCAGTGCAATACCGCCCGCTTTGCCCCGCTTGCCTGTAGGCACTTGGGCCTTCACCACGCAAGGGCCGATCTTCTCTGCGATCGTGCCTGCTTCTGCCGCCGTGCGGGCAATCTCACTGGCCGGTACCGCAATGCCTGCCGCACTCAGCAGCGGTTTTGCAGCATACTCCTCGAAGTTCATAAGTGCCTATTTTCCGTATTTCGCCCAATAGTCGCCGAACAGCTCTTCTTCGCTCGGCTTGTCTTCGTCCACCGTGTTCACGAGATGGGTGATGTTGATGAAGTGGGAATAGTTGAGATTGTCGGAGATCGAGTTGCCAGCCCAGGTGCCACACCCCATGGACAAGGTGAAGTTCAGCCCGTTGTTGAAACTGCCACCATTGCCGAAAGTGTGGGCCTGGTTCACCAGAACACGCACAACCTTCAGGTCCTCGGCGAGCTCGGTCGCATGCTCAGGTGCATTGGTGTGGATGCCACAAGAATGCCCGACACCCTTTACATCCAGAATGCGTGCCACCTTATCTTTGGCGTCCGCAAAGTCTTTGGCACGGTAAACCGTAAGCACCAGAGCAAGTTTTTCGTCCGAAAGCGGTTCGTCTCGGCCGATGCCGTCATGCTCCACCATGAAGAACTTGGAGGACTTCGCCTCATCCGCAAGGCCGGCAACTTCAGCGAACACGTCGGCGTCCTTGGCAATCACATGCCGGTTCAACTTGCCGTTCACCCAGAGCGTATCCACCACCTTCTGCTTCTCATCGCCAGAGGCACGATACCCCCCGGCCCGCTGAAGCGCGGCAATCGCATCCTCATAGACATCATCCACAATGATGACGGAGTTTTCCGAAGAACAAGACGTGGAGTTGTCAAAGATCTTTGATGCACAAATCTTCTCCGCCGCATCGTCCAGGTCAGCGGAAGAATCGATGATCACCGGCACATTGCCTGCCCCAACGCCGATCGCCACGGTGCCGCTGGAGTAGGCCCGGTGCACATTGTTTTGCGACCCGGTGCAAACCACAAGATCGCAGCCTTCCATGAGGCCTTGGGTCAGCTCTTTGGAGACCGGTGACGGCAGGATCTGCACCAAATCTTCAGGGTGCCCGCCTTTGCGCAGCTCAGAGCGCATAAGCTCAACGGTCTTGGCCGTGGTGTTATAGCCCGCCGGCGACGGCGCGATAACAACAGCATTGCCGCCTTTAACCGCCATCATTGCTTTGTTCACCGGCGTGGCTGCCGGGTTGGTTGAAGGGCAAACGGCCGCAACGACACCCACCGGCTTGGCGTACTTCACCAGTCCCTTTTCCGGCAGCTCTTCAATGATCCCGGTGGTTTTGACGCGTGAGAGATCGCGTAAGGTGCCAAAAGTCTTGCGGGTGTTCTTGATGATTTTGGAGGGCACGTTGCCAAGCCCTGTGTCATCCACGGCCAAAACCGCCAAGGCTTCCGCATTTTCAGGTTTGTATATCGACCACGCCAGAGCGGTGACCGCCTCGTCGATACGCGCCTGATCGTGATTGTCGAACGCATCCATGGCGGCGCGGCCGCGCGCGATCAAGCCATTAATCACGCTGCGAACGTCATCTGCGTCGTTAAACCCCTTTTGTGCTGCAAGTGTCATTATACTGGCCTCTCAGC
The DNA here is from genome assembly GCA_028285595.1 of Hyphomicrobiales bacterium. GTDB lineage: Bacteria > Pseudomonadota > Alphaproteobacteria > Rhizobiales > CAJQND01 > JAAEUE01. The sequence continues at coordinate 147,107 of JANQOW010000066.1, forward strand.
GATGGTCTCGGCGCCTCACTATACGGCGCCAATAATTTCGATAATTGGAATATAGCATTCAACTTTTCACAAAATCATACGGTCGTCAAGACTGAACGCAGCAGGTTTGCTACCGCAATGACCAAACTTCTGCGATCCGGTCAGCTTTTTCACGCATACTGGGCAAATAGCTCAAAGCCTTCTCCAGGGGCATGCGAATATGAAGCGCATGTACGGACAATCCCGCGACGGCTCTGCCCGTGTCATCCTTGATTGCAACCGCGAGGGCAGACAAGCCTTCCACAAACTCTTCATTGTTGAACGAGTAAGCCTCAGACCGGATCTTGGAAAACTCCGCCTCAAGCGCAGCTTCGTCAGCCAGCGTGTGCTCGGTAAACCGTTTCAGTTCAGTTGCCCGCAAAAGGCGCGAACGCACATTCTTATGCTGGTCGGCCGCGAGCATCTTGCCAATCGCCGTGCAATGAAATGGCACGCGGCTGCCGACCTGCAACTGCAACCGTAATGGCGAGATCCCCTCAACGCGTTCAATATAGACGACCTCATCCTGATCCAGCACACCCACGTTGCAGGTTTCCTGAGTTTCCTCGACGAGTTCATTGAGAATAGCCCGCACGGGAGGCTGGGGCCCCAAGCTGCGCAGCGCATGACCGGCAAGCAGCATCAGCGCCGGGCCAACCACATACCGCTCCTTCTGAGCGGACCTTAAGATGATCTTTTCGTCCGCCAATTGCTGGAGGACCCGGTGAAGCGTCGCCCTGGGCAAATCGAGCTTTTCAGCCAGTTCCGCCAAGCTCACCGCACGGTCACTCTCCGCCACCAGCTTCAGCACATCAAGCGCCTTGCTAAGAGCAGATCCACGTTCCCCTTGTGCTTGGCCAGCCATAGACGTCAAATCCAGTTCTCAATTGACTCTCGTATAAATTTCTGAAAATCTGAACGAACCATTCCAATTATAACAAAACACTGATTACCTGACCAGCTAAACAAAGAACAGGAATCGCAGGAAGGCAAGGATACCACGAGAAGCATTGCTTCATTGGCCAAACATGGTCAATATCACAGAAGAGGAAAACCTCAACGACCCAACGGGGTTACCAAAAGGGAGAAAACGCATGAAATTCAAGAACTACCTTGCAGGTGCAGCAACGGCCATTGCGGCTTTGGCAGTTGCCGGGGGCACGGCTTTGGCAGCGTGTGCAACCGACGACCTGCCGGCAACGCGCGACAAAGCTGGTGACTTTCCGGCCCGCGCCCTTACCATGATCGTACCGTACGGCCCTGCGGGTGGATCCGGCCAAGTGGCTCAAGCGATGGCCCAGGCCGTGTCGGAACTGACCGGAGTTTCCATCAACCGCGATCACAAGCCTGGCGGCTCAGGTACGGTCGGCATGACGGCCTACATGGCGACGCCGGCTGACGGCTACACAGTGCTGGAACACATCGATGATGCCTCCAGTGCGCATGCCCTCGATTCCAGCCGCCCGAACCCGGCTGAAGACTTGATCCCGCTGGTGACCTCTCAGATCACGTTCTCGCAGATCTATATCCGCACAAACGAGGACCGCTTCACCGACTGGAAGTCCTTCGTTGAGTGGGTCAAGGCCCAGGACGGCAAGGCAACCATCGCCAACGTGTCCAAAGAAGGCTCCATGGAACGTGTCACCATGAAGTTCATCACCGACGCAACGGGCATGAAGATCCAGCAAATCTCCTTCGACAAGGGTGCACCTCGCTATGGCGCTCTGGCTGGTGGTCAGGTGGATGCTTTGTTTGAGCAGCCAGGGGATGTGCGCAAGTTTCTGGACGCAGGACGCTTCAAGCCGATCCTTACAATCCTGAAAGAGCGCCCCGGTGCGTTTGCGGACGTGCCGAGCATCAAAGATGTGGGCCTCGACTTTGAGCCGCTGCTGCGCTTCCGTGGCTTCTATGTGAAAAAGGGCGCTCCGGCCGATCGCGTGGAATGGCTGCAATGGGCCTTCCAGAAAGCGTTCTGCACGGAAAGCTATCAGAAGTACAACGAAAGCAAGTTCATGAACCTGATCGACAGCTATCGCGATACGGAAGGTTCTAAAGAGCTCATCACCTCCACGGTGGCCCAGTACCGCGAAGTGTACAAGGCCATGGGGCTGGAAGTGAAGTAACACCGTTAAGGCGCGTTTGCGCCAAGCCTGGCCCCGGCGCGCAGTTGCCGGGGCCACTTACTCTGCGGGTGTGGTATGGGGAATCTGAAAACCGGCCATTTGGTCGAAGCGGGGCTTTGGCTGCTGCTGGCTCTGGTTTTGTTCATTTATTCTTTTGAATTCAACAACTCCATTGAGATCTACAAATTCGGCGCCAGCGGCTGGCCACGCGCAATCATTCTGCTGATCGTCTTGGCTGCACTCGGTCAGTTGTTCTGGCATTGGAAACGCGGAGAAGGCGGAGCCACCAGCAAATTGAACGCGGCCGCTGACGACAGTGTTGAAGCGCCGGACGATCACTCCAGTTTGGGATGGTACGCGCACACCTTCGTTCTTGTGGCCATTCCCTTTGTCTATATGAGGGTTCCCGACTTCATCGGCGGCATGATGGGACTTCCCCCGGACGGACTTGGCACCATCAAGATGCTCACGGCAGCACCGCTGATGGTCTTGTTCGCCTGGATGGCTTACCGCAACCAGGTGGGCGGCATGTTGGCTTTGCCGATATTCTTTGCAGCCCTTCTGGAAGACATGGGGTTTTATGCCTTGGCGCCAGTGTTCGCCATGGGCGTGATGTATTTGATGGGAGAGCGGCGGATCAAATGGATGGCGGGCGTTGCGGCGGGCGTCTTCGGCATCCTGCTCCTGCTGTTCGTCAAGCTCCTCTATGTGGGACTGCCCACGGGCAACGTTCGTCCGTTTTATGATTTCGGCAATTGGGTTGTGACGGTTCTTCAGTAGGCTGGCTGGGACGCTGATATGGATGCATTTAACAACTTTGCAAATGGGACGGTTGCTCTCTTCAGCGACCCGTTAGGCATTGTTATCTTCTTGAGCGGGGTCGTCGGCGGCATGCTGTTCGGCGCCATCCCGGGCGTCAGTATGCTGACACTGGCCGCAATCCTTCTGCCGTTTACCGCACATCTTAGCGCGGAACACGGCATTATGCTGTTTTCGGTGATCTACTGTACCGGCGTTTATGGCGGCGCCATTACGGCCATCCTGTTCAATATTCCAGGATCGCCCGAAAACGCGCCAACCGCGTTCGACGGCTATCCCATGACCCAAAAGGGCCAGGCGGGCCGCGCCGTCGGGGCCGCCGTCATGTGCTCGGCCATTGGGGGAACCGTCTCCGCCGTGCTGATGATGCTGGCCACCGCGCCGATCGCCGACTGGGCCATCTCCGCCTTTGGGCCACCGGAAATCTTCGCCCTGGTGTTCTTCGGCCTTGCGGTCGCCGCCTCTGTGGGCGCAAAGACGATCTGGAAAGGCTGGCTTTCTATTTTGGCCGGCTTGATGATTGCCGTAGTCGGCCTCGACCCCGTGGGTGGCATCGAGCGCTACGACTTCAACATGCCTTACCTCCTGGCCGGCATTCACTTCATTCCGACCATTCTTGGTTTCTTCGCCGTGTCGGAAATCATGGTCCAGGCCGAGAAGAAGGTGACCGGCGCATACTCCGCACCCAAGCTGAGCGTGGATTTCCCATCGTTCTCAGAATTGTGGGCTCATAAGTTCGCTGTGGTGCGCTCCATCATCATCGGCTTTTTCTGCGGCATCCTTCCCGGCATCGGCGCAACCCTTGCGGCCTTTATGGGATATAACGAGGCGGTCCGCTGGTCGAAGGAGCGCTGGGAATTCGGCAAAGGTAAGCTGGAAGGGGTGATCTCTTCTGAAACCGCAAACAATGCGGCCACCGGCGCCGCCATGATCCCCCTGCTCGCGCTCGGCCTTCCGGGCGGCGCCTTGACGGCCATGATGGTGGGTGTGTTCCAAATGCACGATATGGAACCTGGCCCGCTTGTGTTCCTCAACAGTGCTGATCTGGTGTGGGTGGTGTTTGCGGCCATGTTCTTTGCGAACCTCTCCATCCTGCTCATCGGCTTTCTGGAAACCAAAACCATCATCAATCTGCTGCGCATTCCGTTCCAGTTCCTGGCCCCATTGATCTTAATGCTGGCCACCGTGGGCGCCTATGCGGTGCGCGGCCTGGTGATCGATGTTGTGGTGATGTTCGTGGCGGGCGTTCTCGGCTTTTTCCTCCGGCGCACCGGTTACTCGGTCGCCGGCATCGTGTTGGGCCTGATATTGGGCAAAATTGGCGAGCAGACGTTCGCTCAGGCCATGCAGATGTTGCACTATGAGTGGACCGGCTATTTCAGCCGCCCCATTGGCCTTGCTCTGCTCATTGCCGGTTTCCTCACCCTTGGCGCCAGTGCCTACCGGGCGTTCTATGCTGCGCCCGTGGAAGCGCCGCCGGAAGAAAGCAAATCTGCCTAGAACACCGCTTTTTGCACACAGACTTTCTTAAGAGGTTCTTGCTACCCATAGAATCTCGGGGCCGGCTAGACTTTCCATCACGCGTACAGCCCCCGGCTAGGTGAGCTGATGAAGCCTGGGACGAACATTCTTGTGGTTGACGATGACCCCAGCATGCGGGGCATTCTAGAGAGCTACTTTACCTGTGAGCACAACGCCAGCGTAACCGCCGCAGAGAACGGTATGCGGGCCCTCACAATTCTCATTGAGAACCCGGAAAAGTTTGAGCTTATCTTATGTGACCTTAACATGCCGGAAATGGATGGCGTGCAGTTTCTCCGTCATATCAATGAGTTGGACTATCATGGCCAGCTTGCCGTCATCAGCGGTGAGGACACAAGTGTCTTGAATGTCACGCGGGACATTGCCTCGTACTACAGCTTCGATTTGATCGGCATCCTGAGCAAACCACTGGACACTCAGAAACTGTCTCAGCTCGCGGCCGCCGCTCTGCCCAGCGCACCACGCGAAAAGACGGTAGACGGTCTTCAGGTCACGCCGCAGAAAATCCAAGACGCGATTGCCCAACAGCTCATCGTGCCCTTCTTCCAGCCGAAAATTGACATTCACACCGGTAAAGTCACCGGCGCTGAAGCGCTGGCACGGTGGATTGACCCGGATGTCGGACTGATCCAACCGTCCAAATTCATAGACGCCGCACACGCCACAGGCCAAATGCGGGCCCTCTCCGCCAGTCTTTTGCGGCAGTCGATCACCAGCTGCGCCCAATGGCATGCAAGCGGGCTCGATCTGAAGGTTGCCATTAACCTGACCCCGGACATCTTTGAGTGGCTGGAATTTCCCGATGAACTGGCAGCCCGGGTGGATGCCGCAGGTGTTGAACGCTCCGATGTCACCCTGGAAATCACCGAGAGCAGCTTCTTAAAGCAGAACACCACCGTCCTGGAGGTTCTGGCCCGGCTGCGTATCCAAGGATTTGACTTGGCCATTGATGATTTCGGGACCGGGTTCTCCAACATCGAGCAGTTGCGTAAGTTCCCGTTCTCTCAGCTTAAAATCGACCAATCCTTCGTCCGCAATGCGGCCAAGGACCGTTTTGCCCGCGCCAGTGTGGAGGCCAGCGTCCACCTGGGCCGTGAGCTCAATATGCGGATCGTTGCAGAAGGCGTGGAAGACCAGGACGACTGGGAGTTTGTCGCCCAATGCGGCGTCGATGAGGTTCAAGGGTTTTATGTGGCCAAGCCCATGCCGGAAGAAGAGTTCTTTGAGTGGGTCCACCGCACCACGGCCGCCAGATACAATGCCGAACAGCAGGTCGCACATGCCGCCCGCGAAGATGTGCAGACGTCCGACGCACCCGAGGCCTCACCCGCGGAGGGATGGAGTGACTCAAAGACAGCGTCTGCCTAGCCGCTTGCGCTGACAATCATCAGAAAATCCCGGGCCTTCAGGCTCGCGCCGCCCACCAGCGCACCGTCTACATTTTTAATGGCCAACAGTTCCTCGGCGTTGGCCGGCTTGACCGAGCCGCCATACAGCAGCCTGACCCGGTCGGGCGCTCCTTCGCTCATCAGAGCGCCCAGGCGCTTGCGGATATGGCTGTGAACGTCCGCCACGTCGTCAACGGTTGGGGTCAACCCGGTGCCGATGGCCCACACCGGCTCATAGGCTATAACGGTGTTCTTCTCGTTAGCCGTGACGGGCAGTGAGCCCTTTAGCTGGTGACCGACCACTCTGCGCGCCGCGCCGGCCTTGCGCTCTGCCAGGGTCTCCCCCACACAGATAATGGCGACGAGCCCGGCGCGATGGGCCGCCGCAGCTTTTGACCGCACCTGCATGTTGGTTTCGCCATGATCTGCGCGGCGCTCAGAGTGACCGACGATCACCGCGCCGGCGCCAGCATCTTTCAGCATTTCTGCAGAAACGTCGCCCGTATGCGCTCCTTGAGAAGAGGCGTGACAGTCTTGCCCGCCAAGTTTGAGCTTGCTGCCCTGAACCGCCTCCTTCATAGGCCGCAAAAGCGTTGCGGGTGGGCAAATCATTACGTCACACGAAAAGGCGCCTTTGGCGAGAGACGTCGCGACGGCACGCGCCTCACGAAGCGAGGATTTCAGCCCGTGCATTTTCCAGTTGCCGGCCACCAGAGGCCGTGGCGTGCGCCGCATCCGCTCCATCTCCCACATCGATCAGCAAATGAATGGCATTTATAGACGAAGCTCTGCAAGTCTGACCGCCAGATTTCCACAAAGCTGCGGGGACGAAGCGTTGATGGTCGCTTTTCTCTGAATCAATAAGCGGTTAGGACACCTGCCATGATCCTCGCACTGACAATCGCCGCCATTGGCGGCTGGCTGGCGTCTCTGGCAGGCATCCCGCTGCCCTGGATGCTTGGCGCCATCGGCGCGACACTGATTGCAGCCTTGGCCCGGGCGCCCGTCGCCTCTCCACGGCCCCTCACCATGCCCCTGCGGGCGGTGCTCGGGGTCTTGCTTGGAGCGTCGATTACCCCGGCACTCCTCGCTCAATTGAGCGCTCTGGGTTTCGCCTTGCTGGCGGTTCCCCTCTATGTGGTTTTGACGGCAGGTTTGGGCCTAATCTACTTCATCGCCGTGGCCAAAATGGACCGCTCGGAAGCCTTCTTTGCCGCCTTGCCGGGCGGGCTTTACACCATGGTGACCTTCGCAGAAGACCTGGGCATCTCCATCAGACGCCTCGGTCTCATCCACACCATGCGCGTAACACTCATTGTGCTCTGTCTGCCGTTCCTCATTGAGGGGCTCCTGGGCCAGGATCTGACTCACACCGTGGCCGGAGGCAAATCCATCTTGGAAATGGCATTCTCCACACTTTGCATCATGCTGCTCATCGCACTTGCAGGATGGTGGCTGGCGGAGCGGACCAAGCTGCCTGGCGGCATCATGATCATCCCAATGCTGATAACCGCGGCGCTGCAATTGGCCGGGGTCACATCGGCGGCAGTTCCCGCAGAGCTCGTGGTCGTCGCGCAAGTGGTGCTTGGCGCAGCCATCGGCGGGCGCTTCATAGACCTGGAAATGCGAGAGATTACCAACGCCCTCCTGCACTCATGTGGCTATGTGGCCTTGGCCATGACCGTCACCACGCTGACGGCGCTGGTGTTGGCCGCCACAACCCCGGTCAACCTGTGGGCCGGCATTATCGCCTTTGCCCCTGGTGGGCTTGCGGAGATGAGCCTCGTGGCCCTTGGATTGGGTCTTAATGTCGGCTTTGTGGTGACCATCCACATCAGTCGCATCATGTTTGTGGTGCTGACCGGACCGCTCGTCTACCGATTGCTGCAAAGCAAGCTGCAGAAGCCTTAAGCGCCTAAGATCCGGCTTTCTCTATCAGCTGGCTAAGCTGCACATAAAAATGCGCCTCGCCAGGATAACCGACGATCCGCCCAATCTCACGCCCGTCCTTCACCAACACGAAGGTGGGCGAATAGACGATGCCCGTGATAAACGAAAGATCGCTGGGATAAGGCGGATGCATGCTCAAACGGCGCAAAGGCGCGCGTTCCCCCTCCCACGTCTTGTGATAAACGTTGCCCACCTCGCTGTCCCACTTGGCGCACCAGGGGCATCCCACGCGGTCGAACATCACAAGCTGCAACTTGCCCGCAGCCTGGGCGGGTGCAAGGCCAAGGGCCATTGCGCTCATAATTAGCGATCTGCGGGACAGCAGTGTCATGGCCCCGTTTTACCTCAACAGAACGCCGCTAGAAACTCACCACGTTGTGACGTTGAGCCGCCGGCCGCGCAGAGACGCGGTCATACCAGGCCGCGACGGCGTTATTGCCGGACAAGTCGTGCCCAACGAACAACCAGCGCGAGACACTCACCGCGCAAACCAGGTCCGCCAGGGTGAAGCTGTCGCCAGCCAAATACTCCTGCCCGCTCAAAACGCCGTCCATAATGCCAAGACATCGACGCGCTTCGGCAACCAACCGGTCAAACTTTGCATCCTTCGCCACCGCGAGATCGTCAGCTTCCCGCGCAGCCAGGAACATGGGGAACATGGAGGGCGCCAGATGGGCCACGTTCCAATCCATCCACTTCTCCACTTCAAAAGCGGCCGCAGGATCTGCAGGGTAAAGAGCCTCTCCGCCCAACGTTCTGGCGAGATAGCGGCAGATCGGTTGGGATTCCCACATGATCAAGTCTCCGGCTTGCACTGTGGGCACGCGGCCATTCGGGTTGTTGGCCAGATATTCAGGTGTGTCCAGCCCGCCAAACTCGCGTCCACGGTCAATACGCTCGTACTCAACCCCAAGTTCGTCCAGGGTCCAAATCACCTTCTGGACGTTGGATGACGAAGCCCGTCCCCAAACTGTAATCATATGCACCGCTCCTGTTGGCCGTCTGGTCTAGGTTTTAAGGACACCAATAAACCTGCGTAGACTGAATGTCATTGCGCAAGATTGTCCGCACAGGCATTTCCACCTCCGGCCCCTCGCCCATCGCCGTCTCAAAGACCGCGCGCTTGTCGGCCCCTTCAATGTGGAGCACAAGAAGGTTGGTACGGATGAGCGCTGTGGGCGTAAGGGAGAGGCGCAGCTCGGGCTGTGAGCTTGGGGCCAGCACCATGACCGGATCCGCATCAGCAGACAGAGCGCGAACGATCTCGGGGGCATCTGGAAACAGGGAAGCGGTGTGCCCATCGTTGCCCATACCTAAGACAACCGCATCAAGGGGACGCTTCATCTCAGTCAATTGCTTGGCCAACGCTCCGGCCGCTTCCTGGGGCGAGCGATCTTCGCTGTAAAGCTCTGAAAACTCGGTCTCTGAATGAAGCAAATGCTGTTTGACGAATGCGGCATTGGAGCGTTCTGAAGAAACTGGCACCCAGCGCTCATCGGCCAGGAACACTGTAACCTGTGCCCACTCCACATCAGCACCGCGCAACGCTGCGAAAAACCGCAGTGGCGTGCGCCCGCCCGACACCACGAGGCTTGCAGACCCATGGGCGGAAATCCCGGCACGAAGCTGTGCTGCGGTTTTGGCGGCGAGCGCAGTGGCCAGTTCGGCACTTGTGGCAAACGTGTTGAGCACAGGCCCGCTCACGCCATGTCATCCTCATGCCAAGTGCGGCCATCCCGCTCAATCAGAGCAATCGACGCGGTGGGCCCCCACGTGCCCGCTGCATAGCCATGGGGCTTCACCCCTTGCGCCTCCCAGCCGGCCCGTATCGGATCAATCCACCGCCAGGCAGCCTCCACTTCATCGCGGCGCATGAAGAGCGTAAGGTTGCCGCGGACCACATCCATGATCAGCCGCTCATAAGCGTCGGGCTGACGCACGTCGAATGTTTCTGCAAAGGTCATGTCCAGCGGCACTTCCACCAGCCGCATGCCGCCGGGACCAGGCTCCTTAATCATCAGACTGAGCTTTACGCCCTCATCCGGCTGCAAGCGGATGATGAGGCGGTTGGCAGCGATCGATCCGGCGCTCTTGCCAAAGATGGAGTGGGGAACGTCCTTAAAGGCGATCACGATCTCCGATACCCGCGCCGGCAACCGTTTACCGGTTCGCAAATAGAACGGGACCCCTGCCCACCGCCAGTTATCGATCTCACACTTCAACGCCACGAAGGTTTCCGTACCACTCTCGTCGCCGCGTATCTCCTCAACATAGGCCGGCACCGCCTTGCCCTCCACGGCGCCTGATTTGTACTGACCGCGAACAGTGACCGCCTCCACATTGGCCTCATCGATCGGGCGCAACGCTCGCAGGATCTTCAGCTTCTCATCGCGCACCGCGTCTGCCTCGAATTCAGACGGCGGTTCCATTGCCGTCAGACAGACCAACTGGATCAGGTGATTCTGCACCATATCACGCAGCGCACCGGCATGGTCGTAATAGCCGCCGCGCGTCCCCACCCCAAGGCTCTCAGCCACGGTGATTTGCACATGGTCGATATGAGCGGAGTTCCACAACGGTTCAAACAGCGTATTGGCAAACCTCAAGGCCATCAGGTTCTGAACGGTCTCTTTGCCGAGATAGTGGTCGATCCGGAAGATCTGATCTTCAGAGAACACCTGCCCCACCGCAGTGTTGATCTCATTGGCCGTCTTGAGGTCACTGCCCAGCGGTTTTTCCAGCACAACCCGGCACCCGTCACAGACCAGGCCATGGTCGCCCAGAGACTTGGCAATATCGCCAAACAGACGCGGTGCGGTGGCCAGATAAAAGCTGCGGATGCGGGTTGGGGCAGCGTTAAGGGTCGCGGCAAACTCCGACCACCCTTCCGGTGTCAGCACATCCAGATGATGATAGTAGAGACGCTCCTGGAACCTGGCGCTGGTTTCAGCGCAAACGGCCTTCGAGGGGAGATGCGCCTTCAACGCGGAGGCCGCCTTTTCGCGGAACTGCTGGTGGCTCAAGGCTTCCCGCGACACCCCGATAATCCGGCTCTCCGCCGGGATTTGTCCGGCCCGGTCGCGCAGATAAAGCGAGGGCAGCAGCTTTCGGCTGGAAAGGTCGCCGGTTCCGCCAAAGATGACAAAATCGAACGGTTCAACCGGGATGGTTTGCGAGGTCATCGTGCGAGAAGCCCAATATGCGCGCGGTGGCGGGGTTGCCTAGTAGGCATTTTCAGAGTTCATCAGCAACGAAATAGGCGTTTTCAGCAAAATCTTCAAATCGAGCAGGACGGACCACCTGTCGATGTACTCAAGATCATACTTCACGCGGTTGGCAATTTTCTCAACGGTGTCGGTCTCGCCACGCCAACCGTTCACCTGAGCAAGGCCGGTAATGCCGGGTTTCACCTTGTGGCGGGCAAAATAGCCTTCCAGCACATCCTCGTAGAGATTGTCACCCGTTTTCGCTTGCGTCGCGTGGGGGCGCGGCCCCACCAGCGACAAGCTGCCGGTGAGTACGTTAAAGAACTGAGGCAGCTCATCAAGACTGGTTTTGCGGATAAAACGGCCAACTTTGGTGACGCGCGCATCGTTCTTGGTCACAAGCTTGACAGCGTTCTGATCGGTCATCTCGGCATACATCGAGCGAAACTTGTAGACCCAGATCAGCTCATTATTGAACCCGTAGCGTTTTTGCTTGAACAACGCAGGCCCTTTGGATTCCAGCTTCACGGCCAGCGCCACCAGCGCCATGACGGGCGCGAGGACAAGAATGAAGAAGAACGCGAGGACCTTGTCGAACACCGACTTTATGATCCACGACCACCCGAGCAAAGGCCGGTCAAACACCGTCAACAATGGCAGATCGCCAAGATAGTCGTAAGAGCGCGGAGAGAACCGCAAGCGTGAGGTCTGCCCGGAAATCCGGATGTCCACCGGCAACTCCCAGAGCACCTTCAAGACCTGCAGCAACCGCGTCTCTGCGGCCGTTGGAATGGTCACTATGATCAGGTCCACCCGGCTGGAGCGCGCATATTCCGCCAGCTCGCTGATAAGGCCGATTTTCTCGTGTCTGCGGATGGATTCAGGAGACCGCTCGTCGTTGCGGTCATCGAAGATGCCCACAATATCAATCTGGCTGGCCACCGAACGCTCCAAAGTCTTGATGGCCTCTTCCGCGGGAGGCCCGCCCCCCACAATCGCGACGCGTTGGCGGAAACAGTCCGGTGCGGCAAACGAGGTGATCCACACAGCCAAGGTGACCCGCGTCACGGCAAAATGCACCAAGAGACACGCACTGAAGCCGATGACCCAACCGAAATGAAGTGGATAGCCGATCACTCCGGAAAAGTACCAGAAGGCCACGGCCACGATCGCCGCTCCGCCCGCAGCAGCAAGGCTGGCCCGCGCCGGCCGCACCCAACTGGCGATCTGATAGGCTCTGGTTTCGCGCAAAAACAGAAGAAGCGCAAAACTCAAAAGAACGCCGGAAAAGGCGGCAAAGTACAAAAACCCACTGGCATCAACTGGCCCGTGATCCAAGAAAAAGTACCAGGCAACCACCAAAACGACTGTAAAATCAGCGCCTTTCAGCACCCGCTCAAAAATATCAGGCTCCACATAGGTGGACCGCGGTCGGTCGCTCAGTGCGCCATCAATCGATGTCATATCCCATCCTCAAACGCAAAACATGATCCGCCGCGAAATTTCCCGCGACCAATATGCCGGAAAGAGCTAAAAGGCAGGTTAAACTCACAATCGATAACAACCGCTCCGACCCTCCATGAAGACCGACACAGCCCCCACGATCCACCTGAAAGACTACCGTCCCAGCTCCTACCTCATCGACCATCTGGACTTGGACGTGCGCCTGGCTCAGCAACGCACCCGGGTGCGGGCCAAACTGCAGCTCAGACCGAACCCCGACGCTGAAGCCGGCGAGCGCACTTTACGTCTAGATGGAGAAGAGTTGGAGTTAACCGGGTTGACCCTGGATGACGAGGTGCTGCCCGCCGGCGCCTACCAAGTGGATGACAAAAGCCTCACCATTCACGAGCCCCCGGCAAGAGCGTTCACCCTCACGATCGATACCATCTGCGATCCAAGCGCGAACACATCGCTCTCCGGGCTTTACCGGTCCAACAGCATTTACTGCACCCAGTGCGAGGCCGAAGGGTTCCGCCGCATCACCTACTATCTGGACCGCCCCGATGTTCTGGCCAAATACACCACCCGCATCGAAGCGCGGCGCTCCGAAGCCCCGGTTCTGTTATCCAACGGCAATCTGATTGAGGCAGGCGACATCGAGGGCACCGAACGCCACTATGCAGTCTGGCAGGACCCCTTCCCCAAGCCGTCCTACCTGTTCGCGCTGGTGGGCGGTGATCTGGCCTGCGTCACCGACAGCTTCACCACCAAATCGGGACGCGAGGTCAAGCTCGACATCTATGTGGAACCCGGCAAAGAGGACCGCTGCGATTGGGCCATGACGTCTCTGAAAGCCTCCATGCGCTGGGACGAGGAGCGCTTCGGCTGTGAGTATGACCTGGACATCTTCATGATTGTGGCCGTGAGCGACTTCAACATGGGCGCCATGGAGAACAAGGGGCTCAACATCTTCAACGACAAATACATTCTGGCCCGGCCCGACACGGCAACCGATCAGGACTATGCCAATATCGAGGCCATCATCGCCCATGAGTACTTCCACAACTGGACCGGCAACCGGATCACCTGCCGGGACTGGTTCCAGCTCTGCCTGAAGGAGGGCTTAACGGTGTTCCGCGACCAGGAGTTTTCTTCTGATTTAAGATCGCGGCCGGTGAAGCGCATCTCAGATGTGCAGCAGCTGAGAGCCCATCAGTTCCCAGAGGATGCAGGGCCCCTCTCCCATCCCGTGCGTCCGAATTCTTACATTGAGATCAACAACTTCTACACCGCCACGGTTTACGAAAAGGGCGCAGAGGTGTGCCGCATGCTGCAAACCCTCTTGGGAGAAGAGGGCTTCAGGGCGGCCATGGACCTCTATTTGGAGCGCCATGATGGGGACGCGGCCACAGTGGACGATTTCGTCACGTGCATGGAGGAGGCGAGCGGACGCGATCTCAGCCAGTTCTTCTTATGGTACGAACAGGCCGGCACCCCTGAGTTGGCGGTCACAGGCGCCTATGATGCTGCCAACCAGCGTTATGAGCTCAAGGTTTCCCAAGCCACCGGCCCGAGCCCCGGTCAACCGACGAAGAAACCGTTCCATATCCCCATAAAGCTTGGTCTGGTGAGCCAGTCCGGCACGGACCTCGTGCTGCCCAATAGCGAGACAGGTTTGGTGGAGCTGACGCAGGCCGAACAGACCTTCACCTTTGAAGGCATATCGGAAGAGCCCGTCCTTTCCATAAACCGCGGGTTTTCCGCGCCGGTGAAAATCACCAGCAACACCAGTACCGAAGACCTTCTGTTCCTGCTGGCCAACGACAGCGATCCCTTCAACCGCTGGGAGGCGGGTCAAATCTGCATGAAGAGCTGGATGACAGGCCTCGTGGACCAAGCCCGCGCGGGAGAGGAGCTGACACAGAACGCGGACCTGACAGAGGCCCTGCGCAAAGTTATCACCGACGACAGCCTGGAAGATGCCTTCAAGGTCAAACTCATGTCCCTGCCGGGAGAATCCGGCATTGCAAACCATATCGGCCAAAACATAGATCCCGGCGCGATCCACACCGCCCACAGGCACGCAAAGCACAGTCTGGGCGAAAGTCTCAAAGCAGAACTGGAAGCGGTGTACGAGGCCTGCAGCGACAACGGCCCCTATTCCCCGGACGCTGAAAGCGCCGGACGCCGGGCACTGCGCAATGGCGCCCTGGATTACTTGGTGCATGGTGCCCCTTCACAAGGCATAGTCCTGGCAAGCCGACAGGCCGCGGAAAGCACAAGCTTGAACGACACGATGGCTGCTCTCTTGACGCTTGCGCCCATCGGCGGAGAGGCCTGCAGCCAGGCTCTGGAGACGTTCTACGAGCAGCACAAGAACGACCACCTGCTGGTGGACAAATGGCTCATGCTGAACGCGCTCTCAACTCAGGAGAACGCGCTGGACGACGTTCGCGCCCTCACCAAGCACGCAGCCTTTTCGCTCACCCGGCCCAATAAGGTGCGCGCCCTTATCGGCACCTTCGCCATGATGAACCCGGTCAAGTTCAACGACCCGTCCGGTGCCGGCTATGGCTTGGTGGCCGACATCATCGTTAAGATCGACGAGATCAATCCTCAAGTCTCTGCCAGACTGTCCTCTTGCTTTAAAAGTTGGCGCATGTTGGAGGCCGGGCGGCGCGAAAAGGCTAAAGCGGAACTTGAGCGCATCGCCGCTCATGACCCCTTATCTCGTGACCTTGGTGAGATGATTGCGCGAACTTTAAAAGGTTAACGTGTGTTAACTACGTTTTTCCATAAAATCGCCACCAAATACTAGCTTTGTACCTAGACAAATCACCTTGACTTTGAATCTATGGACCCAGCGATTCGCAGAGCAACTCGGGGAACAGGGATTTGGGCTCTGCTGAAGGGGTGAGGCAGTGGCAAAGGCGCAGCTAGGAGAACTGTTTTCGACGGACAGGTCGTTGAAGCTGCAGTTTGCCGGCCAGTTTCTCAGCAAATTCAACCTCAAAGAGCGCACGCTGAGACGCCTCATTACGGTCCTCATTTGTGTCTTTATCATCTTCCTGGCCGGCGCGCTTTTGCTCAGGAGCGTCTCAAACTATTCAGAGAGCCTGGAAGAAGGCAAGCGGATCTCGGCGGTTCATGCGGACCTCATCGCGGCCAATTTGAGACAACAGCTGGCGTTGGACCTGCAACGCAACAGCACACCGCGTATCCTGCTTACCGATGATCTGGAACGGGCCATGGGGATCGATGCGGACGGCGCCGGCCGGGTCTTTCTGGCGGTCAGCGCCCAGGGCTACGTGAATGCCACCGCGCCCAACACGCCGGCCCTGAACGGAAAGAGGCTGACCTCCATCCTGGCTGCCGGTTCAGCAAACGCTGAGGCCAAATCCTGGCGCGAGCTGGTGGCGACGCCTCTGGTGGATGGCACGTTGGTGTTCGTGACGCGGCGCCAGCTTTCCCCGCACCCCGGCACCCTAATCTTGATCCAGCAGAAAGATGACGTGCTCGCCGCCTGGTGGTTCCGGGCCAACGGCTATGGCTCCTTGTTCATCACCACCAGTTTTGTGCTCTTGCTCATTGGCGCGGCCTTTCACTGGCAGTCCTCGCGCGCGGACGACGCGGACCGCACTTTGGAGATTGCCACCCGGCGCTTGGACAAGGCATTGGATCGGGGCAAGTGCGGCCTGTGGGACTGGGACATCGCCCGGGGCCATATCTTCTGGTCAAAGTCCATGTACGACATGCTGGGTCTTGAACCTGCCGGCGAACTGCTGTCTTACGGCGAAGTGTCCGAGCTGCTCCATCCCGACGATGCGAGCATGGACAAACTGGTCGACCGCATGCTGCGCTTTGGCGACAAGCAGGTGGACCAGGAGTTCCGCATGCGCCACAAGGATGGCCATTGGGTGTGGCTGCGCGCCCGCGCCGAGCTGGCTCAGGAAGATGGCGAAGAAACCCCGCACTTTGTGGGCATCGCCATCGACATCACCGAGCAGAAGCATGCCGCCAAACTGAACCAGGAAGCCGAGCTGCGCCTGCGCGATGCCATTGAGAACATCTCGGAGGCCTTCGTTCTGTGGGATGCGGACAACCACCTGGTCATGTGCAACAGCATCTACCAGCAGTTCCACAACCTTCCCGCCAGCGTATGTGTGCCGGGCACCGCGTATGAGGAGGTGCAAAAGGCGTCGAAAGAGCCGATCGTCCGCGAGCGCATCCCCAAAGATCCCAACGATTCCCACACCGGCAGCACATTCGAAGCCCAGTTGGACGATGGTCGCTGGCTCCATATCTCCGAGCGCCGCACCAAGGATGGCGGCTTCGTTTCGGTGGGCACCGACGTTACGCCGATCAAACGGCATGAAGAGCAGTTGCTGGATTCAGAGCGTGAACTCATGGACACCGTGCGCGATCTGGAAAAGACACGCATGGAGCAGGAAGCGCAAAAGCAGCGCTTGGCCGAGCTGGCGGACAATTATCAAGAACAGAAGACCCGGGCGGAAGCCGCCAACCGGTCAAAGTCAGAGTTCCTGGCCAATATGAGCCACGAACTGCGCACCCCGCTCAACGCCATCATCGGCTTTTCAGAGGTCATGGTTTCAGAACTTTTGGGGCCTATCGGTACCAAGAAGTACATGGAGTACGCCAACGACATTCACGGCTCCGGCCAATATCTGCTGGAAGTGATCTCCGACATTCTGGACATGTCGAAGATCGAAGCCGGCCGCATCCAACTGGAGCCCAAGCCGTGCAGCTTCGACACCGTGATCGATCATGCTCTGCGCATTGTTGACCCCAAGGCAAACGATCAGAAGATCAAGATCATCCGCCAGGTAGAACCCGATATCTCCCTCATCGCCGACGAACGGGCGCTGAAGCAGGTGCTGATCAATATTCTGACCAACGCCGTGAAATTCACCCCTGAAGGCGGAGACGTCCGTGTGGTGGCTTCAAACACCGGCGGGCGGTTGGACATTAAGATTGTCGACACCGGGATCGGCATCCCCGCCCGCGACATCGAAAAACTGGGACGGCCTTTTGAGCAGGTGGAAAACCAGTTCACCAAGTCTCACAGCGGTTCGGGCCTGGGGCTTGCCATATCGCGCTCTCTCGTGGAGCTCCATGGCGGTCACCTGAAGATCTTCAGCATGGAAAACCATGGCACAACAGTGCACATCAACATGCCGCTCAGCACCCAGGAGGTGCATATGCCGCCGGCTCCGCACCAGATCAACGAGATCGCCGTTTGACCGCGCCGTCAGTCGCTGATGCGCTTGCGCCACTTCTCCATCTTCTCCACCCGCCTCAGTATTTTCGAGCCGAGGATCTTGCGCTCATCCGGCGTAAGGGCATCAACGAATTTGAGCAGCAGGTCCTGCCGGCTGGCACCATGACTGTCGTGCGCCAGGCGCAAAGCCATGACGGCAGCGTTAAGCCGATTCTGGTCAAATGTGGGGGCTGAGAGCGTATTGGCCAGCTCTTTGAGCGGCGCCACAAACTCCTCACGCTGACCGCGCAGCGCCTTACGGGCCTCTCTGAACTGAGTGTCTAGCTTGTCGCGCCGTTCCGAGGACAACTGGCGCATGAAGGAATGGATCCCAAGGGCGTGCATGGCAAAACCGCCATGGCCGTGCTTATGGATCATCCAGGCCCGGGCCCCAACTGCACCTATGCCGACCACATTGAGCATCAAGGACAGCACCAGAACGATCTTCATCCATCTGGGCGCTTTGCGGCGCGGCTCCATGGCGGGATGCTCGGGGGTTTCAACGCTCATTGCAGGTCTCCTTCCGCCAGCGTGAAGGACTCAAACCCGATCAGGTTATCACCAACAGCACCCTGGCCGGCATTCGCCAACACGATCGTGCCAGTGTTCGGAATATAACTCGCCGTCAGATCACTCAGACCGGCCAACACACCAACCATCAGCGAGGCCGCCATGGCAATGCCCACCGGAACCGCTTGGCGCAGATCAAACCCGCCGCGCGGCCTGGCATGTTTCGACCGGGCAGCCTGAAGATCCACAACCGGCGCGCTGGGTGGTTTCGTCACCTTAGCCAGCATTCGGTCCACCGCCCCGTCGGGCACATTGGCCTCCGGCACAAGGTTCAGCACGGCATCCAATTGCCGGGCTTCCTCGACCCAAGCGGTAACCTCAGTCTCGTGATCTGAAGCAATGGCTTCAAGCTGCTCTCGTTCATCTTCGGGCCAGTTGTCCGGGTTTGCTCCATACGCATCCAGCACATCCTTCAGCCGGCCAAGTTCAGTTGCCTTAGTCATATTGTTTTCCAGCTCCCCTCTCCGTTTTGCCCGCCCTGAGCAAAGTCTTCCAGCAATCCCTGCCACTGCTCGCTTAAAGCGGCCTTGAGCGCTCGGCGCGCCCGGGCCAGCAGAGATTCAAGTGCATCCACGCTCACCTCCAGAAGATCCGCCGCTTCCTTATTGGGAAGTCCTTCATAATAGGTGAGCACCAGCGCCAAGCGTTGCCGTTCAGGCAACCCGTCTATGGCCTGCTGCACGGCATCGGCTGCTTCATCCGCCTGCAGTGCGCCATCCGCCGCCACGGCCGGATCCACCTGATCAGGCAGATCATCGGATATGTCCGGCTTCTTCTTGCGCAACCGGTCAATAGCTCCGTTGGTGGCCACGCGCGCACTCCACGCTTTCAAATTCGCCTCAGCTCTAAGCTCCGGGGGATCGCCCCAGATCTTCATGAACACATCCTGCGCCACGTCTTCTGCTTCCTGTTCTTGACGCAGGACGCGAAGTGCGGCGCGATAAACCGTCGGAAACAGTTCGCTCACGAGCACGCCAAAGGCCTGCTGGTCCCCGGCCCTCACCTGCTGAAGCAGAGTGAGGTGGGAGACCTGGCTTGACGATGCGGCGGCGGGTGAGAGCGCCGCCGCGCTCTTCAGCGGTTGTTCCATTCTGCCTCGCGGCTCGTGCCGTAACGCCTGGCCGCCTAGTTTTCCTGATCAAAGAACTTGCGCATATGCGCGCGCATTGCATCGCGGAAAGCGCCCATTTCTTCACGGCTCACTTCGCCGTTCTTGTCAGTATCCATGCGGGTGAAGAACTTGTCCACCTGGCTGCCGATCTCAGCTTTGGTCATGATACCGTCAGAATTGCCATCGAACCGGTCGAACATGAAGCCCACGCGCTTGGCCACGCGTTTGCGCACATGCTCGCTGACTTCCTCCTTGGTCACCTGGCCATCGTTGTTGGCATCCACCCGGTCGAACCGTTTGGTGATGCGGGGCATGATTTCCGCCCTGGTGACCTTGCCGTCGCCATTGGCATCCATGTGGCGCATCATCATCCCGCCACCCCATTGTTTGAAAGCGGCATTGGCGCTCAGCGCCACACCGGACACCGCAGCAATGGCCGCGGCCGCGATAACAAGTGTCTTGGTTTTCTTCTGCATGATTTCACCCGTTGTTTGGTGTTGTGAACCGTGCACAGCCTGTCTGTGCTCTCATGCACTAAGGACGGAAGGGAGGCGCAAAATCCGTCGCGCCGGTTCAATCTTTTTGGCCAGCGGCGTCCACGGAACCAATCACACGATCGAAAATTGCGCGCACACCACCGGCCACATCCGCCAGCTTAGCGTCCAGCCGCGCCATGTCAGGCTCTCCCGCCGCAGAAACCAGAAGGCCATGCAGATCATCGGCCGGGGTTTCAACGTTGAAAGTTCCGGTCACACAAAGACGTAAGATCTGGGTCAAGGTCTGGTAGAGCTCATACGCCCCTTCAAGCTCGCTTTGATCTGCCGGCGAGAGGAGGCCGTGGTCCCGCAGGGCCAACAACGCCTCACCGGCATTCTGACGCAAGATATCCGGATGCTCCCAGCCATGCTTGAGCTGGAGATATTGTGCGGTGAACTCCACATCCACCAGACCGCCCGGCTTCAGCTTCAAGTCCCACGCATCTCCCTTGTGGAGCTCATCGATCATGCGCTGGCGCATGGAGAGCACATCATTGGCGAGCTCTGCCTGCTCCGGCTTTTTGGTCAAAACGCGGATCATCTCTTCTGAACAGGCCGCAGCGAGGCGGTCATCCCCCGCCACCACGCGCGCCCGGCTGAGCGCCATGCGCTCCCAGGTCCAGGCCGAGCTTTCATGATAGGTCTTGAACGCCTCAAGACTGACCGAGATGGGGCCCTTGTTCCCCGAAGGGCGAAGACGCATGTCCACCTCATAGAGCAGGCCTTCGGATGTGGGCACGGACAGCGCGGCAATCAGCCTTTGGGTCATGCGCCCATAATATTGCGCCGCGCCCAACTGCTTGGGCCCTGGCGACATGGCGCTGGGGTCTTCCACGTCGTAGACCGTCATCAGATCGAGATCGGAGGTGGCGGTCATCTCGGCACCCCCCAATTTCCCCATGGCAATGACCACAAATCGGCCACCCGGCATCTCGCCGTATTTCTCAGCCGCTTCCGCGCGCACCGCGTCCAACAGCCGCCCGATCAGAGTGTCGGCCAGATCGGAGTAAGCTTTGCCCACCTGGCTTCGGTTCGCCGTCGCGCTGATGAAGCGGACGCCGATACGGAACATCTGCTCCTGACCGATGGCGCGGGCCCGGTCCAGCACATCTTCCAGGATTTCCGCCGGCGCCAGGGCCTCCTCCACCAGGGCCTCCAATTCTGCCCGGTCCGGGAGATCTTCAAAAAAGCCGGGATCCAGCATGGCATCCAAGGTGCGCGGTCGCTTGGCCAACGTCTCCGCCAATCTCGGGGCCGTCCCCATGATGAGGGACAGCAAGTCCAACAGCTTCCTGTTGGCCTTCAGAAGGGAGAAGAGCTGAACCCCCGTAGGCAGCCCTTTGAGGAAACTGTCAAACGTAATGAAAGCCGCATCCGGGTCGGACGATTTTGACAGAGCCTGCAGAATGTGAGGCATAAGCTCGGTGAGCAGTTCGCGCGCCCGCTCTGAGCGAGTGGCCGGGAAGCGCCCATGGTGCCAGCCGCGAATGATGGTGGAGACCTCCCCCGGCTGCCGGAACCCCAATCGAGCGAGCGTCTCCAAGGTGTCCGGATCATCGGCCACGCCGGTAAACGATAAGCTGCCCTCATCGGCGGACAGTTCTTCAGCCCCTTCAAACAACCCCTCATAGTAGGTCTGCACGCGCCGCATATGCGCCAGGAGCGCTTCGGAGAGCGCAGAGAACGCCGCATACCCGCAAAAGCGCGCGAACGCCTCCAGGCTCACCTCACTGTCGGGCAAGGTGTGGGTCTGGGCATCCTCCTGCATTTGCAAGCGGTGCTCTATGCCACGCAAGAACCAGTAGGAGGACGTCAGATCTGACGCGGCGTCCGCGCTGATCCATCCGCTCTCGTTCAGAGCCTGGAGCATCTCCACCGTGCGCCTCGCCCGCAAGGTGGGTGCGCGGCCGCCGGCAATGAGCTGTTGGGTCTGCACGAAGAACTCAATCTCTCTGATCCCGCCCCGGCCAAGCTTGATGTTGTGGCCCGCAACGGCAATCTCACCGTGACCTTTATGGGCGTGGATCTGTCGTTTCAGGGACTGCACATCTGCAATGGCCGCAAAATCCAAATGGCGCCGGAAGATGAAGGGCTGAAGCTCCTTCAACAACGCCTCGCCGCAGGCAATGTCTCCAGCCACCGGGCGCGCTTTGATGAGAGCCGCGCGCTCCCAGTTCTGCCCCATGGATTCATAATAGCTGGCTGCCGCCCCCACAGAGATGGCAAGCGGCGTAGAGCGGGGGTCCGGCCGCAGTCTAAGGTCCATGCGAAACACATAGCCATCGCCCGTCATATCCTGCATGATCGCCACCAATTGGCGCGTCATGCGGGTAAAGAAGACAGAGGGCTCCACCCCTTCGGAACACTGGCACACCATGGTGTCGTAAAACACGATGAGATCGATGTCGGAGGAGTAATTGAGCTCATGCGCCCCATACTTGCCCATTCCGAAAATGAAGTAGCCCGAACCTTCCCCTGGGGTTGATTGGCCGCTGAGCGTCAGCTTGCCCTGGGTCTCAGCGGCAGCCAGCAGATAATCCACCGAGGCACACAACGCAGCATCGGCGAACTCGGTCAGCCAATAGGTAACGGTCTCCCCCGACCAGAACCCCGCCAGATCGCACAAGCCGGTGACCAGCGCCGCACGCGCCTTGCCGATGCGTAAGCGCTGCATCAAATCGTCCTGGCTTTCAGCGTCAGCCCAGGCGGCGCGGGCCGTGTCCCTCACCTCCTTCATCACATCTGCCGGTGGCTCGCTGAAGCATCTCACAGCAAACGCGCGGTCCCGCTCCATCAGCCGCTTGAGATATCCCGAATTGCAGGCCACGGCCTCTGCGAAATCACGCAACCCGTGACGGCTGGAGAACAGCTCAGAGAGCGGTTCAAAATCCCCAATCAGATCGGACACAAGATCCGGTGCAGGATCCGCGCTCATCAAGGGCGGTGAGCTAAGCTCGAATGTGGCAAGGGTGTCAGCCATTCCCCAGATGTAACCCGACTAAGCGGCAGCGGGAAGCTCCAGGCAGGCCTCAAAGCCAACTTTTCCATCCCTGAACACCAGCGCACCCCCATGCAGCCGCGCCACGCCCGCCACCAGCGACAGTCCCAAGCCGCTGCCCGGCTGCGAGCGGCTGGTGTCGAGACGCACAAAACGCTGCAGAACATGCTCGCGCTCGGTTTCCGGAATGCCGGGCCCATTGTCAGCGACGGTGACCTCAATCTTGTCCTTAACCCGTTGCACCAGAAGCGCGATCTCCAGGGCCCGGTTCTCCCCCTCCTGAGGCGGAGCGTATTTCAGGGCATTGTCGATGAGGTTCGATATGGCCTGAGCCAGAAGCTGACGGCTCGCGGTGACCTTGAGATCGGGCGTGCCGGAAAACTCAAAGGTGCCGCCGGCATCTTCCACCAGGGGCTGGTAGAGCTCGGCCATCTCTTCAGCCACTTCCGACACATCAAGCGGCTCCATTTGCTCGCTGGTTTGTCCAGCTTCCGTCCGGGCAATGCTGAGCAGAGCATTGAAGGTGGCCAAAAGCTGATCTGCCTCCTCGATGGTCTCCACCAGCGCTTCTTTGTAGGAGGCCTTGGTGTCTTGGCGCAGCGCCGCCTCCACCCGGGCTTTCAGGCGGGTGAGAGGGGTCTTGAGATCGTGAGCCACATTGTCCGATACCTCGCGCATGCCGGTCATCAGGCGCTCGATCTGATCGAGCATGTTGTTAAGATTGCCCGACAATCGGTCGATCTCATCATTGGTGCCACGCACGGGCATGCGCTCCGACAGGCCGCCGGCCATAATGGCCTTTGAGGTATCGGAAATCACATCGATCCGTCTGAGGAAGTTCCGGCTCATCAAGAGCCCGCCGCCGAGGCCGAACACAAGGGCCATGCCGATGGCGATAAAGGTGGACTGCCGGATGAGAGTTGCAAATTGGCGGCGTTCTTCCACATCGCGCCCAACCACTAGCAGATAGCCGCCCCTGAGACGGGTAAAGAAGGCCCGCCCGCTATGCTGCTTGATCGAGTTGCCGTTGAACACCTCGTAGGGAAACTCCAACCATCCCGAGGTGCCCGTCACGCCGGATGGCACGCCTTGCAGGTTTCCGGCAAGCCTTCGGCCTTGCTGATCGAAAATACTGTAGATGCCGCGCTCTGAGTTCCGCACCGAGCGCTGCTCCACCACGTTGGCCAGCGCGGTGATGCTGCCGAAGCGGTACTGCTCGTTCAGACCCCTGATTTCAGCGCGGATGGTTTCATCGGTCTGCCGCTCCAGAAGGACGGCAGTGTTCCAATAGATGTAGGCAAGAATTGCACCCACTGACAAAACGAACACCAGCAGGTAAGCCGCGGCCAACCGGAAGGTGGACGTACGCCAGAGATTTGCATTACGGCTCACGGATTGAATACCCGGCCCCGCGGACCGTCTGCAAAAGGGTGCCGTCGAAGTCTTTGTCGATCTTCGAGCGCAACCTTGAAATGTGGACATCTATGACATTTGTTTGAGGATCAAAATGATAATCCCAAACGTTTTCCAATAACATAGTGCGGGTGACCACCTGGCCCGCATGCTTCATGAGATATTCCAGAAGGCGGAATTCGCGGGCCTGAAGAACGATGTCCTGGCCGGCCCGGGTGCAGGTCCGGGCAAGCAGATCGAGTTCAAGATCGCCCACCACCAGCTTGGTCTGTGCTGCCTCCGGCTTGTTGCGCCGGGCGAGCACATCGATGCGGGCCACCAACTCTGAAAACGCATAAGGCTTGGCCAGGTAATCGTCTCCGCCGGCCCTCAAACCGGTGACCCGGTCATCAACCTCACCCAGGGCAGACAGAATGAGCACAGGTGTCGCCACATCCTCAGCTCTCAAAGCTTCGATAACGCTGAGGCCGTCGCGCTTGGGCAACATCCGGTCCACAACCATGACATCATGCACGCCCTCGCGGGCCAATGCCAAACCGTCTTCGCCGTCAGCGGCGTGGTCGACAATATGACCTTCCTCGCGCAGGCCCTTGATAAGGAACCCGGCAGCTTGTTGGTCGTCTTCAATCACCAGAATGCGCATGGAGCCGTTGAGCTTAAAAGTTTTGGACGCCAAGAATTGCTCAGTCATAGGTCAATCACCATGAATATCAAGCCACAAGGCGCTTGGGTTGAAGGGAAGAAGGGAAAGGGGCCGGCCGGACAGGTAACCTTGGGGGAACCACAACAAAGGTACTCTGTCCGGCGCGGCGGACGGTTCCTGGTTAGCGGGGGACAGGAACCGTCTCTGACGTGAGCATCGCGTGAGGGGGGACGCGAGCTCTACACGCGCTTCAGCGGGATGGCGATGAAGCGCTGATTCTCACCGGAACGAACCAGCAGCAGAACCGATTTGCGGCCCTTGCGGTCGGCCCGTTCAATGGCGCTGGCCACACTTTCGGGGTCCTGCACCTCAATGCCGGCCACTTCCAGAATGTGATCGCCCGGGCGCAGACCCTTCTCGGCGGCAGGACCGTCGGGGTCTACATCCACCACAGCCACGCCGTCGCCACCGCTGGGTGTTAGTTCAAGACCCAGCGTTGCCAGGGAAACCTTGGGCTCATCGGCCATGGTGTCGGCCTTGGCGAGTTTCTTCTGACCGGGAAGCTCGGCAATGGTCACGGTCTTGGTGATACGTTCTCCATTGCGGATAAGTTCCAAGGTCGGCTTGGCGCCCGGCTTGATGGCAGCCACCTTGCGGGCCAGATCGCGCGGGCTTTCCACCGTCTTGCCGTCCAGCGTCAAGATTGTGTCACCATTGCGCAGGCCTGCCTTGCTGGCCGGCGAGCCACCTTGCACATCGGCAATAATGACGCCCTTGGCTTCATCCAGGCCAATGCCTTCGGCAATGTCCTTGGTGACCGGCTGAATGACCACACCGAGCCAACCGCGGGTGACGTTGCCGTCATCTTTCAGATCGGCCACAACGTCGCCGGCGAGGTGTGCCGGGATCGCAAAGCCGATCCCGACACTACCGCCTGAAGGAGAGAAAATGGCGGTATTCACGCCTACGACTTCGCCTTTGAGATTGAAGGCCGGGCCGCCGGAGTTTCCTTTGTTAATGGCTGCATCGATCTGCAGAAAATCATCATACGGGCCAGTGCCGATGTTGCGGCCGCGCGCGGAGATGATGCCGGTGGTCACGGTGCCACCCAGACCGAAGGGGTTGCCCACAGCCACCACCCAATCGCCCACACGGGCCGGGGTCTTGGCAAACCGTACGAAGGAGAATTTCTTGCCGTTGGCTTTGATTTTTAAGAGAGCCAGGTCGGTTTTGGGGTCCGAACCGATCAGTTCGGCCTCATGCTCGTCACCATTGGCAAACTTGACCTTAATGGTAGCGCCATTGTTCACCACGTGATTGTTGGTGACCACGAAACCGTCTTCGCTGATCACGAAACCTGAGCCGCTTGAGTTGGAGTGGCGGCGCGGCGCTCTGAACTGCTGCCCGCCAAAGCGGTCTTCGAACTGCTTGAAGAAGTCTTCCATGCCATAGCCGCGCGGCATGCGCTGACGCTGGCGCTGAGAGCGTTGGACCGCGCCTCTCACCTGCACGGAGACCACGGCGGGCTGAACGCGCTCGACCAGATCGGCAAAACCAGCGGCAGGGGCTCCATTGTCGAAGGTTTTGCTGAGGTCGGTGGCGGCGTTTGCCGGCTGCTCCAAGAGGCCCGGCACGGTGTAGGCCGTGGTGCCCAGAAGGGCGGCGATGGCCAGTGCGATCGGCAGTTTGCCGAGCCGGATCTTGGGTTTTCTTGTCTGCATCATGTTTCTTTCTCCCGACAGGGTGGTGAATTTCATGATGCGGATATAGAGATCTGCTCCTTACAGGCACCTTTCAGGCAGATTAATTCTTTGTAAGGTGATGATTCCGCACCCCTGCGAAGGCAGGGGCCCATATCTCTCCCTTTTCCTCTTGCTGAGAAGGTCCCTGCTTTCGCAGGGACGCGGGTGATTACACCACCACCTTCGTCGCCACCACAGACGATTTCTCCAACGTCCGGTGCACCGGGCACTTCCCGGCGATCTCTTCCAGCTTGTCCGCCCATTCGGCCGGCACATCGCCTTCAACAGAGATCTCGCGCACAAACCGGTCCACCCGGCCCTCGCGCTCTCCGCACTCGGCGCAATCGTCCGCATGGACCTTGTCATGGTCCACCACCACCGATACGCGGCCCAGATCCCAGCCCTTCCGATCCGCATACATGCGCAAGGTCATCGACGTGCACGTGCCAAGTGCAATAGAGAGAAAATCATAAGGGCTTGGCCCACTGTCGAGCCCGCCCACGGCTTTGGGCTCGTCCGCCAAAAGATGATGGTCCCCGGACACAACCTCGTTCTGGAACTTGCCCAGGCGGGTCTCGCGCACCAGAACGCCTTTGTCCGGCGCCTTGGGCTTTTCCTCAGCGCTCTCATCCAGGTACCGCGACGACCAGGCGGCCAGAACATTGGCCACATAGATTGCATCGGCCCGGCGGGAGAGCAGGTGATCTGCATCGTCCAGCGAGATGAAGCTTTTGGGATGTTTTGCAGCGCTGTAGATCATGCCGGCATTCTCAATCCCCACCGTGCCGTCCAATGGGGCATGAAACACCAAAAGAGCCCGTTTCAACTTGGCCAGCCGGTCCGTGAGCGAGGAGCCCCGCACGTCGTCCAGAAACTGCTTGTGAATGGTGAAATCGCGCCCGGCCAGTTTTACGGACGCTGATCCGGTCTCATCGATCTCATCAATGGCCGCCCCAAAATTATGGATCACATGCTCCGCATCCGCCGGTGCCCCGATTGTGGAGACGGCTCTCACCTCGGGAATATCGCCCGCGGCAGCCAGCACGGCCGCACCGCCCAATGAGTGCCCCACCAAAAGAGACGGTGCTGCATGGTTCTCCCGCAGAAATTTGGCCGCTTCCAACAAGTCCTGCACATTGGAGGAGAAATTGGTGTTGGCAAACTCGCCGTCGCTCGCCCCAAGGCCTGTGAAATCAAAGCGCAGAACCGCAAACCCGTTCTCCGCCAGGGCTGTGGCGATGCGGGCGGCGGCAAAAATGTCCTTTGAGCAGGTGAAACAGTGGGCAAACAGCGCATACGCCCTGGGCGGGCCGGCGGGCAGGTCCAGCCGCGCGGCGAGCATTTCGCCGGTGTGGCCGGGAAAGGTGACTTTTTCAGATGATGCGGCCATGGCGGCGTGTCCTCTTTTGCTTATCGTTTGCGCGAGGATGGGCTTTCCTCCGTGTGAGGACAAGATGGCGGCACGTGATTGTGATCAAATCAATCGAGAAGTGTTTTCAAACGCTCGTTTTCTTCCGCGCTCAGGCCCTCTTGGGCGGCGGCCTGGCGGGTCTTGCGCCTATTCATCACCACGATCACGGCGCCCGCAGCCAGCAAGACGAACGGCAATAGCCAAAGCAGCAAAGTGTGGGGACCGAATGTCGGCCGGAGAAGAATGAACTCCCCGTAGCGGCCCACCAGATAGTCCATCACCTGTTTATCGCTATCGCCGGCCTTCAACCGCTCGCGCAGCAGAACCCGCAGATCCTTGGCCAAGGGCGCGTCGGAATCATCGATCGACTGATTCTGACACACCAGACAGCGCAGCTCTAAGGACAACGTCCTGGCCCGCTTCTCCAAAGCCGGATCATCCAGCACCTCGTCCGGATTGACCGCATGGGCCGGAAGAGCCAGCGAAACGCACAACAGGAGAGCGACCAGGAACCGCATGGCTTTAGGCCTCTGCCGGCTTGGGAGCGGCACGCTTGGGTGCGCCGACCCGGTAGCGCCGATCGGAAAGAGAGACCAGGCCGCCAATGAACATGATGAACGTGCCAAGCCAAATGAACGGGATCAGCGGGTTGAAATAGACCCTGACCGTGCGCCCGTCCCCGACCTCATCGCCCATCACCACGTATAGGTCCCCGCTCCAATAGGTACGGATCGCCACCTCTGACGTGGGCTGGCGGGAGGGGAAGTACACCCGTTTGGTGGCTTCCACCGTGTTGGTCACGGGCCCGCCGGTGCGCGAGATTTCAAATCTGCCCACAATATCGCGATAGTTCGGCCCCGTGCGCGGAGCCTCGCCCAGATACTTCACCGTCCGTCCAGCCACCTGCTGGGTATCACCCGGTTTCATCACCGCCACCACTTCAGCCTTCCAGGCCGTAACGCCCACAATCCCCAAAACGGCGATCCCGAGCCCGGCATGGGCCAGCGTGGTGCCGAAGGCGGAGCGCGGCAGGCCCTTAAAGCGCTGCCAGGCCAGCTTGAAGTTCCGGTCCTGAACCTTGGCCCGCCAGGCCAGTTCGGAGAGCGCGCCGGCAATCAGCCAGACCCCGACGCCAATGCCGAACGCCGCCAGCACCGGCCCGCCATACATAACGTACCAGGTGACCAGCACGGCCAAAAACCCAAGGATTGCCGCCACAAACAGCCGTTGCGACGCGGCGTAAGCATCGCCGCGCTTCCACGACAGCATGGGCCCAAACGGCACCAGCAAAAGCAGAGGCATCATGATGATGCCGAAGGTCAGGTTGAAATAGGGAGGCCCAACGGAGATCTTCGCGCCCGTGATCGCTTCCAGCACCAGGGGATAAAGCGTGCCCGTGAGGACGGCGATACAGGAGGTGGAGAGCAGCAGATTGTTCACCACAAGCGAGGTTTCCCGGCTGATCGGGGCAAACAGCCCACCCGCCTTCAAACTCGGCGCCCGCCAGGCAAAGAGCGTCAGCGCCCCGCCGATGGTGAGACACAAGATCAACAGAATAAACACGCCGCGTTCCGGGTCGGAGGCAAAGGAATGGACCGAGGTCAGGACCCCTGAGCGCACCAGGAAGGTGCCCAACAGACTGAGCGAGAAAGCGATGATGGACAAAAGCACGGTCCAGATCTTCAAGGCCCCGCGCCGTTCCACAACAATCGCCGAATGCAACAGCGCGGTGGCCACGAGCCAGGGCATGAAGGAGGCATTCTCCACCGGATCCCAGAACCACCAGCCGCCCCAGCCCAGTTCGTAATAGGCCCACCAGGACCCCATGGCGATACCGGCGGTCAGGAACATCCAGGCCGCGAGGGTCCAAGGCCGAACCCAGCGCGCCCAGGCCGCATCGACCCGCCCGGACAAAAGCGCAGCCACGGCAAAGGAGAAGGCCACAGAAAGCCCCACATAACCGATATAGAGCAGAGGCGGATGGAGCGCCAAAGCCGGGTCCTGCAGAATGGGGTTCAACCCCCTGCCCTCAAACGGGGCCGGATCGAGCCGTTCAAACGGATTGCTGGTCAAAATGATGAAGAGCAGGAATGCCACCCCGATCAGGCCCTGCACGCCGATCACCCGGGCCCTCAGATCGCGGGGCAGATTGGCACCGAACGCGGCCACGCAGGCGCCGAACAGGGCCAACGTCATGATCCACAACAGCATGGACCCCTCATGGTTCCCCCAAACGCCGGAGATCTTGTAGATCATCGGCTTGGCGGAATGGGAATTGGCGTAAACCAGCTTTATGGAGAAATCTGAGACGATGAACGCATGGGTCAGGGCGGCGAAGGCCAAACCCGTCATGGCAAACTGCATAACGGCGGCAGGTTCAGCCACGCGCATATAGGCACCATCATTACGGTAGGCCCCGTAGAGCGGCAGAACAGTTTGCAATATGGCGCAGGTCAGCGCCAGAATCAGTGCGAAGTGTCCAAACTCAGAGATCATTCCTTCTTCTCTCCGTGTTGCCAAACGCCTTTCTTCTTCAGTGCATCAGCCACTTCACGCGGCATGTAGTTTTCATCGTGCTTGGCCAGAACGGTATCGGCTTCAAAGGTGCCCGCTGCCGTCATTTTGCCTTCAGCCACAACGCCTTGGCCCTCCCGGAAGAGGTCCGGCAGGATACCATCAAATCTAACGGGGAGCGATTTGTCTTTGTCGGTCACCGTAAAGCTTACGACCGTGCCCGAACCCCGGTCCACCGATCCATCCGCCACAAGGCCGCCCAGTCTGAAGCGCTGGCCGACCTGAACCTTCTTCTCCGCCACTTCGCTGGGGGTGTAGAAAAACACGATGGTGTCTTCCAGAGCGTAGAGCACAAGCCCGACCGCTGCGCCCAGCACCGCAAGGGCACTGACGATCAGAGTTGTGCGCCGCTGTTTCCGGGTCATGGCCATCAATTGGTCTCCAGTCCCAGTTCTGTTGCAAACGTATTCAAGCGTTCAAGCGAGACCGTGTCACCCTTGAAATTCGCCCGCGCATCAATCAACGCCTTTGTGGCCAGATCCTTTTGGCCCAGAACCATGCGCGCCCGCATGAGGCGCAGCCATCCGCCCAGATCATTGCCGTTCTCGGCAAGCCGGTCAGCCAAGCGGTTGACCATGCCTTTAATCATCTCCTGGCGGTCAGCTTCCGACATCTGCTCTGCATTGGAGATGGTTTCCTTGTCCAAAGCGGGCGGGCGGACCTCATTGGCCTCGGCCGTCTTAACCCCTTGAGACGTTTGCCCGCCCTCGGCCGGCTTGACACCTTCCGCCGCCTCTGCCCGCCGGATATGGGACGCCACCGTTGCACGCCAGGGTGCATTGGGCGGGGCATCGGCCAGAAGTTCTTTCCAGAGGCTGATGGCTTCCGTTTTGCGTCCGTCCTGGTAGGCGGCAACAGCCAGATAGAACCTGGCTTTGGCCTGCTTGGGATTGATGCTGAGCGCCGCCGTAAACGCCTTGTGGGCATCGGCCGTAACAAGCCCGGCCTCCGACAGGGTCAAAGCTTCGCCATAGGATGTCTGCAGATCGGCATTGCTGGGCGCCAAGGCGACCGCCTTGCCAAAGGCGTTGGCCGCATCGTGAAAGCGGCGCAGGCGCATCAGAGCCGGGCCAAGCACGGACCAGCCGCGCACATCGTTGGGTGTCTTCTCCAGTTGCTGTTCCACCTGAAGAACCAGTTTGCTCAGGTCAGGATTGGGGTCGTTCTGGGCTGCGCGCTGCGCAAGTGGCTGGCCGGGCAGGCTGGGCGAGCCCACAAAGGCGTAAGAGCCCAGTGTGAGGGCCAAAGCCCCCAGTCCGATAACGGCCGCGCCTATATGTGCTGTGGAGCCGCTTTGCGCCTCCGCCTTGTCCTGCGCATCGGCGGCGGCGAGCAGGCGGCGGGCAATCTCGGTCTTTGCTGCCTGCGCTTCTGCCTCGGAGATGACGCCGCGAGCAATATCCTGCTCAACTTCAGCCAGTTGATCCTTATAGATGTCGACCTCAGGCGTGTGTTCGCCCGGCGCCTCTGCCCCCCCGCGCAGGAGAGGCCGAAGCACCAGAAAAATCACGACAATTGTGGCTCCGGCAACTGCAGACCAAAAGATCATAGGCGCTATGTAGTGCTGATCACCCGTCTAGTGCAATTCACGCACACTCTATCATGAGCGTAATGGTGTCGCACTTCCGATCTTACACGTCGCTAATCCGTAGTCCGAAAGGGATGAAATTGATAATGTCCGCCCGTTCCGGAAAACCGGCCTCGTTCTCATGGCCCTGCGCAGCCCATGGCGTGCGCACCCGTCCTTGGATTGTGCAACGATGAAGAAATACTCCATATTTTCCCTGGCCCGCAACGCTGGGAACTATCACAAAGACTGGGAACGCGCCTGGCGCAGCCCCGATCCGAAGAAAGAATATGACGTGGTCATCATCGGTGCCGGCGGCCACGGCCTCGCCACCGCCTATCATCTGGCGTCCAAGCACAATGTGACCAATGTGGCGGTGATTGAGAAAGGCTGGCTCGGCGGTGGCAATACGGGCCGCAACACGACCATCATCCGCTCCAACTACCTGCAAGACCCCTCCATGGCCATGTACGAGCTCTCCCGCTCGCTCTATGAGGATCTGAGCCAGGAGCTCAACTACAACATCATGTTCTCCCCGCGCGGCCTCCTGATGCTGTGCCAGACCGAGCATGAACTGCGCGCCATGAAGCGCACCAGCCATGCCAACCGCCTTGCCGGCATTGAGGCGGAGATGATCGACCCGGCCAGGGTGAAAGAGCTGGTGCCGATCATCAACGATTCTGATGATTGCCGCTATCCGATCCTCGGGGCCTATTACCAGCCCCGCGGCGGCACGGCCCGCCACGACGCGGTGGCCTGGGGCTACGCCCGGGCATCAGACGCACGCGGTGTGG
Source organism: Hyphomicrobiales bacterium (assembly GCA_028285595.1). Classification (GTDB taxonomy): domain Bacteria; phylum Pseudomonadota; class Alphaproteobacteria; order Rhizobiales; family CAJQND01; genus JAAEUE01. The sequence goes on from JANQOW010000066.1 coordinate 180,233, forward strand.
ACATTATCCAGCAATGCGAGGTGACCGGCATCACCCGCGAGGGCAGCAAGGTGACCGGCCTCGACACCACCAAGGGCCACATCAAAGCCAAGAAAATCGCCGTTGTGACCGCCGGCAACACCTCGCTTGTCATGCAAATGGCGGGCGTTTCCATGCCCATTGAGAGCGTCTGCCTGCAGGCTCTGGTGTCTGAACCCATCAAACCGGTCATCGACGTGGTGGTGATGGCCAACACGGTGCACGGCTATATGAGCCAGTCCGACAAAGGCGAGCTGGTGATCGGTGGCGGTGCCGACAGCTACAACAACTACTCCCAGCGCGGCAGTTTCCCCGCCCTTGAGCACACGGTGACCGCGCTTGTGGAGACCTTCCCCATCATCTCGCGCCTGCGCATGCTGCGCATGTGGGGCGGCATTGTGGATATGACCGGGGACCGTTCGCCCATCATCTCCAAAACGGATGTGGACGGGCTTTATGTCAACTGCGGGTGGGGCACGGGCGGCTTTAAGGCCATTCCGGGGTCCGGCTATGTGTTCGCCGACCTGATTGCCCGGGACCAGCCCGGCGATATAGCCGGCGCCTTTGGTCTGGACCGCTTCAAACAAGGCCGCACGATCGATGAGAGCGTGGCTGCGGCCGTCGCCCACTAAGGGAGAACTGAAACTATGTTGGTGATCACCTGCCCTGTGTGCGGCGTTGAAGGCGAAGAGGCCGATTTCCATTGCGGCGGCGAGGCGCACATTACGCGCCCGGCCACGGAAAACCCCGAAGGCATCTCAGATGAGGCCCAGCGGGACTATATCTACATGCGCAAGAACCCCAAGGGCGTTCATTTCGAGCGCTGGCGCTGCGACCGGGGTTGCGGAAAGTGGTTCCATGCCTGCCGCGATACGGTGAGCATGGAGATCCTCGGCTATTACGGCATCACTCAGAAGCCCCCGGCCACCCTGCTGAAGAAGGCAGACCCCTTGTGGCAGGCCCACTTTGAGGCCCAGCTCAAAAAGGCGAAATCATAATGAGCAATAAGCCCTACCGCGTCCCAACAGCGGGCACCGGCGGCACTGTGGGCCGCCTGATCGACCGCTCCCAGACCGTCGATTTCACCTGGAACGGCCAGAAATATTCAGGCTATGCGGGCGACACCCTGGCGTCTGCCCTGTTTGCCAACGGCATCCGTGTGGTCGGCCGCAGCTTCAAGTATCACCGCCCCCGCGGGGTGATCGGGCTGGGCTCCAACGAGCCCAACGCGCTTGTGGGCGTGGGCACCGGATCGCGCATGGAGCCGAACATCCGCGCCACCCAGGTTGAGTTGTTCCCGGGCCTTGCCGCAACAGCGCAGAACGCCTGGCCCAGCGTGGAGTACGATATCGGCCAGATCAATTCCCTGGCCTCGCGCCTGTTCCCGGCAGGCTTCTACTACAAGACCTTCATGTGGCCTCAAGCCTTCTGGAAGTCGGTCTATGAACCCATTATCCGCCGCGCGGCGGGGCTTGGCGTTGCGCCGGACGGTCCTGATCCGGACACTTATGAGCAGTTCAACTGTCATTGTGATGTGCTCGTTGTGGGCGGCGGCGTGGCCGGTCTTGCAGCAGCCGAGGCCGCCTCCGCGGGCGGCGCGCGCGTGATCATCGCCGATGAGAACCCGCAGTTCGGGGGCATCAGTGACATTGCAGGCGGCACGCTGGATGGCGAAGCCCAATCCAAATGGACCGCCGAAACGGCCCAACGTCTGGCAGGGTCAGGCAATGTGCATGTGATGAGCCGCACCACGGTGGTCGGCCACTTCCACCATAACTACGTGATGATGTTTGAGCGCGTCGCCGATCATGACCCGCGCATTATGAACGAAGGCGCTCCGCGCCACAGGCTCTGGAAGGTGCGCGCCAAGCGCGTGATCATTGCCTCAGGCGCCATTGAGCGGCCCATTCCGTTCGCCAACAACGACCGGCCGGGCGTCATGCTCTCAACGGCCGTGCGCGCCCATCTGGCCCGCTATGGCGTAGCACCGGGCTATCGCGGCGTGATCTTCACCAACAATGATGATGCTTACCGCACGGCCACAGATCTTCTGGCCGCAGGTGTCCCCGTGGCGCGCATCATCGATGTGCGCCCGGAGCCGGCAGGGCCTTTGGTGGATGCGGCCAAGGCGGCCGGCCTTGAGATCTCCGCCGGCAGCGCGATTTGCGGCCTTATGGCCAAATCCGGCGGCAAACACATTACCGCCGTGAAGGTGGCGCCCTACTCCACCACCGGCCGGGTCCCCGGCGCAGAAGAGCAGGTGAATTGCGATTTCGTCGCCGTGTCCGGCGGCTGGAACCCGGTGGTGCACCTGCACTGCCACAATGGCGGGAAGCTGGACTTCAACGATAAGATCCAGAGCTTTGTGCCACGCAAGCATGAAGACCCCGTGGTCACCATAGGCTCGGCCAATGGCACTTTCGACCTGGCCGCCCTGATGGACGAGGCGTATGCCGCCGGCGAGGCCGCTGCGGGCACCAGAGCCGCCAAAGCCAAGGCACCGAAGGCAACCTCGGAGCCCGAGGGCGCCCTGGAACCGCTCTGGTACGCGCCGGCCACGGGCAAGTACAATGAGGGCAACAAGCATTTCATCGACTTCCAGAACGACGTGACGGCGGCCGACTTGGAGCTGGCGCAGCGCGAAGGCTACGAATCGGTGGAGCACACCAAGCGCTACACCACCCTCGGCATGGCCACCGACCAGGGCAAGACCTCCAACATTATCGGTCTGGGGGTCCTGTCGGGGTCCACGGGCAAGCCCATCCCGGAGATCGGCACCACCACCTTCCGTCCGCCCTACACGCCCTTCTCATTCGGCGCGATCGCGGGCACGCAAGTGGGCAAGCTGTTCCACGTGGTGCGCCGCACCGCCCAGTTTGACTGGCACAAAGAGGCAGGCGCCACCTGGGAGCCGATTGGCGACTGGCGCCGGGCCTATTGCTATCCCAAAGGCGATGAAGACAAGCACGCGGCCATTAACCGGGAAATCCTCACCGTTCGGGGCAAGGTGGGCATCTTGGATGCCTCCACCCTGGGCAAGATCGAGATCAAGGGTCCCGACGCCGGCGCTCTTCTCGACCGGGTCTACACCAACACCTTCTCCACGTTGAAGCCGGGCCGCGGCCGCTACGGCCTGATGATGAACGAGATGGGGTTCCTCTTCGACGATGGGGTCACCGTCTGTCTCGGCAAGGACCACTACCTGATGCACACCACGTCAGGCGGGGCAGAGCGCGTTGTGCAGTGGTTGGAAGAATGGCTGCAGACCGAATGGACCGACATGAAAGTGTTCGTCACGGCGGTGACCGAGCAGTGGTCCCAGTTCGCGGTGGCCGGCCCCAAGGCCCGCGCCCTCCTGGAGAAACTTGAGGGCGATGTGGACTTCAGCGCCGACGGGCTGGCGTTCATGAGCATGAGCGAAGGCATGCTTGAAGGCACCCGCGCCCGGGTGTTCCGCATCTCGTTCTCCGGTGAACTCTCCTATGAGATTGCCGTGCCGGCAAACGCCGGCCGCGTGTTCTGGGAGAAGCTGCTGGAGGCCGGTGAGGAGTTCGGCGTTGAGCCATATGGCACCGAAGCGCTCCACGTATTGCGCGCCGAGAAGGGCTTCATCGCCATTGGCGATGAGACCGACGGCACGGTCACCCCGCTGGATCTGGGGATGAACTGGGCGGTCTCCAAGAAGAAGGCCGACTACCTGGGCAAACGAGCTCTGGAGCTGCCTCATCTGGCCGATGAGAACCGCAAAGAGCTGGTGGGCCTTCTCACCGAAGACCCCAACGAGGTGCTGCCCGACGGCGCCTATGCAGTCTCCTCCGTCACTGAAAAGCTGCCCATGGACATGATCGGTCAGGTGACCTCCACCTATTGGAGCCCCACGCTCAACCGCTCCATCGCCATGGCGCTCATCAAGAAGGGCCGGGCCAAGATGGGCGAGAAGGTCACCTTCCCGGTGGCCGAAGGCAAAGTGATCCGGGCGGAGATTGTGGATCCGGTGTTCTATGACAAGGAAGGGGCAAAGCAGAATGTCTGAGGCTCTCATCATCACCCCGCTTTGTGACCGCGAGGTCCCGGCGAACCTGGCCATTTCCATGACCGAGATCGTGGACCGCGGCATGATCGATCTGCGCGGTCTGCCCAAGGACAAGAAGTTCATGGACGCCGCGAAGGCCGCGCTTGGCGTCGCCTTGCCGACCGAGCCGCGCACGTCAGCTCAGAACGGCGAGAGTCTGTGTCTTTGGATGTCGGTGGATCAATGGCTGATCGTGTGCCCGCGCAAAGAGACCGCCGCCCTATTGGACAAACTCAACAAGGCGCTGGAGGGGATCTTCTCCCTGGCGGTCGATATGTCCGATGCCCGCTCCATCATTCGCCTTAAGGGCGACCGGGTGCGCGAGACCCTCATGAAGGGCTCATCGATCGACTTCACGCAAGGTGGCTTTGAGCCGGGAACCGTGCGCCGCATGCTCTTCGGCGAGATCGCGGCCATGGTGCATGTTGTGTCTGAGGAACCGGACGTGTTCGACCTGATGGTCTTCCGCTCCTATGCCCACCACGCCTGGGATTGGGTGGAGGCGACGGCGACCAAGGGCAGCGAGGTCGGGTTCCTGAAGCCCGCCGAGGCGCCGGCGGTGGTTTGATCCTCCGCGTCCCCCCGGAACAGCACGCTTAAAGCCTTGCCGCCCCTGGGTCCCCGCTTTCGCGGGGATGACGAAACTTGAAGCTGTTCCCCCAACCGTCATCCCGGAATTTTGCATAAGCAAAATATCCGGGACCCAGAGCAGCACACTCAAAGGCTTGCCGCCCCTGGGTCCCCGCGGTCGCGGGGATGACGACATTTGAAGCTGCCCCGCCACTCCGTCATCCCGGAATTTTGCGCAAGCAAAATATCCGGGACCCAGAGCAGCACACTCAAAGCCTTGCCGCCCCTGGGTCCCCGCTTTCGCGGGGATGACGATGTAGAGAGCCGGGGATGACGACATTTGAAGCTGTTCCCCCAACCGTCATCCCGGAATTTTGCGCAAGCAAAATATCCGGGACCCAGAACAGCGCGCTCAAAGCCTTGCTGCCCTGGGTCCCCGCGGTCGCGGGGATGACGTAATAGAGCGCCGGGGAGAGCGCTTGCTCAAGCAGAGGAAGGAACGAGCCTACTTGAAAACCTTCCGCCATGCCGTCTCCACAGTGTTGACCAGGCGATAAACGCCCTCAGAGATCATCATGGAGACGGTGAGCGAGGAACTGGGCATGGGGTTGATCGGTTGGGACATGGGGCAAATCTCCGTTGCAAGGTGTGGCCCAAAGATGCCCATCAGCGCGCACTTTGACAAACGATGCTTTCTGATGCGATAATTTAGATTATCTAATATATAATCAATCAAGCACAGCCAAATGCGCCGTCTTCCTCCACTAAACGCGTTGCGCGCGTTCGAATCAGCCGCCAGATGGCTCAGCTTTTCTAAGGCTGCAGAGGAGTTGTTCGTCACCCCGGCAGCCATCAGCCAGCAAATCAAGCAACTGGAAACCTATCTGGGCGTCCCCCTCTTCCATCGCATGACTCGGGCGGTCCGCCTCACCGATGAGGCAAGGACCGTGCTCCCCCTCGTCTCGGAGGGTTTCGATAAGCTCGCCGACGCGGTAGAGCATCTCACCCAGGACCAGGAGGCCGGTCTCCTCACCGTCTCCAGCGCACCAACATTCGCGCAAAAATGGCTCCTGCCCCGCCTGCCGGAGTTCACCGACAAACATCCCGATATCGACCTGCGTCTCGACGCCTCCCTCCTGAGTCGCGATTTTGAGAGGGACGGGATCGACATCGGCATCCGCCTTGGCCTCGGCGACTATCCGGGGCTCCATGCGGAGCGGGTGTTCGGTGAACAGGTCTCCGTTGTCTGCAGCCCCAAGCTGCTTTCGGGGAAAACGCCGCTCAAAACCCCGGCCGATCTTAAGCACGTGCGCCTGTTGCATGTGGATTGGGGTCAATTCTCGGTCCCCTTGCCCGACTGGCAAATGTGGTTGAAAGCGGCCGGACTTGAAGACATGCAGGTTAAACACGGGCCTACGTTCACGGTGGAAAACATGGCCATTGAGGCTGCCGCCGCCGGCAATGGGGTGGCGCTCGTCAGCAATTACGCGGTGACCGAGGAACTCGCCGCCGGCCGCCTGGTGCGCCCCTTTGATTTGGCCTTAAGGGCCGGGTTTTCCTACTGGCTGGTGTGTCCCCACGCCCACATGCGCCGGGCCAAGGTGAAGGCCTTTTGTGCCTGGCTGCTGGACCAGGCCGCTCAGGACAGCACCTCCAGGGCTCTGGAATCGGGCCTCGAAACCCCCGTCTAGCGCGCGCTGCCGAATGCGTCCGACCCTTGACAAACCACCCCGACTCCATTGCATCATCACCCATTGAGGGGAAAATTTGCAAAACCTGCGCACCATGGCCGTTCATCCAAGGTTCAGGCTGATTCTCGTAGTGTGGCATCCATGAATTGGAGTGGAGCTGGAACTGTGCTGAGACTTATCTATTTCATAGCAGCCATGGCGCTTGCCGCCACGAGTGCGCACGCCGTGCCCTCGATGGCTTTGAAAGGCTCAGGCCCCAGCGTTACTGCCGATTTTGAGCTGGCCCAGACCAACGGCCACAAGCTGATTGCCCCCTCTGCGGCCGCCCGCATCGCCCGCCGGGTGGCACCCACCAGCAAGCTCCTCAACGTCCGACTTTCCGGTGGCGGATCCCCGCGTTATGTTATTAAAGCACGCAACAAGGGCAAGCTGCACATTATCGTGATTGATGCTAAGACAGGATCCGTGATGCGCCGCTAGCTCGGTGTTGGGCTGCCCCGCAAAAAGGAACCTCTTATGCGCATACTCGTCGTTGAAGATGATCCCGATATAAACAGGCAACTGGTCAACGCCCTGACCGATTCCGGCTATGTGGTCGACAATGCCACTGACGGCGAAGAGGGCCACTTCCTCGGCGATACCGAACCTTATGATTGCGTGATCCTGGATCTCGGCCTTCCCGTCATGGACGGGGTGAGCGTTTTGGAAGCCTGGCGCCGGGAAGGCCACAAGATGCCGGTGCTGATCCTCACCGCCCGCGACCGCTGGTCCGACAAGGTGTCGGGCTTTGATGCGGGCGCCGATGATTACGTCTCCAAGCCCTTCCACATGGAAGAAGTGCTGGCCCGGGTGCGCGCGCTGTTGCGGCGCAGCGCCGGGCACGCCACAAGCGAGCTCACCTGCGGACCCATGATGCTGGACACCAAGTCGGCCAAGGTCACCGTGGACGGCCGGGCCATCAAGCTCACCTCTCTGGAGTACCGGCTTCTGGCCTACATGATGCACCACCAGGACCGGGTGGTGAACCGCACCGAACTGGTGGAACACCTCTACGACCAGGACTTTGACCGCGATTCCAACACCATCGAAGTGTTCGTCGGCCGGGTGCGCAAAAAGATCGGGCTCGACATGATCAAGACGGCCCGCGGTCTCGGCTACAGGCTCACGGCGCCAGATGAAGGGGCATAAGTCCCTCGCCTTCCGCCTGGTGGCCTCCTCGGCCATCTGGAGCCTCGTGGTTTTGGCGGTGGCCGGCGTCCTGCTGGCCCAGTTGTTTCAGACCTCCGTTGAACGCAACTTCGATGCGCGCCTGCAATCGCTCATGGATGGCCTACTGGCCAGCGTGGAGCTGGGCACGGACGGCAAGCTGGTCAACACCCGCCCCCTGCCGGATGCTCAGTTCACCCTGCCCTTGTCCGGCTGGTACTGGCAGGTGTCCACGCAAGCGGGCAGCGGGCAAGAACAATCCATCGCCTCTGAATCGCTTTTAGAGCAGCGCCTGCCGGTGAAGCAAAGCCTTACGGCCTCACGCGCCGAAGGCGGGGTTGCCAGCTATTATCTGACCGGCCCGGACGGCAAGCGCCTGCGTGTGGTGGACCGGCCTATTCAGATCGCAAATGCGGGCCAGGTGTTCACCTTCCTCGTGGCGGGTGATGAGAAGGTGGTGGCCAACGATATCTCCGAGTTCAACCGCACCCTGGTGATTGCCCTCTCAATCCTGGCGTTCGGCCTGGCCCTGGCCGCATTCGTTCAGGTGCGTTACGGCCTTGGCCCCTTGCGGACGCTGAGCGACGGGCTGATTGCCGTGCGCGCCGGCAAGGCCAAGAGCCTGGAGGGAGAATATCCAGGCGAGATCCAACCGGTGGCTGATGAGCTCAATCTCCTGTTGGAAAACAATGACGAAGTGGTGGAGCGCGCCCGCACGCAAGTGGGCAACCTTGCCCATGCGTTGAAGACGCCGCTCAGCGTTCTCGCCAACGAGGCTGATCTTTATCCTGGCGAGCTGGCTGAAAAAGTGACCCAGCAAGCCCGTCTGATGCGCGATCAGGTGAACATGTATCTTGACCGCGCCCGCCGCGCGGCCCGGGCAAGAACCCTCACCTCCTCCACCCAGGTTGAGCCGGTGCTCGACAGCCTGGCGCGCACCCTGCAGCGCATCAATCAGGATAAGAACATCCAGGTGAATGTGTCCTGCTCGGACAATGCGCGCTTCCGGGGCGAGAAGCAGGATCTGGAGGAGATGATTGGCAACCTGTTGGAGAATGCCTTCAAGTTTGCCGAGAAGCGGATCGACCTTAAGGCCATCTGGAGGGCCTCGGAAATGGACGAGGGTCGGGTGTGGCTCGACATCTTCGTGAGCGACGACGGCCCGGGCCTGACGCCTCAACAGCGCCATGAGGCCCTGAAGCGCGGTCATCGGATCGACGAATCCAAGCCTGGATCCGGGCTGGGCCTGTCGATTGTGTCGGAAACCGCCGGTATGTATGGCGGGAAAATCAAGCTGGGCGCCGCTGACATTGGCGGGCTGGAGGTAAAGTTGAAGATTCCGGCCGTGGCGGATTAAGTTCCGTGGATTTTGGCCACCGATTGGTTGGCAAGAAGAGAATCGGACGTTAGCTTACCGGCTTACGCGTTTGATAGAGTGCCGTCCGCAGGTTTGCCCCCGGTCGTGGGCGTTACTTTATCGGGAGGGCGGGTTTCCGAAAGGAAGCCCGCCCTTTGTGTTTGCGGGGCCACACCGTTCAGAGCCAACCGCCCCTGGGTCCCCGCATTCGCGGGGATGACGGAAGATGAAGCTGCATCACCCGTAATCCCGGAATTTTGCGCCAGCAAAATATCCGGGACCCAGTGCCGCTTGATCCCCGCGGTCGCGGGGGTGATGGTGGTTAAAGCGCGAACGCTCTTACGCCGATGCTCCCGTCGCCAGCGTCGGGATGCCCCGTTCGCGGTATGGCGTGCGCCCGTAATAGGCCCGGTAGCATTTCGAAAAATGGGAAGGGGATGAAAATCCGCAGGCCAAAGCCACATTGATCACCGACATGTTGGTCTGCAGCAGCAAGGACCGCGCCTTCTTCAAGCGCAGTTCCAGGTAGTACCGCTTCGGCGAGCGGTCCAGATAGCGCCGGAACAGGCGTTCGAGCTGGCGCGTGGAGAGCCCGGCCTCCTTGGCCAGAATGCTGGGCGACAAGGGCTCTTCCAGGTTCTGCTCCATCTGCTCGATAATGCCCACCAGCTTGGGGTGGCGCGCCCCGATGCGGGCCGGCAGGGACATGCGCTGATGCTCAGAATGATGGCGGATCGGCGAGTGCAGCACCTGTTCGGCCGTATCAGCCGCCAAATCGGCCCCATGCTGGCTCGCGATCATCGCCAGCATCATGTCGATCGGCGACGTGCCGCCGGCTGACGTGAACCGGTCCCGGTCAAATTCAAACAGGCCGCCCGTCACCTCAATATCGGGGAACGCTTCGGCAAAGCCCGGCAGGTTCTCCCAGTGGATGGTGCAGCGGTGGCCGTTCAAGAGGCCCGCCTCGGCCAAAAGATGGCTGGCGGTGCACAAGCCCCCGATGTCGGCGCCGCGCCGGTCTGCCTTGCGCAGCCAGTTCACCAGGCGCTTATCCACGTGCTGGTGCACATCGATGCCGGAACACACCACGATTGTGGCGTGCTCGCTGATGTCGTTGAGGGAGCCGTCCACCATGACTGGCATGCCGTTGGACCCCACCACAGGCTCGCCATCCACCGAATGGCTGGTCCACTTATAAAGGTCGCGCTCCGACATGCGGTTGGCGATCCGCAAAGGCTCAACCGCCGCGGCAAGCGGCATCATGGAAAACTGAGGGATCAGCACAAACGCAAACAATTGCGGCAGCTCTCTCGGTTTTTCACCGAACATGCAAAACCCGTCCTTAAACAACCAATCTCCAGATCCACCACATACTGCTGTCACAAAACAATTGCTAGTCGCAATTTGCTAAACTCCTGTCGTTCCCAAGCGCGTCATCCTGTCCACAAAGGCCCATGCAGACCACGCCCTTAAGGGTAAGGAGCCAAGGATGGTCGAAATGAACATGATGTCTGCAGTAAACGAAAAAGAGGCATTGCCGGTGCACCCCGTCGCTGAGTTTTTGAGCACGTTTTCCCTGGAAATCACGCCCAAGCACATCGATAAGATTGACCTTTTGGCGAACCATCTGGCGCCGGGCACGCCGGTCTACGTGGCCATGATCGAAGCCGGCGACCAGCCGGGCATCTTGAACACTGTGCGCGCCTTGAAGGCGGCGGGCCTGGAGCCTGTGCCCCATGTTCCGGCCCGTTTCGTGCTGAACGCGGATATCCTGAACGACTGGCTGGCGGCCTATGCGGGCGAAGCCGGCGTCACCAAAGCACTGGTCCTGGGCGGCGGCGCGGCCACCCCCAACGGGGATTTCGACGCTGCGGTACAGCTCATGCAGACCGGCCTGTTCGTCAAGCACGGCATCACCCATCTGGGCATGGCGGGCCATCCGGAAGGCAACCCGGACATTGAGAACAAAGTGGGCAAGGCAGCGCTGCTGCAGGCCCTTCAGGACAAGCAGAAATATGCCGTTGAAGCCGGCGTTGAGGCGCACATTGCCACGCAGTTCCTGTTTGAAGCGGGCCCTGTTGAAAACTGGGCCAAGACGCTGCGGGCCGAAGGCATCACGCTGCCGATTCACGTGGGCGTACCAGGTCCGGCGACGTTGAAGACCCTGGTGAAATACGCCGCAGTGTGCGGTGTGGGCGCCTCCGCCAAGTTCATCCGCAAGCAGGCTCTGAACGTGACCAAGCTGATGAGCGTGAACAAGCCCGATGGTCTGGTGGCCGGTCTGGCTGATTTGAAGGTCAACCAGCCTGAGCTTGGCGTCACCCAAGCCCATCTTTATCCCTTCGGCGGGTTCGACCGGCTGTTTGAGTGGCTGGACGACGCGCGCAGCTAGGGTCTTAAGCCGGCTCAAGCGTTATCCTTCCGTCATCCCCGCGAACCCAGGGCGGCAGAACTCGGAGCCCGCGGCTCTGGGCCCCGGATATTTGCTTTGCAAATTCCGGGGTGACGTTTGGGAGGAGGGAAACGGCAACACCGTCATCCCCGCGAACGCGGGGACCCAGGGCGGCAGAGCCCGGAGCACGCGGCTCTTGGCCCCGGATATTTGCTTTGCAAATTCCGGGGTGACGTTTGGGACGTGGGAAACGGCAACACCGTCATCCCCGCGAACGCGGGGACCCAGGGCGGCAGAGCTCGGAGCCCGCGGCTCTGGGCCCCGGATATTTGCTTTGCAATTTCCGGGGTGACGTTTGGGACGTGGGAAAACCGGGCGGGTGCCGCAACGACCTCGCTTGCGCACGACCGCAAGGACACTAAGATGCACCTCTTCATGCACAAACGTCTGCGGAGGGCTCAACCGTGGCACCAACCAGAAAAAACGTGGCCGTCATCGGCGCAGGGGTCAGCGGGCTCGCGGCCGCCAAAGTGTTCAAATCCCAGGGCCACACGGTCAGCGTGTTTGAACGCAGCCACGACCTCGGCGGCGTCTGGGAACCCTCGCGGTCCTACCCCGGCATCCAAACCCAAAGCCCCAAGGATCTCTACCGCTACACCGACAAAGCCATGCCTGATGCCTATCCGGAGTGGCCGAGCGGAGCGCAGGTGCATCACTATCTCACCGCCTATGCCCACGATCATGGGCTGAAACCGCTTCTCCAGTTCAACACCCAGGTGGAGACCATGGACCAGCGCACAGATGGCGCGCCTGGCTGGAGCCTCACCCTCAAAACGGAAAACGCCGCCCCCAGGACGGAAAACTACGATTTCGTGGCGGTGTGCACCGGCCAGTTCAGCGAGAAGAACATCCTCACGCACCCGGGCCAGGAGGCCTTTGAGGCCGCCGGCGGCCAAGTGCTCCACTCCTCAGAATACACAGACGAAAGCCTTGTCAAAGACAAGGATGTGGTCGTCCTGGGCTTTTCAAAATCAGCCACCGACATTGCAGTCAACGCGGTGCACAGCGGGGCAAAATCGGTGACCATCGTCTACCGTGAGAGCGTCTGGCGCATCCCCTATTTTGTTGGCGGGCTGATCAACTTCAAGCGCATCCTCTATATCCGCAAGCAGGAGAACATGTTCCAGGGCTGGCGCCTCACCGCCCTTGACCGCCTGAAGTACAAGCTCGCCGCGCCCTTCATCTGGGCCAACTGGCGCGCACTGGAGGCGCTGCTCAGCCGGCAGCTCAAACTGGGGAAGACGGGGCTTAGGCCCAAGCAGCCGATCGAGGACACGGTGAGCTGTTCTGTCCCCATCGTAACGCCGGGTTTGTTTGATCTCATCGCCGCGGGCAAGATCAAAACCATCCAGGGCACCTTTACCTCCTATGGCCCCGGCACCGTCACCCTGTCGGGCGGCGAGACGCTGCCTGCAGATCTTGCCATCCTGGCCGTGGGCTGGAAGCTCGGCGTGCCGTTCCTGCCGGACGCCTATCTCAACAAGCTGATCGAGCCGGACGGCCAATACCGGCTTTACCGGATCATCGCCAACCCGGACCTGCCGGATATGGGTTTTGTGGGCTTCAATTCGTCCTTCTGCACCGTGCTCAGCGCCGAAATGGCCGCCAACTGGCTGGTGCGCTACGCCGATGGCATGTTGGCCCGGCAGCCAACGGCGGAAGAAATGAACGCCAACATTGAGATGATGCTTGAGTGGAAGCGCACCAAACGGCCGGCCGCGCAGGTTTACGGGGGCCTGTGTTCAGCGCCCTTTCATTTCCTGCATTTTGATGAACTTCTGGCCGACATCGGTGCCAAACAGAAAAAACGCAACCTCTTGGCAGAGAACTTCGCCCCGCCCAACGCACAAGCCTATGGACGCTTTCTCAGCTCTGCTCCCCGCTACCGCTTGCAGGAGCCAGGCTCCGCTTAAGGGCACCCAAATGGGCTTCAAACTTGGTCCAGTTGGCTGAAGACCCGGTGTACATGGCCTCACGCACCTGATGCGAACTAGCGGTGGAGACCGCCCGCTCGGTTTCATGAAAGGCCAGGCACTGGTCTTCCCACTCCAGCCCGCACCATGCGATCAGCTTGCGGGTTTCAGCGTCCTGGTTCTCGGTGAGCTGCTCATAGTTGAGCTCATAGATGCCGTCCCCAAAGCGCTCGCGCCAGAACGCCATCAAATCTTCATAGCGCTTGTAGAACGCCGCCACATCTTCCAGGTCGCAGGTGTACCCCATGCCGGCCGCCGGAAAGAACTGCTTGAAGTTCGACCAGCAGGTGGCCATGGGATCCCGGCTCACATGAACGATCTTCGCCTCGGGCATGGCGCTGCGGATGAAGCCCAGCCACACAAAGTTGCCCGGCACCTTATCGGTGATGAACGGCTCAGAGGCATTCAAGGCCGCCAGGCCCGCCTGATAGCTCTTGCGCAGCGATTTCAGCTTATAGGCATTGAGCGAAAGCCCCTTGCCGGGCGCGAGCTTATCAAACTGAGGCGAGAGGATGCGGCCCAGAGTGGGCAGTTCACCGGCGCCATGCACCTTGGAGTGACTGGCGATGATCTGTTCCACCAGCGTGGTCCCGGAGCGGGGCATGCCCAGAATGAAGATGGGGGTCTTCTCGCCCTCTGCAGGCTTAAGGTCGCTCGCCTGGAGGCGCACATCCTTGCCGGAAGAAAACGTTGCCTTCACGTGGTCGAACAGCCGCGCGTCGCGGTCCGCCGTGTAGCCGAGCTGGGCTTTGCGCAGCCGGTTGCCTTCCGCCAGATGACCATACGCCTGTTCGATCTGCCCGCACTCCTCATGGGCTTTGGCGAGTGCGAAATGCAGCAGAATGCGATCTTTCGAGCTTTCATGGGCCTGCGCCAGAAGAGACTGCATTTGGGCGATCTGCGGCTCGCCGCCGGAAAACCGGGTCACCCTGGCCAGATTGTAGTGGGCATGCACATGACCCGGATCGGCCGCAAGGGCCTGGCGGAAATCGGCCGTACCCTCGTCCATCTGGCCCAACTCATAGCGCGTCTGCCCCAGGTTCGAGAGGGTTTCGGCGTGATTTGGGCGCAAGGCGAGCGCCGTCTTGTAGCTGGCCACCGCCTCTTCGTGGCGGCCCAGTTCCTTCAGCGCATTGGCAAGGCCGGCATGGGCATGGGCGTTGTGCGGGCTGATCTCCAGCGCCTTCCTGCACCGGATCAACGCGTCTTCCGGGCGCTCCATCTCCAGGTAGACCAGGGCAAGATTGACATGCGCCTCCACATAGTCCGGCAGATGTTTGATGGCCTTGGAATAGGCCTCGATCGCCTCATCAAAGCGGCCAAGCGTGTTGAACAGATAGCCCATATTATTGTGGGCCGCCGCATAGCTGGACTGCACCTTCAAGGCCGTGCGGTAACACTCCAGCGCAGCGTCCGGCTCATTCAGTTCGGCATGGATCGTGCCCTTGATGTTGTGCAGCAACTGCGACTTCGGGTGATCTTTCAAGAGCCCCGCCACCGCGGTCATGGCTTCGCTCAGCCGCCGGCTTTCGCGCAGCGCGATCACCTGATCAACAGCGTCCCGGGTCAGCTCCGGGCGGGCGGAAGGGGTGGCGTCAAGGGCCATGAGGCAACAAATCCTTCAGGTGCAGAATATGCCGCCACCCTTTAGCGCCTTTTACCCGGCCACACAACGTTCAGCGCCGCGTCCGGCAGGCCCTCACCTGCTGGCGCAGCACATGGTAATCGGCAAGCGCTCCCCGGAGAGCCTGGCAGCCTTGCCCGCAGGACTTCAGCTCTGCGTCCAACCGGTTCTGCTGAACGCGGGAATAGTGCTTCAGGGGCGGACAGGCGGCCCCCGGCACCAGGCCACTCTGCCCGTCCAGCGGGTGGGTGCAGGCGGTTAGAATGAGGCTCATGACAAGACAAAGAACACTGCGCATCAAAACCTCCCCTCTTTCAGAATTTCAGAGAGCTCATCTTCGTCGGGCGCATTGCTGGCCGCCCGGGCCTGCTCTTCGCGAATGGCGCTGAGCTCGGCCTGTTGGCGGGCGGCGGCACGGACATTTTCAGCCCGCACCTGTGCACGCCCCTCAGCCCGGCCTCTCTGCCGCGCCACGATGAGAGCTAAAAGAGCGCCGAGACCGGCGACTAGGCCGGCCACCCATTTGCCGAGCTCAGGGCCCGCAAGCGCGCTGATCAGGTCTAGAATTAGATCCATGGCTCACACTCCGTACTCTGTTGATTTTTTCATCCGTTCCCGGACGATGT